>NZ_JAQFWP010000006.1 GCF_027706745.1 Nocardiopsis suaedae | reverse complement strand
CCGCCTGAAAGGCACCCGCGACACCGTGCGTCCCACAGACAACGGCGACCGCCCCCGCCGCCTGACCGCCGGCACCAACACCCGCCACCCCGCCGGAATCCGCATCGTCGCCGCCGTCCTGGCCGTGGCCGCCCTGGTTCTGGGCCCATTCGGCTACGTCAACGGCGTATCGGCCGACACCGACTCGGCCTCGGAGTGGTACACCCTGGGCTTCGCCGCCTCGGCCGGACTGCCCCTGCTGGCCGCCGCCATCACCACCGTGGCCGGCGACCGCCGCGCCGCCCTGTGGTGCCTGGCCCTGCTGGCCTGGCCGCCCGTCTTCATCGCCGCCGTCCACCTGGCACCCGGCGCCTGAGCGCCCGGCCACCGCCTAGGCTGGGCGCCGACCCGCACACGACCACCGGCACCCGGGGGAGGGGACGTGTCGCCCAAGAAGAAGCACAAGAACAAACGCAATACGGCCGCCGCCCCCGCCGCGCCCGGCCCCGCCCCGGCGGGCGGCACCCGCACGGCCGAGGCCCCCTCGCGCCGCCGCACCCCGGTCCGCCTCGACGAGCCCAAGCCCCGCTGGCCCATCGCCCTGTGGACCCTGCTCACCCTGGCCTGGCTCGGCGGCACCGCCCTGTTCTTCCTGCTCATCCTGGCCGAAGGCCTGGCCATGATGGACCCCCAGCGGTCCGCCGAACCCTCCCTGCGCGCCACCGCCTGGTACCTGGTCGGCATGGTCACCTGCGCCCTGGCCGTCCCCGCCGCCGGCGCCGCCACCGCCGCCCTGCTGCGCCGCAAGATCGCCGCGGGCCTGTTCACCCTGGCCACCGCCGCCTCGGCCATCGCCGTGTTCACCCTCGCCGGCCCCGCCCAGATCATCGACGCCCTGCGCGGCGGCCTGTCCGCCTGACCCCCGCCCCCGCGGCGCGCCCGTACCGCCCGCCGCCCCGAATACGCCATCATGGACCACCGTGGGCGCAACGACACCAGACCACCACCGGCACACGGACCCCGCCCCCGGCGGCGGCCCCGGCCCCACCGGCCCGGCCGGCCCCGACGACGGCACCGGCCGCCCCGAGGACGAACACACCGAACACCCCGACGCCGCCGACGCGCTCCCCGTCCCCGCCGAGGTCCGCGCCCGCCTCCGCCACGTCGACCACAGCGTCCTGGTCGACGAACGCGCCCTGGACCAGGTCCGCCGCCGCTTCGACGCCGACCAGGCCGGCGCCCTGGCCCGCTACCTCACCTCCGCCCAATCGCCCAACACCCTGCGCGCCTACCGCACCGACTGGGTCGCCTTCACCGCCTGGTGCCTGGCCGAACACCGCACCAGCCTGCCCGCCGACCCCGTCGACGTCGCCGTCTACCTCGCCGCCGCCGCCGACACCGTCCGCGCCGACGACCCCGACCGCTGGGCCCTGTCCCCCTCCACCCTGGAGCGCAAGGCCGCCGCCATCGCCGCCGTCCACGGCGCCCACGGCCTGCCCTCGCCCACCCGCGCCGACGTCGTACGCCTCACCCTGCGCGGCATCCGCCGACGGCGCCGCACCGCCCCCCGCCGCAAACGCCCCGTCCTCCTGCACACCCTGACCACCCTGCTCGACCACCGCCCCGAACCCGGCCACCCCACCGGCGCCGCCCGCGCCCGCGACACCCTCCTGCTGCTCACCGGATTCGCCGGCGCCCTGCGCCGCAGCGAACTGGCCGCCCTCACCTTCGACGACACCGCCGTGGGCACCGACCCCCGCACCGGCGACCCCCTGCTCGTGCTTCGCCTGCACGCCACCAAGACCGACCAGGAGGCCCGCCACGACCACCAGGTCGCCCTGCCCCGCGGCCGCCACCGCCCCACCTGCCCGGTGTGCGCCTTCGCCGACTGGGCCGACCTGCGCACCGCCCTGCGCGACGGCGGAACCCGCGCCCTGCGCACCGCCCTGGCCGAATCCGCCGAACGCGAACACGACCCCCGCACCCCCCACCGCTGCCACACCTGGACCGGCACCGACTTGGCCGACGGCACCGCCCGCCCCCTCTTCCCGCCCGTCGACCGGCACGGCCGCATCGGCGACCGCCCCGTCTCCGGACGCGCCGTCGCCGAACTCGTCAAGCGCTACGCCCACCGCGCCGGACTCGACCCCGACGCCTTCGGCGGCCACTCCCTGCGCGCCGGATTCGCCACCCAGGCCGCCCTGTCCGGCGCCGCCGACCGCGAGATCATGCGCCAGGGCCGCTGGACCAACCCCCGCACCGTCCACACCTACATCCGCACCGCGAATCCGCTGGAAGACAACGCCGTGACCCGCCTCGGGCTGTGATCCGACCGTGTCCGATATGTGCGACCATTTGCGGGTGATCGATGAGTTTCGCGCGGCATTCCAGGAGCTGATCGACGCTTCCGTCGCCTCGGACACCGAACGCTTCCCCGAAGCGGTGCACCGCGTCTACAACCTGGCCCACCACGTCCCCGCCGAAGAGCGGGAACTGGCGCTGGAGGCCCTGGGCACCCTGCTGTCCGGCGGCCACACCGGACCCGGGATCACCGCCGACCTGTGCGTGGTGGCCGGAGCGCTGGTGGAGTCGGGCGCCATACCCGGGGAGACCGGCACCACCGTCGTGCGCCTGCTGCGCACCATGGGCCAGGGCGCCGCCGTCTTCCTGCACGCCTGGAACGCCGCAGGCGCCGGAGACGTCCCCGACCCCGACGAGGTCACCGCCCAGGCCGAACAGACCGTCGCCGAGGACCTGGGCGAGACCGCCGCCACCGCCACCATCTGCTGGTGGACCATCCGCCGCCACGCCCTGGCCGCGGCCACCATGCTCGCCGACCACCGCGTACGCGCCGCCGTGCGCGCCGACACCGCCCTGGGCGCCGAGCTGATCGCCATCTCCAACCAGCTCTCCGCCGCCTTGGAGGAGTTCACCGAGATGCGCGCCCTGCTGCGCATGACCGGCGCCACCTCCGCACTGGTCCTGGACCGGGCCACCGGCCGCGCCTTCCGCGTGTTCTTCGAGGGCATCGGCGACAACTTCCAGCTGCACACCCTGCTCGCCGACGCCCTGGTGGGCGAGCAGGGCCAGGGCCTGCCCGGGCACCGCCCCGACGAGCGCTGGACCGCCGCCTTCCGCGACGCCGAGCCCGACCCGGCGGCCGGCCCGGTCAAGGGCTGGTGGAACCTGGTGGCGCTGGACGGCTCGTGGGTGTGGAACGAGGGCGTGCCCGCCGACATCCCCACCCACGACGGCGAGCACGTGCTGGTACTGGACGCCCAGCCCTTCCCGCGCTCGTGGAGCGCCCGCAGGCGCCACCCCCAGGTGAACGGCTGGCTGGAGGTCGACACCGAGCTCGGCACCGAGGAGGCCGAGCAGTGGTGGGCCCGCGCGTCCGCGCCCGCCGACACCGCCTCGGGCACCTTCTCGGCCTTCGAGCGCCCGGCGGCCGCGGCGGCACCCCCGCCGCCCGCCCCCTCCGCGGGCGGGGAGGGCGCCGCGGCCCCCGGGTGGGACCGCGCCCCCGAACCCGCCGCCGGGCTCACGGCCGCCGCCGAACCCGCCGCCGACACCGCCGGACCGGCCGCGGCCGGCCAGGGCAGTGCCGATCCGCCCGTGGAAACGCCCCCGGCCCCCGCCGCCGACGCCCCTGCCGACGGCGGCGCCCGCTCCGATGCCGACTCCGGCCCCTGGCCCTCCGCCGAGGTCACGCTGCCGGGGAGCGGCCCCATCGAGTCGGGGCTGGGCCCCTGGCCCGGCTACGGCCATGGCCCGCGGGAGGATCCGGCGGCCCCCGAGTGGGACCGCGCCCCCGACCCGGTGCCGGTGCCCTCCCTGTCCGGCCACGCCGATGCCCGCGAGGACGAGGGCGGGGAGCCGCCGGAGGAGCCGGACGCACCGGCCCCCGAGTCCGAACCCGATCCTGAGTCCGCTCCCGAGCCCCAGGCCGCGGCGACCGAGCAGATCCCTGTGCTGACCGAGGAGATGCTGCGCGCCTACGACCAGGAGCGCGCCTCCCAGGCCGAGGAGGAGCCCGACCAGGGGCCGCCCGGCAAACGCATCCTGCCGCCGCTGCCGCCGGGGGTCTCCAAGAGGTCCGGCTGGGGCCCCACCTGGCGGTGAGGTTCCGGCCGACGGGGATCCACGGCGCGGTGTCCGGCCTGTGAGGTGTGGGGGCGGGCCCACGCCCGTCCCCACACCTCGCAGGCCGGTGGAGGCGCTGTGCCTTGCCGTCGGGCGTCGGCCGCCGGGGCGGGGTCCCGGTCTCTGGGCACACGGGCCGCCGGGCGGTCTTGGAGCAGGTCCAGGCGTACCGGGGCGCCGCAGGCGCCCCGGAGGCATCGTGCCCGACCCCCGCACCCGGGCCGTGTCGCCCGGACCAGGGCCGTCGCGAACGGCGTCCAGGCGCCTCCCTCGCACGGCCGCTGCGTCTCCCGGAGGTGGGGGGCGGCGCGCCCGCGCCGCCGAGCGGCGAGAACGCGGCGTGGGGCACGCGATGCCCCCCGGAGCACCCACGGACGGCGGCAGGGGCCAGGGGCGGCGCCGGAGCGCGGCGCCCGCTCCCCACAACGGCGCGGGCAGACCGCTCCGCCGAACCGTCCCGGCCCACACGGTCCGGGGGAGCGGTGCGGGCCGGCCGGTGCCCCACGCGATCCCGCACGGCTCCCGTCGCCCGGGCAGGCGTCCCGGACGGACAGGGACGGGCCTCACCCGCCCGTCGGCCCGGCCTGCGCCGGCTCCGGGGCGCGGCACCGCACCGCCGCCGCCCGTCCTTCTCAGGCCGCGTGGCGGCGCCGGGAGCGGGGCGAGTCCCCGTCGTCCCCGTCGTCCTCGTAGTCCTCGTCGTAGAGCCCGTCGAAGTACTCGTCCGGGCTCACGCCGCCCGGCTCCTCGCGCACCCAGCGCGAGGGCACCAGCATGGGCGCCACCATCAGCACCGCCAGCGGCAGGAACACCCCCAGCCCCAGCAGCTGCACCGCCCCCTCCTGGCCCGGCACCCACGCGGGGACCCGGTCGGCCAGCCCCGGCCGCAGGACCGCCACGGCGCTGGCGGCCATCAGGGTCAGCCCGGCGATCCCGGGCAGCATGGGCGTCAGCCGGGGCCCGACCAGCGTCACCGCGACGACCAGGGCCACGCCCCCCAGACCGGCGACGGTGACCGCGCCCGCGGTGTCGGCGAAGGTCCCCCCGGCCCCGTTGAGCGCGGCCAGGCGGGGCTGGGCCCACCCGACGCCGAGCACGACCACGGGGGCGAGGAGGAGACCGACGAAGAATCCGACGACGTGTCGCACCGAACAGCTCCTCTCGAAGTCGAGCCTGCACCATAGCGACAATTGCCGCCACCTGGGCATCTCGGACACCCGGAGTGATCGGCGCACCCGGCCTCCGCGCCCCCGCGCCCACCCCCGATCGCCCGCTGGGCCGCCGCTGACGCCCACGGCCCCACCCCCGGGAAAAACACGCACAGTAGCCGCCGCCGGGGGTCCGGCCCCCTGGAGCGAACGCACGCCCTCCGCACCCCGCGACCACCGCACCACCCGCCCGCGCACGAAAGAATCCCAGCTCACAACAGGGGAGGGCGGCCGGTCCGCGCCGCGCCCGCCACCCGGCCCACGCACGGCGGCCGGACCGGGGCCACAAGTCCCCACTTCGGCCGCCGAAGGTCCCGACCCGGACGCCGGTGCCCCCGGGACCGGCCCGACCACCCCGCGCGCGCCCAGGCGCCGTCTCGGCGGCGCCTGGGCCGTGCCATAACTCCCGCCCCACCGGGAGTGACCCGACGACGCCGCCCCTGACCGATCTCCGCACGCCGCACACGACCGAGTGCGCGTCGTCGCGGCCGACGGGAATGCCGCCGGCCGACCACGGCCCGGACACGCCGGGGGACCCCGCACGCCGCACGCGGCCGGCGCCCGCGCCCGGATGCGCATCGCGGTCGCCGAACGAGAAGACCGCCGAAGCGCCCCACCGCAACACCCGCCTCCGGGCGGCACCGCCCTGCACCACCCGACACGGCCGACCCGCTCCCGGCCGCGCCCACCAGGCACCCGCCCCCGGCGCCTTTAGGCTGGTGGGCGTGAGCGACGACCAGCAGCGGACCGGCCCGGACCCCGCCGAGGACCCTGACGTGATCGAACTGGCCACCCGCGTGTTCAACTTCGCGCGCACCGGCGACAGCGGAGCCCTGTGCGCCTACCTGGACGCGGGCGTACCGGTGGACCTGACCAACGACAAGGGCGACACCCTGGTGATGCTGGCCGCCTACCACGGCCACCCTGAGGCGGTGCAGGCCCTGTGCGAGAGGGGCGCCGACCCTGACAGCCTCAACGACCGCGGCCAGTCGCCCCTGGCCGGAGCGGTCTTCAAGGGCGAGGACCAGGTCGTGCGGATCCTGGTCCGCCACGGCGCCGACCCCGCCGCGGGCACCCCCTCGGCCGTCGAGGCGGCGCGCATGTTCGACAAGCAGGAGTTCCTGGACCTGTTCGGCAAGGGCGCCCAGGACTAGGGCGAGTTCCTCCGATCGTTTTCGGCCCGCGACCACGCCAGCGCTCGCCGCTCACCGGCCGGCGCGCGGCCCTGTCGGCGCGCACCGCCCCGAACACCCGGCGCACGAACGCGCGCACGCGCTCGTCATGGCGCACCCGCACCATCCGGATCCCGGAGAACGCGCTGTCCAGCCCCCGGTGCCCGCCCCGGCTCAACCGCACCCGCCCACGCCGACGCCGCGCCGCGGGCGAACGGCGAAGGGGAGGTGCGGAGACCGCCCCCGCCGGACGCGGCTCCCGGCGGGGGAGAGGGGCCCCGACGGCCCACCCTCCCTCCCGAAACGACGAACGGGGGCGGCGCCCGGCGCCGCCCCCGCGAACCCGGCCAGGTGGCCGGCAGGCTCCTCTACTCGGCCGACCGGCCGCCCGGCGCCTCCTCGCCGCCCCGGCCACCGTCACCGACCCCGTCACCGGGCGCGCCGCCGCCACCGGAGGCCGCGCCGCGCCCGTCGGCCCGGGTGTACAGCGGCTCCGAACTCACCGGAGCCGCCCCCCACCTCCGGCGCGCCTCGTAGGCCACCAGCACCACCGCCACCGACACCAGCGTCGCCACCAGGGGAGTGCGCTGGTCCGGCAGCACCGCCATCGCCCCCAGCACCGCCACCAGCGCCACCAGCACCGCCCACGACAGGTACGGGAACCCCCACATGCGGAAACGCAGCCGCTCGGGCTCCTCACGCCGCAGCCGCGCCCCCATCACCAGCTGGGAGGCCACGATCACCAGGAACAGCACCAGCAGGATCGCGCCGATCGAGGCCACCAGGAACCCGAACACCGCATCGCCCCACAGGTAGTTGCCCACCACCGAGGCGTACCCCACGCACGTGCCCAGCAGGATCGCCCGCGCCGGGACCCCGCGCCGCGTCACCGACGCCAGCGCCCGCGGGGCGTCCCCCTGCCGGGTCAGAACGTGCAGCATCCGCGAGGAGGTGTACAGCGCGGCGTTCAGCACGCTCAGCACCGCGATGAAGACCACCACCTCCATCACCAGCGGCGCCGCGGGCACCCCCACCGTCTCCATCACCGACACGAAGGGGCTCTTGAGCAGCTCGGCGGTGTCCCAGGGCACCACCGCCACCACCACCAGGATCGAGGCGATGTAGAACAGCGCGATCCGCCACAGCACGTTCGTCGTGGCCCGCGCCACCCCCTGCTCGGGCTCGTCGCTCTCCCCGGCGGCGATCGTCACGATCTCCACGCCCCCGAAGGAGAACAGCACCACCACCACGGCGGCCAGCACCGCCGCCCACCCGTTGGGCGCGAAACCGCCGTGCGCCCACAGGTTGGACAGCGTCATCCCCGCGCCGCCGGGCCACAGCCCCAGCGCGTACAGCCCGCCCAGCACCAGGAACCCGACGATCGTGGCCACCTTCACCAGGGAGAACAGCGACTCGGTCTCGCCGAACACCCGCACCGAGATCAGGTTGGCCCCGGTCATCACCACCAGCAGCAGCAGCGACAGCAGCCACCCCTGCAAGGGGATCCACCCCGAGAGCATCGCCGCGCCGGCCACCGCCTCGGCCGCCACCAGCACCGAGTACATCCACCAGTACAGCCACCCGATGGCGAACCCGGCGCGCGGCCCCAGGGCCAGGCGCGCGTAGTCGGAGAAGGAGCCCGAGGCCGGCCGCGCCACCACCATCTCGCCCAGCGCGCGCAGCGTCAGCAGCACCAGCGCACCGGCGATGGCATAGGAGACCACGGCCGCCGGCCCGGCGGCGTGGATCACCGCGCCCGAGCCGATGAACAGGCCCGCGCCCACCGAACCGCCGATGGCGATCATCGCCATGTGGCGGCGGCGCAGCGTGTGCGCCAGGCCCGGCCTGCCCTTGCCGTCAGCGGAAGAGGTCGTCGTCGCCCCCCGGTCGGGGGATTCATCGTGCGAGGTCACAGCCCACGAGGCTACGCCGTGCAGCCGCCCGGGCACCGCACCGGGGCCCCGAAGCGGCCGCGCCCGCCCCCGGAAGTGAGCAAGGTCATCCCCGGGAGCCGCCCCGCGGTGGGCCCGCCCTCACCCCGCCGCGCCCTCGGCCCCCTCGCCGTCCGGCCGCAGCGGCCGCAGCGCGTGCTCGGCCTCCTCCTCGGTCAGCAGCCCGCTGCGCGCCGCCGTGCGCAGCGTCTCCTTGGCCAGCAGGATGTGCTGGCGCGACCTGCCGCCCGGCCGCGTGATGCGCCCGTCCCGCCACAGCGGCTTGAGCGCCAGGTAGGCGTGGGCGTCGCTCAACCACCCCTGGTCCAAAGCCGACAGAAGATCCTCGCGTGCGCTCAAGGCCTCATCACCGCCCCGTCGTCACCGACAGCGTCCCGGCGGAGCGCGGACGCACCGTGCCCCCGCCAGAACCGAAAGTAGCGACCCTGGGCCCCTCTCCGGGGCCGTTTCGGCCAATCCCGGCGACTTTTCCACGCCCGGGACCTCAGGGTTCACCCCCGTGACGCCCGAGCGTCCCCGGCCGGGCACCCCCGCAGCGGCCCCTCGCGCGAAAGGACGGGGCCGGAGAGCGCCCTCTCCGGCCCCACCTCGCCCCCCGGCCCCTGGTCGCCGGGCGCCGCCCGCTAGGGCACCACCTCGATCGGGGTACCGGGCAGCCGCGTCTTCCACGCCTCGGCCCCATGGGACACCACCACCGGCCACCCCTCGTAGCCGGCACTCGCCCAGATCACATGGGCATCGGCGGTGGACAACCGCTCACGCTCCCAACGGGCGGTCAGGCGCGCGACCCCCTCGGCCACGCCGCGCCCCACCTCGCCGAAGGTGAACACCGGCGCGTCCAGACGCGCCGCGACCGCCTCCAAGCGCCGCTCCGACAGCGCGTCCAGCGCCTGGACCAGCGCCAGCGTGGGCACGTGCAGGGGGATCACCTTGCGCTTGGCCACGCCCACGAGCGCCGCCATGTACACCGAGCCGTCGAACCACGACGACAGCGCCGAGGCCGTCAGGATCTTGCCTCCGATCACGCCGCCGCCTCGCCGTCCGCGCCCTCGCCCTCGCGCTCGGGCAGGGGACCGCCGGTGACCTCCAGCGCCCACTCCATGGCGCGCTCGAACTCCTCGGGGTCGCGCCGACGCGCCTCCTGCATGTCCTCCTCGATGAGGATGCCCGCGTTCGCCTGCCTGCGCACCTTGTCGGCCATCGCATCGTTGACCACGGCCGACACCGACCGCGCCTCTCCCGACTCCACGAGCCGCTCGGCCCACGCCAGCAGCTCGGGGTCCAACGTCACCGTCACGCGCTTCTTCACCTCGCTCATACTTTCATCATACTCACGGGTCCGCCCAGCACAGGGGGAATCCAGCAGGACGGACGACGTGAAACTACAGCCCCGCCCCCTCCGCCACAGGAAAACCACCGACACCACCGCCAAGGCACCAAAAAAGAGGCGGCCCGAAAGCCGCCCCTCACCACGCGAACACCCCGCGCACCTCACCCCGGCGCAGGCCCCTCCAGCACACGCGCCTGCTCCCCACCGCCCTCCACCGCACGGCGCGCCTCCCGCACATCCACCACATCGGCCGCATCGGCCACCAGCCGCGAGAAGTTCACCGGCTGGTCCAGACTCACCATGTGCCCCGCCCGCGGCACGTTCACCAGCCGCCCCTCCGCACACGCGTCCATGAACCGCTTCTCATGGATCCGGAAATGGTCCCGCGCACCGTTCACCAACCACACCGGCCCCGGATACGCCCCCAGCGCCCCCAGCACGTCCATGTCCGCGATCTCATCGATCACCGACCGCGCCGCCTCCATCGCCAGACCGCCGTCCAACACCGCATCGGCCCCCTCATCGGGCAGCGTCAACCGGTGGAACCGCTCGTTCACCGACAACCCCTTGTCCGGCAGCACCTCCAACAACGCCGCCGGAATCCGGTACACCTGCGCCAACGACTGCGCCGGACGCGCCGTACAGCTCGCCGCCACCAGCCCGGCCACCCGCCCCGGACTCGCCGCCGCCGCCGCGATCGACACGAACCCGCCCAGGCTCAACCCCACCAGCAGGCAACGCCCGCCGACCCCGTCGACCGCGTCCAGCACCGCGTCCACCGCACGCCCCAGCGAGAAGTCCTCACCCCGCCGCTCACCGTGCCCCGGCAGATCCGGCGCCACCACCTCGCGCCCCTGCTCCCGCAGGAACTCCACCTGCGCACGCCACATGCTCCCCGACACCCGCAACCCGTGCACCAGCACGACCGGAACACCCATGACCGACAACCCACCCCTTCACACGGCCCGAACCGACACCAGCACCATCACGAATACGCCACCGTCACCGGCGCATGGTCCGACCAGCGCCCATCATGCGAGGCCGCCCGCTCCACACGCGCCGACACCGCCCGCGCCGCCAGCCCCGGAGTGGCCACCTGGTAGTCGATCCGCCACCCCGCATCGTTGTCGAAGGCCCGGCCCCGGTAGGACCACCACGAATACGGACCCGCCTGATCCGGATGCAAAGCCCTCACCACATCCACATACCCCGCCTCGTCGAACACCCGCGACAACCACGCCCGCTCCTCGGGAAGGAACCCCGAACTGCGCCGGTTGCCCCGCCAGTTCTTCAGATCCCCCTCCCGGTGCGCGATGTTCCAGTCCCCGCACACCACCAGGTCCCGACCGGCCGCCTCCACCTCGGCCCGCCGCCGCACCAGATAGGGCAGGAACGCCCCCATGAACCGCTCCTTCTCCTCCTGCCGCGCCGTGCCCACCTCACCCGAGGGCAGGTACAGGCTCGCCACCGTCACCGCCCCCAGGTCCACCTCCACATACCGGCCCGACCCCGCGAACTCCTCGGCGCCGAACCCCACCCGCACCCCGTCCGGGTCCGCACGCGAATACACCGCCACCCCCGCACGCCCCTTCACAGCGCCCGGGACCACCACCGCATGCCACCCCGGCGGCGCGGCCACCTCCCGCGGCAGCTGCTCGGGCACCGCCCGCACCTCCTGCAGGCACACCGCATCGGCCCCCGTGGACGCCAACCACTCCACGAACCCCTTGCGCGCCGCCGCCCGCAACCCGTTCACGTTCACCGTCGAGATCTCCATAGGCACAGGCCCACACCCTAGTGCGCCCCCGCCCCGCCGCCGCCGACACCCGCCCCGGCCTCCGGGCCCGGCACCGCCCCGCCACCGCCCCCGTCCTCCCCGGACCCCTCCGACAGCCGGCGCAGCACCCCATAGGTCCGGTTCGACCGCGCCGCCTCCCGCTGCGCCGACGCCGTCACATCGATGTAGGACTGCGACGACGTCAACGACGTATGCCCCAGCAGCCGCATGATCTCGGTGACCGACGCCCCGTCCTCGGCCAGCCGCGTGGCGAAGGTGTGCCGCAGCGCGTGCACCAGCGTCCCCCGCGCCACCCGGTCGTGCACCCCCGCGTGCTTGTAGCACTGCCGCACCAGGTACTGCAGACCGCCCCGCCGCAGCCCCTCGCCCCGGTTGTCCACCAGCAGCGGGTCCCCGCCCCGCACCCGCACCCCGAACCGCGCCTCCCGCGACCGCAGATACGCCTCCACCAGCGCCTCCAACGGCGGCTCGATCGGCAGCGACCGCGTCCGGCCCCCCTTGCCGACCACCCGCACCCGCCGCTCACCCGGCCGACCGCTCACCGAGTCCACCCGCAGCCCCAGCATCTCCGCCGACCGCAGCCCCGTCAGCAGCGCCAGCGCCATCACCGCCAGATCCCGCTCGGGCCAGGGGTCCCGCGCCCGCCGGCACCCCGCCGCCAACGCCTCCAGCAGCCGCTCCGGCGTGTCCTCGCCCATCAACGGCTTGGGCTCGCCCTGCCGCAGCCGCGGACGCCCCACCGCCTGCATCGGATTGCCCGCCAGAGCCCCCTCGGCCACCCAGAACCCGAAGAACCCGTTCCACGTCGACCAGGCCCGCAGCACACTGGACGGCGCCCGCTCGGCCGCGAAGTCCGCGAACGCCCGGCGCATCACCTGCGCGTCCAGCTCGGCCAGCCCCACCCGGCCCGGCTCCCGGCCCAGCGGCCGCGCCGCGCACGCCACGACCCCGCGCAGGTCGCGCCGGTAGGCCGCCACCGTGTGCGGCGACGGCTTGGCCGCCATCCGCGCCACCAGGTAGTCCTCCACCGCGTCCAGGGCCCGGCGCCCCTCCGGGGCCCCCTCCCGCGCCCCGCCGCCGGGGGAGGGGACCGGATCCGGACCGGGGCCCGGGGCGGCCGACCGCACGGAACCTCCATCGAACTCCGCAGTGCTCATGCCCCCAACCCTCCCCGATCCCGCCCCCTGCCACCACATCGGCCCCGGGCGTTTTCGAACAACCCGCCCACCGCTGTTCGACCGCCCCCGCACAACCGCTCCACCGCACCCCGCAGGCCGGGGCAGGGGAGCGGGGCGCACCCGCCCACGACGCACGAGGGGCGGGACGCCACGCGCCCCGCCCCGCCGCCCACGACCACCGGCCCGGCCGCGCACCTCACGGAATACGCTTGGCCGCCCACATCGACACCACGTGCAGCGGCCCCTCCAGCGGACCGCGCCGCACCAGCAGCCGCCACACCGTCGCGAACACCAGCGCCCCCACCAGCACCGTCAGGTCCAGCCGGTCCGAGACGAACCCCAGCGGCGTCCCGTCCACCAGCCCCGACTCGGCCAGCCGGATCACCAGCACATGCCCCACGTACGTGGTCAGCGCCAGCGCCCCCACCGCCGCCAGCGGGTACACCGCCCACCGCAGGTAGGGGGCCACGATCAGGCACAGCCCCAGCACCGCGATCGCGATCCCCCCGGCACCGAACACCTCGAACGGCGTCCCGCTGTGCCCCGCCGACACCAGCAGCCACGCCCAGTCGTTCACCGGCACCGTCCCCGGGAACCCCACCCGCAGCGCCTCGGCCACGCTGGAGGCCCCGCCGTGGCCCGCCACGGCCTCCGCGTCGAACGACGCCTCCAGCCGCGCGCGCCCGCCCAGCGCCAGCGCCGCCCAGGACGCCGTGTAGGCCACCGCCGCAAGCCCCGCGCCAACGCCCACCAGCGACCACTGCACGGCCCGGCGGCGCAGCCGCAGCCGCCCGATCGCCATCCCGGCGAACACGAACGGCATCCAGGTGATGGCCGGGTAGGCGCCGGTCAGCAGGAAGTTCACCACCCCGTCGTCGGCCAGCGCCACCAGCGGGTCATAGGAGTTCACCGCCGCCACCGGCCCCCGCAGCGGTCCGCCCTCGGCCATCAGCCCCCGCACGTAGAACGAGACGACCGGGCCCAGCACGCCCAGCACCGCCGCCGTGCCGGCCACGATCTTCCACCGCTCGCTCATCAGCGGCGCCGCCAGCACGAAGAACACCGCGTAGTAGGCCAGGATCACCGACACCGGGGTGCCGGTCATCGTCAGCAGGGTGCCCACCGGCAGCATGATGAGCCCGCGGATGACCACCCGCCACAGCGCCACCCCCATGTCGTGGCCGGCCCTGGGGGTGGGCCCACCCGACAGCAGCGCGATCGACACCCCGGCCAGCAGGGCGAACAGTGCGGCCGAGCGGCCCGACACCAGCCCGTACAGGGCGTTGCTGCCGTCGGCCAGCGTCCAGCCCACCCCCACGTGCACCACGAACATGCCCAGCACGGCCAGGCCGCGGGCCACGTCGATGCCCACCAGGCGGTCGGCGGCCTTCTTCGCGGCCCCCGCGCCCTCGGAGCGCTCGCCGGGGCCCGGGCCGCCGGAGCGCTCGGCGGCGGGGGAGGGCTGCGCGTCCGCCCGCCCGGACGGGGCGGCGGGCGCGGACGGGGCGGTCCCGGCGGCGGAGGCGCCGCGGGCGCTGTCGATCGGGTCGGCGGCGGTCTCGGCCGCGCCGTCGCGAGGGGAGGGGCTGATGCTGTTCGACACCCTTCGAGCATCGCGCGCCGGGGAGCGGAATGCAGGGGGATGGGCGGGTTGTGACCGCTTGTGGCCGGGAGGCACCGCAGCGGCGCCGCGGGGACAACGCGGAGGCGGGGCGGCGCGTCCTACCGCTGGCGGTGGGCCCGGCCGGACGGCCGACGTGCCGGATTTGAGCCCTTTAGGCACTAAGTCAAGATTGCCCCAGTTTCGTGCATAACGCACTTTATGCATGAAACACGGATCACTCCCCGACGGGACGGAACCGGGGCACCGGCGGCGATCCCGGCCCTTGGAGCCCTGTTTACCCGCGCACACGGCGCCCGTCGGCACCCTCGGAGGGGAGTTCGGCCGAGGCGGCAGCCCGCAGGGCGGGGGCGTGCGACCGGGACGGAGCCCCGGGGAGGCCGAACAGGCGGGAACCGGCAGGTGAGCCGGGAGCACAGAACCGCCGTGACCTGCACAGACATCACCCCGAAGGCGTCGCGCCCACTCTGCGGCGATCTCGGCGAAGGCGCCTCGACGCCGAGGGCCGCCGACCGGCCCGGACGGTCCACCCGGGACGCGGCCATCCGGCCGCGTCCTCCGCCGAGCGCCCGAGCGCCCGCAGTCTCAGGGGCGCGTCCGCTGGACGGGCCGACCTGGCCCGCTGCAAGCGCCCTGGCGCCGGCCCGCCCGTCGACGGACGGCCAGAGGCCGAAGCGGGACGGCGGCCACAGCCGACAGCACACCCGCGCACAGGCCGCCGGCCGCCCGGGAAACCCCTCTTCCGGCCCGGCCCCCGAAGCGCCGATAATCAGCATTATGTCAAGTAGAGTTCTGGAGCCCCCTCCCCGCGCCGACGGCGCCCACTCGTCACACGAGCGCACGCGCCCCTCTCCGCCCCGCCCCCACACGCGGCCACGGTCACCTCGTCCCCGCACCCCGCCCACGACCGCGACATCACTCGGACGCGTCCCAGCGCTACGGCCCGTCCCCGGTGTGAACATCGGACAGACAGGCACCCACGGCCCGCACCCGCGTACGGACGATGAACAGCACGCTCACCGAGCACGCCCACTGCCTGTACGGCGACGAGTACCGCCCCACACCCCCCTGCACGCTGGAACACCGCGAGCACTACCTCGTCGAGCGGATGGCCTTCGCCGACGCCCTCCTGTCCCCGGTGCGCGAGCCGTGCCCGAACATCGCCGACGGGCACCTGCCGGTGCGCATCCGGAACCTGGCCTACCGTCTCGCCCTCCCCAGCGCCCCGACGACCCCGCACTGATGCGCGAGGCCGCCGACCTCGACCGGCGCGCCGACGCCCTCGAGACCACGAGCGCCTGACCGCCCTCAGCGGCCGAGCACGCACCTACCCGCCCGCCCCGGTGGGCGCCGTCGGCGCCTGTAGGACGAAGAAGAGGAAGCCGATCCGGGCCACCACGTCGCCGACCCCCGCGGGCAACAGCTCATGGTCTGTCGGGTCGGGCCGTTGCTCGCTGATCGCGGTGATGCCGAACCCCGCGGCGGTGAAGGCGTCGGTCATCGCGTGCAGCGGCCTGCGCCAGAACCTCATCGGGACCTTCCGCCCGCCCACCGTGAACTCGTCGTCGTAGCTGCTCGTCGCGAAGTAGTCGGGCCGGGGCTCCTGCAGCAGGTAGTCCACGAGCGGGTGGTGCACCGAGGTGATCAGTCGGCCGCCGGGCCTGAGCACGCGCCGCATCTCGGCCAGTGTCGGCCCCCAGTCCCGCAGGTAGTGCAGCACCAGTGAGGCGACGACGTCGTCGAAGGAGCCGTCGTCGAACGGCAGCGGGTCGCTCAGGTCGGCCAGGCGCAGATCCGTGCCGGTGCCGAGGCGCCGCCGGGCCAGGGCCAGCATCCCGGCGCTGGCGTCGATGCCGGTGACGTGGGCGCCGCGGTCGCGAAGGGCGGCGGCCAGAGGGCCCGCGCCGCAGCCGGCGTCCAGGATCCGGCGTCCGGCGACATCCCCGGCAAGGGCGAGCACCGCGGGCCGCTCGTAGCGCGCGTTCATCAGGTTGTTCTCGTTCTCGGCCGCGTAGGCCTCGGCGAAACCGTCGTAGTCGTTGACCCGGGCGGAGGTCTCGGGGGTCTCGGTTCGGCGTTCCATCGCCCGAGCCTAGTGTTGACGCGCCCCCTGGCCGCCGCGCTCGGTCGGCTTCGGCCGCCCCCGAGCCCGCCATGACACTGTCGGCCTCCCGCGGATCATGGCCCCGGCGTCGTTCGCCCGGGCGACGGACGCAATCAGCCTGAGGCCGCTGAGACACCGCACCGCGCCAGGGGACGCGGCCAGGGCACTCCCCTCCCCTGGCGTGTGTGGAGCGCCGCGCCCGTCGGCTCAGTCAACGATCCGGTGGTGGCGGGCGGCCTGCCCTGTCGCCTCCCCGAGCTGCCGGGCCATCTCCGACACGATCGACTCGGCCGTCCCAGGCTCCGCAGCGCCCTCGATGTGCACGGACCAGACACCGGCGAGCTCCCAGGACGCCGTGACCAGGGCGCCGCTCGCGCGGAACACGTGGTCGCCCTGCGCCCCGCCTCCATCCTCGTCCTCGTCTGGTTCGACTGCCGCGCACTCCAGCGAACGGGGATGGAGGACGGCTTCGAAGTCCCC
The DNA here is from genome assembly GCF_027706745.1 of Nocardiopsis suaedae. Classification (GTDB taxonomy): domain Bacteria; phylum Actinomycetota; class Actinomycetes; order Streptosporangiales; family Streptosporangiaceae; genus Nocardiopsis_A; species Nocardiopsis_A suaedae. Next base: position 132,639 of record NZ_JAQFWP010000006.1, on the reverse strand, counting down.
CCGGTGCACGACCGGCCAGTCGGAGCCGTCCGCCGTGGTGATCATGTATCCAGGCATGACGGCATCCTCGCAGCGCGGCGGCGCCCTGCCCGCACGGCGGCGAATCCGCAGGTCATCGGCAGGGTGATTCCCCTCACTCCTGCCCTGCCCCGTTGGGGCCGCGCCGGTCGCGGAACCGCGGTGGTGCGCCGTGTCCCGACGCCTCTCCCCCGGCGGCCCGGCCCGGTCAGCGCCTTCCCCTCCCCTGCGGGGCCGCCTACCCTTGACGGCGGCATGACGCGCCCTTTGCCGTTTCCGTGCCGTCCGTGCCGCCCTGTCCCGCGCTCCACGGGCCCCGCCCCGCTCCCCGCTCGAACGCCCCGGCCTGCCCCGCACGGCCAGGAAGGCCCGCGCTTGACCACCGCCGTCACCTCCCCCGCCCCTGCCTCGGCCGCTCCCGCATCCGCCCGCAGCGCCGCACCCCGCAGGCTCCACGGGCTCGACCTGGCGCGCGCTCTGGCAGTCCTGGCGATGTTCACCGTCCACCTGGGCGCCCCCTTCACCCCCGAACCCCTCCAAGAGGCCGTACGCGTCGCCTCCCACGGCCGCTCCTCCGCCCTGTTCGCGCTGCTGGCCGGGGTCGCGCTGGCGATGATGAGCGGCCGCGCGCAGATCCCCTCGGGCGCCCCGCTGGCGGCGGCCCGGCGCCGCATCGCCGTGCGCGCCGGGTGCCTGGCCGCCATCGGGCTGGCGCTGATCCGGCTGGACACCCCGGTGGCGATCATCATCGCCCACTACGGCGGTTTCCTGCTGCTGGCGCTGCCCTTCCTCGGCATGGCCCCGCGCCGCCTGTTCACCGTGGCCGCGGTGTGGGCGCTGGCCGGGCCGCAGGTGTCCTACCTGGCCCGCTCGGGCCTGGAAGGGCTCTCCGGCGACGGGTGGGCCCACACGGCGCTGTTCTCCACCGGCGCGGCCCCCTTCCTGCTGACGGGCATGTTCCCCGCGGTGTCGTTCCTGCCCTACGTGCTCGCCGGGGTGGCGCTGGGCCGCCTGGACCTGGCCGACGGGCGGGTGCGGGCGCGCATGGCCGCCTGGGGCGCGGCGCTGGCGGCCGCCGGGTACGGCGGGGCCCAGGCGGCGCTGTGGGCGCTGGCCTCCCCCGGCGTGGCGGCGCGGGTGGGGGCGCACTCCTACTTCCACGGCGCGGTCCCGCTGGAGGGCCCCGCCTGGCTGCTGACGAGCGTCCCGCACAGCGGGACCACCTTCGAGATCGCCGGGTCGGCAGGGGTGGGCATGGCCGTCGTGGCGCTGTGCCTGGAGGCGGCCGACCGGGCCCCGCGCGCGCTGGCACCCATGGCCGCCGTGGGCGCGATGTCGCTGACGGTGTACGTGGCGCACGTCCTGGGCATCTGGGGGGTGCGCGCGGCCGGGTGGGGCCAGGCGCCGCTGCTGGCCGAGGCGTTCGCCGTCGCGGCGGTGGCCGGGGCCTGGGCGTGGCGGCGCCGGTTCGGCAAGGGGCCGCTGGAGCGGGCGGTGGCCGCGGCCGCCCGGAGCGGCGGCGCGCCGGCCCAGGGCCTGGGCGCCCGGCGCGGCCCAGGGTAGGGCGCGGGTTGACGGCCGGGGTTGGCCATTGCCGGTCGCGTGCCGATCGCGGCGGATCCGGTGCGGGCGCGGTCCCCCGCCCCTAGGGTGGGTCCATGGTCTGGCAGCGCGATGTCGATCTGGTGGTGCCGCTGTGGCAGGGCGGCGATGACGTGCGGGTGGCGCCGGGGTCGGCGGCGCTGGCGCGCCAGGTGCCCTCGGGCGGCAGTCGGCTGCACATCTCGGTGACCGACGGCCCCCGTCAGGTGGCCGGCGGTGTGCTGAACCTGGAGACGGTGGCCGAGACACAGCGCCGGATCCGGGACCGGCTGGTGCGGCGGGACCCGGCGCGGATCCTGACGCTGGGGGGCGACTGCGCCTCGGACCTGGCGGCGGTGCAGCACTTGGCGGCCCGGTACCCCGGGATGTCGTGCTACTGGGTGGACGCCCACCCGGATCTGAACACCCCGGAGTCCTCGCCGTCGGGGCGGGCGCACGGGATGGTGCTGCGGGCGCTGCTGGGCGAGGGCCACGAGCGGCTGACGGGCGGCGGTGCGGCGCTGGCGGCGCGGGACGTGACGCTGGTGGGGACGCGCTCCTTCGACCCGGCCGAGGCGCAGGTGGTGCGGGAGCGGGGGCTGGCGGTGGCCGGTACCGAGGCGGTGGTGGCCGACCCGGAGGGTGTGGCGTCCCGGCGCACGGCCGGGAGCCCGGCGTACGTGCACCTGGACGTGGACGTGTGCGACCCGGCGGAGGTCCCGGCGGTGGCGTGCCCGGAGCAGGGCGGGCCGCCGGTGGAGGCGGTGGCCCGGGTGCTGTCGGCGCTGGCGCGGCACCACACGGTGGTGGGGATCGGGGTGTGCGAGTACGTCCCGGTGATCGAGCACGATCCCAAGCGGTTGAACGTGCTGTTGTCGGCTCTGGGGCTGTGCGATCCGGCGGTGTGAGCGGGACGCGCCGGGCCCGCCCCGGCGCCCGGCGCACATCGGGGCGGCCGCGGTCGTCTCCTGCGGTGTCCTGGTCGCCGCCTATGCGCCGGTGCAGTGGTCCGGGCCGCGGGCTATGGGGTGGGGGCGGCGGCCCTGATGGTGTGGTCCTGTATCGCGGGCGTGCAGTACGCGCAGCGCAGGAAGGCTGTGCAGCGCGGCCCCTGGACGAGTGGATCCGATTGACCGCGCTGTAGGTGAAGATCGACGACGAGGTCGGAGAAACCCGATGCCTCGGCAGGCCGCCGCTGCTCAGCGCCTTCCGCTCTGAGGCTCGCTGGCTGCGCTACGCGGACACTTCACCGGGTCGGCATGCCTCCGTGCGGACTATTGACCACCAACGGCACAGACCCTTCCGCGAGGTAGAAGTGCCCGGGGTGGTAGTCGATGTGGAGGTGGCCTCCGCCCTCGGCTGAGGCCATGTCGCGTACATTGTCCGCGAGCACCGCCCTTCCTGCGGCGTCACCGCTGATCACAAGGATGTGCCGCTCGGAATCAAGGTGGATGAGGACCCCGGGGCCGGGCGTCTTCTTGACCTCGACCCCCGCGAGGGCGTCAGCGGCCGGCGCCGTGGAGCTGAGCAGCCCTTCACCCTTGGCCACCGCATCTGCCAGACGGTTCAGCTCTTCCGCCGACGCCGTGATGCCCACTTCGACGCACACGGTGTCACAACAGTTGAGTATCACTGGCAGTTCTCCCTCAAGGTTGGACTCCCATGATGCCTGCCAGCTGGCGAACCCATCGGGCACTTCGGATCTACGCGTCTTGCGGCTCGTGGTCCTGCTAGCGCCCCACCGCCCGACAGGCTCCGGTGTCACTCGGGCAGGTCCAGCCACCCCGTGCGCACATGCCAGTGCCCCCCGGCCGCCACATGGTCGGCGGTGACGCGGTGCAGCCGGGTGGCGCGGCAGGCGCGCCCGGGGTCGGTGTCAGGGCGGTTGTGCACGAAGCGGAACACGTCCGCATCACCGGGGGCAGGCGCCTCCACCAGCGTGAACAGCTCCTGGAACCGGGCGATGTTGCCGCCGCCCAGCTCCTGCAGCAGCTGCGGGTCCAGCAGCCACGACGAGCACGTGGCCACCGGGTAGTCCTCCCCCAGAACACCCCGGAAGAAGGGGCGGGCGCGCTTGAGCGAGCCCCGCACCGCCTCGGCCTCCAAAGGCGGCCCCGTCGGGATGTGGATGCGCAGGCACGGCCGCCCCGGGTACAGGTCCGCGCGCCCCAGCGCGCGGGCGTGGTCATCGTCGAACCAGCGCACCGAGGCCTGGTTGGCCAGCCGGTTGGGCTCGTACTGGAGCCGCCCCAGCTCGTACAGGCCCGACCGGAACTGCACGCCCACCCACCCGGCGGCCTCCAGGCCGACGCCGCCGAACATGCGGCGGTTGGCCGCCACCTGGCGCCCCACGTCGCGCAGGGTGGCGAAGGTGACCTCGTCGGGCACCCCCAGGGACCGCTGCCGCCGCAGGTACCAGGGCAGCGACACCGCGAAGGCGACGATGGGCGCGCACCGGGCCCGCACGTCCCCGGCGCCCTGCAGCGCCGGCCAGTCCCGCCACTCAGGGGCCGTGCCCGCATCGGCGGCCGCGCGCGCCGCCATGCGCTCGACCAGGTACAGCAGCCCGGGCGGCCAGGCGGCGTCCGGCCAGGCGGCGAGCACCTCGGCGCGGTCGTCGGCGTCGAGGGCGAAGGGCTCCAGCAGCGGCCCGGGGTCGGCGGTCAGGGGGTCGGCGGCGCCCTTGCCCGAGGGGTGCGGCAGACGGGCCGCGGCCTCCAACCACCGGGCGGTGCCGGCGTCCAGGCCGTGGCGTTCGCACAGGGCGCCGGTGTCGGGCGTCGGGTGGTCGTGCATCGGGCCTGTCCCCTCCCCGGGCTCGGGCGTGGGCCCCCGTGGATGAGGGCACCATCACACACCAAGGCATACTCTTATACCGAACGCCACCAACATCCCAATCCCGTAGAAATCGAGGACGCCCACCGATGCCCACCCCGGCGCAGCAGGTACACGACTGGCTGGCCACGTACGACGCCCCGACCGCATCGGTGGCCCACCTGCTCTGCGACCGGCACCCGGGCTCGGCCGTCGCCGTCACCGAGATCGGCGAGGACCTGGAGCCCGCGGTGCACACCTTCGCCGACCTGGCCCGGCGGTCGGGCCGCCTGGCCGCGGGCATGGCGCGTCTGGGCATCGGCCGCGGCGACCGGGTGGCCACCCTGCTGGACCGCGGCTTCGACCTGGCGGCCACCGCCATGGCCGCATGGCGGCTGGGCGCCGTGCACGTCCCGCTGCTCACCGCGCTGGCACCCGCGGCGATCGGCACCCGCCTGGCCGGAGCGCGCGCCCGCCTGGTGGTGTGCGAGGAGCGCGTCCGCCACAAGCTGCAGGACGCGGGCCCCTGGCGGGTGGCCGTGGCCGGCCCCGGCGGCCTGGCCGGGGACCTGACCCTGGACGGGCTCGCCGCGGGCGCCGGGCCCGTGCCCCGGGCCGAGGCCGTGGGGGGATCGGCGCCGTTCCTGCACCTGTACTCCCCCGGCCCCGGCGGCGTGCCCCGCGGGTTCGAGGTGCCGGTGCGGGCCCTGGCCGCCTTCCACTCCCATTTCCGGTACGGCCTGGACGTCGCCGAGGACGACGTGTACTGGAACACCCACGACCCCAGCTGGCACTACGGGCTGTACTTCGGGTTGGTGGCCCCCCTGCTGGCCGGGCACGCCGGGCTGCAGCTGCGCGCCGGCGCCGACCCGGAGCTGGTGCTGGACGTGCTGGCCGAACAGCGGGTCACCAACCTGGTGGCGGCCCCGACCCTGTACCGGACGCTGCGCTCGACCGTCAAGACACTGCCGCCGGAGGTGGCGGTGCGCCGACTGTCGAGCGCGGGCGAACCGCTGCCCGAGGGGGTGGTGGACTGGGCCGGAGACGTGTTCGGCGCGCCGGTGCGCGACCACTACGGGCAGGCCGAGCTGGGGGTGTGCGTGGGCCAGCACCAGCACCCGGACGCGGCCGTGGAGGTGCCGCCGGGGTCCCAGGGCACGAGCCTTCCGGGGTGGTCGGTGGCGGTGCTCGACCCCTTCGACGACGTGGAGGCCGCACCGGGGGTTCTGGGTCGGGTGGCCGTGGACGCCCGGGAGAGCGCGGCGTACTGGTTCGGCGGGTACGCAGGCGACCCCAAGGCGCGCCTGACGCCGGACGGGCGCTGGTTCGTCACCGCGGACACGGCGGTGCGCGACCGGGAGGGGTGCTTCTTCTTCTCCTCGCGCGACGAGGAGGCCATCCTGGCCTCGGGGTACCGGATCGTTCCAGGGGATGTGGAGACGGCGCTGCTGGAGCACCCGGACGTGGTGGAGGCGGCGGTCTACGGCGCCCCGGACGGGACGGGCGGCCAGACGGTGGCGGCCACCGTGGTGCTGGCCGACGGGGCCCAGGCGGGCCCGGAGCTGGCCGAGAAGCTGCGGGAGCTGGTGCGGGGGCGGTTCGCCGAGCACGCCTACCCGCGCACGATCGACTTCGTGGAGGAGCTGCCCAAGTCCCCTTCGGGCAAGATCCGCCGCTCGCGCCTGGGGCCGCGCAGCCGGGGGTAGGGGTGGCCGGGGCGGGTGTGTGGTCGTCCGCGCCCCTCGGCGATGATCTCGACAATGGTGCTGTCAAAACCGCCGGAATGACAGCACTCCTGTCGAGATCATCGCCGAGAAGGGCGCACCGGGGCGGCGGCCGCCACGAGCGCGGGTGACCATGCGCCCACCCGGCGGCCCGGCGCCCGGCCGGGGCCCTGAAGCGGGGTACCCGCTCACCCGCCCGCCCTCGCAGGGAGGGCCCGGAGCTCGAGAACGCCCGCCACGCCCCGGGGTCCCCGCGATCACTGATCCGAGGCGCTCAGCCGCCCTCGGGCCCCTCGCCTCTCCCCCCGCGCGGCTGGGCGTCGGCGATCAGCTCGTCCATCCGGGCCGCCAGCGCGAAGTCCGCCTCCGTCACCCCGCCCGCCGCGTGCGTCGTCTGGTGCAGCGTCAGCCGGTTGTACCGGATGTCCATGTCCGGGTGGTGCCCGGCCTGCTCCGCCGCGTGCGCGATGCCCTCCACCAGATGGACCACCGACATGAAGTCCGGCATCACCACCGTCCGGCGGATCTCGGCGTCCTCGGGGTGCCACTCCCACCCCTCCAGCAGCTCCAGCCCGTCGGTGATCTGCTTCTCGTCCAGTACTGCCATCGCCCATCGCCTCCGAGGCCGCACGGCAGGGCCCTCCCCCGCCGCCCGGCCCGATCTCGTCGCCGCTGCGGTCCTGACTGTCCGGCGCGCTCCCGCGCGCTCGTGGGTGTCCTACCTCGCCGGGCGCCCCGCCAATCAGGGCCCGGCCGCCCGCCGGGCGCGGCCGCGCCCCGCGCGCTCAGGCCGGGTCGCGCCAGCGCGCGAACCCGCCCTCGCTGTTGAGGACCTGCCCGGTGATCCAGCGCGACTCGTCGGTGGCCAGCCACGCGATCAGCCGGGCCGGGTCATCGGGCCGGCCCAGGCGCCCCATGGGCAGCTTGTGCATGAGGGCGCGCTCGGCCTCCCGGGGGATGTACCCCGTCTGCACCGGCCCGGGGTTGACCGTGTTGACGGTGATGCCGCGTTCGGCCAGCTCGTCGGCGACGGTCAGGGTGATGGCCGCCAGCGCGCCCTTGGCGGCGGCGTAGGCGACCTCACCGGGCATGGGGCCCTGCCCCTGCCCGGAGGTCATGAACACGATCCTGCCCCCGGGGCGGCCGTCGTGCGCGGTGGCGAAAGCCTGGGCCAGCAGCAGCGGCGAACGCGCGTCCACGGCCCAGTGGCCGTCAAGCATGGCCTCGCTGACCCCGGCCAGGTCGGCGTCGCCGCCCGAGCGGGCGTGGTTGCACACCAGGACGTCGACGTGCCCCAGCGACGCGTGTGCGGCCTCGAACAGCTCATGCGGGGCCCCGGGGGCGGCCAGGTCGGCTCCGGCGCCCTCGACGCGGGCCTGGGGGTCGGTGCGGGCGTCGCGCACCCCTTGCAGGACGGCGTCGGTGTCGTCGGAGCCCCAGGGCTGCTCGGTGTCGTGGGGGCGGTGGTGGTGGCAGAAGACCGAGGCGCCGTAGGAGGCGAGGCGGCGGGCGACGGCGTATCCGATGCCGTCGTGCCTGCTGACTCCGGTGACCAGGGCGGTGCGGCCCTGCAGGGGGCGCACCGGGCGTTCGGGGACGGGGTCGTGGGGGTGGGTGGGGTGTTCGTCCACGGTGCGCTCCTGCCTGCTGTGCGTCTTGTCCGCCCGGTGGTGTGCGCGGGCGGTCGGGGACGCTACCGGCGGGAGCGGCAGTGCTCCACCGGTTTTTCGGGTCGCCCCGTCGAGGCGCCTCTGGGGCGCTGTGGGGTGGTCCGTGCGGACACGGGCACGCCGTCGGCGGATGGTCGGAGACCGCCCGCCGACGGGCGGCTCAGAGTTCGGCGATGCGGCGGCGGAGCTCCTCGCGGATCGAATCGGCGTCGCTGTCCATGCCCACCGTGCGGTCCATGAACAGGAGCTGCTGGACCGTCTTCTCCTGCTGCCGCTCCCACTCGGCCACCGCGTCGAGGCGGCCCGAGGACTCCAGTTCCTTGGCGCGGGTCGCCATCAGGTCGATCATCTCGCCGCGTTTCTCCTGCCACTTGGCCATGGAGCGTTCGTCCTCGCGCGCCTTCTCGGCATCGCGGCGCTCGGTCTGGGCGCGGTCGAGGGCCTCGCGCGCCTTCTGCTTGGCGTCGTGGGCGCGGCCGTCCTCGATGAGGCCCAGAAGGTCGCCGCGCAGCGTCTCAAGGGCGGTGGACTGCCCGGTGCGGGCGTCGACCTCGACCAGGTCCAGTAGCAGGCCGTCGTGTTGCTCGGACCAGTCCACGCCCAGGCGCCCGGCCCGGTGGGCGATGGTCTTGACGAGTTCGGCCCGCTCGTATTCGGCCTCGGCCAGCAGGCAGCGCAGGTCGGTGCCTCCGTTCTGCCGGGCTTCGGCCGCGCGTTGGCGGTGGCGGTGCAACTCCGGTTGCAGGGAGGCCAGACGGGACTCGAAGTCGCGCGGTCGCCCCCACGCCGCAGGGTTCAGCCACTTTCCCAGACTCATGGGACGCAGATCCTTCCATAGCGGGTAACGCACCCGCCCTCTTTGCACTGGATGATCTTTGGACGGTTGGTGCGGCGAAGCCGCTCCGCTGTGTTTGTGAAGCGGTGGAACACGACACTCCTGGCTTTATGACGTAGATCTATGGCAGGGGATTCATAGAGCGCTGACGGGACCCGCCGCACCTTCGCCGCAAGCGCGCTGGGACGCAGACGCCGCGCCCCCCCTCAAGGGAGCTACCGCACCGCTTCCCTGGGCTCACTCCTCCGCGCCCCCGGTGCCCTCCCCACGGCCGCCGCGGCCGCAAGGACCACCGCCCCCACCGCCCCGGTCGCCAACCCCACCGCGGGCTCGGCCCACTCCCCCGCCGACCGCAGCACCACATCGCACACCAGGACCGTGCACGCCCCCACCGGCACGGCCGCCGCCACCGACCGCGCCGGGCGCCCCCGGCCGATCCAGGCCCCCGCCACGGCCCCAGGCAGCCCCGCCAGCAGCAGCGGTCCCGCCAGCGCCGTCCCCAGCCCGCACAGCACCGCCGCCGGCACCACGGCCGCCCACGGCCCGCCACCCGGCCCGCCCGGGGCCGACAGCACCAGCACCGCCGCCACCGCCCCCGCGCACAGCACCCCCAGCACCAGCACCTGCTCCAAAGCCCCCGACAGCGTCCCGACCGCCACCCAGGCAAGACCCGGCCAGGCCGCCTCCCACCCCCCGGCCGCGCGCACCGCGGCCGCCACCGCGGCAGCGGTCAGCACCGCATCCGCCGACGCGCCCGCCACCGCCCGCCGCCCCGGGCCCCACCCGGCGCCCGCACGCCGCAGCACCACCGTCACCAGGGCCCCGGCCGCCAGCGCCCCCGCCACCGCCGCGGCCGCGCGCTCCCCGGGACCCGCCTGCCCCACCGGCCCGGCCAGCACCGCCCCCAGCACCGCTCCCCCGCCCATGCCCAGCAGGCGCACGTCCAGGGCGCGGCTCCCCCAGGCCCCCTGCAGCAGCACCGCCGCCGCGGCGAAAACCGCCCCCGCGGCCGCCCCGGCCACCAGGCGCGGCACCCGCAGCTCCCACACGATGAACCCCACCGACCCCGGCTGCCCGCCCGGGGCGGCCAGCGCCCGCGCCAGCTCGCGCCAGGCGACCGGGTACTCGCCCACCATCAGGGCCGCCGCCGACGACGCGGCCAGCAGCGCGGCGGTCGCACCTGCGGCGGCCGCCCGGGCCGGGGAACGGCCGCCGAGCATCACGCCCCCTTCCCCACCGAACGGGGCCCAGCCGCCCACGGCCGGGTGCGCGCCCCGCGGATGCGGCAGACGCTAGCCCGGCGCCCCCGGCGCGGAAAGGGCCCCTGGCCGCGCACGGACCAAGGTCCCCGGAACGGCGGGGGCGCAGTGCCCGGTCAGGTCAGGGTCTGGGGGTCCTGCGGCAGGGTGGACAGGTCGTCGTCGTCCAGCGGCGCCTCGGGCACGTCCGAGGAGGGGTCCTCCGACGGCGAGGAGGTGGGCCCCTCGCTCGGCCCGTCCCCCTCCCCCGACTCCGACGGCGAGGGGGACGGCGACGGCGAAGGGGACCCGCTCGGGCTGGACGAGGGCGAGGGCGACGGCTCGGCCTGCGCCCCGGCCTGCTGGGACAGCAGCGACAGCCAGAAGTACAGCAGCACCGCCAACAGCACGGCCAGCAGCAGCAACAGCACCATGCCCACCACCACCGCACGGTTGGCGCGCGGGGCCGCCGCCTGCCCGCCGCCGCCCGGCAGCGGCCAGAACCACCGCCCCGACGCCGGGGCCGTGCGCGCCGACCAGTGCGGCTGCAGCGACGGCGCGGCGCCCGAGCGCACCCGCCCCGCACCGCCCGAGACCGTCTCCAGCAGCGCGCCCGCTCCGCCCCCGCCCGGGGCCACCGCGGCCCACGCCGCCGCCGAGGCGCGCGTGCTGGAGGACAGCACCCGGGGCCCATCCCCCTTCCGCCCGCCGGCCACCGCCGCGCGGAACCGCTCGCGCGCCTGCCCGTCGCCCGCGGCCCCCTCGCTGAGCAGCACCACCTCGACCGGGTCGCCGCGGGAGTCCACGGCCGCGTACACCGTGCCCTCGGGCGAGGACGACAGGCGTGCGCGCAGACGGTACCCGCCCAGCTGGCGCGGGTCGCCCTCGTGCAGTCCGCCTCCCGCGTCCACGCGCACCCCCGAACCTCATCCGACCCCGCCGCGCCCGGTCCAGGGCGCCCCGAACCGCCCGCGCGGCGGTAGCATCGCCGATGTGTGAGCATTCCCGACTCTCCGTGCGGAATCCAACCGCCGCACGGAGGGGAAGTCAGGGAACGCGGGCCCAATGCTATGCGGCCGCCCGGCCGGCGCGACAGCGGCCCGACACGCCGGGCGGCGAGGACGGCACCGGCGCCCCCCGGGGGGCGCCGACGGAAAGGCTGGACGAATGCAGGACGACGACACCGCGGGCCGCGCCGCCCCCGACGCGGGCCAGGGCGGCGAGGGCGAGCAGGCCCCCGGCGACTCCACCCGGCTGCTGCGGGCGGCCCTGCAGGAGGTCTCCTCGGTCATCGTCGGCCAGGACGCCATGGTCGAGCGCACCATGGTGGCGCTGATCGCGCGCGGGCACTGCCTGCTGGAAGGGGTGCCCGGCATCGCCAAGACCCTGGCCGTGTCCACCCTGGCCACGGTCGCCGGGGGCTCCTTCTCCCGCATCCAGTTCACCCCCGACCTGGTCCCCTCCGACATCGTGGGCACCCGCATCTACCGGCCCTCGGCCGAGCGCTTCGACGTTGAGCTGGGCCCGGTCTTCGCCAACTTCGTGCTGGCCGACGAGATCAACCGCGCCCCCGCAAAGGTCCAGTCCTCCCTGCTGGAGGTCATGGCCGAGCGGCAGGTGTCGCTGGGCGGGCAGACCCACCCGCTGCCCGACCCCTTCATCGTCGTGGCCACCCAGAACCCGGTGGAGTCCGAGGGCGTGTACCCGCTGCCCGAGGCCCAGCGCGACCGGTTCCTGATGAAGGTGCAGGTGCCCCACCCCCGCGCCCACGAGGAGATGGAGATCCTGCGGCGGATGAGCACCGCCCCGCCCCAGGCCCACCAGGTCCTGGACCCGGTCACCCTGCGCGAGCTGCAGGAGTCCGCCGAGCAGGTGCACGTGCACCGCCTCATCGCCGACTACGTGGTGCGCCTGGTCATGGCCACCCGCGAACCCGACCAGTACGGCATCGGCGACCTGCGCCGCGTCCTGGAGGTGGGCGCCAGCCCCCGCGCCACCCTGGGCCTGGTCGCCTCCGCCCGCGCCCTGGCCCTGGTGCGCGGCCGCGACTACGTGCTGCCCGACGACGTGCGGGTGCTGGCCCGCGACGTCATGGCCCACCGCCTGGTGCTCACCTTCGACGCCCTGGCCGACGGGGTCAGCACCGAACAGGTCGTCGACCGGGTGCTGGCCGCCGTCCCCCCGCCCCGGGTCATCTGGGACGAGCCGCACGGCGACACCGCCTCCGCGGCGATGGCGGCGGGCTGAGCCGTGGCCGCCCCGCCCCGCCGACCGGCGCCCCTGCTGGACCCGCGCGCCCACGAGGCCCTGGGCCACCTGGACCTGCGCATCGTGCGCCGCATGGAGGGCCTACTGCACGGAGAGCACCTGGGGCTGCGCCAGGGGCCGGGCAGCGAGCCCGCCGAGGCCCGCCGCTACCTGCCCGGCGAGGACGACGTGCGGCACATGGACTGGGCGGTCACCGCCCGCACCACCGTGCCGCACGTGCGCGACCAGGTCGCCGACCGCGAACTGGAGACCTGGACCCTGCTGGACCTGTCCCCCAGCATGGACTTCGGCACCGCCGGGTGCGAGAAGCGCGACGTGGCCGTGGGCGCCCTGGCCGCCGTCACCGTGCTCACCCAGAAGGTCGGCGACCGCTTCGGCGCCTACTTCCTGCACCGCGGGCGGGTGCGCCGCTGGCCCGCCCGCTCGGGCCGCTCGGCGCTGACCACCCTGATGGCCACCGTGGCCGCCGCCCCCCGCGGCGACGCCGGGCCGGGCGGGGCCGCCGCCGGCCGCGCCGACCTGGCCGCGGCCGTGGAGGAGCTGGCCCGCTCGCAGATCCGCCGCGGCCTGCGCGTGGTCGTCTCCGACTTCCTCGACACCCCGCCCGGCGGCGCCGAGGCGCCCTGGGAGCGGCCCATGCGGCGGCTGGCCGCCCGCCACCAGGTGCTCGCCGTGGAGGTGCTCGACCCGCGCGAGCTGGACGTGCCCGACGTGGGCTGGGCCGAGCTGGCCGACCCCGAGACCGGGCGCGCCCGCGCCGTCAAGATCACCCCGGCGGTGCGCGAGCGCTACCGCGCCGCCGCCCGCGCCCAGCGCGAGGCGGTGGCCGCGGCGCTGCGCCGCACCGGGGTGCCGCACGTGGTGCTGCGCACCGACCGGGACTGGGTGGTGGACATGGCCCGGTTCGTGGTCTCCCAGCGCACCACCGCCCACCGGCTGGCCCGCCACACCCCGGCCCGGCCCCGCTGAACAGCGACGAAAGGACGATGCCGTGAACCTGCTGTCCCCCGGCTGGATGGCCGCGGCGCTGGTGGTCGTCGCCGTGCTGGCCGCCGCCTATGTCTGGGTCCAGCTGCGGCGCCGCGCCCAGGCGGCGCGCTTCACCAACCTGGCGCTGCTGGACCGGGTGGCCCCGGCGCGGCCGGGCTGGCAGCGGCACGTGGGCGCGGCGCTGTTCCTGGCGACGATGCTGGTGCTGGCGGTGGCCATGGGGCGCCCGGCCATGCCGGTAGAGGTGCCGCGCGAGCGCGCCACCATCATGGTGGCCATCGACGTGTCGCCGTCCATGGTGGCCAACGACGTCGACCCGGACCGGATCAGCGCCGCCAAGGAGTCGGCGGTGGGGTTCGTGGAGTCGCTGCCCGACCGGTTCAACGTGGGGCTGGTGAGCTTCTCGGCGACCGCCGGGGTGGTGGCCTCGCCCACCCAGGACCACCAGGCGGTGGCCGACTCCATCCAGAACCTGCAGATCTCCCCCGGCACCGCCATCGGCGAGGGGGTGTTCGCCTCGCTGCAGTCCATCGAGTCCTTCGACTCCGAATCGGGCGAGGAGCCGCCGCCCTCGGCGATCGTGCTGCTCTCGGACGGGGAGAACACCAGCGGCCGGCCGGTGGCCTCGGCCTCGCGGGCGGCGGCCGAGGCCGAGGTGCCGGTGTCCACGATCGCCTTCGGCAGCGGCACCGCGCTGGTGGAGATCAACGGCGAGCCGGTGGAGGCCAACATCGACAAGGAGGCGCTGGAGCGCCTGGCCGACGACACCGGCGGCTACTTCTACGAGGCCGAGTCCGAGACCGAGCTCAGCAAGGTGTACGAGGACATCGGCTCCTCGCTGGGGAGTGAGATCGAATACCAGGAGAACGTGGTGTGGTGGGTGCGCGCCGCGGTGCTGCTGGGGGCGCTGGCCGCCGCCGCGTCGCTGCTGTGGGGCCAGCGGGTCCCCTGAGCGGTGGCGGCCGCATGCGGCCCGCGGCGCCGGAGCCGTCCCGCAATGCGGTCGCCGGTGGCGCATCGTCCCAGTTCGACCGGTAACGTAGCCCTGTTTGCCGCTGACCGTTGAGCTTTCGCGCGAAAGCCGAGTCACAAGAGAATGGGAACGATGCCGGATACCGCCACCGCGCCCGCGGTGATCTTCTTCGACCTGGACGACACCCTGCTGGACGATAGGGCGGCCAGCGACGCGGGCCTGCGCACCCTGATGGACCGGCTCGGGCACCCCGACTACAACGCCGCCCGCACCCTGTGGGAGGTTCAGACCGAGATCTCCTTCGGCGCCTACATCGACGGGCGGATGGGCCTTCAGGAGCAGCGCCGCGAGCGCGTCCGCGCGCTGGCGGTGCAGGCCGGCCACTCCTCGGTGCCCGACCAGGCCTGCGACGACCTGTACCGCCAGTACCTGGAGGCGCACAGCGGCGCCTGGCAGGCCTTCCCGGACGTGGCCCCGGCCCTGGCCGAGCTGGCCCAGGCCGGCATCGGCCTGGGGGTGATCACCAACGGGGTGGAGGAGCTGCAGCGCCAGAAGCTGGACCGGATGGGCCTGACGGGGCACTTCCGGGCCGTGGTGTGCGCCGACACGGCCGGGGCGGGCAAGCCCGACCCGCGGATCTTCCACGCCGCGGCCCGCCAGATGGGGGTGGACCCGCAGATGTGCTGGCACGTGGGCGACCAGGTGCACGCCGACGCCCTGGGGGCGGCGGCCGGGGGCATGCGCCCGCTGCTGGTGGACCGGCGCGGCGCCCACCGCGACCAGCAGGACGTGCGGGTGATCGGAGGGCTGGGCGACCTGGTGGGCCTGGTCACCGCGCCGGAGCTGCGGTGAGCGGCGGCGCCTTCGGGCGCCCCGGCGCGCGCCGCGTGCGCCGGACCGCGGTGCACGTGGCCGGGGCCGAGCGCGGTGCGCGGCTGCTGTTCGGGCAGGACCCGGTACAGGCGGCGCGGCTCTCGGCCGGGCTGGACGGGCACGCGCGCCTGGAGGCGCTGGACGTGCGCGCCGAGCTGGTGGCGCTGGAGGGACCCGAGGGCCCAGTGGACATGCACGTGGACCGGCTGCTGTTCGCCCCGTATGCGGCGGTCCGCGAAGGCGGCACCGGCCCCGGTGCCGCCTGGCCCCCGGGCGGCCTCCTGCCGTCGGCGGCCGAGCTGGCGGCCGAGGAGCCGCCGCGGCCGGGCCCGTCGCTGCGGCGGCTGGGCGGCTACGGGCTGGTCACCGATCCGGCGGGGCGGTTGCTGCTGTCGCGCATCGCCGAGGGGTTCCCGGGCGAGGGCACCTGGCACCTGCCGGGCGGCGGGGTCGACCACGGTGAGCAGGTGCGCGCCGCGCTGCGCCGCGAGGTGGCCGAGGAGACCGGCCAGGACGCGGGGGTGGGCGCCATGGTGGGCGTGGTGCACCACCACAGCAGCGGGGTGCGCGGGCCCGAGGCCGAGGAGACCGAGATCTACGGGGTGTGGGTGTTCTTCCACGCCCATGTGGCCGAGCCGGGTGAGCCGCGGGTGCTGGAGGTGGGCGGTTCCACGTCCGACTGCGCCTGGTTCCTGCCCGAGGACCTGCCGCACCTGGCGCTGTCGGCGACGGCGCGGCGGGGGCTGGGCCTGCTGTCCCGCTCCCCTGAGGCCCCGGAGGGCGCGAGCGGGGCCTGAGTGGGCCTGTGCGGGCCCTGTGCGCCTTGTTGGGTCCGAGAAATGCCGTGGGCCGGGTGGGGCTCCTGCGGCTTCTGAGAGCGCCCATGGGGCGTCGGCGCAGGTCCGCGGTGTCTTGCCCCGCCGGGGCGCGCCTTCCTGCCCGGTCGGCGTCCTGCCCGCCTTCGGGCGGCGGCAGGCCTGCATGGGACCCGGTGCGGGGTAATCGCGTGCCGCGGAGCGGCGCGATTTTTTTATGTGTGGTGAAGAGTGAAGGATGTCACTCCACCTCTGGCTTTATAACGTAGATTACGGGACCGCCGTTCCCGCGCGCTGGGAGAACGAGCCCGCACATCCTCCCCAGCGCGCGCCGCGGTTCTCCTTTCCGCCCTCCTAACGGCGCGCCCCCGGTGGCCCCCATAGGGCGCCCCCGCGGTCCCCCCTCCCCTCGCCCGAAGGCGCCGCCCGCAGTGGTGCGCGGGGCGCCGGAACCACGGCGCAACACGTCGTCCGTCAGCGCACGCCCCGCACTCCCTCCAGGGCCTGGGACGCGTCCGCGCCGCCGCTCCCCTCCCCCGGCTCGGCCTGCCCCTCAGGGGCCGTTCGCCCCTTCGGGAGCCACCGCAGCGCCAGCGCCCCCAGCCCCGCGTGCAATAGCCCCGCCACGACCGCCACCGCGTGCGGCCCGGCCATGAACGCCGACTCGGCCTGGGCCGGCGCCGCCGCGCCCACCCCGGGCAGCTCCGCGGTCTCGTTCAGCGTGGGCGCCAGGTCCGGGCCCAGCGACCGGAAGATCAGCGCCGCCAGGGACCCCAGCAGGGCGATCCCCAGGACGTTGCCGATCTCGTTGGAGGTCTCGGCCATCGCCGCGGCCGAACCGGCCCACTCGCCGCGCGCCGTCGCCGCCATCCCCGGTGACCACGCGCACGCCGCACGGCCGACAATGCAGCGCCTCTGGCCGCCGACCTGCGCCGTCGCCGCCCCGCGTCAGGGCCGTTCCCCCGGCATGCCGGGCACCGCCCGCGCCGTCATTCGGTGTGCTGCTTCTCCCCGAGCACCCCGGCGGCGGTGTTCAGATGGAGCCTGGCCAGCCACACCGCCGCGGCCGAACCGACCGCCGCCAGCGCCATCACCACGGTCGGCAGCGGCAGGCTGAGCCCCAGCACCACGCACCCGGCCAGGCCTCCCAGGGCCACCAGCAGCGGCGGGCGGTCCTCATCGGCGCCCAGGCGCAGAGCCGAGGCATTGGCCAGCAGGTGGTAGGCGAGCAGGGCGAAGGCGGCGATGCCCACCGCCGTCGCGGGCTCCAGCACCGCGACCGCCGCCCCCGCGGCCACCGCCGTGGCCGCCCAGGAGCGCGTCGGCCCCTCCAGCACCGCGGGCAGGGCCCGCTCCTGGGCCAGGACCCCGGCCGCGCGGGCCGCTGAGGAGAGCAGCACCGCCCCGGCGCCCAGGCTCGCCACGGCCGCCGCGGCGGCGACGGCGGCCGCCCCCAGGGCCGGTCGGCCCGAGGCCGCGACGGCGTCGACCACGGGGGCGCCGAAGCCCGCCCGGTAGGGGCCCAGCACGGCGACGGCCCAGGCCCCGAGGGTCAGGTACAGCAACGCCACCCCTGCCAGGGCGAACGCGGGCACGACGGGGACGGCGCCCTGCCGGGGCCGTGGGGCGGCCTCGGCGATGCGCACCGTCCCGGCGAAGGCCAGGAAGAGCGTCCCGGCCGCTCCCAGGGCGCCGAAGGAGCCGGGCCAGGCGCCGTCGAGCTGCAGCCGGTCGGGGTCGGCCGTGCCCGCGGTCCAGGCGGCGGCGACCAGGGCGGCCACGGCCAGGACCCCCGTGGCCAGGGCCAGGCGCCCGGCCCAGCGGCGCGCCCGCGGCCCGGCCCATGCCAGGGCGGCGGCCACGGCCAGGGCGGCCATGGCGGCCGAGCGCCCCCGCTCGGGCGCCAGGTTTTCGGCCAGGGCCAGCGCCGCGGCGGCGGCCGCGGCGGTGGTGCCCACGGCCCAGGCCCAGGCGGCGATGGCCCCCCAGGGGTCGCCGAGCCGTTCGCGGGCGTAGACGCGCGCGCCGCCGGTGCCCGGGTGGGCGGAGGCCAGGCGGGCGGTCGACACCGCGGTGCACAGGGCGACGGCGGCGGCCAGGGGCACCGCGGCCGTCAGCCAGGTCCCCGCCTCGTCCGCGGCGGGTGCGAGCACGGCGAAGACCCCGGCGCCGGCCAGTGCGGCGGCGCCGGTGAGGACCGTGGAGGCACCCTGCGTTCCGGTTCGGGTGGTCATGAGCGCTGAGTCTGCATCAGGTTGGTCACGGTGCGGTGGAGAAGTCGGTGACAGAGGGCGTCCACATCCGGCCGCGCGGTCGCCGCCGCGGCCCGTCGGGGCAGGGGCGGGCGGCCGGGGCGGTCGGGCGTCCGGCGGTGCAGGGCCGGGGTTTCCGGGCCGGTCGGGGCGGCGGACGGAGGCCGCCCGGGGCCGTTCGGCGGGGTGCGGGGGCCGCACACCGCCGGGGGGTTCCGGTGGCGAAGGCCACAGGCGTTCGCGCCTGGGCGGGGCCGTGTTCCGTGCCGCGCGGACGGCGGCGGCATGAAGGCGCCCGGCGCCATGGGGCCGGGCGCTGGTCGGTGCGGTCTCACGGGCGCCAGGGGGCCCCGGTGTTGTCGGAGATGTCCTCGGCGGCGACCTGCCTGAGCTGGCGGGCCAAGTCGGCGAGCGCGCGCGAGACGGCGAGCTCCTCGCCGATCTCCGGGGCGTCGGAGTCGGCCGGGTGCTTGCGCGCCATCCCCCGGCCGTGCAGGTCGGTGCCGTCCTCGGCGTGCAGTCCGGCGTCGGCCCAGGTGCGGGCCTGCTCGCCCTCGCTCTCCTCGGAGAGCATGATCTCGATGTTCCAGCGCTTCATGGTGTGCATGAAGGCCACCCCCCAGTGTCCTTCCCCGTGTCCTTGCTCGCCCCCGGCGGGGCCCACCGTCAGCCTGTGGGCCCCCCGTCCTCGCGGGCGCCCTCGATGTGGGCGTCGGGGCCGGGGTAGACGAGCACGTCCTGGTCCTCGTCCACCCACCGGACCTGGTAGGGCGGAGCCCCCTCCGCCCCTCGGACCTCGGTGACGACCCCCGTCTTGCGGCCGGTGTCCTCGCGCCGGCCCTCAACGACCAGCAGGTCTCCGACACGTGCTCTCATCGGGCCTCCCTGATTGCGAGATGTCCGATTAACCCCATCTTCCTTGGACGGGCGCGCTATTGCAATGCCCGGTCCGGCACCGGGTCGGCCGGTGCGACCTGCGGGGACTCCCGTGGGCACGGGGGCGTGGGCGCCTCGGCGCGCGGGCGGGGTGGCGGACGCCTCGCCGCGGCCCCGCCCCCGCGGTGCGGGCGGGGGCCGCGGTGCGGTCACGGGGCGGCCGGGGCGCCTGCGGGGGCGGTGCTCACTCCACTCCGGCGCCCAGGGTGCGGCCGCCGTCCAGGGTGATGGTCTGGCCGGTCACCCAGGAGGCGTCCTCGGAGGCCAGGAAGGCGATGGCGGCGCCCACGTCGGCGGGCACCCCCAGGCGGCCCAGCGGGTAGCCCTTGGTGACCTCGTCCTCGTTGTCGGCGAAGAGGGCCTGGGCGAAGTCGGTCTTGACCACCGCGGGCGCCACCGCGTTCACCCGCACGGCCGGGGCCAGCTCGTAGGCGAACTGGCGGGTGAGGTTGATCAGCGCCGCCTTGCTGGCGCCGTAGGCGGCGATGCCGGGCGAGGGGTGCTGTCCGGCCAGGGAGGCGACGTTGACCACCGCGCCGCCGTGCTCCTTCATCCAGGCCGCGTGCGCGGCGGCCGTCCAGGAGGCGGCCGCGGTGACGTTGACCTCGAAGATCTTGGCCATGGTGGCGGGTTCGACGTTGACCAGGGCGTCGAAGACCGGGTTGATGCCGGTGTTGTTGACCAGGACGTCCAGCGACCCGAAGGCCTCCAGGGCGCGGGCCACCGCCTGGTCGCGGTGCCCGGGGTCGTGGGCCTTGCCGGGCACGGCCAGGGCGTGCTCGGGGCCGCCGAGCTCGGCCGCGGCCTTCTCCAGCGGTTCGGGGGTGCGGGCGGTGATGACCACGCGGCCGCCCTCGTCGACGATGCGGCGGGCGGCGGCCAGCCCGATGCCGCGGCTGGCGCCGGTGACGACGGCGGTCTTGCCGGTGAATCGCTGCACGTGGGGGTCCTTTCGCACGGTGGGGCCGCGGGGCGCGGCCGGGTCCGCCCCAACACTACCGACCGCTCGGTTTGTGATACGCCCCTCCCCCGCCCCGCGCCGCCCGGCGGGGCCGTGTCCGCCCTGGTGGTAGCGTCGTCGCGTGTCAGAGCACTACTTCGCCCCCTCCCCGGGCGCGGCGAGCCGCCCCGGAAGCGTCGACCTGGTCCTGCCCGACCTGCACCTGCGGCTGGACACCGACAGCGGGGTCTTCTCCCCCGGCAAGGTCGACCTGGGCACCCGGGTGCTGCTGGAGTCGGTGCCCGCCCCGCCCGGCGCCGGGCGCCTGCTCGACCTGGGCTGCGGGTACGGGCCGGTGGCGCTGGCCATGGCCGCCCGGGCGCCGGGCGCCCGCGTGCTGGGGGTGGACGTGAACGCGCGCGCCGTCGAGCTGGCCGCGCGCAACGCCCGCACCGCCGGGCTGGACAACGCCGAGTTCCTGCAGGTCGCGGCGGCCGGCGCAGCCGCCTCCCCCGGCCCTGGGCCGGGCCCCGAGCAGGGTCCGTTCGACGCCCTGTGGTCCAACCCGCCCATCCGCATCGGCAAGCCCGCCCTGCACGCCCTGCTGGGGTGCTGGCTGCCCCGCCTGGCCCCCGGCGCCTCGGCCCACCTGGTGGTCCAGCGCAACCTGGGCGCCGACTCGCTGCACCGCTGGCTGGAGGAGCAGGGCTGGCCCACCGCCCGCGCCGCCTCCCGGGCCGGGTACCGGGTGCTGCGCGTCGCCCGCCCCTGAGGGCGCCGCCCGCTCCGCCCCACCCCGCCCGGCGCAGCCGACCGGCGCCGGACGCCGACGGGCGGCTATCCTTGCGCCTACCGCACCTGCGGGGGGCCGACCGGCCGCCCCGGACCGCACGACTTCGACGAGGAAACCCGAGCACAGGTGAGCAGACAGCTCCGCCCCACCGACGTCAAGCGCCTCAACCGCCTCTGGCGCCGCCGCACCGAGGGCCGCCTGGCCCTGATCGCCGAGTCCGTCACCCAGCCCTTCAACCTGGGCTCGATCCTGCGCACCGCCGCCGTGTTCGGCGTGGAGGCGGCCTGGCTGGCCGGCAACACCGCCGACCCCTCCCACCCCCAGGTCGGCAAGACCGCCCTGGGCTCGGAGGCCAAGCTGCGCCTGGAGCGCACCCGCACCGGAGCCGAGGCGGCGCGCGCCGCCCGCGAGGCCGGGTTCCGCGTGGTGGCCC
The DNA here is from genome assembly GCF_027706745.1 of Nocardiopsis suaedae. Classification (GTDB taxonomy): domain Bacteria; phylum Actinomycetota; class Actinomycetes; order Streptosporangiales; family Streptosporangiaceae; genus Nocardiopsis_A; species Nocardiopsis_A suaedae. The sequence goes on along the minus strand of NZ_JAQFWP010000006.1, from coordinate 111,486 downwards.
TGGAGCTGGCCGAGGGCGCCATGGCGCTGCACGAGGCCCCCCTGGAGGGCGACGTGTGCATCGCCCTGGGCGCCGAGGACCACGGCTGCTCCCCCACCCTGCTGGCCGCCGCCGACGCCACCGCCTACATCCCGCAGGTGGGCCGGGTGGGCTCGCTCAACGTGGCGGTCGCCGCCTCCATCGCCCTGGCCGAGGCCCGGCGCCGGGAGTGGGCCGCCTCCGGCCCCGAGGCCCCTGGGGCCCACGAGGCGCCCGGTGCGCCCGGCGCCGGGGCGCCCGCCACCCGCGACTGAGGGCCCGATCCGCGCGTCCGCGCAGGTGGGGCCGCCACGAAATTCGGCCGCCCCGGTCGGATTCAACCGCCGGCGCCAGGGAATTTCTCCGACCCGCTGTTCGTATCCTCGTAGTACCCGCACCGATCTGAGAGAGGACACGTGGACCCGTCCCGAAGTACCGGCAGCGCCCTCCCGCTGACAGGGCGCTGCACCCCCGAACCCGAGGAACCGCCATCACCATCGGGCGCGCGCACCGGGAGTGAGAGCTCCGAGGCCGTGCGCCGCGCCCTGCCCGGCCGCCTCCCCCGCACGCCCATGGAGCGTGCCCGGTGAGCATCCTGCTGAGCATCCTCCTCGGAGTGCTGGTGATCATGCTGATCACCCTGGCGACCGGCTACTTCGTCGCCCAAGAGTTCGGCTACATGGCCGTGGACCGCTCCCGCCTCAAGGCGCGCGCCTCCCAGGGCGACACCGGTGCCAAGCGGGCCCTGAACATCACCGGCCGCACCTCCTTCATGCTCTCCGGGGCGCAGCTGGGCATCACCGTCACCGGCCTGCTGGTCGGGTCGGTGGCCGAGCCCCTGCTCGGCGCCGGCCTCGGGGACCTGCTGGGGGTGGCGGGCGTCCCGGCCGGGACCGGCCTGGCGATCGGCACGGCCCTGGCCCTGCTGTTCTCCACCGTGGTGCAGATGGTCTTCGGTGAGCTGTTCCCCAAGAACCTGGCGATCGCCCGGCCCGAGCCGGTGGCCCGCTGGCTGGCCCTGTCCACCGGCATCTACCTGCGCCTGTTCGGGTGGATCATCCGCCTGTTCGACCAGGCGGCGGTGCTGCTGCTCAAGGCGGTGCGCATCGAGCCGGTCGAGGACGTCCAGCACGCGGCCACCCCGGCCGACCTGGAGAAGATCGTGGAGGAGTCCCGCGAGAGCGGCGACCTGACCGCCGAGCTGTCCACCCTGCTGGACCGCACGCTGGACTTCCACGACCGCACCGCCGAGCACGCCATGATCCCGCGCCCGCACGTGAGCACCGTGCAGGCCGCCGACCCGGTCAGCCGGGTGGTGGAGCTGATGGCCGTGGGCCACTCCCGCTTCCCGGTGATGGGCGACGACGTCGACGACGTCACCGGCGTGGTGTGCCTGCGCGACGTGCTCGCCCTGGGCGACGCCGACCTGGACACGGTCCTGGTCAAGGACGTGCAGCGCCAGGCGGTGCTGGTCCCGGCCTCGCTGGCGCTGCCCGAGGTGCTCGACCGGCTGCGCGACGCGGGCGAGGAGTTCGCCTGCGTGGTCGACGAGTACGGCGGCCTGGCCGGGGTCGTCACCACCGAGGACCTGGCCGAGGAGCTGGTGGGCGAGATCGCCGACGAGCACGACCCCGAGGACGAGGGCGACGCGCGTGTGGGCGAGGACGGCAGCTGGCTGCTGCCGGGCGCCGCGCACGTCGACGAGGTCGAGCGCCTGCTCGGCCACGACCTGCCCGACGGGGACTACGAGACCATCGGCGGACTGGTCATCGCCGAGCTGCGGCGCCTGCCCGAGTCCGGCGACGCGGTCACCGTGGAGCTGCCCCGCCACCCCGGTGCCGAGGACGACGAGCCCGAGCGCTCGGTCCGGCTCACCGTGGAGGGCGTGGACCGGCACGTGCCCGAGACCGTCCGCCTGGAGCTGGCCGAGGGCGCCCCGGCCGGTGACGGCCACCAGCGGGAGGTGAGCGCATGAGCGACATGAACCCCGTCCTGGCCCTGTCCCTGACGGTCGTCATCATCGCCCTCAGCGCGTTCTTCGTGGCCATCGAGTTCGCCTTGGTGGCCGCGCGCCGCTACCGCCTGGAGGAGGCGGCCGAGAAGAGCGTGTCGGCGCGGGCCGCGCTGCGCAGCGCCCGGGACCTGTCCCTGCTGCTGGCCGGGTCCCAGCTGGGCATCACCCTGTGCACGCTGGCCCTGGGCGCCATCTCCAAGCCCGCGGTCAAGCACCTGATGGAGCCGCTGTTCCACGGGTGGATGCCCGACGCGGTGGCCTACACCCTGGCCTACGTGCTCTCCCTGGTCGTGGTGACCTTCCTGCACCTGGTGGTGGGCGAGATGGCGCCCAAGTCCTGGGCGATCTCGCACCCGGAGAAGTCGGCGACGCTGCTGGCGGTCCCGATGCGGGCGTTCATGTGGCTCACCCGCCCGGCGCTGGTGCTGCTCAACGGGATGGCCAACAAGTGCCTGCACCTGGTGGGGGTCTCGGCGGTGGACGAGGTCGCCGGCGGGCACGGCCCCGACGACCTGCGCGAGCTGGTCGACCACTCGGCCAAGGCCGGGGCGCTGGACGAGGAGCGCCGCGAGCAGCTGGCCACCGCCCTGGAGGTCAACGCCCGGCCGCTGGCCGAGGTGATGACCCCGCTGGCGGAGATGGCCGCAGTGGGGCCGAAGGCCGACCTCGAGGAGGTCAAGCGGGTCTCCCGGGAGTCGGGGCACCTGCGCCTGGTGGTGCTGGACGGCGGCCGCCCGCTGGGCGTGGCGCACGTGCGCGACGCGCTGACCAGCCCGCGGGGCACCACCGCGGCCGACCTGATGCGGCCGGTGCCCACGCTGGCGGCGGCCACGCCGATCTACGCGGCGCTGGGCATCATGCGCGAGACCCGCAGCCACCTGGTGCTGGTCGAGGGCACCGAGGCCGCACCGGGCTCGGCCGAGGCCAAGCGGTCGCGTCCGCGCCTGCTGGGGCTGGTGACCATGCAGGACATGCTGGACCGGCTGCTGCTGCTGGAGCCGCGCGCCTGACCGGGGCGCGGTGAGGCGGCAGGACGAGGGCGGCCGGGGCGCAGAGCCCCGGCCGCCCTTCGCCGTGTCGAGGGTCAGGTGTCCTCGGTGGTCACCTGGGCCTCTGCAGACCGCTCGGCCCGGTCCCCTGCCTCCTCGCCCCCGATACAGCGCCTCCAGGGGCCGTCGGCAGTGAGCCAGCGGGGGACGAGGCGGACGGGGAAGGGCACCTCAGTCTCGAACACGTCGGTGTCGGGGACCTCCTGGACGTCCCGGTAGGCGCCGTGATCAAGGCGCATCTCGAAAACGGCGGTCTTCTCGATCGAGGGGACGACGATCCAGTAGGACTCGATGCCGAACTCGGCGTACTCGACGCGCTTGCGGTGCGTGTCGCGCAGGACGCTTTCGGGAGAGAGCACCTCCACCGCCAGCACCGGCGGGCGAGTGAGGTTAGGGTCGCGTCTCCTCCCCTTCCCGGATCACGACGAGGTCGGGGCGCCGGTGGCGGCTCCGGTCGCCGTGGAGGTTCATCCCTGGATCGGGAAGGACCTCGAATCCATCGGGGGCAAGATTCCCCAGGAATGTCTGCAGACGCCCTTCGACACGCGAGTGGTCGAAAACAGGAGCGGGAGTCACTTCAAGCCGCCCGTCGACCAGCTCGTACTTGCTGCCGTCGTCCGGCATCCGCGCCAGGTCGTCCACGGTGAGCCGACCGGTCCCCGTCTCCCGAGTGCTCATGACAGTCATACTGCCTCCTCTCGTTCAGGGAGACCAGTATTCGCACGCGCGTACGACCGCCTGGCGTCTTCCCCGAATTCGCCGGCCTTTGCGCGCGCCCACCGCCCCGTCGATGGGAGGATTCACCCGGATTTCCGACTCTGAGGGAGGAACCGGACGTGATTTCGGCACGGCACGGGGACCGGATGTGGGCGGTGGCCATCGCCGCCGGGCTGTGGGGCACCTCGGCGCTGATGCGCGAACCGCTCTCGGCCGTGCTGCCCGCGCCCACCATCGTCTTCTACGAGCACGCGATCATCGCGCTGTGCCTGAGCCCCTGGATCCTCCCCGCCTTCCGCGCGCTGGCCGCCGCCGGGCGGCGCACCGTGCTGGCCATGGCGGTGGTCGGCGGCGGGTCCTCGGCGGGCGCCACCACCCTGTTCACGCTCGCGTTCACCACCGGCGACCCCATCACCCCGCAGGTGCTGCAGAAGATGCAGCCGCTGTTCGCCATCGTGCTGGCGGTGCTGGTGCTCGGCGAGCGGCTGCGCCCGCGCTTCGCGCTCTACGCCGTGCCCGCCCTGGCCGGGGCCTGGCTGCTGGCCTTCCCCGACCCCCTGGCGGTGTCGGTGTCCAACGCCAAGGGCGCCGCACTGGCCCTGGGAGCGGCGCTGCTGTGGGCCTGCGGCACCGTGCTGGGCCGACTGGCCGGGGCGGCGCTCTCGCCCGTGCACGTGACCACGGTCCGCTTCACCATCGCCCTGCCGGTCGCCCTGGGCATCTGCGCGGCCACCGGCTCGTCCCTGGCCGTGGGCGCCGCCCAGGTGCCGCTGCTGCTCGCGCTGGCGCTCATCCCCGGCCTGGCCGCCCTGTCGCTGTACTACTGGGGGCTGGGCCGCACCGCCGCCAGCCGGGCCACCCTGGCCGAGCTGTCCTTCCCCCTGGTCTCGGCGGTGGTGGGGGTGGCACTGCTGGGCGCCGCGCCGGCCTGGTCGCAGTGGGCGGGCATGGCCGTCGTCCTGGCCGCGGTCACCGCGATGGCGCTGGCCCGCGGCTCGGCCGCGCCCACAGGGGTCCGGGCCCCCGACCCGGCCCCGGCGCCCGCGGCGCCCTCCGGCCCCTGATCGGCCGGGGACGAGCGGAGGGGCCGGGGCGCGTGCGTTCCCGGCCCCTCCGCCTTCACCGCGCCTCAGGCGCCGGCGGCGGTGACCGTCACCTCGATGTTGCCGCGGGTGGCCTTGGAGTAGGGGCACACCTGGTGGGCGGCGTCGGCCAGCTTCTGCGCACCGGCCTGGTCCTGTCCCGGGATGGTGACCTTCAGCTGCACGGCCAGGCCGAAGCCGTCGTCGCCGCTGCCGATGGCCACCTCCGAGTCGATGGTGGAGCCCTCGACGTCGACCTTGGCCTCGCGGGCGACCTTCTTCAGGGCGCCGTGGAAGCAGGCGGCGTAGCCCACCGCGAAGAGCTGCTCGGGATTGGTGCCCGGGCCGTCGTCGCCGCCCAGGCCCTTGGGCACCGACAGCTCCACGTCCAGGCGGCCGTCGTCGGTCTTCCCGGCGCCCTTGCGGCCCTCGCCGGAGACACTGGCCTTGGCGGTGTACAGCACGTTCATGCTCGATCCTCCTGTGGTGGCGGTTGGCACGCCGACGCCGCGCCCGGGGGCGGCGCGTCGGCGCCGAGCGAGGAGGTGACCCGGTCCAGCAGGGCGCGCAGGGTGCGCGCCTCCTGCCCGTCGAGCCCGGTGGCGCACAGCACCCGCTCGGGGATGCGCTCGGCCCGCTCGCGCATGGCGGCGCCGCGCTCGGTCAGCACGGCGCGGACCACCCGCTCGTCGGAGCCCGAGCGCTCCCTGCCCACCAGGCCGGCCGCCTCCAGGCGGCGCAGCAGCGGCGAGAGGGTGCCCGAGTCCAGGCGCAGGGCCGCGCCCAGCTCCTTGACCGGGACCGGGCCGCGCTCCCACAGCACCAGCATCACCAGGTACTGCGGGTAGGTCAGGCCCAGGTCGGCCAGCAGGTCCCGGTACAGGCCGGTGAGGGCCCGCGACGCCGCGTACACGGTGAAGCAGAGCTGGGCGTCCAGCGAGAGCGGGTCGCGCGGCTGGTCGTCGGGCATGGTCGGGACCGTCCTCCTCGTTCGGATGCGAATCTACCTATTAGGTTGTGTGCAATCAAGTTGTGCGCGCTCTTTTTTCGCGCGCCGCCTCCTCCGCCCCCGGAGGCGGGTAGGCCGCGGCGAACAGGGCCGGGATGCGGTCCACGTGCCGCAGGAAGCGGCTCCCCTCGAACCCGGCGCCGGGCTCGTTGCTCAACTGCATCGACACCATGCCCGCGATCAGCGAGGCCAGCAGGTCCAGCCCCTCCTCCCCGGCGGCCCCGGCGCCCAGCTCGCCGCGCTCCACCGCCGCGCCCGCCCGCGCCGCCCAGTCGCGCCGCAGCTCCAGCGCCGGGGCGTAGGCCTGCTCGGAGGGGGCGAATCCGGGCACCGTGCGCCAGAACATCAGCTGGGCCAGCACCGGGTTCTCGGCCGACCAGCGCGCACCGGCCCGCAGCACCGGGGCGAACCCCGCCAGCCCCGGCGGCGCCTGCTCGGCCGCCCGCCGGGCCGTGCGCAGGTAGCGCCGCTGGCCGATGCCGAACAGCGCGTCGTAGAGGGCCATGCGCGAGTCGAAGTACTTGTACAGCGACGGCGGCTGCACCCCCAGCCGCCGGGCCACCCGGGACATGCTCAGCCCGGCCGCGCCGTGCTCGGCCATCTCCTCCACGGCCAGCCGCAGGATCTCGGCCTTGGTCTCGGCGCGGCGCCGCGAGCGCCGGTCGGTGCCGCCCGCCTCGATGTCGTCGGCGAAGGATGTCACGGCGGGGATTCTACTATCGGTTATAGCATTAGCTATAGCTATTAGCTTTAGCCGAACGACGGAGAGAGGTGCGACCAATGACCACCCGCGCCCAGGACCAGGAGACCGGCGACACCCCGCCCGACTGGGGCCCACACGAGCACCTGCAGGCCGTCCTGGTCGCCGGTGCGCGCCACAACAACCTCAAAGGCGTGCACGCCCGCGTCCCCAAAGGCGCCGTGACCGCCGTCACCGGCGTCTCCGGGTCGGGCAAGTCCTCCCTCGTCCACGGCGTCATCGCGGCCGAGGCCGGGCGCCGCCTCAACGAGACCTTCCCCGGCTTCCTGCGCAACCGCCTGCCCAAGAACACCCGCGCCGCCGCCGACGCCGTGCGCGGACTCCCCCCGGCCGTCGTCGTCGACCAGGGCGCCCCCGCGGCCAACTCCCGCTCCACCGTCGGCACCATGACCGGCGTGCACGCCGCACTTCGGGTGCTCTACTCGCGCTGCGCCGCCCCCTCGGCCGGGGAGTCCACCGCCTACTCCTTCAACGACCCCGCCGGAATGTGCCCCGAATGCCAGGGCCTGGGGCGCACCGTGCGCGTCGACCCCGACCGCGTGCTCGACCCGGCCCTGTCCCTCAACCAGGGCGCCATCCTGGCCCCCATCGCCGCCGTGGGCACCGCCACCTGGCAGATCTACGCCGAATCCGGCCTGTTCGACCCCGACAAGCCGGTCGGCGCCTTCACCGCCGAAGAGCGCGAACTCCTGCTCAACGGAGGCGGGTTCCGCGTGACGCGCCGCGGCCCCAACGGCACCTACCGCAACGCCTACGAGGGCCTGGTGCCCGTGCTGGAGCGCCGCTGGCTCAACCGCGACCAGTCCCGCCTGCGCGGACGCGACCGCCGGGCCGCCCTCGCCGCCGTGCACGAGGGCCGGTGCCCCCAGTGCCGGGGCGCCCGCCTCAACGCCGCCGCCCGCGCCTCCCGCCTGGCCGGCATGGGCATCGCCGACATGTGCGCCCTGGAGGTGCCCGACCTGGCCGGTGTACTGGCCGGGCTGACCGACCCGGTGGCCGCCGCCGTGGCCGGCGAGGCCCTGGCCGCCCTGCGCCGCATCGAACGCGTGGGCCTGGGCTACCTGCGCCTGGACCGGGAGTCGGGCACCCTGTCGGGCGGCGAGGCCCAGCGCCTCAAGGTCGTGCGCCACCTGGGCACGGGGCTGGCCGGGATGGCCTACGTGTTCGACGAGCCCTCCCGCGGGCTGCACCCGCGCGACGTGCACCGGCTCATCGGGCTCCTCCACGAGCTGCGCGAGGAGGGCAACACCGTGCTGGTGGTCGAACACGACCGGCAGGTGGTGCGCGCCGCCGACCACGTCATCGACATGGGCCCCGGCGCCGGGGCCGCGGGCGGGCGCGTGGTGTTCGCCGGACCCCCGTCGGCCCTGGAGGGCGCCGCCACCGCCACCGGGGAGGCGCTGCGCGCGCCCGCGCCGCTCAAGAAGGACGTGCGTTCACCGTCGGGGGCCTACCGCATCGAGGACGCGCGCCTGAACAACCTGGACGGGGTGAGCGCCGATGTGCCCGCGGGGGTGCTGACCGCCGTCACCGGCGTGGCCGGGTCGGGCAAGTCGTCACTGGTGCGCGAGCTGGAGCGGCGCCACCCCGGGGCCGTGGTGGTCGACCAGTCCCCCATCCCCGCCTCGCCCCGCGCGACCGTGGCCACCCACCTGCGGGTGATGGACCGCATCCGCCGCCTGTTCGCCGACGCATCGGGGGCCGCCCCCTCCCTGTTCAGCGCCAACTCCGCGGGCGCCTGCACGCGCTGCAAGGGGCGCGGCACCGTCACCACGGACCTGGCGTTCATGGACCCGGTGGTGTCGGAGTGCGAGGCGTGCGGAGGCCTGCGGTTCCGCCCCGAGGCGCTGGAGCACCGGCTGGCCGGGCGCACCGTCGCGCAGATGCTCGACGCCACGGCGGCCGAGGCCGCGGCGCTCCTGGAGGACGCGGGCATCGGGCGGCGCCTGGCGCGGCTGGAGGAGGTCGGGCTGGACCACCTGACGCTGGGCCGGGAGCTGGCGAGCCTGTCCGGGGGCGAGCGCCAGCGCCTCAAACTGGCCCGGCACCTGGGCGAGTCGGGGGCGCTGTACGTGTTCGACGAGCCGACCGCCGGGCTGCACCCGGCCGATGTGGAGGGGCTGGCCGCTTTGCTGGACCGGCTGGTGGACGCGGGCAACACGGTCGTCGTGGTCGAACACGACCTGGACCTGGTGCGCCGCGCGGACCACGTGATCGACATGGGCCCCGGCGGCGGCCGCCACGGGGGCCGTGTGGTGTTCGAAGGCTCCCCCGCCGACCTCGCCGAGGCGGAGGGGTCCTCCACCGCCGCGTTCCTGCGCAGGGAGGAGAAGGAGGCGGGGGCGGCCTAGTACTCCGGCTGCAGGGTCAGGTTTCACGCGTTGAGCAGCTGAGGTGGGGCCGGTGAACAGGATCGAGTTCGTAGTCGAAGCCGCCGATGCTCCTGAGTCTGAGGGACCAAGGGCACCGCGGTTGGCAATCTCGATCGATGGGGTGCGGCCGCAGGGGTTGGCGCGTCCAATCGAGCGTCCGTTGGCATTGGCGGAGGTCGACGGTGACGAGGATGAGGCGCCTTCCCCCCGGGGGTTACGTCGGCCTGGACTCGTTGGATGGGGTCTTCTGGCCGAGCCTGTACTTTCTCGGGGGAGCCGGAGCTGTCTTACTACGACGACGGTGACACGGTGCTGCTCGGCTGCCCATGCGGGCTATGGGGCTGCTGGCCGCTTTCCGCGCGTGTCGATGTGACCGATACGAGCGTGACCTGGTCGGGGTTCTTCAACGGAATGCGGGAATCCTGGGCTCCTTGGGGGATTGGGTCCGTTCGTTTTCGACCGGCGACAATATGAGGCGTCACTGCGAAGCACTGCGCCGCCTTCGACAACGCCATTATCCGGTCTGCGGTGATCGCCACCGGGGTATTTGCAGCTGCAGGTTCGGGCCTTCATGCGGCAAGGGCGAGTCGTCGCCGGTAGTGCAGCCGCTTGGCGGTGGCCTGGGGGCGTCGTCGCCAGATCGACCGGCGGAGGCGATGTCCCCACCCGGTGTCCTGGGTGGTGCGGGTGATGGCGGGGAAAGCGTAGGCGAGCATGGCGAGGGTGGCCCACCGGCGCCAGGAGGTCCAAGTGCGGCCCCGGTGTTCGTCGAGCGCGGCGAGTTCCTTCGCGCCCTGGAACGATTCTTCGATCCTCCAGCGCATTCCGGCGACGGTGACCAGGGGCTGGAGCGGGACCGGGGCCGGGGCCGGCGCCCAGTTCAGGTGGTAGGCGATCTCGCCGGTCCGCCGATTGCGGCGAGCCACCAGATACGCGCGGCCGTCGCTACCGCCGATCAGGCCGATCCAAGCGCGGCCCGCCGAGGCGCGCCGACGCCGCAGGCCGCCTACCCCTCGGTCTGGGCCTTCAGCAGCTTGTCGGCCAGGCCGCGCAGGGTGACCAGCTCCTCCTTGGTCAGTACGCCGCCCAGGGACTCGGCGATCGCGGCGGCGTGCCTGGGGCCGATACGGCGCAGCACCGCCCGGCCCGCCTCCGTCAGGCGCACCCGGGTGCCCCGCCGGTCATCGGGGTCGGGGCCGCGCTCGACCAGCCCGTCGCCGTCCATGCGCTCCACCAGGCGGCTGATGGAGGACTGGTCCAGCAGCACCCTGTCGTTCAGCTCGCACAGCCGCGCCCCGCCGTAGGGGCAGCGGGCCAGGGTCAGCAGGACGTCGTACTCCCGCATGCTGACCTCGGCGCCGCGGAAATCGACCTGGAAGCGCCGCATGAGCGCCACGTGAGCCCGTGCCAGCGACTCCCAGGCCTGCTCGGCGGTCCTGTCTGCGGCCACGCCCTCCACCTTCCTGCTCCAGCGGGCCGGTACGCCCGTGCGCTCGCGCCCCCTCGATCCTCCCACCACCGTGCGGGAGGGGAGAAACCACGCGGCCCGGCCTCCGGGCGGCCTGCCACCATCGGGAATGAAAACGGTTATCATTCGCTTATAACGACCGCAGACACCCCGAGGAGGCCCGCCATGGCGCGCAGCGACGCCCGGCCCATCGTCAAGCTCCGCTCGACGGCCGGGACCGGCTACACCTACGTCACCCGCAAGAACCGCCGCAACACGCCCGACCGCCTCGTGCTGCGCAAGTACGACCCGGTCATCAGGCGGCACACCGAGTTCCGCGAGGACCGCTGAGCGGCCCCGGACCCGGACCGCCCCGGACAGCCCCGGCGCCCCGCGGCGCCGACGCCACGAGAGAAGGACACCAGTGAAACCCGGAATCCACCCCGAGTACCGGCCCGTCGTCTTCCGCGACAAGGCGGGGGACATGGCCTTCCTGACCCGCTCGACCGTCACCTCCGACCAGGTCGTCACCTGGGAGGACGGCAACACCTACCCGGTCGTCGACGTGGAGATCTCCAGCGCGAGCCACCCCTTCTACACCGGCAGGGGGCGCGTGGTCGACACCGCCGGACGGGTCGAGCGCTTCAAGCAGCGCTACGGCCGCTCCTGACACGGGCCCAAGCACCCGCACCCGATCCGATCGCCCCGCCCCGGCACCGGGCCGACCCGTGCCGCCCGGCGGGGCCCGAACGAAAGGCCGACCGCCACCCATGGCCGTGCCCAAGCGCAAGATGTCCCGCTCCAACACCCGCAAGCGCCGCTCACAGTGGCGGGCCGCCGTGCCGGACCTGATCGAGGTCACCGTCGGCGGCCGTACCGCCCTGGTCCCGCGGCGCCAGGCCGCGGCCTACCGGCGCGGGCTGATCCCCCTGCCGTGACCGCGGACGCCTCCGGGCCCGGACCGGGCCGCGGGGGCGGCGGCAGACCGCTCCTTTGAGGGCGCCGACAGTGGGCCCGCACAGGCCGAGCCCCCGCTGTCGGCGCCCGCCGTTCGCCGAGCGGGTCCGCACCGGCGGAACGCCTGTCGGGGGACGGCCGAAGGCCGTAGGCGGTCGGCGGCCGCGGCCGCCGAATGCTCCATCACTCCAGAGGACACGGCCCGCCGAGGTCCGCCCCCTTGCGGGGGCCGGTGTGGGAGGTCAGTGCGGCGGAGCCGCTCCGCTGTGGTCTTGGGGTGTGAAGCGCCACCACTCCCGGCTTTATGGCGTAGATCTATGGCATCCCCGTTGCAGAGCGCTGGCAGAGCACATCATGCGTCCGCCCCAAGCGCGCTCGAAGGCGGCCCGTCCCTCCGCACGCACTCCCCCGCACACGGCGCAGCCCCGCGGGAACGGTGTGATGCGCCCCTCACCTCGGCCTGCCTCAGATCGCCTTCCACCTCTGCAGCAGGTGGAAGGCCCCCCACCCGGGCAGGACCGGGAACCAGAACGTCAGCACCCGGAACAGCAGCACCGCCGGCAGCCCGACCGCCACCGGCAGCCCCGCCACCGTCGACAGCCCCGTCAGCAGGGCCGCCTCCACCGCGCCCAGCCCGCCCGGCGTCGGGGCGGCCGAGCCCAGCGCGTTCCCGGCCAGGAACACCACCGCCACCGCCGCCAGGTCGGCCTGCCCGCCGAAGGCCAGCACGGAGAAGTACAGGCTCCCCACGAACCCCGCCGTCAGCAGCAGCGTGCCGCCCACCCCCATGGCCAGCCGCCGGGGCCGCTGCAGCAGGTCGAGCAGCTGGGGCACCACGCCCTGGAAGTAGGGCCGCACCCGCTCGACCACCAGCCCGCGCAGCCGCGGGACCAGCAGCACCGCCGCCACCCCGGCGGCCGGCACCAGCACCACGGCCACCAGCGTCGGCGACGGCGAGAAGTCGGTGAACCGGTCGGTGCCGGTACCGGTCAGGTAGGCGCTGACCAGCAGCAGCGGCACATGCGTGAGCAGCCCCACCGCCTGGGACAGGCCCACCGCCGAGATCGCCAGCCCCGCCGAGGCGCCCTGGCAGGTGACGTAGCGGGTGTTGATCGCCAGCGACCCCAGCCCCGCGGGGGCGGCGATGCGGATGAAGGACCCGGCGTACTGCACCAGCACGGTGGTCCACAGGTTCAGCCGGATCGGCACGAAGCCCATCAGCGCCAGGGCGGCCGCGACCATGCAGGCCGTCGCGGCCGCGAAGGCGGCCGCCGCCCACCCGGCGTCGGCCGCCGCGACGGTGGTCAGGTCGACCCCGGCCAGCTGGTTGGCCAGCACCAGCGCCACCACGGTGGCCACGGCGGCGCTGACCACGGTGCGCGGGCGCATGCGCTCCAGCCGGGCGGGGCGGGCCGGGGCCTCGGGGGCCAGGCCGGTGATGCGCGCGCGCACCTCCCCGAGCACCCCGGGGTGCCCGCGCAGGCGTCTTCGCAGGCCGAGCGGCATCCCGGCGGGCTGCAGCAGGGGCAGGGCGCCCGCCACCGCCTCCAGCCCCAGCACCGCGACCGCGGCCCGTACCGACCGCTCGGCGCCCGTGCGCAGCGCCACCGCGGTCAGCAGCGCCGCGGTGTCCAGAGAGGCCTTGAGCGGCGCGGCGGCCACCGATCCCCCGGACAGCCCGGTGAAGGCGGGGCGGCCGCCGGTCCTCCAGCCCACGGTGTCCCCGCCGATCGAGCCGTGGGCGATGCGGTTGCGGTGCAGCAGCGCCAGCTCCCGCCACAGCCCCTCCAGGGCCGCGTCGGTCAGCTCCTCCTCCCGCACCTCCTCCAGGGTCCGCACGGGCGCGTACTCGCGGATCAGCACCGCCGACCCGGCGCCCACGTCGCCGATGCCCAGCACGTCGGGGACGCACGCCCCGGCCGCGCGGGCGGCCCACCCCATCACCGCGGCGTGCTCCAGCCGGCGCGACAGGCCCAGGCGCACGGGCGGGGCGACCGGGCCGCGCAGCAGCACCATCCCGCCCAGCCGCTTGAGGGCCTGCACGGTGTCGTCGGCGCGCATCAGCACCAGGTCCAGGCGCCGGGAGGGGGTATCGGCGGTGAAGCGGCGGTTGCCCTCCCCGTCGGTCCCGGCCGGGGCCAGGGTGAGCGGCTCCAGGCCGAAGCGCCGCAGCTCCTCCACCATCGGCCCGGTCAGCGACTCCGGGCGCGCCGCGCCCACGGCGAACCCCGCCAGGGCGGCGCCGGTGGCGCCCAGCAGCGCGGTCAGGGCCAGCGCGGGGACCGTGGCCACCCCGGCCAGCAGCACGGCGGCGGCGGTGGCGGCGATCCCGGCCCACAGCCCGCCGCGCACCCGGGCCAGGCGCACCGGGCCCACCGCGGCGGTGTAGGCCATGGCGGCGGCCAGGTAGGCGTGCGCGGGGCCGCCGAGCAGCCACGTGTGCGCTCCGGCCGACAGCGCCTCGGGCGGCCCCGTGGGGCCGGACAGGGCCAGCACGGCCGCGTTGACGGCCTCGGTGGCGCCGTAGGAGAACGCGGCGGCGGCCAGGCCGCGCACCAGGTCGCGCCCGGCGCGGCGGATCAGCCGCTCCACGGCGGCCACCGCGGCCAGCACCAGCACCGCGATGTTGGCGGCCGCGGCCACCAGGGCCAGCAGCGAGGGCGGGAGCAGGGAGCGCAGCTCGTCCGGGGCCGCGCCCTGCCCGTCGCCGGCCAGGGAGACCAGCCCGAGCACCGCCGCGACCGCCACCGCCCCGGCCGTGCCCACCAGCAGGTCGGTGGGGCGCCGCACGGGCGGCGGAATGGGTCCCAGTACCTCGTCTGCGCCCCGGTCGGGGCGATCGGCTGCCGTTCTCACGCCCCCAAGACTGCCCCACCCGGCCCCGGTCCCGTGCCAGGGGACCGGCGTGTCCGGCGAATGCGCACGGCCGATGCCCGCGCATATTCGCATTCACCTGCAATTGCAGATGCCGTATTCCCGGGGCGGGCCCTTCGGCCCGGTATTCCCCCGGGGATGCGTTCGTGTACCCGGCCGTGGCCGGCTCGGGACCGCCCGCACGGCCGGGCCGCAGGTCAATGCCCATAATGCCGCCGCGGAGGCCGCGGTAATCCCTGGTGGCAGATTTCGGCCGGTTCTCCCGACCGGCTTTCGGGGCACACTCACCACCCCGGGGAGCAGCACCCGAAGGAGGTAGGGTGGAGCTGAGAGTCCTGGGCCCGGTCCGGCTGGTGCGCGACGGCCGCGACTTCCCACTGGGGTCGGGAAAACAACTCGAAATCGCCGTCCTGCTGGCATTGGAAGAAGGGCGGCCGCTCTCTAGAGAATCGATCGTCGAACTCGTTTGGAATGGCGGGATCGGCGCCCTCTCCACTCTCGACAGCTACATGTCCCGCACGCGGCGCCACCTGGAGGCCGCCGGGGCCGACCGCGCCGCCCTGGTGTGCGAAAGCGGCCACTACCGCCTGGACCTGGGCGCCGACGCCGTCGACTGGCCGCGGTTCCGGCGGCTGTGCCGCGCGGCGCGCGCCCGCGAACGGGCCGGTGAGCGGGAGCCGGCCCTGGAGCTTCTGGAAGAGGCGCTGGGGCTGTGGCGGGGCACGCCCCTCACCGGCCTCTCGGGCGACTGGGCGCTCCGGCGCCGCGAGGCCATGGTGCTGGCGCGCCGCGACGCCGCGGCCGACCACGGGCGGCTGCTGCTGGAGAGCGGCCGCGACCCGCGCGACCTGCTCGACGCGCTGCACGCCGAGGCCGGCCTCCACCCCGGCAGCGAGCCCGTCGCCCTCAACCTGGCCACCGCCCTGCTGCGGGCCGGGCACCGCGCCGAGGCGGCGGGGGTGTGCCGCCGCCTGGCCGAGCACCTGCACGAGCAGGGGGTCGCCCCGGGAGCGGCCCTGCGGCACCTGCTGTGCGAGGCCGAGGGCGGCCGGGGCCGGGACGGCGGGAACGCCCAGGGGGCGCCCGCGGCGCCGCCGACCGGCGCACCGCCCTCCGGGGCGGCGCCCGCCCCTCCCCCGGACACCCTCCCCCGGGACCTGCACGACTTCCACGGGCGCGCGGCCGAGCTGGAGCGCATCGCCGCCGACCTGCGCGCGGGCGCGGCGGCCGTGGTCGTGTCGGGCATGCCCGGGGTGGGCAAGACCGCCCTGGTGTGCCGCGCCGCGCACGGCCTGAGCCCCGAGTTCCCCGACGGGCGCCTCCTGGTCGACCTGCACGGCTCCGGGACCGACCGGCCGCCCCGCGACCCCGCCGAGGCGCTGCACGAGATGCTCGGGCAGCTCGGCGTGCCCGCCGCCGATCTCCCCGAGGGGACCGAGGCGCGGGCGCGGCTGTGGCGCACCCTGACCGCGCCGCTGCGGCTCCTGGCCGTGCTCGACGACGCCGCCGACCCCGAGCAGGTGCGCCCGCTGCTGCCCGGGGGGCGGCACAGCGCCGCCCTGGTGACCTCCCGCATCCGCATGGCGTCGCTGGAGGGTTCGCGCGCGCTGGGGCTGGTCGCGCCCGCCCCGGAGGAGGCCGTGGGGCTGGTGGCCGCGATCACCGGGTGCGACCCGCGCGCCGACGGGCCGGGGCTGTCGGCGCTGGCGCGCAGGATGGACCGGCTGCCGCACCCGCTGCGGCTGCTGGCGTCCTGGTGGCGGCACGCGCACCCGGCGTGGCCGCTGGCGCACCTGGTCGAGCGGCTCGACGAGGCGGCGCCCCGGTTCACCGGCCCGGTCGCCGCGGCCCTGGCCGCGAGCGCACAGGGCCTGCCCCCGCCGGCGCGGGCCGCGTTCGTCCGGCTCGGCCTTCTTCCGTCCACCGCGTTCGGCACCCACGCCGCCGCAGCGGCGATCGGTGCGACGGCGCGGGAGGCCGAGCCGGTCCTGGAGCTGCTGTCGGAGCGCTCGCTGGTGGAGGAGCCGGGGCCGCCGGGGCGCTGGCGCCTGCACGCGCTGACCGCGGACTTCGCCCGGCGCACGGCGCAGGAGGAGCTGGGGGCGCTGGAGGAGCACGCGGTGCTCTCGCGCGTGTTCGACCAGTGGCTCGCGGCGGCCGACGCCGCCGACCGGGCGCGGTTCCCGCACCGCCACCGCCGCCCGGCCCGCCCGGGGGCGCCGGTGGAGGCGCCGGGGTTCGCCGGGCCGGACGAGGCCGACGCGTGGTTCGCGGCCGAGCGGGGAACCCTGCTGGACCTGCTGCCGGGCTCCGGGGGCGCCCACCCGGCATCGGAGGGCGAGGCGTTCGCCTGGCACCGGGCGGAGCTGGCCCTGCGCCTGGCGGGGTTCCTGTCCACCTCGGGCGCACCCGACCGCGAGGCCACGGCCTTCCAGGGAGCGGCCCGAACCTTCCGCGACCGAGGGGACGCGGTGGGGTACGCGCACGCGTTGAACGAGCTCGTCGCGGCCCATTTGAGGGCCGAGCGTCTGAGCCGGGTCGCCGCCACTTCGCTGGCGGCCATAGATCAGGCATCGACCTGCGGGGACGAGGTCACCCGGGCCCAGGCCCTGAGCGCCCAGGGCCTCGCGCTCAGCCTCGCCGGGCACGCGGACGCCGCACTTCCCTGCATCGAAGAGGCGCTGGCGGTGGCCCGACACGAGGGGCACGTACCGACGGTCGCCCAGTCACTCCATTTCGCGGCGATCGGCCACAGCGTACGCGGCGCACCGGCGCAGGCGCTCGGTTCGTTCCACGAAGCCCTCACCCTCTACGAGGCCGTCGGCGACCAGGCCTCGATCATGATGGTGACGGGGAACATGGCCCGAGTGATGGCCCAGATCGGGAAGCCGGCCGAGGCCCTGCGTCTCGGAGAGGAGGCCCTCAGGCTCGCGGAGGAGGCCGGGCGGCGCGGTGACGCCATGCGGATGCGCTGCAACATCGGCGAACTCCATGCCGACCGGGGCGAGCTTTCACTGGCCCTCGAGTGCTTCCAGGATGCCCTGGAGACGGCGCGGGCGATCGGCGACACCACCACTGAGATCGCCGCACTGGCGCATTCGGCGCACACCCGCCTGCGCCTGGGACAGCCCACGACCGCCTTGAGCGCTTTCGCCAAGGCTCAGGACCTCGCGTCGGCGACAGACGCCCCTGCCGACATGCCCGCCATCCTCATGGGGCTGGGCGAGGCGTACGCGGCCCTTCGTGACTTCGAGGAGGCGGAGGTCCACATGCAGCAGGCGCTTCATCGGTCGCCCACGTCCGAAGCGCGTGCACACGCTCTGACCGCCCTCGGACACGTGGCGCACCGGCGCGGTGACGCGGAGCGCTCCCAAGCACTGTTCGACGCCGCCGCCCGGGCCCGAGAGCGGTCGGGAACGGCTCGAGGGAAGGGGGACTGCGGCGCGCCCGTCGCAGCGCTGAACGTGCCACTCCCCCGCACAGGGGACAGCACCCCCCAGGAGGAGATCGTGTAGCGTTGACCTGGGCAGATCCCCCTATAGGGACAGATCTCATCGTTTCTGCCCATGAGCCGACCCGCCGCCGGTAGGGTTTCGCCGCGAAGATCATCTCGATCTCGCCGCCCCCTGAGGGGGGAACCGACCCGACACCGGAAATGGGGCACAACGTCGTGCTGATGATCGCTGTGATGCTCGCCTACCACGCCACGGCAGCGGCCGCTTCCACGCAGTGGGTGTGGCTGCACGTGATCGAACGGCTCTGACCGTCCGCTCGAGCGCACAGGAGCGCCCCGCAAGGCCGCAAGCGGGAATCATCCGGACGCACGACGCCCCTTCCCCGTGAGCACATCCGCAGGCCCCACCCTCCGCCTGCCCTCCCCCGCTTCCGCTCTCCGACGACCTGGGCCCCGCCGCCCCCGACGAAGGCGAGGGTCCGCCCCCGGCGATCCCGGAGGCGGACCCCTGCGCCGGTCCGCACCCCGGAGGTTCCGGGGACGGGCACCGGCGCCCTGTCGGCCGCGACAGGTCAGGCGTTCTCGAAGATGAACATCTGGCGGTTCTCCCCGCGCCACGGCTGCAGGACGAACTGGGTGCCCTCCCGGTCCTCGGGCAGGGTCACCACGGCGTCGATGTACAGGAAGTGGATCCGGTACTTGCCCTCGCCCACCGGCTCGACCGACCAGGCCTCGGGGAAGGACTGGGCCGCGATGAGCGGCGGGAAGACCTTCAGGCCGCTCAGCCCGAAGAACGCCTCGCCCACCATGCTGCGGATGGTGAACACGTTGAGGCTCTTCTGCTGCACGTCCCACCGCTGGTTGGTGCCCTTGTGGAGGTGCCAGCCGATGATCGGCGTCTCCGGGTCGGCGCTGCCGCCGCTCAGGTCGATGTACAGGTCGTTCGCGGCGCACCTGATCAGGTACTCGCCCTGCTGGATCAGTGCCATGATTCCTCCGGTCGCTCGGAAACGACGCCGCCCACCGCATTCATATCCGCCTGCGAACACCATGCAATGGGCCCCCTGGACCACCGATTCCAAAACGGCAGGGCGGGACGCTGTCCGCAATAGGCCAGCACTTTTCCTACCGCTTCCACCAGCAGGAATACCACCAGTCTCCCCCCAGGGTCCCGAAAATCAGAGACGAGCGGAATCACCTCTCACCGCACGTTCATCGAGAAAGGAATCGAGCAACGAGGAGCGGCGGGCGGATCTCTGCAGACCTATCGGGAAAGCGACCGGTATTGCGGTTCTCCCCTTCCGGGGCCCACCCGCCGACCCTTCGCGCGGGATTCAGGCCCCCACGGCGTCCGAGGCCCGCGTGAGCGCGGCCGCCTCGTCCTCGCTCAGCGACACCCGTGCCGCGTCCATGAGCGCGGGGAGCTGCTCGGTGGTGCGGGCGCTGGCGAGCACGCCCGCCATCCCCGGACGTCCCAGCACCCACGCCAGCGCGACCGTCGCCGGGGCGACGCCGTGGGCGTCGGCGATCTCCACGAGCCGGTCCACGACCGCCAGCCCTTCGGGCCCCATGTACCGGCCGACGCTCCCTGCGCGCGCCCGCCCCTCCAGATCGGCCTCGGTGCGGTACTTGCCGGTCAGGAACCCGGCCGCCAGCGCCCAGTAGGGCAGCATGCCCATCCCGGCACCAAGGGCGATGTCGCGCAGCTCGGGCTCGACGGTCTTCCGGTGGACCAGGCTGTAGTGCGGCTGCAGGGCCACCGGCAGGGCGGCTCCGATCCCCTCGGCGATCTCCAGCCAGCGGCGAAGGCGGTCCGGGCCGTAGTTGGAGACGCCGACGTACCGGACCTTGCCCTCCTTCACCAGAGCGTCGAAGGCCCCGACGGTGTCCTCCAGCGGAGTGCCGGCGTCATCGAAATGCGCATAGTAGATGTCGATGCAGTCGGTCCCGAGGCGCTTGAGCGAGGCCTCGGCGGCGGCCTTGACGTTGGAAGCGGCCAATCCTCGGAATTCGGGGTGCTGGCTTACTTTTGTTGCGATGAGCACGTCGTCACGGCGGCCACGACCGGCCAGCCAGGAGCCGATGACGTGCTCGGACTCCCCTCCCTCGTTCCCCTCGACCCAGGCGGAGTACGAATCGGCGGTGTCGACGAGGGTCCCGCCCGCGTCCAGGAACGCGTCCAGGACGCGGTGGGACTCCTTCTCGTCGCTGGTCCAGCCGAAGGTGTTGCCGCCCAGGACGACGGGGTGGATCTCCAAGCCGGAGTTTCCCAGCGTGGTCATGTGGTGGTCTCCTCGCGAACGTTGTGAAAGGTGCGCCCGGCGGCGCCCGCGCGCTGCGGCGCCCCGGCAACCTAACCCGCTCCGCCCGTGCCGATCCAGCGCATTACCGGGCACCGCGAGTCCCCGCACCACCCCGCGCCGGGATCGCCGCCGCCCCCGGACGACGCCGCCCCGACCCTCTCACCACGCCAAGGGCTCGTCCGCCATGTACGGCGGGGCGGGCTCGTACTGCATGTACCGGCGCACCTGTCGCGCGTGGTCGCGGCCGTGCAGGCGGCCCACCAGCCACAGCGCCATGTCGATCCCCGCCGAGACCCCCTGGCTCGTCACCAGGTTCCCGTCGACCACATAGCGGGCGTCGCGCACCACCGTCACTCCCCCGCGCGCCTCCAGCCCCTCCTCGAAGGACCAGTGCGTGGCCACCCGCTTCCCCTTCGCCGGGCCGGCCTCGTGCAGCAGAAGCGACCCCGTACACACGCTCACCACCCACTCCGCGCGCCCGGCCTCCTCGGCCAGCCAGCGGATCAGCCGGTCGTTTCCGACCTCGGTGCGCGTCCCGTTCCCGCCGGGCACCAGCAGCACGTCCAGCCCCTCCGGCCGACCGCCCCCGGAGTCGCCGAACACCCGGTCCGGCACCACCCGCAGGCCCTTGTTGCAGCGAATGGGCCCCTCCCGCTCGGCGATCAGCTCCAGCGAGTCCGCCCCGTCCCGGAGCATCGACGAAACTCCGAACACTTCCCACGGGCCGACGAAGTCCAATTCCTCCGCACGGTCGAACACCAGCAGGCCGTAAGCCGTCATGCGTCCTCCTTCATCTGTCCGAATCGGCTTCTGTACTCCGAGGGCGCCACGCCCACCCGGCGCTGGAACGCGCGGCGCAGCGTCTCGGCGCTGCCGAACCCGCACCTGCGGGCCACCGCCTCCACCGGGTCCCCGCCCTCGGCCAGCACGCGCTGCGCCGCCTCCACCCGCACCCGCTCCACGAACTCGGCCGGCCCCACCCCGATCTCGGCGGCGAAGCGCCGCTGGAAGTGGCGCGGGCTCAGCCCCGCCCTCTCCGCCAGCGACTCCACCGTGTGCCGCGCGTCCAGGCGGGAGTGGACCGCCCGCACCGCCTCGCGCACCGGGTCGGTGGAGGGCTGGCGCGACCACAGGGGCACACTGAACTGCGACTGGCTGCCCGGGCGGCGCAGGAACAGCACCAGCTCCCGGGCGACCTCGTGCGCGACGTCCCGCCCGTGGTCCTCTTCCACCAGCGCGAGCGCCAGGTCCATGCCCGCCGTCACACCGGCCGAGGTCCAGATCCGCCCGTCCCTGATGAACACCGGGTCGGCGTCGACCCGCACCTCCGGGTGGGCGCGGGCCAACTGCGCGGCGCGGCGCCAGTGCGTGGTCACCCGCCGACCGTCCAACAGGCCGGCGGCGGCCAGCAGGAACGCCCCGCTGCACACCGAGACGACCCGCCGGGCGCGCGCCCCGGCCTCGGCCGTCCACCGCACCAGGGCCTCGTCCCGGCAGGCCGCGTCGACGCCGTTCCCGCCGACGACCACCAGGGTGTCCGCGTCGGCGGGGTCCGCGGCGCCCGGCCCCGCCACCCCGCGGGCGGCGTGCACGGGCAGCCCGCTGCCGGAGGCGACCGCGCCCGCGGTGCGGGCCACGGTGCGGCAGGCGTAGGCGCCGTCGCGGTGCCCGGCGCAGCGGAAGACCTCCCAGGGGCCGGTCAGGTCCAGGGTCTGGAAGCCCTCGAAGAGGAGGAAGACGACACGGTGCTCGTTCACGCGGTCAAAGGTGCCCGGGGCCGCCGGATGGCGTCAACGACAGGTACCCCACCGATCGCGCCATCGACGCCAATCCGGCCCCAACGGGTACGCCGAATGCGCCGGGCTCCGGTCGGCGGCTCCGCGCCGCCCCTCCCTCACCCCCGGGAGAGCGCGGCGATCACGTCGCCCACCGCCACCACGCCCACCGCCTGGCCGAAGGCGTTCACCGCCACCAGGTCGTCGTGGACGCGCTCGCCCGAGGCGCCCGCGGCGCGCAGGGCCTCCATGGCGGTGGTGTGCAGCGGCACCGTCTTGGGCGGGTCGGCCAGCCGCCGCGCGGGGCGGGCGGCGTGCAGCGCGTGCCCGTAGGGGCCCGACACCGACAGCAGGAACCGCGACCGGTCCAGCAGGGCGACCGGGCGCTCCCGGTGGTCCAGCAGGATGATCGAGTTGAGCACCGGGTCGTTGGTGAAGGCGTCCAGCACCTCCGCCGCCGTCGCGTCCTGTTCCAGGGCGACCGGCGGCCCGATGAAGGTCGACACCGGCGGCCCCTCCTGCCCGCCGCCGCCCCGGCCGGGAGGGATCTCGGGCAGCGGGCGCACCTTGGCCCCCGGCGTCCAGGAGTCGTCGGCGAAGAGCGGGCCGTACCCCAGGCGCACCCCGGCCTCGCGCAGCGCCGCGAGCTGGTCGACCGAGGAGATGCCCGGCGCCATCGGGTACACCCCGGCACTGCGGGCGATGCGGGCCATGCCCTCGACCACGGCCGCGCTGCGCTCGTCGCCCGGCAGTCCGGAGACGAGGTTGCGCGGCAGGCGCATCAGGAACGGGGCCTGGTCCAGGATGACGTCCACGGGGACCGCGGCGGTGGCGAAGGCGCACCGGAAGCCGGAGTCGCGCACGTGCGAGGCGGCCCGCACCGCGGCGGCGCGGGGCAGCTCGGCCAGGTCGGGGCCGAGCATGACGGTGATGTCGCGCGGGCGGCGTCCGGTGCGCCGCAGCACCAGTTCGAGCTGCCCGGTCACGTCGGGGGAGGCGGCCGCCGCGGCGGCGGGCACGGGCAGGATCAGCGGCAGCAGCGCCTCGTCGGAGGCGACCCGGCGCGCGAGCCGGATGAGCCGCTCGGCATGGGCGGCGGAGTCGTCGGACGGCGCCGTCGCCGATGCGGCCTCCGCCTCCACGGCCAGGACCACCCCGGACTCGAGGTCGACGACGGGACGGTAGACGGGAGGGGCCTCGGGACGGGCGACGGCCTGTTGGGGGCCGGTGGTGCGAGCCGAAGTCGGAGAAGGCACAGGTTCATCCTGAGCCCCGGGCGGACCGCAGTCAGCCGCCCCGGCCGAGAATTCAGCGGGACTTCGCGCCCAGATCTCCTCGGATTAATGGGGCGGTCGGGCGCCCGACCCCGGGTCGGCCCGGGAACGGGGGAGGACACAAGGGATTCGCCTACACCGAGTACGCCAATCGGACGCGGAAGGTTAGCACACGTGTGCGGAGGGGCGGAATACGCGCACGGCGGGTCATAGGGGTTCTCACCGGCCCGGAAGTGGGCCGGTGAGGCGGGGTGGCCGGACCGGCTCCGTCACCCTCGTGGCCTTGTGGTGCATCGCAGTGTTGAACCGGGGAACGCGGCTCTGGTCGAAGCGGGGCGATTTGCAGGGGATTGAGTTGATACAAACCATCCCGGTGCTTTATGGCGTAGATCTATGGCATCGCCCGGCAAGCGCGCTGGCAGAGGTCCCCGGCCTTCCGCCCCAAGCGCGCTCCGGCGGCTGTCGCATCACTCTCGGGGCGCTCGGCCCTACGCGCCCCGGTCCTGCCCGGAGTCGGGCGAAGCTCCGCCGAAATGGAGAGGCCAGGCGGGCGGACTCCATGACAGGCCCTCAGGCCCCCTATCGGCCGCAGCCCCGCTCTCCCCTGGCCGGATCGGGACACTCCGCAAGCCCCTCCGCCTGCGCGTACACGCTGCCGTCCACCTCCCTGCAAGCCCTCTGCAAGGTCCTCCCCTGCGCCCTGCAGGCGCCGCGTCAAGGGCGCCCCCGCATGCTGGGGCGGTCATCGGATCTGCAGAGAAGCTCGGAGGCCCCATGACGCTCCCCTCTCCGGCCCCTGCTCCCGGACCGTACGCCGCCGACGGCCCCTTCCTGATCAACCAGGCCGACCGCGCCACCTGGTCCCCCCAGCGCTCCGTCCTCGTCCTGGTGCACCACGCCACCGCGGGGAACCGCCTGGCCGACGTCCTGCCCCTGATCGAGACCGACCACCGGGTCCAGGTCTTCTACACCTGCCCGCCGACCTCCCCCTACGCCGCGACCGGCGCCGAGCACATCCGGCACCTCGACGGCATCGCCGTGCCCTGGGACGAGGTCCGCAAGCACCGCTTCGACCTGGCGCTGTCGGCCAACCTCGGCGGACTCCAGGACGTCGCCGCCCCCGTCCTCGCCCTCCCGCACGGCTCGGGTCCCGGCCGCCTGATGCCCCGGGTCGGCGGCCACGGCCCCGCCGCGCCCCGGCCCGCCAGCGGCTCGCCCGCCGGGGGCCTGATCACCCACGGGCGCGTCCTGCCCAGCGTCCTGGGGGTCGCCCACGAGCGCCTGCGGAACCTGTTCGCCTCGGCGGCCCCGGCCGCCGCCGAGGTCGTGCGCGTCGTCGGCGACCCCTGCCACGACCGCATCACCGCCGGGCGCGCCCTGCGCGAGCGCTACCGGCGCGCCCTGGGGGCCTCCCCCGGCGACCTGCTGGTGGTGCTGTCGTCCACGCACGGCCCGCACTCCCTGCTCGGCGCCCACCCGCGCCTGCCCGAGCGGCTGGCCGCCGAGGCCGCCGGGGCCGGGGTGCGCACGGCCGCCGTCACCCACCCCGCCGTCTTCGCCTGGCACGGGCGCCGCCAGGTCCGCTCCTGGCTGTCGGGGGCCCAGCGGCGCGGCATGGTCCTGCTCCCTCCCGAACAGGGGTGGCAGGCCGCCGTCATCGCCGCCGACGCGGTCGTGGGCGACTACGGCTCGGTCACCTACTACGCCGCCGCCCAGGGGCGCCCGGTCCTGGTGGCCTCCTACTCCGGGGACGAGGTCCTCCCCGGCTCGCACACCGACCTGCTCGGGTGCGCGGCCCCGCGCCTCGCCCCGGAGCGGCCGCTGCTGCCGCAGGTGCGGGCGGCGCTCGACGCCCACGCCCCCGAGCGCGGCGGCTGGTACGCCTCCCAGCTCACGTCCGCGCCGGGCCGGGCAGCGGCCCGGCTGCGCGCCGCCATGTACCGGTTGCTGGGCCTGGACGAACCGGACTGCCCGCCATCGGCCGCGCCGCCGCCGGTCCCGGTGCCGATGCCGCCGCTGGACGGCCCGCACCCGGCCGGGGGCCCACGGTGAGCGGGCGGCCGACCGCCGAGCCGGCGGCCGAGCCGGCGGCCGAGCCGGCGGCCGAGCTGCGCCGGGTGCGCGGGGTCCTGCTGCCCGCCCCGGCGGCGTCCTCCCCGCGCCCGGCCCCCTTCGTCGACGACCACGTGTGGGTGCACGCCGACCGGGTCGGCCCCGGGCTCCCGCTGGGGCCGGGCGACGTGCTCACCTTCACCGAGGGTGGGGCGGGACGGGGATGCGGGCCCGATCCCTGCGGCGTGCTCGACCGTTGGCCCGGGGCCGCCGTGGCCGCCGCCCCTGCGGACGGCGGGTGGCACGTGGCGCTGCGCGGACGCCCGCCCGTGCGCATCGAGGGCCGCCTCCGCCCCGACGAGGCCGCTCCCCTGCTGTCCCTGCTGCACACCTGGCTCGCCGCAGGGCTCGATCCGGCAGCGCTGGCGTGGGCGGCGCCGCCGGGCGGCGGCCTCACGCCGTGGACGTTCCGCCCTGTTCCTCCCCTTCCTCCCCTGGGCCGGAGCGTTCCCCGCCCTCGTCCTCCTGTCCGAGCTCGGCCAGTCGGCGCTCGATCCCTTCGGACTCCACCGCCCCGAGCCGCCTATAGGTGGTCAGTGCTTCGGTCAGGTGCCGCACCGCCAGTCCCCGTCGGCCGCGCAGGGCCTCCAGCCCGCCCCTGAGGGCGAGCACCCGGGCCGTCTCCATGTCGGCCCGGGCCTCCTGTGCCGCGCCGAGCGCCGCGTCGAGCACCCGCTCGGCCTCGTCGAGGTCCCCGGTCTTGAGGTGGACCGTGGCCAGCCCCACCAGCGCGCGCGTCTGCAGGTACCGGTCGCCCGCCTCGCGGAAGTGGCCCAGTGCCCAGGTGAGGTGGCCTACGGCCTCTTCCGGCCGCCCGGCGTCGCGCAGGGCCTCGCCCAGGCGCCGCCGCATCAGGGCGATGCCGCGGTCCCTGCCCAGGGCGGTGTGCACGGTGAGTGCGCCTTCGAAGTGGCGTACGGCCCGGTGCGACGCTCCGCGGACCAGTTCCACGACGCCGAGTCCTTCCAGAGCCGACGCCCGCCCCAGTTCGTGGTCGGCCTCCTCCCACGCGCGCAGCGCCTCCCGGTGGTGGTGCTCGGCCTCGTCGGTCCGGTGCAGGCTCACGTGGGCGGCGGCCAGGGCTCCGTGCATGCGGCCGCGCGCGGCGGCATCGCCCAGCTCCTCGGCGGCGGCCAGCCCGGCCTCGTGGGTGCGGAACCAGGAGTCGTGGTGGCGGCGCCTCAGGAACAGGTCCCACAGCGCCTCGCAGAGCTGCCACGCCTCGGCCGGGTGGCCGTCGCGGGCGGCCCACACCACCAGTTCCTCCAGGGTGGGCAGCTCCTCGTCCAGCCAGTGCAGCGCCGCGTCGGCGTCGGGGAAGGCGGGGACGGCCGGGTCGCCGACGCGCTCGTACAGCGGTCCCACGTGCCAACGGCCGGGGTTGAGCGCGGTGTCGGCGGCGACGGCGGTGCGCAGGTACCCGTGCAGCAGCCGCTCCATCGCCGCCCGCCGCTCGTGTTCGGGCTCCTCGGCTTCGGCGCGTTCGCGGGCGTGCAGGCGCACCAGGTCGTGGAAGGCGAAGCGGCCGTGGTGCTCGTGCAGCAGGCTCGCGGCGACGAGCCGCTCGGCGCCGGCCTCGGCGGCGTACCGGTCGGCGCCGGTGAGCAGGGCCGCCGCCTCCGGGGAGGCGTCCGGTCCGGGGTGCAGGCCCAGCAGCCGGTACAGGCGGGCCGTCGACGGCTCCAGTCCGGCGTAGGACACGTCCAGGGCCGAGCGCACGGACACCTCCTCGTCACCGCTCAGGGCCGACAGGCGCCGCCGCTCGCCTTCGAGCTCCTCGACCATGCGCGCGGCGGGCCGGTCGGGCCGGAGCACCAGGCGCCCGGCGACCGCGCACAGCGCCAGGGGCAGGTGACCGCACAGCTCGGCCAGGCGCTCGGCCTCCTCGGGCCCGCCGAGCGGCGCCGCCGCTCGGCCGCCGGTGGAGCCGCCGGGCGTTCCGGCCAGTCCCCCGCCCACCAGCCCGCGCAGCAGCCCTGCGGCGTGGTCGCGGGGCAGCGGGCGCACCCGGGTGATGCGGGCCCCGCGGGCGAGCAGCGCGGCCGGGTGCAGGCGGGTGGTGACGACGGTCAGGTGGGCGCCGCCCCCGGGCAGGAGCGCGGCGGCCTGGGCGGCGCTCGCGGCGTCGTCGAGCAGCAGCGCCAGGCTTCGGCCCTCGGTGCGGGCCTGGAAGAGCCGGGCGCGCCCGGGAAGGTCGGCGGGCACCTCCTCGGGGCGCACGCCCAGGGCGCGCAGGAGGTGGGCGAGGACGGCGGCGGGGTCGGCGGGCCCGGTGTGCGCGAAGGCGGCCAGGTCGGCGGTGAGGCGGCCGTCCGTGAAGCGCTCCCCGTCGGTGTCCAGGAAGCGGGCGGCGACGGCGGTCTTGCCCACGCCGCCGGTTCCGGTCAGGACGACGATGCGGGGCCTGCGGGAGGCCAGCGCCTCGTGGGCCTCGTGGCGCAGGAGGGCGAGCTCGCGGAGGCGGTCGGCCATGTGGGCGGGGGCGCGGGGCGCCCGGAGCGGACCGGCGGGGGCGGGCCCGGGGACGGCGCCCAGGTGGATGCCGCCGTGGACGGTTCCGGCCTGGACCACCACGCCGTGGCCGCCGCCCGCCGCCACGTTGCCCGGGGTGTCCGGTGTGCCCGCTTCGCGTGAGGTCATCGCCCACCCGTGATCATCAGGCTACTTTGGGTATTTTCGTCACGCTAACACTCCGACCCGAAACCTCGGTCTGGGCCCGGGCCCGGATCCCCGATGATCTCGGGAGAAACGACGCTACAAGCGCGCTTGTAGCGTCGTTTCTCCCGAGATCAACAACTAAGAGCCCGCGCGGATAGGCGGGCGTGCCGCAGGGGGCCGAGCCTCGCGCCCCCGGCGCCGATCTCTGCCCCTGTGCCGTTGATCTCGGGGAAGTCGGGCTTATGGTGTCCGTTTTTACCCCGACTTCCCCGAGATCGACACGGGCTCCGCCTGCCTATCCGCGCGACCTCTAAATCACGACCGACGGCGGGTCCCGTACGGCGGAAAAACCGCTCGCCCCGGCGCGACGGCCGCCTGTACCGTGCACCGCGCGGACACGCGCGAGCGGCCCCTGTCGACGCCTCATGGACGGAGCGGACATGCAGGTCTTCCTGACCACCGACCGGATGGCCCTGCGCCGGATCACCCCCGACGACGCCCCGCTCCTCCTCGGGCTCGACTCCGACCCCGAGGTGATGCGCTTCCTCACCGGCGGGCGCCCCTCCACCCCCGAGGAGATCGACCGCAACATCCGCCGCTACCAGGAGTGGTACCGCTCCTCCCCGGACCGCGGGTACTGGATCGCCCAGGACACCGACGGCGCCTTCCTCGGCTGGTTCCACCTGCGCCACCCGCGCGGCGGCGCCCCCGCCGAACCCGAGCTGGGCTACCGGCTCGCCCGCGCCCACTGGGGCCGGGGCCTGGCCACCGAGGGCTCGCGCGCCCTGCTCAGTGCCGCGTTCGCCGACCCGTCCGTGCGCCGCGTGTTCGCCCGGACCATGGCCGTGAACACCGGCTCCCGCCGGGTCATGGAGAAGGTCGGCATGCGGCCGGTGCGCACCTTCGCCCTCGACGCCCCGCCCATCCCCGGCTCCGAGCACGGCGAGGTCGAGTACGCCCTCACCCGCGAGGACCGGGACCGGGTGGAGGCCGAGCGGCCGAGGCGGTCGGCCCCTGAAGCCTGACAGCACCTGTCAGGAACCGGGCCCCATACTGGTCCCATGCGCGCCGACCGCCTGCTCTCCCTGCTCCTGCTGCTGCAGAACCGCGGCCGGATGACCGCCGCCGAGCTCGCCGAGGAGCTGGAGTGCTCCGAGCGCACCGTCTACCGGGACGCCGAGTCCCTCAGCGCCGCCGGCGTGCCCATCTACGCCGAGCGCGGCACGGGAGGCGGCTACCGCCTGATGGAGGGCTACCGCACCCGCCTGACCGGGCTCACCGAGGGCCAGGCGCACTCCCTGGCCTTCACCGGCATGCCCGGCCCCGCGGGCGATCTGGGGCTCGGCTCGGACCTGGCGCTGGCCCGGCTCAAACTGAGCGCGGCCATGCCCGACACGCTGCGCGAGCGCGCCGAGCGGGTGGCCGCGCGGTTCCACCTGGACACCACCGCCTGGTGGCGCCGCCCCGCCGCGACCCCGTTCCTGGCGCCGCTGGCCGAGGCGGTCTGGGAGTCGCGCACCGTGCGGGTGTCCTACCGGCGCTTCGACGACACCCGCGTCGAGCGTGCCCTGGACCCGCTGGGGCTGGTGCTCAAGGGCGACACTTGGTACGTCGTGGCCCGCCCGGCCCCGGAGCCCGGCGGAGCGGAGAAACCCCCGCGCACCTACCGGGTCGAGCGCATCGGCGCGCTGGAGGACACCGGGCGCCCCTTCACCCGCCCCGAGGGGTTCGACCTGCCCGCCGCCTGGCGCGCCTGGGCCGAGGAGTTCGAGAGCTCCCGGTTCACCCTGCACACGCGCGTGCTGCTCACCGACCAGGGCGCCGAGCTGGTGCCGGTGCTGTGCTCGCCCCGCACCGCCGCCCAGGCCGAGTACGGGCCGGTCCGCGCCGACGGCCGCCGGGAGGCCCGTCTGACCACCGAGTCGGTGCCCGTCGCGGTGCACGAGTTCTCCCGCTTCGGCCCCCACATCGAGGTCCTCGACCCCCCGGAGCTGCGGCGCGCCATGGCCCGCCACCTGGAGGAGGCGGCCGCGCTGTACCGCGGCGGCTGCGGGGACTGATCCTGCCCCGGGTCGGTCACCGCCGAGGCGGAGGTCTCGCCACCCCGGCTGCGCGCCGCCCTCCCATGCCCGGAACGGACCGGGAACGCCGCACGGAGGGCGGGGAGCGCCGCTCCCCGCCCTGTGCCGTCACCGCCGCGCTGTACCGCGCACCGGCGGGGTAGCCCCGGGCAGCCCCGGTCAGAACGCGCCGAAGAACCCGAAGGAGGCCAGCGCCACGTTGGTCGCCACCAGCGCCACCGCCGACAGCAGGATGCCCGCCACGAAGCCGCTGCGCAGCGACCGCACCAGGTACTCCAGCGACACCACGTTGTTCAGCAGGAAGTAGCCGAGCTGCATCGCCAGCACGAACCCGTCGTAGTTGAACCCGCTGAGCAGGGACTCGCCCCACATGCCCTGGTAGTACCACGGCTGCCCCGACCAGACGTCGGTGGAGGTGATCCACTGCCAGGCGTGCGCGGCGCCCCACCCCAGCGGGATCTGCAGGATCGGGATGATCAGCAGCGGCACCAGCTTGATGAAGCTCCACAGGCCGGGCTGGGAGGCCTTGCGCGCCTGGTCCTGGGCGCGCCGGGCGGCGCGCTCCTCGGCGCGCACCCGTTCCTGGTGGGCCCGCTCGGCCTCCTGGCGGCGGCGCTGCTCCTCCTGGCGCTGCTGCTCCTGCCTGCGGCGCTCCTCCTGCATCTGCTGGGCCTGCTGCGCGCGCTGCGCCTCGCGCTGCCGCCCGGCGGCCGAGTCCCGGTACAGGTCGCCGTAGGCGTCGCCGCCGTGCTGCGCGGTGGGCGGCACGGCCGCGGCCGCCCCGGGCCCCTCGGGGTGGTACGGCGGCGGCTGGGTGCCGGGCACCTGCCCGTACTGCGCGGTCTGCCGGTAACCCGCGGTCTGACCGAACTGGGCGGTCCTCTCCGGGGCGGCCGGGTACTGCGCCGTGGCCGGGTCGGCCCCGTAGGCCCCCGCCTGCTGCCCCTGCGTCCCCTGCGTGCCCTGCGGGAAGCGGGCGGTGGCGTCCGCGCCCCCGTCCGGCTCGTACCGGGCGGTCGCGCCGTCGGCCGCCGCGTACCCGGCGGCGGCCCCGCCGAGCGCCCCTGCCTCGGCCCCCGCGGCGGCGGCCCCCATGACCGAGGTCCGGCCGTCGGCGCCGGTCTGCCCCGCCCCCGGGGAGGTGGCCCCCGAGACGGTGTCCGGCGCCGCGCCCAGCGCCGCGTTCACCTTGTCCACCTGCTCGCGCACGCCCTGCTGGAAGGAGGGCGGCAGCCAGGAGCCCCCGGCGGGAACGTCGCCCAGGTGGTCCAGCAGCCGGCCGGTCCCGGGGCGGTTGCGCGGGTCCTTCTCCAGGCAGGCGGCGACCACCCGCTGCAGCGACGGCGGGACGGCGGCGATGTCGGGCCGCTCCTGGATGATGCGCATCACCATGGTGGGCATGGCGCCCTCGCCGAAGGGGCCGGTACCCGAGGCGGCATAGACCAGCACCGCGCCGTAGGCGAACAGGTCGCTGGCCGGGGTCATGTGCTCGCCCTGCACCTGCTCGGGCGACATGAACCCGGGGGTGCCGATGATCGACTGGGTGGCGGCGGCGCCCTCGGCGGCGCGCGCGATGCCGAAGTCGATCACCCGCGGCCCGTCCTCGGCCAGCAGCACGTTTCCGGGCTTGAGGTCGCGGTGGATCAGCCCCACCCGGTGGATCTCGGCCAGCGCCTCGGCCAGCCCGGTGGCCAGCACCCGCAGCGAGGCCTCGGGCAGCGGGCCGTGCGCCCGCACGCCCTCGTCCAGCGGCAGCGACGGGACGTAGGAGGTCACCAGCCAGGGCACCTCCCCCTCGGGGTCGGCGTCGATCACCGGGGCGGTGAAGGCGCCGCTGACCTGGCGGGCGGCGGTGACCTCGCGGGCGAAGCGCTCACGGAAGGAGGGGTCGGCGGCCAGGTGCGGGTGGATCCGCTTGACGGCCACGGCCCGGCCCCCGGAGGAGCGCCCGAAGTAGACCTGGCCCATGCCTCCCGCGCCCAGGCGCCCGATGAGGCGGTAGCGCCCGATGCGGTCCGGGTCGCCGTGCTCCAGTGGGCCCACGTTTCCAACCTCCGTCGCTCGCCGCTGCGCCGGTGCCGCCGCCGCGGGCGACACCGTTCCGTGACTCTTGGAAGACGCCCAGTCTAGGCGCTGGGAGCACCGGCCGACCCCGCGCGCGTGCGCCGCCTTCCGGCGGACCCCGGCCCACCGCGCGCACCCCGCGCGTCTAGCCTTGGGCACATGTCACTCCAGCTTCCGCCAGAGCAGTGGTTCGCCTCCCTCGCGACCTCCTACCTCGCCTCGTCCGGGCTGATCACCGACCCCGAGGGGCGGGTGCTGCTGGTCGACCCCAACTACCGCGAGCACTGGACCCTGCCCGGCGGAGTCGTCGAGCAGGACGAGCCCCCGCACGTGGCCTGCGAGCGCGAGGTCGCCGAGGAGGTGGGGCTGAAGGTGGACCCCGGCCTCCTGCTGGCGGTGCAGTGGAGCGCGCCCCGCGGGGAGCGGCCGCGCCCCTTCTGCACGTTCGTCTTCGACTGCGGCGAGGTGCCCGCGGACACGCCCATCACCCTGCAGGTCGAGGAGCTCGACGACTACGCCTTCCTCGACCCGGACGCCGCGCTCGCGCGGATGCACCCGGCGATCGCCCCGCGCCTGAAGGCGGCCCTGGAGGGCAGGGCGCAGGGGCGGGCGGTGTACGTGGCCTCGTGAGGCGCCCGGCGGTGTGCTCCCGGCGGGCCGTGCTCACCCCGCCAGGACCATCAGCGGCATGAGCACGAGCATGAGCAGCGCGAACGCGAAGGCCGCGCAGATCATGACGACCGCGATGCGCGGAACCGGTTCCCGGCGGGGCGCCGGGTCCCGCCGCCCGGCGAGGCGGCGGGCGCGGGCGTCGAACCGTTCGGCGTAGGAGGGGTCCTCGGCGCGCAGCCGCTTCTCCAGGGCCCACAGCTCGCTCTCGTCCCCGCCGGAGCCCATGGCGCCCTCCCGGTGTTCCCGTTCGCCCGGGGTCCGGCGCCGTGTGCCGCAGGCCCCCGGTGGACCACGGTTACCCGCCCCGCTCGGGGCGCAAACCGTTCCGGGTCAGCAGGCCTGGACCTCCCCGCCCGTGGGGGCCAGGGTCTCGCCGGTGTAGGAGGAGGACAGGCGGCCGGAGGCGAAGAACACGTAGGAGGGCGCGATCTCGTCGGGGTCGGCGGGGCGCCCCATGGGGGCCTGCCCGCCGAAGCCCTCCACGGCCTCCTCCGGCAGGGTGGCCGGGATGAGCGGCGTCCACACCGGCCCCGGCGCCACGCGGTTCACCCGGATGCCCCGGCCGGTGTAGTGCCGGGCCAGGCAGGCCGACAGGTTCATCACCGCCGCCTTGGAGGCGGAGTAGTCGATGAGCGAGGCGTTGCCGCGCAGGCCGTTGACCGACCCGGTGATGACCACGGCGCCGCCGCCGGGCAGGTGGCGCGCGGCCGCGCGCAGCACTCAGAACACGCTGAAGACGTTGACCTGGAAGGTCCGGGTGAGCTGCTCGGTGGTCAGGTCGGCGACGTCCTCCACCGGGGTCTGGGTGGCGTGGTGGGGCACGGCGACGTCCAGGCCGCCCAGCTCCTCCACGGTGCGCAGGACCACGTCCTCGCAGTGGTGCTCGCCGCCGAGGTCGCCCGGCAGCAGGACGCAGGTGCGCCCGGCCTCCTCCACGAGCCCGGCGGTGTGCCGGGCGTCGTCGTGCTCGTCCAGGTAGGCGACGGCGACGTCGGCCCCCTCCTTGGCGAAGGCCGCCGAGACGGCGCGCCCGATGCCCGAGTCGCCCCCGGTGACCAGCGCGCGCTTGCCCTCCAGCAGGCCGCGCCCCTCGTATCCGCGCATCTCGTCGCGCGGGGGCGGGTCCATGGGCGCCGTCCTCCCGGCGTAGGGCCGGGTCTGGCCTCGCGGCGTGCTCATCGCGCCTCCTCGGTGCACGCGGGGAGCGGGTCGGCCCTCCGCTGACCGGGCCGCCCACCGGTGAACGCGTCGCTCACGCGGAACGGTGGGCGCCCGGCGTCCGAGGCGGCGCTCAGTCGGCGACCGCCAGGTCCGCCCGCAGCTCCTTGAGCGTGGTGCTCAGCAGCCGGGAGACGTGCATCTGGGAGAGTCCGACCGCGTCGGCGATCTGCGTCTGCGTGCGGTTGCCGTAGAACCGCATCTGCACGATGCGCCGCTCGCGCTCGGGCAGGCGGGCCAGCGCCTCCCGGACGGCCTCGTGGTCCTCGATGCCCTCCGCGGCACCGTCGCCTTCGCCGATGGTGTCCCCCAGGCTCGGCGCGTCCTCCTCCCCGGTCCCGCAGGGGGCGTCCAGGGACAGCGCCGAGTAGGCCCGCGAGGCGCTCAGCAGGTCGTCGGTGGTGTGCTCGTCCAGGTCCAGGGCCGTGGCGATCTCGGACGTGGTGGGCCCGCGCCCGTGCTCCTGGGCGAACTCCCCGGTGAACCGGTTGAGCTCGCCCCGCTTCTCCTGGTGCTTGCGCGGGACCCGCACGTCCCAGGTGTTGTCCCGGAAGTGCCGCTTCAGCTCGCCGGTGACGGTCGGCAGCAGGTAGGACAGGAACGGCTTGCCGTAGTCGGGGTCGTAGTAGGCCACGGCGCGCGTGAGTCCGAGCATGGCGACCTGTTCGAGGTCGTCCATGGATTCGCCGCGGCCCCGGTACCGGCGCGCCTCCCGCCGCGCGACCGGGGCGTACATCCGCACCACCGTCTCGCCGAGCTCCTCGGCCGCCGCGGACCGCGGCGGCAGGGCGGCGCGGGCCCTCAGCAGCTCCTCGGCGGTCGTGCCGTCCCGGCCGCGGCGGCGGTCCGATTCGGCGCCGCTCACTACCTCGTTCGTGCTCGGAGCGGCCATCTCGCGTTTCCTCCCCTGCGTGGTCGGCCGTTCGCCTGCACGGGGAGCCGGCGGCCGCCATGCCTCCTGCCCCCGCGGGGGTGGCGGCCGCAGCGTCGACCCGTCGGGCGTGTGCCCCCGTTCCCCCCGGGGGGCGCCCTCTGAGGGGCACCGTGCCCGGGTCACGGAACGATAAACGCACACATCGGGGTCACCCGGAACCGGGCCGGAATTCCTGCACCTTGGAGCGGACGCCGCGCGCCAGCACCGACCACGCCTCCGGGTCGCCCTTGGCCAGCGCGGCGGTCATCGACTCCATCTGGTCCCAGGTGGCGGACGGTGGGATCGGCGGCACCGACGGGTCGGTGACGAACTCCACGACCACGGGCCCCTGCGCGGCCAGCGCCTCATCCCAGGCCGAGGCCACCCGCGCGGGGTCGTCCACACGGATACCGGTCAGCCCCAGGCACCGGGCGTACTCGGCGACGGAGGCCTCCGGGAGCCGCTGCGAGGGCACGA
Source organism: Nocardiopsis suaedae (assembly GCF_027706745.1). GTDB lineage: Bacteria > Actinomycetota > Actinomycetes > Streptosporangiales > Streptosporangiaceae > Nocardiopsis_A > Nocardiopsis_A suaedae. The sequence continues at coordinate 76,186 of NZ_JAQFWP010000006.1, read as the reverse complement.
ACTGCGGCGCGGCGCCCATCGCGCGCAGCTCCCAGGTCACCTGGTTGAGGTCGCCGTTGCTGAACACCGCCACCACCAGGCGCGGGTCGCTCCACTCCCGGGCGTAGTGCGCCGCGGTGATCAGCTCGTTCATCCCGTTCATCTGCATGGCGCCGTCGCCCGCCAGCGCCACCACCGGGCGGTCGGGATGGGCGAACTTGGCACCGACCGCATAGGGCATGGCGCACCCCATGGAGGCCAGGCCGCCCGAGACCGAGCCGCGCATGGTGCCGCGGAAGCGCAGGTGCCGGGCGTACCAGTTGGTGGCCGACCCGGAGTCGGCCGTGACGATCGCGTCGTCGGGCAGCCGGGGCGACAGCTCGTGCGCCACCCATTCGGGGTTGACCGGGTCGGCGGGCACCTCGGCGCGGCGGCGCTGCACCTGCCACCACCGCTCGACGCCCTTCTCGATCGTCTGCCGCCAGCCGCGGTCCTCCTTGCGCTGGAGCAGCGGGAGCAGCTCGCGCAGCGTCTCCCGCGCGTCGCCCAGCAGCGGCACCTCGAAGGGGTAGCGCAGGCCGAGCATGGACGGGTCGGTGTCGATCTGCACCCCGCGCGCCTGCCCGTACTCGGGCAGGTACTGGCTGTAGGGGAACCCGGAGCCGACCATGAGCAGGGTGTCGCAGTCGCGCATCATCTCCCATGAGGGCCGGGTGCCCAGCAGTCCCGCCGCGCCGGTGACGTAGGGCTCCTCGTCGGAGAGCACGTCCTTGCCCAGCAGCGCCTTGGCCACGCCGGCCCCGAGCACGTCGGCGGCCTCGGCGACCTGCTCCCCCGCGCCGCGCGCCCCCTGGCCGACCATGATGGCCACCCGGTACCCGGAGTTGAGGACCTCGGCGGCCCGGTTCAGTTCGGCGCGGTCGGGCACGGTCGCCGACTTCGGCGCGCCCAGGGTGCCGGGGACCGCCTTGAACGCGTGCGCGGGCGGCTCGTAGTCCAGCTCCTGGACGTCGGCGGGGATGATCACCGCGGTGACCGTGCGCCGGGAGACCGCGATGCGCATGGCGCGGTCGAGCACGTTCGGGAGCTGCTCGGGGACGTTGACCTCGGCCAGGTAATGGGCGGCCACGTCTTTGAACAGCGCGTGCAGGTCGACCTCCTGCTGCATGGAGCCGCCCATGGACTCCCGGTGCGTCTGGCCGACCACCGCCACCATGGGGACGTGGTCGAGCTTGGCGTCGTAGAGGCCGTTGAGCAGGTGGACCGCCCCCGGTCCGGAGGTGGCGGCGCACACCCCCACGCGGTCGGAGAACTTGGCGTACCCGGCCGCCTCGAACGCGGCCAGCTCCTCGTGCCGCGCCTGGACGAACCGGGGGCGGTCGTCGGCCCGGTCCCAGGCCGCGAGCAGCCCGTTGATGCCGTCGCCGGGGTAGCCGAAGACGCGTTCGACCCCCCACTCGCGCAGGCGTTTCAGGAGGTAGTCGGAGACCTTCTCTGCCATCGTGCACAACTCCTCGGTGTGTTCGGGGTCGTCGGAGAGCGGGCGTGTGGACCCCGCCCCGCCTCAGCCCTCGTCGGCGCTCGCGCGCATGCGGTCGCGCACCCGGTCCACCAGCCCTGCCCCGGGGTCGAGCACCCGGTTGGCCGGCGGGGTATCGGGCAGGCCCGGGTGCGGCCGGGTGGGCGCGGTGCGCTTGGCCGCGTCGGCCTTCTCGCCCAGCTCGATCAGCTCCTGTCCGGAGCAGGCCTCGCGCAGCCGCGCCAGCGGCTCGCGCTCCTCGTGTTCGGCGTGGCGCCGGAAGCTGGTGGTCAGTGCGCGCAGCAGCTCCTCGAACCGGGTGTCGGCCGTGTCCGCGCCCTCCAGCTCCTTCATGACCTCTTCGATCTCGGCGTGCTCGCGCAGATGGTCCTCGGCCTGGGCCTCGCCGTCGATCAGCCGCGCGCGCACCACCGGGTACATGTGGTGCTCCTCGGCCACGGCGTGCCCGACGAGCTCGGTGATCAGGTGTTCGACCAGGCGGCGCCGGTCGTCCCGGTCCTGGGCGTCCTCCTCCAACCGGCTGAAGACCGCCTCCAGGCGGCGATGGTCCTCGGTGACGACGTCGGTCAGATCGCGTGTTCCGTGCGCCATGGGCGCCCCCTCGCCTCGGTGCTCCGGTCCACCGGCGGGGTCGGCCGGTGTCCGGCCCCGCTACCCCGCTTCGCGGCGAAGATGCCCGCTCGGCGTTCACCGCCCGCCCCGGGTCCCTCCGCCCGGCCTGTGGTCGCCCTTGGGGCGCGCCGGCTGGGCGGGATCCCCGTGCGGGGGCGGGTTGGACGCGGGGGCGGCCGACGCCGGTCCGACGGGCGAGCCTCCGGCGGGCGGGGGCGCGGCCTCGGGCTGGAAGCCCTGGTCGCCCTCGGAGGGCTCCGCCCCTTGCCGCACGGCGTCGAGCCGCGCGGTCAGCACCTCCAGGACCCCGGTGCGCGCGGCGTGCTCCCGCTCGTAGGCCATCAACCGGTGCAGGTCCTCCTCCCCCAGGGAGCGGATGCGGTGGCGCAGCATGGCCAGCGGCATGCCCTCGTACCCGGGCAGCGGAGGCGTGTTCTCCTCGGACATCGGCCCCTCCTTCCATCCGTGTCGCCCACCGCGGCTACCCGGGCCCCGGCCCACCATGCGCGCGTCCGGCCCGGTCTTCCCAGGTCGGAGCAGGTGGTGGACGCCGAAGCGGGGGCCGCCCGGCCGGGCGGCCCCCGCTCATTCGCTCTCCCCGCCGCCTGTGCGGCGGGCGGTCAGCTCTCCCGCGCCTGGCGGGTCCGGGTCCTGCTCTCCTTCTCCAGCGCGGCGACCAGCTCGTCCTTGTCCATCGTGGAGCGGCCCTCGACGTTGAGCTTCTGGGCACGCTCGTAGAGGTCGCGTTTGGTGGCCGATGCGTCGACTCCGCCCGCGGTCCCCGCGCTTCCCTGCTTGCGCTTGGCCCTGGGGTCGGCGGCGCGCTCGTCCGAGGGCCCGCTGCCGCTCTTCTTGCGCTCCCAGTGGTCGCCCACCTTCTCGTACTTGTGCTTGAGCGCGGCGAAGGCCACACGGTGCGCCCGTTCCCCCTCGCCGTACTCTTCCACCGCCGAGTCGTGCGCCTTGATCCAGGTGTCCTGGGCCTTGCGCGGCGAGCGCTGGATGGTGCTGGGCAGCTCCTGGCGTCCCGGCATGAGGGCCTCCTCTCCGGTCGGCTCCCCTCTTAGGCTCACTACCTGGAAGTACACCGGGTAAACCCCGCGCCCGGGACGCCCCCGCGGCCTCGGACGCCGGTGATTCCAGGGGCCCAGCCCGCGCTCGGCTGCGGGCTGGGCCCTGGCGTCCTCCGCGTCGTCCCCTCATCCGTCCCGGGAGGCCGGGGCACCCCCCGATTCCCCTGGCGCACTCCGGCGGGACGGTGGCACCCGGGCGGAGGTCCGGGTGCCGGCGCGACGGCGTCGGGTCGTCGCCCTCGCGCCTTCGTCCGTGCGCTAACCGCCTCCGGGCGGACTATGCACGCGCCGCAGGGGAGAATCCCCGCCCCGTGCTACTCGGCCTCATCGGGTTCGGTGTCCGGGTCGCCGTCGAGGAGCGCGGCGAGCGCGTCGGGCAGCACGTCCAGGGCGTAGTGCAGGCTCAGGACGGAGCCGAACGACAGGGCGCCGTTCAGGCGGCTCATCTCGGGCATCTCCAGGACGCGCCCCTCCTTGGCGGAGTCGAGCTCCTTGAACACGTCCATCCCGGTGATCGAGGCCTCCGGGTCGCCGTAGACGCCGACCAGCAGGGCGTCGGCCTCGAGCAGTTCGAGCTCCTCGAGGCTGACCTCCTTGGGGGCGCGCTCCTCGTCGGTGAACAGCGCCTCGGCCTGCTCCGGCATCCCCATGCCGAGCTGGGTCAGGAAGCCCGGGGCGGGCCCCTCGGCATAGGCCCAGGCGGCGCCGTCGATGGACGAGGCGAGGAGCGCGGTGGCCCCGGCGAACTCGGGGTGGTCGTCCCGGGCGTCCTTGAACCGCTCCTCGATGTCGGCGATGAGCGCCTCGGCGTCGTCCTCGCGGTCCAGGGCGGTGCCGACCACCCGGGCGATCTCCTGCCACGGCACCCCGAAGTCGGGGTGGTCCGGGTGCTGGGCGATGGTGGGCGCGATGCCGTCGAGGGTGTCGTACTCGTCCTGGGTGAGGCCGGAGTTGACGCCCAGGACGAGGTCGGGGGCCAGCGCGCCGATCTGCTCGAAGTCGAGCTCGTCGACGGGCAGGACCTCCGGCAGGTCGGCGTCGCCGAGGGCCTCCTTCGCCCAGGGCCAGAGCGCGCCGGGGTGCTCGCCGAACCATTCGCGCACCCCGACCGGGGCGACGTTCAGGGCCAGGACGTAGTCCTGCTCGGTGAGGCCGACGGTGACGATCCGCTCGGGGGTCCCGGAGATCTCGGCGGTGCCGTACTTGTGCTCGATCGTGCGCACGGGGCCGTCCGCGGAGCCGCGGCCGTTCCCGCCGCCGCAGCCGGCGGCGCCGAGGGCCGCCAGGCCGCCCATCCCGAGCAGGGCCCCGCGGCGGGTGAGGGCGGGGCCGCGCCCCGCACCGGCGCCGCGTCCGCCCGCGCCGCGCACCCGAAGTCTGCTGCTGTCCACCGTGCCGTTCTCCTGACGTGTCCCGACTGCGGCCGTACCACGGCCCTGCACGGCGACTTAGGGTAGCCTAGCCTAGGCCGTTGGCGCACGGGGGAGAACACAACATTTCGGACAGCCCCGCATCGGCCGCGGGGCGGGCGGCCCGCCCGCCCGGCTCGGCGCGTCAGGCCTCCTCGTGCGCCCGGGCCGCCGCGAGGGCGCCCCGCCGCTCCGGAACCGGCTCCGGCTCGCGCCCGCGCGCCCGGAGCACGCGCTGGTAGCACCGCTCGGTGCGGGCCGCGATCGTCTCCCAGCCGAACCGGGCCGCGACCCGGTCGGCCGCGGCGAACCCGTAGCCCTCACGGGTGACCGGGTCGGCCAGCAGCTTGCGCATCCGGAAGGCCAGGGCCCGCGACCGCGCCGGGGGCAGCAGCCGCCCGGTGACATCGTTGACCACCGTGTCCAGATGGCCCCCGACCGCAGAGGCGATCACCGGCGCCCCGCACCCCATCGCCTCGACCGTGGTGATCCCGAACGGCTCGTACCACGGCACGTTCACCACGAGGTCGGCCGCGCGGAAGTGCGCCGGGACCTCCTCGCGCGGGACCGCGCCCAGGAAGCGGACCCGGTCCTCCACCCCCGCCTCCTCGGCGATCCCGCGCAGACGGGCGGCCTCGCCGTCGGCCGAGGCGTCGGCGTCGGAGCCGTCCGGCCCCGGGCCTCCGGCCACGACCAGCTCGGCCTCGGGGACCCCGGCCATGGCCCGCACGACGGTGTCGACGCCCTTGCGGCGGACCAGCCGCCCCAGGAAGAGGACCCGGGGGGCGTCGCCCTTCGGCGCCGTGGGCCCCTCGGAGTGGAAGCGCTCCAGGTCGACCCCGGAGGGCACGACCGCGACGCGGTCCGGCGCGACGCCGCGCTCCCGGAGGACGCGCTGCTCCTGGGTGGAGGTGGCGACCACCAGGTCCGCCCGGCGGGCGACCATGGTCTCCACACGGCCGCGTTCGGGGGGACCGGGGTCGGGCGCCCCGTCGCGCAGGCGCTTGAGCGCCAGCAGGGCGTGGAAGGTCTGCACGACCGGCAGGCCGGCGGCCGCGGCCGCTCCGAGCGCCGCCCGGCCGCTCGTCCAGTGGTGCGCGTGGACCAGGTCGGGAGGGTCCTGCACCCACCGGCGGGCCAGGTTCTCGGCGAACGCGTCGGTGTGCGGCGACGACTCCTCCCCGAGGGGCTCGGGCGGCCCGGCGTCCACATGGCGGACGTAGGCGCCCGGGCGGAGTTCGACCTCCTCGGGCAGGTCCGGAGACGTACGGCGCGTGTGGACGACGACACTGTGCCCCCGCGCCGCCAGCGCCTGGGACAGCTCCGCCACGTGCACGTTCCGGCCGCTCGCGTCGGCCCCCTGCACCACCGCCAGCGGCGATACGTGCTCGGAGACCATGTCTATCCTCATCGCGCGTCCTCCTTACTCAGCCGGGCCCGCCGCCGCGCGGGGCGGGAGGGCGCCGGACCAGGGCCGCCTGCCCGGCGGCCCGCACTGCCTCCTGTGCTCATTCCAGCTCCGGGCCTGACCCCGGATCTCCTCATACCGCCGCCTGAGGGGCGGCACGACGGCCGAAAGGCCCAGCAGGGTCCACCGGACCGGGGCGCCGCGGCCCCTGGCCCGAGGGGCACCCCGTCGCAGTGGAGGGGGATTCGTGTCCGGTCGCGAGGTTTCCCAGGCCGGGCCGGACGTCCGGCCGTGGGGCGCGGGCACGAGGGACCGGCGGGGCGGTGCGGTGTGCGCCCTGGAGGAATGCCGTGGTCGAAGGTGCGTGGACGTCCCACGTCACGATCTCGGTTCCATACGCCGTCATGCCCTCTCCCTATGGAGCCTTCCCGCTCAGGGCCGCCGCTCCCCTACCGTCCACTCGTTCTTGGCGCGGGCGGGGCATCGGAGCGCCGGAGAGGCCGGTTCGGCGCATCTCCGGCGCGGCGGGCGGCGGGGCGGATGGTTTGCATACAGACCGGCTACCAGCGCTCCGCCCTGACAAACACTCACGCAACCGGAGCCTTGCCTTCCCGTCCGCGCCGAGGGCGAATCCGACCAGGGCACGGCCGTTCACAGGTTCCTTGAATCGTCTAAGGGAAGGGAACTCCATCGCCGGGCACTCCGCGCATGCGCCGGGCGCACCACAGAGCCGAGACCGCTGGTGTCCGCTTCCGCTGGAGTGGTGTGGCTCTCGGCGGCCGTGACCGCCGTCCGCCTACGGCCTTCGCTCGTCCACCGACAGGCGCCCCGCAGGTGCGCACACCTCCGGCCCGCCCCCGAGCTCGGGGCGCAGTTGCACTCACCACTTGACATCGCCCGCGTGTTTGCGTCGTTTCCCCCGGGATCAACAACCGAAGGGGGCGGGCCGCCCGTGCTGGACCGGTCCAAGGGAAATGACACCGCTCCAGCGGACACGACCCGGCGGAATGGGGCGCGCCCCCTCCGCTCCGGTCAGTCGCCCCGTTGGGACAGGAAGTCGCGGACCCGGTCGGCCACTCCGATCCACGGTGTGACCAGGGCCTTCAGCGGCGGGGCGTCGGGGACGCCGGGGTGCGGGCGGGTGGGGGCGAGCGCCTGGGCCGCCGGCACCCGCTCGCCGATCCGCAGCCGCTCCTCCTGGGTGGTGTCGCGGGCGAAGCGGGGGAACAGGCCGGACTCCTGCTCGGCGGCGTGCCGGCGCACCCCGTCGGCCAGCAGCCGCAGCAGGTGGCCGAAGCCGGGGTCGGAACCGGTCAAGCGCTCCAGGTCCCGCATCCACGCCTCCAGCTCCCGGTGCCGGATCGAGGCCCGCTCGGCCCCGCCCGGGAACGCTCCCCGCAGCCGGGGGTAGAGAAGCTGCTCCTCGGTCGACAGGTGGCGCACCAGCGCCGCCACCGCCCGCTCGGCCTGCGGGCGCACCCGGGGGTCGTGCGGACCGTCCTCGGACGCGGCCGCGCACAGGTGGGCGAAGGCGGTGCACAGGTCGCGGTGCTCGGCGGTGAGCAGGTCGAGCACGTCTCCCCCGAGGGCGCCGCCGCCGTGGTCGGAAGGGATCATGCTTTCAGGTGGCTCCATGCCCCTCCGCTACCGCCGTGCGCGGCCGACGATCTCACCTGAGGGTGACATTGACCTTACCTCGCGGCGCGCGGCCGGGACGGTCCCGGCGCCGACCGAGCGCACGCGGTGGGGAAGGGGCCGCCGCGGCACCCTGGCCACTCGGCGTTGACCAGCGTGTTTCACGCGGCCGAGGGCTGGTAGCGGACCGGAGAACGCACGACGCACCAGGGAAGGAGACCACCATGGCCGAGACCGTGCGCGAGGTCATGACGACCCCGCCCTACACCGTCACTCCTGGGACCCCGCTGCGCGACGTCGCCCGGATCATGCGCGACAAGGAGGTCGGGGACGTCCTCATCGCCGAGGACGGCCGGCTGCGCGGGCTGGTCACCGACCGGGACATCACGGTGCGCTGCGTCGCCGAGGGGGCGGACTGCTCGACCGAGACGGTCGACCGGTCCTTCACCGAGCAGACGGTGACCATCGGCCCGGAGACGCATGTGACCGAGGCGGTACGGCTCATGCGCGAGCACAGCATCCGCCGCCTTCCCGTCGTCGAGGAGGGCCGCCCGCTGGGCGTGGTGTCCCTGGGCGACCTCGCCCTGGAACGGGACCCGCGCTCGGCCCTCGCCGACATCAGCGCGGCCGAGGGGAACAACCTGTGACGGAGGCGTCCCCGGCCGCCGACCGGCCGACGAAGGACACGGGGCCGCCCTGAAGAGGGCGGCCCCGATCACGTCCGGGCTCCCGGGCACGCTCCCAGGCAGGGCGGCCCTTCCCGCCGGGCCGCTGTGGGCCCGGCGGGAAGGGCCGCCGGTCGGTCCTCCGGGGCGGCCCGCCGGTCACCCGATGCGCGCCATCAGCCGCGTGCAGGCGTCCTCGCACAGCATGCAGGTGTCGGCGCACAGGGCGCAGTGCTCGTGCCGGTCGCCGTGGCGGCGGCACTCCTCGGCGCAGGCCCTGCAGTACTCGGCGCACACCGACAGCAGACCGCGCTGCAGCAGCGGGTCGACCGCGGTGCGCCGGGACAGCACCCGCAGGGCCGCCTCGCACACGTCCGCGCAGTCCTGGTTCAGCCGCACGCACGGCACCAGGTCCGCGGCGTCGCGCTCGCCCAGGCACGCGTCGGCACAGGCCACGCAGGCCTGCGCACAGGCGGCCAGGCGCTCGATGGCGGTGGAGAGGAGTTCGGTGTCGCCGATGACGTCGCGCGGGTGGGTCCGCAGGAACTCCTGGGTCTGGGTGGGCATCGGTCCTCCTCGGCTCGGTTGCCCGTCACCCACCCGCTACCTGCGACGACCTCGGGTAAACACCGGTCCGGACCGCGCGCGGACGGCCGACGCGGGCGGCCGGGCACGGCGCGGCGCCGCCCGGCACGGTCCTCTCGTCCCCGTTCCGGGCGGCGCCTCCGTCCCGGGTGCCCGGCCCGCCGCTCGAACGGGCCGGACACCGGCCGTCCCCCGCTTGTTCCCCCCTCGACCACCTCGGGGGCACCGGGGCACCCCCCAGAACCCCGGCGCCGCGTCCGAGGCGGTGTACACCCGGGCGGAGGTCCGGGTGGAGGCGGGGGGCGCCGGGTCATCGCCCCCTCGCGCCTCATCCCGGGCCCTAACCCCGTGCCGTCGGGAGCATGCACACCCCCCGGAAGAAATCCGGGCGCCCCGGAAACCGGAGGGAGGCCGCAGGGACGGTCGACGCAGCGCCGTCAGCCGCGCAGGCGCAGCGCCAGGAACAGGTCGACCCGGTGGTCCAGGCGGCTCAGGTCGCGCCCGGTCAGCTCCTCCACCCTGCCGATGCGGTAGCGCAGCGTGTTGACGTGCACGTGCATCGCCGACGCGCACCGCTGCCAGGACCCCGAGTGCTCCAGGAACCGCTCCAGCGTCTCCACCAGGTCCGAGCGGTGGTCCCGGTCGTAGGCCAGCAGCGGCCCCAGCAGCCGCTCCCGGTAGGAGGCCCGCACCTCCTCGGGGACCGAGGCCAGCAGCAGCTCGTGCGAGTCGATCTCGGCCCCGGCGATCACCTGGGCCCGGCCCCGGCGCAGCCCCGCCAGCCTGCGCGCGTGCCGCGCCTCGGCCGCCGCTCCGCGCAGGTCGCCCAGCTCGCGCGGGGTCGACCCGATCCCCACCGCCAGGCGGTAGTCCACCAGCCCCGGCTCCAGGGCCCACGCCCCGCGCTCCAGTTCGGCGCGCAGCCCCTCGGCGGCGCGGGCGCCCTCCTCGGCCGCGTCGGGCACCGGCACCACCGCCAGCACGTCGCCCTCCCCGGTGACCACCGCCCCGGGCCGCTCGGCCAGCAGCTCGGACAGCACCCGGCGGGCCAGGTCGGGCAGGCGCGGGTCGGGCGCCAGGGCGGCGCTGACCACCACGTGCCCGCGGCCGGGCCCCGGACCGGCGCCGGCGGCGCGCAACAGCGCCTCCACCTCCTCCAGGCGCTGCTCCTCGACCAGCCGGGGAAGCGCCTCGGCGTGCCGGGCGTCGTTGAGCGCCCGCTCCTCCTCCCGGCTGCGGGCCAGCACCGCGATCGAGGCCAGCTCGGCGACGGCCTCGTGGACCTCCTCCTCCCAGTCCTCGTGGCGGCCCTCGCACACCAGCAGCCACCCCGCCAGCGGGTGGGAGTGGCGGGTCTGCACCGGCATCACGGTCAGCTCGCGCCCGGCCCCCTCCCCGCCGGGCAGCGCGGTGCTGCGCGGGAACGACGGCCAGGACAGGGCGCGGGCGGCCAGCTCGGCGCGGGCCCGCTCGTCCAGCCCGGGCCCGGCGGAGGCGACCGCGCGGCCGGTGCTGGAGAGCACCCAGGCGCGCACCCGGGCCTGCTCGGCGGCCGTGGCGAACACGGCGGGGAAGTCGGCCCCGGCGGCGACCTCGGCCATCATCCGGCGGTGCCGGTCCCGGTTCTCGGCGATGGTGGTGAAGCGGCGCCGGTTGATCAGCCGCAGCACCTCCTCGGTGACCGCGCCGAAGGAGGTCTCGGCGGGCACCTCCAGCAGCGGCATGCCGTGCCGGACGCAGGCCTCGACCAGGTCGTGCGGGACCTCGCCCAGGGCGGTCCCGGCGCCCACGGCCGCCGCGCCCGCCTCGGCGGCCGAGGACACGAACACCTCCGAGTCCGCGGGGCCGGTCCGCCACATCATGCCGGTGAGCACCAGCTCTCCGCCGGTCAGGTAGCGGGCGGGCCGCAGCAGGTCGGTGGTGTAGGCCCAGCGGATGGAGCGGTGGGCCTGGTCGGCTCCGCTGAGGAAGCGCAGCTTCAGCCGGGGGATGGAGAGCAGTTCGCCGAGCCGCATGGGGTCCCTTCGTCTCGCGTCGCGGCGGGGCCGCGCAGCGCCACGTTAACCCACGACGGGTTGTTGGAGGAAACAACAAAGCACCGCCCGCGACCAGCGCTCCGGTTCATGGGTTCACCGGGTGGTCGCGCGCTGTTCCCCAGTGTTGTACTTCACATACACACCCGGCGTAGACCACACGGCGAACGGCGCGACCGTCCGCCCGCGCAACGACGAGGACGAGTATGGACTTCCTGCGCCCTTCCACGTTGGAGGAAGCGCTTGCCGCCAAGAGCGCGCATCCCGACGCGGTGCCGATCATGGGCGGTACCGACGTCATGGTCGAGCTGAACTTCGACAAGCACCGGCCCGGGGCCCTGATCGACCTGACCCGCGTGCCCGAGCTGGCCGCGTGGGGGCCCGAGGGCGACGGGGTCCGCCTCGGCGCGGGCGTGCCCTACACCCGGATCATCGCCGAGCTGGGCGAGCGCGCCCCGGCGCTGGCGCAGGCCTCCCGGTCGGTGGCCTCGCCGCAGATCCGCAACCGCGGCACCGTCGGCGGCAACCTGGGCGGGGCCTCCCCCGCCGGGGAGTCGCACCCGGTGCTGCTGGCCACCGACGCGGTCATCGAGCTGGCGTCGGTGCGCGGCACCCGGCGGGTCCCGGCGCGCGAGTTCTACCTGGGGCTGCGCCGCACCGCCCGGCAGGACGACGAGCTGATCACCGCGGTACTGCTGCCCCGCCCGGCCGGGCCGCAGCACTTCTCCAAGATCGGCACCCGCAACGCCATGGTGATCGCGGTCGCCAACTTCAGCCTGGCGCTGGACGCCGGCACGCGCACCGTGGGCACCGGCCTGGGGTCGGTGGCGCCGACCCCGGTCCGCGCCGAGGAGGCCGAGGAGTTCCTGGCCGGGGAGTTCGACTGGGACGGCGGCGCGGTGCTGGACGAGGCCGTGGTGCGCCGCTTCGGCGAGCTGGTGTCCTCGGTCGCCCGCCCCATCGACGACCAGCGCGGCTCGGCCGACTACCGCCGCCACGCCGTGGGCGTGATGGCGCGCCGCGCCCTTTCCTGGTCGGTCACCGACTACCGCAAGAGCCTGCAGGACCCGAGGGGAGACGCCCGATGCGCGTGACGTTCACCGTGAACGGAGAGCAGGTCAGCGCCGACGACGTGTGGGCCGGAGAGAGCCTGCTGTACGTGCTGCGCGAGCGCCTGGGCCTGCCGGGCAGCAAGAACGCCTGCGAGCAGGGCGAGTGCGGGTCGTGCACCGTCTACCTGGACGGGGTGACCGCCTGCTCGTGCATGGTCGCCGCCGGGCAGGCCGAGGGGTGCGAGGTGCGCACCGTCGAGGGCCTGGCCGACAAGCAGGGCGAGGGCGACGAGAAGCGCCTGGGCGCGGTCCAGGAGGCGTTCGTGGAGATGGGCGCGGTGCAGTGCGGCTTCTGCACCCCCGGCCTGCTGGTGCAGACCGACGACCTCATCTCCCGCACCGTGGGCGCCGGCAAGGGCGTGCCCGAGGACGCCGAGATCCGCGAGGCGCTGGCCGGGAACCTGTGCCGGTGCACCGGCTACGAGAAGATCATCGACGCGGTGCGCGTGGCCGCCGAGCGCGAGTCCGCCAAGGCGGGCGGTGCCGCATGACCGGCGCGACCAGCGGCGCGTCCGGCACGGAGGCCGGGACCGTCGTCATCGACGGCGCCTACATCGCCACGGTCGGCGGCGCCGAGTACGCCGCCGGGCACATCGTGGCCGAGAACGGGCGCATCACCCGCGTCGGGTCGGGCGCGGCCCCGGACGTCCCCGGGGCGCGGCGCATCGACGGCCGCGGCTGCGTGGCCACGCCCGGCCTGGTGAACACGCACAACCACCTGTACCAGTGGGCCACCCAGGGGCTGTTCGCCGACGGCACCCTGTTCGAGTGGCTGGTGGGCTCCTACGAGATCTGGCACCGGCTGGACGCCGAGGTGGTCTCCGGTACCACCACCGCGGGCACCGCCTGGCTGGCGCTGTCGGGCTGCACCACCGCCTCGGACCACCACTACATCTACCCGGCCGGGCGCGGCGACATCGCCGCCGCCGAGGTGGAGGCGGCCCGCCGGGTCGGCGTCCGCCTGGACCTGGCCCGCGGGTCGATGGACCGGGGGCACTCCCAGGGCGGGCTGCCGCCGGACACGGTGGTCGAGACCCTCCAGGGGGCCCTGGAGGGCACCGCCGCGGCCATCGACGCCCACCACGACCCCGCGCCGGAGTCGATGACCCGGGTGGCGGTGGCGCCCTGCTCACCGTTCTCGGTCAGCAGCGAGCTGATGCGCGGCGCCGCCGAGCTGGCCCGCGCCAAGGGCGTGCGGCTGCACACCCACCTCGCCGAGACCCTCGACGAGGAGGAGAAGTGCGCCGCCGAGTTCGGCTGCACCCCGGTGGAGTACGCCGAGAAGCTGGGCTGGCTGGGCGAGGACGTGTGGTTCGCCCACGCGGTGCACCTGTCCGACGCGGCCATCGCGCGCATCGCCGAGACCGGCACCGGTGTGGCCCACTGCCCCACCTCCAACGCCCGGCTGGGCGCGGGCATCTGCCGCACCACCGAGCTGCTGGCCGCCGGGGCCCCGGTGGGCCTGGGCGTGGACGGCCCCGCCTCCAGCGAGCTGACCCCGCTGGCCGGCGAGATGCACCAGGCGCTGCTGATGGCGCGCGCCCGCAAGGGGCCCCAGGCGCTCACCGCCCGGCAGGCCCTGCACATGGCCACCCTGGGCGGCGCCCGGGTGCTCGGCCGCCAGGACGAGCTGGGCTCCCTGGAGCAGGGCAAGCTCGCCGACATCGCGCTGTGGCGCATCGACGGCTTCGGCTACGACGTGATCGACGACCCGGTGGTGGCCCTGACGTTCGGCCCGGTCCCGCCGCTGGAGCGGCTGCTGGTCGGCGGCCGCACCGTGGTCGAGCGCGGGGAGCTGCGCACCGTCTCCCACGGCGAGGCCGCCGAGGCCGGCCGCGCCGCCCACCGACGACTGACCCAGGAGGTGAGCCGGTGATGTCCGGCACGACGACCCGGGCCCCGGGCGACCTGTCCAGCACCACCCGGGACGGTGTGGGGGCCAGCCCCCGCCGCCCCGACGGCACGCTCAAGGTCACCGGCGAGTTCGCCTACTCCTCCGACATGTGGATGGAGGACATGCTCTGGGGGATGACGCTGCGCAGCCCCCACCCGCACGCCCGCATCCGGGGCATCGACATCACCGGGGCGCTCAAGCTCCCGGGGGTGCACGCGGTCCTCACCCACGAGGACGTGCCCGGGGAGAAGCGCTACGGGCTGGAGTACGAGGACCAGCCGGTGCTCGCCTTCGACAAGGTGCGCTACAAGGGCGAGGCGGTGGCGATCGTGGCCGCCGACCACCCCGAGACCGCGCGCCGCGCCCTGGAGCGCATCGAGGTCGACTACGAGGTGCTGGAGCCGGTCAGCGACTCGCGGCGGGCCGCCTTCGACCCCGAGTGCCCCCTGGTGCACGAGGACGGCACCCTGCCGGTGCACGAGGAGTACAACCAGCACGGCAACGTGGTGCGCCACCAGCCCATCCGCACCGGCGCCTTCACCGGCGGCGAGGCCCTGGAGGAGCTGCGCTCCCGGGCGGCCGCGGTGGTGTCCACCGAGTACGAGGTGGGCATGCAGGACCAGGCCTTCCTCGGCCCCGAGTCGGGCATGGCCGTGCCCGCCGAGGACGGGGGCGTGGACCTGTACATCGCCACCCAGTGGCTGCACGTCGACCAGCGCCAGATCGCCCCGGCCCTGGGCCTGCCCCAGGACAAGGTGCGGCTGACCCTGGCCGGGGTGGGCGGGGCGTTCGGCGCCCGCGAGGACCTGTCCATGCAGATCCACGCGTGCATGCTGGCGCTGCACACCGGCCGCCCGGTGAAGATCGTGTACAACCGCGAGGAGTCGTTCTACGGCCACGTGCACCGGCACCCGGCCAAGATGCGCTTCGAGCACGGGGCCGAGGCGGACGGCACGCTGCTGTACGCCACCCTGGAGATCGTCGTCGACGGCGGGGCCTACGCCTCGGCGACCCCGGCGGTGGTGGGCGTGGCCTCCTCGCTGGGCATCGGCCCCTACGAGGTGCCCAACGTCAAGGTGGACGCCTACGGCGTGTACACCACCAACCCGCCGTGCGGGGCGATGCGCGGCTTCGGCGCGGTGCAGGCGTGCTTCGGCTACGAGTCGCAGATGGACAAGCTCGCCGCCGAGCTGGGCATGCACCCGGTGGACCTGCGCATCAAGAACGCCATGAAGCAGGGCTCGCGGATCATCACCGGCCAGCTCATGGACACGCCGCTGCCGATGGCCGAGATGCTGCAACGCTCCAAGGACATGCCGCTGCCGCCGGCCCGCGAGCAGCTCCCCGACCCGTCCGACCTGCGCACCCTGCCCGGCGGGGTGGCCAACACCACCCACGGCGAGGGCGTGGTGCGCGGCGTCGGCTACGGGGTGGGCCTGAAGAACCTCTGCTTCTCGGAGGGGTTCGACGACTACTCCACCGCCCGGGTGCGCCTGGAGCTGATCGGCGGCGAGCCGGTGGCGCTGGTGCACACCGCCGCGGCCGAGGTCGGCCAGGGCCTGGTCACCGTCAAGGGCCAGATCGCCCGCACCGAGCTGGGCGTGGAGCGGGTGACCATCCACCCCTCCGACACCCAGGTCGGCTCGGCCGGGTCGTCGTCGGCCTCCCGCCAGTCGTACATGACCGGCGGCGCCGTCAAGACGGCCTGCGAGGCGGTGCGGGCCCGCGTGTTCGAGATCGCCCGCGAGCGCGGCCTGGTCTCCCCCGGCCACCCGGACGCGGTGCTGTCGCTGCAGGGCGGCAAGCTCGTCTCGGAGACCGACGGGGTGCTGGCGCCGCTGGCCGACGTGCTGGAGGGCGGCGCGGTCGAAGAGACCCGCGAGTTCCACCACCGGCCCACGCACATGCTCGACCCCACGTTCGGCCAGGGCGACTCGCACACCCAGTTCGGGATGTGCGTGCACCGCGCGGTGGTCGACGTGGACGTGGAGCTGGGCCTGGTCAAGGTGGTGGCGCTGGACGCGGTGCAGGACGTCGGCAAGGTCATGCACCCCCAGCAGCTGGCCGGGCAGATCCAGGGCGGCTCCACCCAGGGGCTGGGCCTGGCGCTGATGGAGGAGATCCAGGTCAAGGACAGCCAGATCCGCAACCCGTCCTTCACCGACTACCTGATCCCCACCATCCTGGACACCCCGCCGATGCGGATCGACGTGCTGGAGCACGCCGACCCCAACGCGCCCTACGGGCTGCGCGGCGCGGGCGAGCCGCCGACGCTGTCGTCGACCCCGGCGATCGTGGCGGCGGTGCGGGACGCCACCGGGCGCGCGCTCACGCACGCCCCGGTGCGCCCTGAGGACATCGTGGGCATCGAGCTGTAGCGCCCCCGATCCTGCCCGTCCCGGTCCGCCGGCGCCCTCGGTGCCGGGACGGGCAGCCTCCGGACCCAGGAGGCACGCGAGAAGAAGGAGACACGGGCTCTCGGCCCGCACGGCGGTAACGTGGCCGCCCGGCGGTGCTGGGCCCCGCACCGGCCCCCCGTGGACGCGCCTCGTCCGGGCGCACCCACGGTTGGTCACAGAACGTAATCGACCCCCCGCACGCGGTACCGGGCAGGGCAGGCCCGGACCCGACTCCCTCCAGGAGGGGACATGACTCGACTCGACGCGAAGGGGCCCACCCCCGAACCGGCGGCGGCCTCCACGACCGATCGATCCTGGCTCGACCGGTTCTTCTTCGTGACCGAACGCGGCTCCACCTACGGGCGCGAGATCCGCGGAGGCCTGACCACCTTCATGGCCATGGCCTACATCATCGTCCTGAACCCGATCGTGCTCAGCGGGGCCCAGGACATCAACGGATACGCTCCCACCTTCGAGCAGCTCACCACGATGACCGCGCTGTCGGCGGGCATCGTCACCATCCTGATGGGCGTGCTGGGCCGGGCGCCCATCGCGCTGGCCGCCGCCCTGGGCGTCATGGCGGTGGTGGCCTACCAGGCGGTCCCCCAGATGACCTGGCCGCAGGCGATGGGCCTGGTGGTCTGGCAGGGCATCGCCATCATCCTGATGGTGGTCACCGGGGTGCGCACCGCGGTGATGAACGCGCTGCCGCACAACCTCAAGCTCGCCATCGGTGTGGGCATCGGCATGTTCGTCGCGCTGATCGGGCTGGCCAACGCCGGGTTCGTCAGCGCGGGCGAGGGCAGCCTGCTGCAGCTGGGCACCACCGGCCACCTGGCCGGGTGGCCGGTGGTGGTGTTCATCATCGGGCTGCTGGTCTCGGCGATCCTGCTGGCCCGCAACGTGCCCGGGGCGATCTTCTACGGGATCGTCACGGCCACCGCCATCGCCGTCGTCGTCACCTACGTCTTCCAGCTCGGCGACGACACCTGGGGCGGGTCCGCGCCGCGGCTTCCCGAGACGCTGTTCACCGCCCCCGACTTCAGCCTGCTCTTCCAGGTCGACCTGTTCGGGGCCTGGGTCCAGGCGGGTCCGGCCAGCGCGGCGGTCATCCTGTTCACGCTGATCCTGGCCGGGTTCTTCGACGCGCTGGGCACCGTGCTGGCGGTGGGCAACAAGGCGGGGCTGACCGACGAGAACGGGCAGATGCCGCGCACCAACCAGATCCTGGGCACCGACGGCGCCGGGGCCGTGGTCGGCGGCGTGACCAGCTCCTCGGCCACCCTGGTGTTCGTGGAGTCCACCGCGGGCGTCAGCGAGGGCGCCCGCACCGGGCTGGCGAGCCTGGTCACCGGCGGGCTGTTCCTGCTGGCGATCCTGTTCTCCCCGGTGTTCGGGATGGTCCCGGGCCAGGCGGCCTCGTGCGCCCTGGTCCTCGTGGGGGCCATGATGATGATGGGCGTGGGCGCCATCGAGTGGAGCGACATCTCCATCGCGATCCCGGCGTTCCTGACCATCGCCCTGATGCCGTTCACCTACGACATCGCCACCGGCATCGGGGCGGGCATCGTGGCCTACACCATCATCAAGACCGCCGTGGGCAAGTACCGCGAGGTGGGCTGGCTGATGTGGATCCTGACCGCGGTGTTCGCCGCCGACTTCGGCCTGGCCGGCATCGAGCACCTGCTGGGCCTGTAGCCCCCGGACCCTCTCCCACCCCCCAGCGGCGCCCGGGCCCGGAGTCCCCTCCGGGCACGGGCGCCGTCGCCGTTCGGGGCCCGTGCCCGGCCCCGACACCGGCCGGGGCCGCCCCGACCTCGGAACTTAATCGAGGATCGAAAGAGTTTGCCGCCGGGCGGGCGACGACACTACCGTGCCGTTCGCCCTCTGCCCGTTCGGACGGCACGGCGGGCGGCCTCCCGCCCGGCAGGAAGCCCGTGGGCCGGAGGGCGCCCGATCCGACGCGATGATCCCCCACGCACGATCCCCCACGACCGCGAACCCGGCCCCCGTTCGCCCCTCCCCCCCCGATGGGTCCCGCCCCGACGGCTGCCACGGACCACCCGCAGGGAGCTGGGCCCCGGGCGTCCCGGGCCCCGCCCCTCCGATCCCGACCGGGATCCCGCGGACCGTCTCCGCCGTCGAGCGGGGCCCATCACCGCAAGGACGCTCCGCATGCCCTGGTCCCTCCCGTGGGAACGCTCCCACTCGTCTCCTCGTCCCCACGGCGCGGTCTCCCCGCTCGGCCCGCCCCGAGGCGCGACCATCACGGACGTCCATGTCCGCGAAGGACGGAGCAGGGTGTGCGGACCGCCGCACAACAGAAACGGACAGGGACACACGAGTGCAGACCCACCCCTGCTCGCCCTACGCAGGCCCGCCGCTCTGCCCCGAAGCGGTCGAGGACCTGACCGGACGCGAGCTCCAAGTCCTGCTGCTGGTCGCCTCCGGGTACTCCAACCGGGAGATCAGCAGGCGGATGACCGTGACCGAGCGGACGGTCAAGGCCCATATCACCCGGATCTTCGAGAAGCTCGGCGTGGAATCGCGCGTCCAGGCCGCCCTCACCTTCGTCGCGAGCAGGTGCCCGGCCTGCTCCGCCCTCGTCGCCCACGACAGGGCCGCGGCCGACACGGCGCGGGAGGCCTGATCCCCGATGCGCGTCTCCCTCCTCCTCCCCCACACCCCGCTGGACGCCGACGAGATCCGCCCCTTCGCCGACCTGGTCCGACTCCGCGACGCCCACCGGCTCTGGATGGGGACCTCGCCGCAGGGCGGCCCCCTGCCGGCGCTGGCCTACCTCGCCGGGGCCGGGTACCGGATCCCCGTGGGGACATCGGTACAGCTCACGCCGTTGCGCCACCCGTTCCAGGCGGCGGCGGACGCCCGAGCGCTGGCCCTGCTGACCGGACGCCCGGTCGTGGCGGGGTTCGGCGCGGGCACCCCCGAGGTCATCGCCCGCCTTCTCGGCCACCGCTACGACCGCCCGGCGTCGGCGGTGCGCGACTACATCGCCGAGGTGCGCCGCCACCTGGAAGGCGGCGACGACCTCCTCCCGAAGATCGACCACCCGCGCGTCGAGCTGGCCGCGGGGGTCCTGCGGCCCGGCATGGCGCGGGCCGCCGCCGAGGTCGCCGACGCGGCCGTGACCTGGTTGGCCCCGCCGGACTACCTCCGCGATGCCGTCGTCCCGGCCCTGGGCGGCGGCGCGGGGCGGCCGCCCAGACTCGTGGCCGTCGTGCACGCGGCCGTCCGGAGGCCGGGCCGCGACGCCCGTGCGCTGGCCTTCGCGGCGGCGCAGGGGCACCTGTCCGCCGGGCAGTACGTCGACATGCTGAACCGGGCGGGCCTACGCGTCAGTGCCGCCGACCCGTGGGAGGGGGCCGGGCGGCTCGTCGACGGCGGCGTCTTCCTCTACGGCTCCGCTTCGGAGGTGGCCGAGGGGCTGAAGTGCTATGCCGCCGCCGGCGCCGACGAGGTCGTCGTCAATCCCGCCGGTGTCGCGGTCACCGAGAACGTCCGCGCCGGAACCGAGGACGCGACCGAAATCCTCGCCGAATTCAGAGACGAGCGGTGACACTCCGCGGACACCCCGTCACCTGCGACGGCTCCGCCTTTCCCTGAAGTACACCACCCGAAAGTACAGGTCCCCAAAGTCCACTGGAACCCGCATTCCGGCTCCGACAGAATCTTTTCCGTCGGAGCCGGGAGCAAAGGGCCCGGTCCGCACCGGAGCCGTCACCCCGATGGCACCGGGGTTCCGAATGGCGGCAGATCCTCTTTTCGTGACCCCGAACGGCCGCCGCCCCTTGTCCTCCGGAGCGGCACCGAAGTCATCGCGCTCCGTCATTCGACGTGAACAGATCGAGAGACCGGAGGCACCATGACGAACCCGAACGCGGGAATCCTTGAGGAGATCGGCGAGCAGGGCCTGGCGCAGATCATCTTCGGCGCCGACGCGACCCCGAACACGATCACCGGAATCGGTTGCATCGGCATCAGCCTGGGACTCGGGAACCCGGGGCAGGTGTGCACCCTCACCGTGGAGTGCCAGGACGGATGCTGAGAACGCCTTCTTCCACTGAAAGCGACGAGGAGCCCTTCATGACGAACCCGAACGCGGGAATCCTTGAGGAGATCGGCGAGCAGGGCCTGGCGCAGATCGCCTTCGGCGCCGACGCCCACCCGAACCCCATCACCTTCCCCTCGTGCGCGACGCCGAGCATCATCCTCGGCAACCAGGGGAAGGTCTGCACGCTCACCGTGGAATGCCAGGACGGATGCTGAACCCCCCAGAAAACGACAAGGAGCATTCCATGGCGAACCCCAACGCCGGGATCCTCACGGAAATCGACGACCAGAGCCTGAAGGGCATCACCTTCGGCGCCGACGCCGCGCCGAACACCCTCAGCTTCACCTGCCAGAACCCGCTCACCATCCTCTGCACCCACACCACCGACATCTGTCGGCCCGTCGAGCCCTAGAACGACCGCTGAGGCCCCGACGGGACGTTCCATCCCGAAGGGCCCACCGCGGACCGTCCCGGACGGCGCGTGCGAGGCGGCCGGCCCCGCACCGGCCTCCCGGGCGGTCCGCGGCCACGACGACGCCCGGTTCCCGCCGGGCAGGACGATGCGAATCTGGAGTTGCCACGGTGGACGGTCACGGGGCGGACGCCGCCCGCGTCGTCATCGACAAGTACCTGCCCGAACTCGACTCCGACGAGCTGCGCGAGGCCCTGGTGGAGCAGCTCTCCGCGGTGTCGGCCGATGCACCCGCCGGTGAGGGCGAGTTCCCCCCTCCGCCCGCCTACGCCCCCGAGGCGGACGTCGAGGGCGGGATGCAGGATTACTTCGCCTACTGGACCCGGGCCTGGTCCGACGGGATCGCGGCCCGGATCGCCGCCTCCCCGCAGGTCGCCCCCGACAACGACATCGCCACCGGATTCATCGCCGACCAGACCGAGCGGACGGGCGCCGCCATGGTCCGCGTCCTGCTCGAAGAGCTGTACCGGCTGCGCAGCAGCGGCGGCCTGGAGGGCGCGACCGCCGAGGAGCGCTACCGGAGCTTCCGCCGCTGGACGAACGGCCCGGACGGCCACCGTCACCTGCTCGGCCGCTACCCCCACCTGTTCCACTCGTGCCGCGCCCGGGTGCAGGCGGCCGCGGACCACCTCCTCGCCATCATCGGCGAGGTCGGGCGCAACCGTGCGGCCCTCGACCGCGACATGCCCGGTGTGCGGGAGGGCAGCAGGATCACCTCGGTCCGGCTCGGGAGGGGCGACACCCACAACGGCGGCCTGTCGGTGGCCGAGGTCGGGTTCGACGACGGCGGCCGGATCCTCTACAAGCCGCGGCCGGTCCAGGCCGAACGCGGCTACAACGCCTTCGTGGACTGGGTGAACCGGCGCATGGGGAGCACCCTGCCGACCGTGCGCTACCTGCCCGCAGGCGCCGGGGGCTTCAGCGCGTTCGTCACCACGGGCCCGTTCTCGGGCACCGCCGAGGAGTACGACGCGGCCCTCGGACGGCTCGCGGGCGTGCTCTACCTGGTCAAAGGCGTCGACATCCACTTCGAGAACGTCCTCGCCTCCCCGGCGGGTCCGACCGTCATCGACGCCGAGACCCTCTTCGCCCCGCGCTGGCGGATGCCCGAGGCCGCCGACTCCGCTTGGACGACCGCCCGGCGCCGCCTCGTCGAATCGGTGGCCTGCATGGGCCTGCTGCCGATGGTGATGCGGCAGCCGGGCGCCGACAGCGGCATGCACGTCGGTGTCGTCGGCTACGAGGCCGGGCAGCAGTCCCCCTATCGCGCCCTGCGGGTGCGCAACCACGGGCGCGACGACATGCACACCGAGCTCGTCGCCGCCACCGCGCCCGGTTCCGAGGGGGAGACCGCCGTGGGCGCCGACCGCGGCGCCGACGAGCCGACCCCGGCGGCCCAGCGCGACACCATCAAGCGCGAGCTGCGGCGTGTTCTGGAGTTCGCGGCCCGCCACCGCTCCGAGGTGGCGGCCGCCGTCGAGGAGCACCTGGCCGACGCCCGGTTCCGCTACGTCGCCGAGCCCACGGCCTTCTACGCGCAGCTGCTGCGCATGGCGCGCCACCCCGAGGCCGTGGCCGACCCCCTCGTCCGCGCGGCCCTGCTGCACCGGGTGGCGCTGACCAAGGGGGCCGTCGACGACCTGACCCGCGCCGAGGCCGCCCAGCTCGCCGCGGGCGACGTGCCCTACTTCTCCTACACCGGACGTTCGACCGCTGTGGAGGCGGGCGGGGCCGTCGTGCGCGCCGACGCCTTCGAGGAGCCCCCGGCCGATACGGTCCGCGACCGGATCCTCGCGTTGGACGAGGAGGAGATCGAGCGCCAGCTGCACATGGTCGACCTGGCGTTCGTCACGCGGCTGCCCTTGGACGAGGAGACCACCGGGTTCGCACCGGCGGCGGCCGGCGGCGGCCGCGCGCCCGCCGCGCCCGTGGGCCGCTCCCGGCTGCTGGCCGAGGCCGTGCGCATCGGGGACGATCTGGTGTCCTCGGTCATCGGCGGCGACGACGCGGACTCGCCCGCCACATGGCTCGCACCGCAGATCGCGACCCTCGACGACCTGCAGTGGAGCCCCGGCGTGCTCGGGGCCGACCTGTACAGCGGGACGAGCGGGGCGGCGCTGGTGCTGGCCGGGCTGGCGCGGGCGACCGGCCGCCAGGACTTCCGGGACACCGCACTGGCCGTGCTGGACCCTCTGGAGCGGGGGTTCGCCGACGACGGCCCCGGCGGCCTTCCCTCCCCGCCCGGCGCCTACGGCGGGATCGCCGGAGTGGCCTACGCACTGGCCACGGCCAAACGCCTGCTGGGCGACGACTCCGGCGCGGGCTCCGGTGACCTGGCCGAGGCCATCGCGCGGACGCTCGACGGGTGCACCGAGCCCGACCTCGTCGGCGGCGCCGCCGGGGCGCTGGCCGTCCTACTGTCGCTGCACCGGAACTGCGCGGACGCCCGCGAGCGGGAACGCATCGCCCGCGCCGCCCGCCAAGCGGCCGACACCGAGCTGCACCTGCTCGCCGACACCGGTCCGGACGGACGCGCCACCGGGCACACCGGGTACGCCCACGGCACCATCGGGATCGCCCCCCACCTGCTGGCGTACGCGGCGGTCTTCGGCGATGAGCGGGCCCACGGGACGGGTCTCCTCCTCGCGCGCGGCATCGCCGGTGCCCAGGACCCCGGCGACCGCGACTGGCCCCGCGAGTGGGACAACGAGGAGCGTTCCTTCGCCTGGTGCCACGGGGCGCCCGGACTGCTGCTCGGGGCGCTGCAGGTGAACCGCCACGCGCCGGAGGCCGTCCCCGAGCGCCAGATCGCCCGAATGGCGGAGCTGACGCTCGCCCACGGGTTCGGCAACAACCCCAGCTACTGCCACGGGGACCTCGGTACCGCCG
Organism: Nocardiopsis suaedae; assembly: GCF_027706745.1. Classification (GTDB taxonomy): domain Bacteria; phylum Actinomycetota; class Actinomycetes; order Streptosporangiales; family Streptosporangiaceae; genus Nocardiopsis_A; species Nocardiopsis_A suaedae. Next base: position 52,409 of record NZ_JAQFWP010000006.1, on the reverse strand, counting down.
AGGTCGTGCTCTTCGCCGCCCGGGAGCGGCCGGACCTGTTCCCCGCGGGAACCGTCGACGGGCTCTATGAGCGCCTGTTCGACGCGGTGCTGGACCGCTATCCGGCCCGGTGGGACACGCGCTACTCCTACAGCCGCAGCCTGATGCTCGGCCGCCCGGGAACGGCCTGGTCCATCCTGCGCCACCTCGAACCGGAGGCCTTCCCCTCCCTCCTGCGGCTGGACTGACCGCGACACCGGCGCACCGACCGCCTCCCGACAGGCCGTGGGCCCCACCTCGGTGCGCCGTCCACGATCGGGCCCCGGCACCCGCCGGAGGCCTCTGCAGAGAATGACAGGAAGGGATACGGCCATGAGCAACCTGCCCATGGACAGGTCCACCGGGTACATCTCCGTGGACGAGCTGGTCGAGCTCGCCGAGCCCCCGGGCGGCTTCGTCGGCGGCGACGCCCAGGTCCAGAGCACCATCGCCTGCGTCAGCGCCACGGTGGCTTCGGCGACCGCCGTCAGCGCGGCGATGGGCGACAACTGCCCCAGCACCGCCTGCACGAGCCGCTGCGCGGGTACCTGACCCGACCGGCACACCACTCGCGCCCCGGTGCATCCGCGCCGGGGCGCCCTCCTCCGCCCGCCGGGGCGCCCACCGTGCCTCCGTCCGACCCGGCGGGCGCCCCGGCCGCGCCGCGCCTCCACCGGCGCGGCCGCGCACCACGTCCCCTGGAGGTCCCCATGTCCGATGCCGTCGCCCGGCCCGCGCCCGCCGAGACGGAGCGCGTCATCGATGAGCTCATCGCCGCCAAGAGCGGTGTGTTCGGCCGCTTCCACCGGCCCGTCCTCGACGCGTGCGCGGAGCGGCCCGTGCTGCGCCGGGCGGCCGACGACGGCCGCGCCGCACTCGTCCGCTCCATCCTGGGCAGCGTGCTGGACGGGTTGCACTGGATCGGCATCCGCTCCCTGGTCACGGCCTTCCACGCCGCCCGCGCCGAGGAGGACTCGGCGCCCGGCTACGCCGAATTCCACGACCGGGTCGCCGGCGCCGAGGGGCGCCGCCGCATCCTGGACGCCTTCCCCGAGCTGGAGCGGCTCCTGGAGCTGTTCGCCCGGCGGCGGACGGCCCTGGTGGAGGCCGTGCTCGCGGCCGCCGACGAGGACGGCGGCCTGCTGCGCGAACGCTTCGGCACCGCCGGTCCGGTCGTCGCGGTGGAGCCGGGCGCGGGAGACAGCCACCGCAGGGGCGCCACCGTGTGCTTCGTGACGTGGGAGAACGGCACCACCCTGGTGTACAAGCCGCAGGCGCGCACCGCACACCGCATCCTGCAGGCCGTGCGCGGGGCCGCCGACCCGAGCGGGGGCTTCTTCGGCCCGCTGTGCCCGGACACCCTGGAGCGGGACGACCACCTGTGGCAGGCGCGGGTCGTGTACTCCGAACCGGCCGACGAGCGGCAGGCGGCCCTGTACTTCCGCAGGTTCGGTCGCTGCGCCGCACTGCTGAGCATGTTCGGGACCGGGGACCTGCACCACGAGAACGTGATCGCCACCGCCGACGGACCGGTCGTCATCGACCTGGAGACCCTGGTCGGCCTGCCGAACCCGTCCTCGGCCGCCGCGGACACCGGGGGCGCCCCGCAGGCCGCCGACGTCGAGTCCTCCGTCCTCAACACGCTGATGTTCCCGGTGCGCTACACCGCCGAGATCCTCGACATCGACATCTCCGCCCTCGGCAGCGTGCGCACCGACCGTTCGGAGCGGATGGAATCGTTCACGATCGTCGACGCGGGCACCGACGCCATCAGGTTCGACACGGCCCCGGTCACGGCCACGCGCGGTGACAACGTGGCCCGCGTCGGCGGAGAACAGCTCGACCCCCGCCTCTGGGAGGACGAGCTGGTCACCGGCTTCGAGGAGGGGCGCGCCCGGCTGCGCACGGTCCGGGAGGCGGCCGTGGAGGCGGTGCGCACCACGGACGGCTGGTCGGTACGCCAGCTCGTCCGGCCGACCTTCGTCTACTACCGGTTCCTGGAGGCCTCGACCCACCCTGCCCATCTGGCCGGGCGCGCCGACCGGCTGGACCTGTTGGACCGGCTGCCCCGGCGCCACCGCGGCCTGCGCCGCAGCGTCGCCGAAGAGGTCTGCTCCGAGGAGGCCCACGCCATGCTCGGCCTCGACACCCCCTTCTTCGAGGTCGAGTGCGACTCCACGGCGCTGCTGTGCAACGGCGGCGAGGAGGTGCCCGACGCCGTGGTGCGCACGCCGCGCGAGGCCGCCCTCGACAACATCGGGGCGTTCTTCGCCCGCCCGGAGCGGCGGGACCCGAACTACATCCGCTTCGGCCTGGCCACGTCCACCGACGACGCCTGGACCGACCGGCCTGCCCGGCCCCCCGTGGCCGGATCCGCCGCCGCCGGGCCCGCCGCCGCGCGGCCGTCGCCGCTGGCCGACCCCGGAGAGCTGGTCCGCACCATCGGCGACCTCGCCCTCGGCACCCCGGAGCGACCGACCTGGCTGATGCCGCGCCTGCAGGGCAACGACCTGCGCCTCGACGTCCTCTACCCGTCCCTCTACGAGAGCGGCGGGCTCCTGCTCACGCTGGCCCGGCTGCGCACCGCCGATGGCGCCGAGGGCTCCGGCGGTGTCCACCCCGCGGCCGCCCTGCGCACGGCCCTGCCCCGGGAACTCCCCCCTGTCGCCGCGCCGCTGGGCCTGTCCCCCTTCACGGGTGCTCTCTCCATGCGGGCGGTGGCCCTGGACCTGGGCGGGACCGAGGACGCCGCGCCGGAGGCCACCCTGGAGGCGGAGACCTCCGCCGACCCCGAGGCGCTCACCGCCGACGACCTCGACTACCTCAACGGGCTCGGCGGCTACCTCGTCCACCTCGCCGAGTACGACGACCCCGGCGCTCCGCGCCTGCCCGGGTACGGCCCCGAGGCCCTCGTCCGGCGCCTGGTCGAGGTCGACGGCCCACCCGGTGGGCACAGCGGTGGGCACGGCGGGGAGCTGGGCCTGGCGCACGGCCGGTTCGGCCGGGTGGCGGCGCTGAGCGCGGGCATCACCGCGGGCGCCGACCCCGACGGGCGCGCGCGGGAGCACCTTGAGGCGCTCACCGGCGCCTACCTGCGGTACCGCTGGCGCGACGACGTGCTGGACACCCCCGGCGACGCGTCGGGGTGGTGCAAGGGCTACGCAGGTATCGCCTTCGCCCTGGCCAAGGCACTGTCGGTGCTCGGCCGCACGCCGAGCGAGATCCGCGCCGCGATCGGCGAGGAGGCCGGGCGCGCGGCCCACGGTCCGTTCACCGGCGACATCAGCATGTGCCACGGCGCCGCCGGGCGGATCGCCGTGCTGGTCTGGCTCGCCGACCGCTTCGACTGGCCCGAGGCCCGCACCTGGGCCAAGGAGCTGGAATCGCGGTTCCTCGACCGCCACGCCGACGGCGGATGGCGCTGCGGCGTCGGGGCCACCACGGCCCTGCCCTCGTTCATGGTGGGCCTTTCCGGCTGGCACTACGCTCGGCTCATGCTGCGGGACCCGGCCGTGCGGCTGCCGCGCTGCCTGGGAGGGCGCTGATGGGGCGCGGGCCGTCCGGCGGGCGCGGGCGCCGGGTCCGGGAGGTCCAGCAGTTCGCCCAGACCGAGTGCGGCCTGTGCTGCATCGCGATGGTGCTCTCGGCGCACGGCTCCCACGGCACGGTGGCGGCCCTGCGGCGCGCCTATGAGACCGGCCGCGACGGGCTGTCCATGCACGACGTCGTGGACATCCTGCGCGGGTACCGGATGCGGGTGCGCACGTTCCGGGCGGGGCGGGACCGGATGCCCGAACTCGCCCTGCCGCTGATCGCCTATTGGGACGACAGCCACCTCGTCGTGGTCGAGCACATCGGACGGCGCGGCATTACCGTGGTCGACCCGGCCGGCGGCAGGCGCCGCTATTCTTTCGAGGAGTTCGACGAGCACTACAGCGGCGTCGTGCTGGAGGCGGTGCCCGCAGAGGACTACGCCCCGGTCCGCCACCGCGAGCCGAGCATGTGGTGGACGTTCCTGCGCGCCGCCGCGGGCGCCAAGTGGCTGCTGGCCGGCGCGTTCGCGGCCTCGCTGGTGCTGTACGCGTTCACCCTCGCCGTGCCCCTCGCGGTGCAGTTCGCCATCAACAGCCGCGGCGCCTTCATCGAGCAGACCCCGGCGGCCCTGCTCGCGGTGGCGTTCCTGGTACCGATGGCGCTGCACTTCGCGTTCTCGGCGGTGCGGGCGCTGTGCCTGGCCTCGGTCATCCGCCGCCTGGGCGAGGCGATGATGGGGCAGACCTTCCGCAAGCTGCTGAGCCTGCCCTACAAGTACTTCTCCAGCCGCTCCCAGGGCGAGCTGGTGTACCGGCTGTCGAGCATCGCCGCGGTACGGGACATGATCTCCAACCAGGTGGCGGCGACGCTCCTGGACATCGGCAGCCTCGCCGTCGCCCTGACCTACATCTTCCTGCGGTCGCCGCTGCTGGGCGCGGTGGTGGTGGCGGTGATGGCACTGATGGCCGCCATCGCCGTGGCCTCCTACCGTCCGGTCCGCTCCACGACCGACCGCGAGATCGGCGCGACGGCCGAGTCCAGCGCGATCCAGATGGAGGCGATGGCGGCCATCGAGACGCTGAAGGTCTCCGGCATGGCCGACTCCTTCTTCGCCGACTGGCGCAGGGTGTACGCCGGGGCGATGCGCCACACCTGGCGCAGGATCGTGCTGCAGGGGATGGCGACCAGCGGCTACGCGGCCCTCCAGACCTTCGGGCCGCTGCTGGTGCTGGGGCTCGGTCTGTGGCTGGTGGCGGGCGGGCGCCTGGACATCGGCTCGGCCGTGGCCGTGCAGAGCCTGACCGCCACCGGGCTGGCGACGGTCATGTCGCTGACCTCGGTGTTCAACCAGCTCATCACGGCCAACGCCCAGGTGTCGCGGATCGGCGACATCGTCCACCAGCCCGACGGCGAGGCGGTGTTCGGGGACCGGCCGCACGAGGTCCGCGGGCACGTATCGGTCCGGGACCTGCGGTTCACCTACCCGGGCGGGCGCACACCGGTGCTGGAGGGCGTGTCGTTCGAGGCCCCCGCGGGCGCGTGCGTGGCCGTCGTCGGCGGGACCGGGTCGGGCAAGAGCACTCTCGGCAAGCTCCTGATGGGGCTCTACCCGGCCCAGAGCGGCGAGATCGCGTTCGACGGGGTGCCGGTCGGCGCGATCTCCGCGGAGTCGTTCTACCGGGCCGTGGCCTACGTGCCCCAGGAGATCGTGCTGAGCAACCGCAGCATCGCCGACAACATCCGCTTCGGGCTGCCCGACCTGACCCTGGACGGGGTCCGGGCGGCGGCCGTCCGCGCCGACCTCGATGAGGACGTCCAGGCGATGTCCCTGGGCTACCACACCCAGGTCCGTGAGATGGGGAACACGCTCTCGGGCGGGCAGCGCCAGCGGATCGCGATCGCCCGGGCGCTGGCCCGCGACCCGCGGGTGCTGGTGCTGGACGAGGCCACCAACGCGCTGGACACGGTGACCGAGTCGCGGATCGCGTCCACCCTCGACGCCCTTCGGTGCACCCGGATCATCATCGCGCACCGCCTGTCGACCATCGCCGCCGCCGACCTCGTCGTGGTCCTGGACAAGGGGCGGGTCGTCCAGATCGGCGCCCACGAGGAGCTGATGGCCTCCTCCGGCAAGTACGCCGACCTGGTGCACTCCCAGGAGGTGCTGGGGGGCGTTTGAGGCACGGGCAGGGCCGGGGCCGGGGTCGTATCCCGTGGAGTGGTGCCATTTCCGTCCGCCCGGGTCGGCCCGCCGGTGACGGACCTGGCGCGGGCCGACGCACCTTCGGGGCCTTGACCGCCGACCCGCCTTCGGCGGGGTCGGCCTCCGGTCGCCCCCGGTGCCGAGGGGAGGCGGCCGGACCGCCCGTCAGCGTTGCCCTTCACCTCCCGGCGCGTGGTCGAGGCGCCAGAGGCGGTCGCCCTCCACGCGGGACAGGCGCCAGCCCTCGGGAGTGCGGACCGCCTCCATCCGGTACTCCTCGCCGACGGTGAACTCGGGGGCCTCCCCCTCCCGGCAGAACACCGCGATCTGCTGGGCTCCGAGCACGGCGCGGTCGCCGTCGACCTCCACCAGCGGGTTGGTCGTCAGGTGGTGCGTGCGCGCGAACGGGCCGTGGCTGCGCGCGGCCAGCTCGGCGACGCGGTCCGCGCCCTGCACCTCGCCGGAGCCGACGACGACCACGGCGTTCGCGGTGAAGACGCTCCGCACGTCGTCGAAGCGCTTGTCGTCCAGCCACCGGCCGTGCCGGGAGAGCAGGTCGGTGATCTCGGCGCGGTCCGCGAGGCGGGCCACGGTGTCCTTCGCGGCGTCCCCGCCGTCCTTTTCATTGGTCACACCAACGTTCATGGCGGCGACCGTACACGAATTCGTTGGCGACGCCAACAGTTGGCTAGACTGCCCGCATGACCACCCGTCCCGCCGCGCAGCCCCCCGAACGGCTGCGCCTCCTGCCCAGCCGCCTGCTCACCCGCACGGCCGCCCAGGTCCAGCGCCTGGTGGCCGAAGGGCTCGGGGAGTACCGCACCCACCACTACGCGCTGATGGCCGCCGCGGCCGAGCTCGGTCCGGCCAGCCAGGCCGCGCTGGGGCAGGCCTGCGGGATGGACCGCAGCGACGTCGTGGCGGCCCTGGACGACCTGACCGTGCGGGGACTGGTGCGCCGCGCCCTCGACCCCGCCGACCGGCGCCGCAACACGGTCGTCCTCACCGGCGACGGCGAACGGGCCCTGCACGAGCTGGACGCGCGTGTGCAGGAGGTCCAACAGCGGGCGTTCGTGCCGCTCACCCCGGACGAGCGGGGCGTGCTGGCCGACCTTCTGGCCCGGGTGAACCGGCACCACGCCGAAGCGGAATGACGCTCTCTCGGGTTCCGTTCCGGAGCGCGCGCCCCGGCCTACCAGGGGCCGGGGCGCGCGGGGACCTCACTCCTCGGCGGTGCACCAGTACTGCAGGGTGGCCTCACCGCTGTGGACGTACGACAGGCCGGTGAACCCGTGGCCGCCGCTGAACGCGATGTCCTGCACGGCCGGGGTCCCCAGCTGGTACAGGTCGCGCGCGATGCGGTCACCGGCGGCCCCGGTGACGTCCACGGAGACCATGCGGCCCTCGGGGGCCTCGCCGATGTACCTCAGCGCGATGCTCATCTCCTCGAACTCGGCGGTGTCCTCGGCACCGGCCCTATCGTCGGTGCGCTCGGCCTCCAAGGTGGCGTCCTCCTGCCCGGCGCCGCTGTCACCGGCCCGGTAGTCCGCCTGGCACACCACCCGTGAAGGCAGGGAGGCACCGCCCCCTTGAGCCCCCGAGGCGCCTTGGGCGCCCTGGGCCCCTTGGGCGGCGCCGCACCCCGCGGCGGCCGCCACCAGGGCCCCGGCTCCTGCGAGGACGGCCGCCCCATGACCCTTCATCTCGATCTCCTCCCGACGCACGTGCGGTCACTGCGGTGGGACGGGGGTGTCACAGGGTACGCGGCACCCGCAGGGTGGCGATCTCGAACGGGCGCAGCTCCAGCCGGTGCCCGTCGCCGTCGGGCACCGGCGCGGTGGCGCCTTCCAGCGGGCGTTCGAGCAGGTCGACCCGGGCGGGCCTGCCCGCGGCGAAGCCGAACCCCACCCGCGTGGACGCCCGCGCCCCCCGGGCCTCGTACAGGCGCACCACCACGTCGCCGGAGCGGTCGTCGGCGAGTTTGACCGCCTCCACCACGACGCCGGCCTCCTCCACGCGCACCAGCGGCGCGACCGACCCGCCGCGCGCGGCGGTGCGCTCGGGGAGGTTGATGCGGTACCCCTCGCGGACCGCGTCGGCCACGGCCGCGCCGGGAACCAGCGCGTAGCCGAACCGGTGGACGCCGTGGTCGGTGCGCGGGTCGGGGAAGCGCGGCGCCCGCAGCAGCGACAGCCGCACCGCCGTGGTGGTGCCGCCGTCGCCGCGCACGTCCCGCGTGACGTCGTGGCCGTAGGTGGAGTCGTTGACCAGCGCGTGCCCGTAGTCGGGGTCGGCCACCCGGATCCACCGGTGCGCGCAGGTCTCGAACCGGGCCGCGTCCCAGGAGGTGTTGGTGTGCGCGGGGCGGCGCACGTGCCCGAACTGGATCTCCGAGGCCGCCTCGTCGGCGCGCACGTCCAGCGGGAAGGCCGCCTTGAGGAACTTCTCGGCCTCGCGCCAGTCCACCTCCGTCTCCATGTCCACCCGCGCCGCCCCCGGGCGCAGCACGGTGCGCTGGACCGCCGTGGACGAGCCGAAGCTCCGCCGGGCGGTCACCGCCCACGCCCCGCCCTCCAGCGGCTCGGCGGAAACGTCGTCGGCACCGTCCAGGTCGGTGACGGTGTTGCGGTAGAAGGAGTCCACGTCCCAGGCGTCCCACATGTTCGGGAAGTCGGGGTGGATCTGCAGCAGGTTGCCGCGCCCGCCCGGCGCCAGGGCCTCGCGGCCCCGCCCGCCGTCCGCGCTCAGGTCGACGACCGACAGCAGCAGCCCGTCCGGGCCGACGACGGCCCGAACCAGGCCGTTGTCGAGCACGTGCGCGTCCCCGTCGAGGGTGTGGCGCACGGCCCCGCCGGTGTCCTGGGCCCGGGTCGCCGGGCCCGCGCCCAGCGCGGGGACGCCGTCGCGCTCGTGCGGGCAGGCGTTGAAGACCGCGGGGGCGTCTGGGCCCCCGGGGCCGGGGGCCGCGTCGAGCAGGGCCGCCTGGGCGCCGCCGATGACCTCCTCCAGCTCGCGGGCGATCCCCTCGTAGGTCTCGGCCGCCTCCCGGTGCACCCAGGCGATGGAGGTGCCCGGCAGGATGTCGTGGAACTGGTGCAGCAGCACCCGCTTCCAGATCCCCTCCAGCCGCTCGTAGGGGTAGGGCGCCCCCGCGTGCACCGCCGCCGTGGCCGCCCACAGCTCGGCCTCGCGCAGCAGGTGCTCGCTGCGCCGGTTCCCCTGCTTGGTGCGGGCCTGGCTGGTGTAGGTGGCCCGGTGCAGCTCCAGGTACAGCTCTCCCAGCCACACCGGCGGGTCGGGGTAGTCCTCGCGGGCGGCGGCGAAGAACGCGTCGGGCCGCTCCAGGCGCACCCGCGGCGAGCCCTCCAGGTCGGCCAGCCGGTCGGCGCGCCCCAGCATCTCCCGGGTGGGCCCGCCCCCGCCGTCGCCCCAGCCGAACGGCACCAGGGACCGGCTCGCCCCGCCCTTGTCGCGGAAGTTGCGCACCGCGTGCGCCAGCTCCCGCCCCGACAGGTCGGAGTTGTAGGTGTCCACCGGCGGGAAGTGGGTGAACACCCGGGTCCCGTCGATGCCCTCCCACTGGAAGGTGTGGTGCGGGAAGGGGTTGGTGCGGTTCCAGGAGATCTTCTGGGTCAGGAACCACTCGGCCCCGGCCAGCCGCACGATCTGCGGCAGCGCCGCCGAGTAGCCGAAGGAGTCGGGCAGCCACACCTCCTTGGTGTCCACCCCGAACTCCTCGGCGAAGAACCGCTTGCCGAACACGAACTGGCGGGCCATCGCCTCCCCGCCGGGCATGTTGGTGTCGGCCTCCACCCACATCCCGCCGACCGGGACGAACCGCCCCTCGGCCGCCTTCTCCTTGACCCTGGTGTACACCTCGGGCCGGTGCTCCTTGATCCAGGCGAGCTGCTGGGCCTGCGACATGGCGAACACCAGGCCCGGGTGGTCGTCCATGAGCGCGGTGACGTTGGCGGCGGTGCGCGCCACCTTGCGCACGGTCTCCCGCAGCGGCCACAGCCACGCCGAGTCGATGTGGGCGTGCCCGACCGCCGAGACGCGGTGCGCCCCCGCCTCGGCCGGGGAGGCCAGCACCGGGGCGAGCACGCGGCGGGCCGCCTCCGCGGTGCCGGGCACGTCCTGCAGGTCGACCGCGTCGAGCGCGCGCTCCAGGGCCCGCAGCACCTCCCAGCGGCGCGGCGCCCCCTCGGGCAGTTCGCGCATCATCTGGTCGAGCACCTCGATGTCGTGCACCAGGTGCCACACCTCGTGGTCCAGGACGGCCAGGTCGACCGACTCGACGCGGTACAGCGGGCGGTCGTGGGCGGTGCGCCGGTCGCCCAGCTCCGTGGGCCGGAACGGGGGCACCCCCAGCACCACGGGGTTGGCGGCGGCCTCCACGAAGTACTCCACCGGCTGCCCCGCCTGCGCCGAGGAGGCGGCGCGCAGCCACCGGTTGCGCGGGCTGAGCCCCTTCACCACCGCGCCGTCGGCGGTGTAGGCCAGGCCTTCGCACTGGAAGCCGGGCATGCGCTCGTCGAAGCCCAGGTCGACGAGGGCCTCCACGGTGCGCCCGGCCCACGCGCCGGGCACCCGGCCGCGCAGCCGGAACCAGGTGGTCGCCCACGGTGGGCCCCACGGCTCCCCCGTCCGGGCGGGACGGTAGGGGGCGGCCAGGCCCTCGGCCACGGGGACGGGCTCGCCGGGGGCGTCCCAGCGGGCGACCTCCATGGGCACCCGCTCGGGGTGGACGGCGGGGCGGATGCGCTCTTCGAGGACGCGCGAGACGCGGTCCTCCACCAGTTGCCGGTCGTCGTGCATTCCTGCCTCTCTCTCGGGCCGGGGCCGGTCAGGGGGCGTGGCGGGTGCGCCGGTCACCACCGGTGGCGGAGCACCGCGCAGGCCGACCGCCCGTAGTCATGCCCGACGGCGGTGATCTCCAGCCGTGTGTACCGCTCGCCGCCGCGCCGCCGCAGCTCACGGATGTGGAAGGCGGGTGTGGCGGTGGCGCCGAGCAGCACGGCCCCCTCAGGGGCGGCGTGGAAGAGCTCGTAGTGGCGGGCGCCGCGCACCGGGTTCCAGCGCAGCCGCAGCTCGGCCGTGCCCTCGCCGGTCGGGCGGGCGTCCTCCACGCGCGCGCCGGAGGGCGGGGGCGGAGGAGCGGCGCCGGCGCCGGTGACCCGCAGCAGCCCCAGCCGCCATACCGCGCCGCCGTCCGCCTCCTCGGCGCTCAGGCAGACGGAGAGCGTGCCCGGTTCAGCGCCCTCGGGGACGCGGGCCCGGACGCGCCGCCACCCGCCGCCCGCGTCCCCGGCGTCGCGGGCGGCAAAGCGGCGCCCGCCGACCGCGACCTCCACGTCGACGCCCGCGCCCCGGTAGACCAGCTCCACCGTCACGGCCCCTGCGTCAGGAAGCGCCAGGGGGTAGAGCCCGACCTCGGCGGGCTCGGCGCCGATGCCGCTCACCTTCAGGCACGAACCGCCGTGGTACGGCTCGGCGAAGTCGAACCCCGCCTGGGCCGTGCCTCCACTCGTCGACCAGCGCCGGGGCGGCAGCACGTCCTGCACGCCCAGGTGGCTCCACTCCCCTTCGGATGACTCGCTCCCCTCGACGGCGTAGCGCAGCCCGTGGCCGGTGTTGAAGGCGGTCGCGAACGGCGGTGCGATCTCGGCGGCCCGCGCCTCCACGTGGGCGGCCACGCCCGGCCAGTCCCCCTCGCCCGTGTGCCACATCCGCTCCTCGCGGCGGTGGAACTCCTCGGGTCCGGCGTCCTCGGGCAGACGGGTGTGCGTCCACTCGGGCCGGTAGAAGCCGATGGACACCTTCCCGTCCGGGTCGGCCCCGAACAGCGCGTCCCAGTCGACGCGGGTGCCGGTGCCGTTCGCCTCCAGGTCCACTCCGGCCCACAGCTCATAGGGGTCGCGCCCCAGACCCCGCGCGCGCTCGGCGGAATCGGCGAGCCCCCGGGCGGTCCAGTCGAAGTTGAGGAACATCGTGTGGGCGACGGGCCCGTCGGCGTCGTGGAAGAACGGTTCGTTGGCGTCGTCCAGGCGGTTGCGCCAGTCGATGCCGCCGTCGGCCGTCATGGAGTCGTACCAGGTGATGCGCAGCGGCGCGGCCGCCCTCAGGCGCTTGAGGAACCCCCGCATGTCCTCGGCCAGCGCGCGGTCGCCGCCTCCGGTCTCGGCATTGACGAACCAGCCGTCGAATCCGTAGGCGGTGGCGACCTCGGCGAGCTTGTCGGCGACGGGATATCCGCCCATGGCGTCGCGCTGGACCAGCTCCCTGGTCCAGCGCAGGTCGCCGCCGTAGGCGGCGGGCGGGAGGAAGACCGTCCCCAGCACAGGCACCCCGTTGCGGTGCGCCGCATCGACGACGGGGGCGTTGGGCGCCAGGATCAGCCCCTCGAACGAGGAGCCGCCCCAGAACACCAGCTCCTCCACCAGGGCCCAGTCGGTGAAGGCGTAGTAGCGCGCGTCGGGCGCGCCCTGGCTGGGGTTGCCCGAGGTGGGCGCGAACGAGACGAGTGACTGCACGCGCGCGCCGTCGGCCGGGGGCCGTTCGGCCAGGGGGACGGTCGCGGTGTTGTAGGGCAGGTCCGGGTCGTCCTCGGGTACGTAGTCCAGCAGGCTCCGCCAGACCACGCCCGGGTCGGGTTCGCCGCCGGGCACCGAGTCGGGAAACCAGTAGGCCGCCTGCGGGCCGAACACGTCGGCCCGCCCGGTCGGTGTGCGCGCCGCGACGGCATCACGGGCGGGCACGGCGGCGCACAGGGCGGCCGCCGGAACGCCCGCCAGCACCGCGCGGCGGGACGGGCGGAAGCTCCGGGCGGGGCGGTGTCGGGGGGTCATGGGGTTCCTCCAAGGACCTCGTGGGGGTCGACGACCTCGGTGATGCCGCGTTCGCGCAGGTGGTCGGCGCCGACGCGGTCCGCCCGCACCAGCGCCGCCCACACCCCCTCGGCCGCCAGGTGGGCCCAGGCCTCGAACACGCTCCCGCCGGGAGCGAACTGCGCCCGGCGCGGCGCGTCCAGCGGGTCGGGGCCGGGGTCGAACCGCACCGCGGTGCGGCGGCCGGGCGGCTCGGGCGGGCGCTCCCGCAGCTCGGCGACGACACGCGCCAGGCGGCGGCCGAGCGGCTTGGGCTCCCGGCCGGCCGTCATCAGCCCCAGGCCGTACTCGTGCTCGGGGAAGTCGGCCAGGGAAGGGTCGACGTCGTGCGAACACCACCAGGTGAGGCCCCACGTCGCGGCGGACGACACGGCGTTGCGCACGGTGGCCTCGGCGAAGTCGGGGGCAGCGTCGGCGGGCACGTACGGGGCGGGCGCCCCGACCTCCTGCACCCATACCGGGCGGCGCGGGTCGGCGGCCCAGGCGGTGGCCAGCTCCACCATGTACTCGGCGTGGTGCCCGGTGGCCGCCCCGTCCGGGCCGTGGCGCTGGGCCGTGCCGTTGAACACCCACGAGTGCACGGTGGTGGCCGGTCCCAGGCCGACCGCGTGGGCGGGGGTGAAGGGGTGGTGGTCGCGGTACCAGGCGGCGTCGTACTCGGAGTGCAGGTGCATGCGCCCGGGGGCGGCGTCCTCGCAGGCCTTGAGCAGGCGCTCGATCCAGGCGCCGGCGCCCGCCGGGTCGACCCGGTCGGGGTCGGGGTGCGGGTCGCCGGAGAACTGGTCGAACTCGTTGCCCAGGGTCATGCCCAGGAAGTTGGGGCGCTCGTGCAGGGCGGCGGCCAGGGTGCGCAGGTAGGCCTCGGTGCCCTCGGCCACCTCGGGGTCGGTGAACAGGTTGCGGCGGTGCCAGGTGCGCGTCCAGGCGGGCAGGAAGTCGAAGCTGGACAGGTGCCCCTGCAGCGCGTCGGCGGCCACGTCCAGCCCGCACTCCCCGGCGATCTCGGCCAGGCGCACGAGCTGGGCGACGGCGCGCGGGCGGATGAGCGCCCGGTTGGGCTGGAAGAGCGGCCACAGCGCGAACACGCGCACGTGGTCCAGGCCCAGAGCGGCGACGGACTCCAGGTCGGCGCGGACCTGGCCCTCGTCGAAGTCGAGCCAGTGGTGGAACCAGCCGCGGGTGGGGGTGTAATTGGCTCCGAACCTGATTCGGGTCATCCCTTCACGGCCCCTTCGTTGACGCCTCGGAAGAAATAGCGCTGCAGGGAGAAGAAGAGGGCGATCAGCGGCGCGACGGCGATGACCGTCCCGGCGGCGATGAGCCGCTGGTCCCCCACGAAGGTCCCCCGCAGGTACTCCAGGCCGACGGTGAGGGTGTAGTTGGCGGGGTCGCTGAGGACGATCAGCGGCCACAGGAAGTCGTCCCAGGCGCCCATGAAGGCGAAGATCGCCACCACGGCCACGGTGCCCTTGACCGAGGGCAGGGCGATGCGGGTGAAGCGCTGCCAGGCGTCGGCGCCGTCGATCATGGCGGCCTCGTCCAGCTCGCGCGGCTGGGCACCGAACGCGTTGTACATCAGCAGCACGTTCAGGGCGCCGACCATGCCGGGCAGGACGACGGCGACGAGGGTGTCGTGCAGGTTCACCGAGCGCATCATCAGGAACAGGGCCACCATGACGGCCTCGCCGGGCACCAGCAGCGCCAGCACGAACACCGACAGGGCGGCCGTGCGGCCGCGGAACCGCAGCCGGGCCAGGGCGTACCCGGCCAGGCTCGCGCCGACGACGTTGAGGACGACGGTGGCCAGGGCGACCCGCACCGAGTTCCACACGTACCCCCACACGGGCAGCACCTCGCCCACCCGGGTGAAGTTGCCGCCGGTGGGTTCGGCGGGCAGGAAGGTCGGCGGGACCGCGTAGATGTCCTCGCCCGCGCCCTTGAGCGCGGTGGACAGCTGCCACAGGAACGGGCCGATGCTGATCGCGGCGATGAGGAGCAGGAGCGTGTAGCGCAGCAGGGTCGTCGCGCGGCGGCTCACCGGCGCCCCCTGCCCGACTGCAGCCGCAGCACCGCCAGCAGCAGGAACAGCGTCAGGGCGAACAGCACGAGGCTGAGCGCGGAGGCGTAGCCCACGTTCCCGTCCAGGCCGGAGCTGACCTCGCGGATGAGCATGACCAGGGTGATGTCGCGCCCGCCCGGCCCGGCGGTGTCCCCGGACAGGATGAACACCTCGGTGAACACCCGGAAGGCCGCCACGGCGCTGAGCACCGAGATCAGCGCCATCGTGGTGCGCATCGCCGGGAGGGTCACCACCAGGAGGCGGCGCACCGCCCCGGCGCCGTCGACCTGGGCGGCCTCGTGCAGCTCCTTGGGGACCCGGTCGAGCGTGGCCAGGTAGATGACCATGTAGTACCCCAGCCCCTTCCAGACCGTCACGAGCATGGCGCTGGCCAGCAGCAGGTACTCGTCGGTCAGGAAGGGGATCGGCCGGCCGATCGCGCCGAGCGCCTGCAGGGTGCCGTTGACCAGGCCGCGGCTGTCCAGCAGCCACGTCCAGATCAGCCCGACCACCACCGCGGAGGCGATGACGGGGGTGTAGAAGAGGGTGCGGAAGACGCCGACGCCCGGCCCCTTGTCGCGCACCAGCAGGGCCAGCAGCAGCGGGAGCACCACCAGCGGCGGCACCACGCCCAGCACGTACAGGCCGCCGTTGCGCAGGGCCAGCCAGAAGCGGTGGTCCTGGAGCATGCGGGTGAAGTTGTCGGCGCCGGTGAAGGTGCCCGGGGCCAGGGTCCGGGCGTCGGTGAAGGCCAGCAGGACGGTGTTGGCGAAGGGGTAGAGGGAGAAGGCGACGGCGGCGGCGAGCGCGGGCGCCAGGAACAGCCACGGGGTGGCCGCCCCCTGCATGCGCGGCGCCCGCCGCCGGGCGGCGGGCGCCAGGGCGCTCACCCCTCCTCCAGCAGGGCGTTGCAGCGGTCGACCGCGTCGTCCAGGGCCTGCTGCGGGCTCTTGTCGCCGCGCATGGCCAGGGCGATCTCGTCGCGCAGGAGGTTCTGCATCTGGTCGCCGAAGACGACCGGGGTGTAGCTGGTGGCCGACTCCAGCTGCGCGGCGGCGGCCACCCGCACCCGGCCCTCGTCGGTGCCGTCCTCCTCGGTGAAGTAGGGGTCGTCCAGGGAGCCCTTCGTGCTGGGGAAGATCTGCACCTCGTGGGCGAAGGCCTCCTGGTTGGCGGCGTTGGTGACGAACTCGGCGAAGGCGGCCGCGGTCGCGGGATCCTCGCTCTCGGCCGAGACCGCGAGCCCCTGCAGGTACATGTGGGCGCGGCCGGTGTTGGTGATGACCTCGGTGATGCCGACGTTCTCGTACAGGTCGGGGGCGTTGGTGCGGAAGTTCTCCAGGTCGTAGGCGCTTCCGGGGGCCCAGGCGATGGCGCCGCTCATGAACTGCTCGCCCGCGCCCGTGTAGTCCTGGGTGAGGGCCTCGGGGACCAGCGCCCCGGCGTCGTAGAGCTCCTTGTACCGCTCGACCATCTCCACGCCCGCAGCGTCGTTGAAGGTGAAGCGGGTGCCGTCCTCGTTCATGGCCTGCGAACCGTAGAGGCCCAGGTCGATGATGCCGGGGGTCTGGCCGAGCATGGCGGTCTTTCCGCCGGTGGCCTCGGCCATCCGCTGGGCCTGGTCGAACAGCTCGTCGTAGGTGGTGGGCGGGGCGTCGGGGTCGAGCCCGGCCTCCTCGAACAGGGCGCGGTTGTAGAAGACGGGGCCGGTGTTCAGGTACCAGGGGTAGGCGTAGGTGCCGTCCTCGCCGGGGACGGTGAAGCCCGCCCAGGCGTCGGCGGTGTAGGCCCCGGCCGCGCCGGGGCGGGCCCGGTCCAGGTCGAGCACCATGCCGGCCTCGGCCAGGGGGTGGACCAGGTCGGGGGCGACGTTGACGACGTCGGGCAGGGTCCCGGCGGCGGCGTCGGCGCTGAGCTTGTCGGCGTAGCCCTCGGCGGGCTGGTCGAGCCAGCGGACCCGGGCCCCGGGGTTGGCCTCCTCGAAATCCTCGATGACGCCGGTGAAGAACTCCTCGTAATCGGCCTTGAGGTTCCAGGTCTGGAAGGTGATGGCGCCGTCGGCGGGCCCATCGACCGGGCCGTCCTGTCCGGCGCCGCCGGAGCCGGGTGCGGCCAGGCCGCATCCGGAGGCGGTGAGCGCGGCGGCGGCCAGGGCCGCCGCCGCGCGGATGGCAGGGGTGCGCATGGAACGGTCTCCTCGGCTTTATAAACCGCTTTAGTTCCTCGCTGCCGATGAGCGTCCCCCACCGCGTGATCCGCGTCAATACCACCTCCGGCGGTTTTTTCCGGGTCCGGGAGTGTAGGATCGCCGGAAGTCGCTGAACCGGTTCATAAACCCGTCCTCCCCCGGACGGGAAAGGAGGGCGGGGTGCGACGCCCCACCATCGCCGACATCGCCCGCAGGGCCGGGGTCTCCCAGGCCGCGGTCTCCTTCGCGCTCAACGGCCGCCCCGGCGTGTCGGCGGCCACCCGGGACCGCATCCTGGCCGCCGCCGACGCCCTGGGCTGGCAGCCCAACACCGCCGCCCGGTCGCTGTCGGCGGCCGCGGCCGGGGCGGTGGGACTGGCCGTGGCGCGCCCCGCCCGCACCCTGGGGGTCGAACCGTTCTTCATGCAGTTGATCTCGGGGATCCAGGCCGAGCTGAGCGAGCGCGGGTACGCCCTGCTGCTGGACCTGGTCGAGGACGTGCACGCCGAGGCGTCGGTCCACCGCCGCTGGTGGGCCGAGCGGCGGGTGGACGGGGTGCTGCTGGTGGACCTGCGCACCGGCGACCCGCGCCCGGAGGTGCTGCGCGAGATCGGCATGCCCGCGGTGCTGGCGGGCGGCCCCGACCCCACCGGCGCGGTGCCGGGGGTGTGGGTCGACGACGCGCGCGCGATGACCGCGGTCGTGGAGCACCTGCACGGTCTGGGCCACGAGCGGCTGGCGCACGTGTCCGGGCCGCCGGTGATGGAGCACAGCGCCCACCGCGCCGAGGCGTTCGGAGCCGCCGCGGGGCCGGAGGCGGCGCGCGCGGCCACGGACTTCAGCGACGCCGAGGGGGCGGTGGCCACCCGGGGGCTGCTGCGGCGGCGCCCGCGGCCCACCGCGATCGTCTACGACAACGACGTGATGGCGGTGGCGGGCCTGTCGGCCGCCCGGCAGGCGGGGCTGTCGGTGCCCGGGGACCTGTCGGTGGTGGCGTGGGAGGATTCGGCCCTGTGCCGCCTGACCCACCCGACGCTGACCGCGCTGACCCGGGACGCCTTCCGCTTCGGCGCGGCGGCCGCCGCCCGCCTGCTGGACCTGGTCCGGCACGGCCCCGGCGGCGGTGCCGTCGGCGACACCGAGTTCGAGCTGCCCGAGCTGGTGGTGCGCGAGAGCACCGCGCCGCCCCGCCCGAACGGAGGATGATGGACCCCACCCCTGAGCACACCTCCCCCGCCCCTCCCACCGCACCCGCCTTCCCCGGCGTCGACCCCGCGTGGCTGGCGGCCGAGGAGAGGCGCGTGGTCGGCTTCGCCCGCGCGGCCGCCCTGCCCGAAGGCGGCTTCGGCTGGCTGGACGAGGCCGGGCGCCCCGTGCCCGGCGGCACCGCCCACACCTGGATCACCTGCCGGATGACGCACGTGTTCTCCCTGGCGCACCTGCGCGGGGACCGTGGGGCCGCCGCGCTCGCCGACCACGGTGTGGCGGCGCTGCGCGGGCGGCTGCGCGACGCCGGGCACGGCGGCTGGTTCGCCTCCTCGGATCCCGGAGCGGGCGCCAAGGGCGCCTATGAGCACGCCTTCGTCGTTCTGGCCGCGTCCAGTGCCGCGCAGGCGGGCCGCCCCGGGGCGGAGGAACTGCTGGCCGAGGTGCTGGGGGTGGTCGAGGAGCGCTTCTTCGACACCGCCGAAGGCCTGTGCGTGGAGGGCTGGGACCGGGCCTGGCGGGAGTGCGAGGCCTATCGGGGCGCCAACAGCAACATGCACATGGTCGAGGCGTTCCTCGCGGCCGCCGACGCCACCGGCGGGCAGGTGTGGCGCGAGCGCGCGCTGGGCATCGCCGACCGGCTGATCCGGGGCGAGACCGCCGCGAACGGGTGGCGGCTGCCCGAGCACTTCACCCCGGACTGGACGCAGGACCTGGACTACAACCGGGAGGCGCCCGCCGACCCCTTCCGCCCGTACGGCACGACGGTGGGCCACTGGCTGGAGTGGGCGCGCCTGCTGGTGAACCTGGAGACGGCACTCGGCCCGGAGGCCCCGGCGTGGCTGCTGGAGGACGCCCGGCACCTGTTCGGCCTGTCCTGCGGGCACGGGTGGGCGGTCGACGGCTCCGACGGGTTCGTCTACACCCTGGACTGGCAGGACCGGCCGGTGGTGCGGGAGCGGATGCACTGGGTGGCGGCCGAGGCGACGGCGGCGGCCGCGGTGCTGTGGGCGCGCACCGGCGAGGAGGGGTACGCGGAGCGGTACGGCCGGTGGTGGGGCTTCATCCGGGAGCACCACCTGGACGGGGTGCACGGCGGGTGGCACCACGAGCTGGCGCCGGACGGGTCCCCGTCGTCGACGGTGTGGCGGGGCAAGCCGGACGCCTACCACGCCTACCAGGCGGTGCTCATCCCGCGCCTGCCGCTGTCGGGTTCGGTGGCCGGGGCGGTGGCGGCGAATGCGGGGGCGGACCCAGCGGACGGCTGACGTCCCCGCACCCGGCGGCGTCCGCGGAAGGGGCGGAGCCTTCGGCGGCTGCGGTCCGGCGGCGGTCCGGCGGCGGCGTCACGCGGTGCCCGCAGTCCCGCCGATGGGCACGGCGGGCGTACCGCGGGTGTCCGGAGCGCGTCCCCGGTACGCACGGCCCCGGCTCCGCTCCTCCACGCGTTCGGGCCCCCGCCCCGGTGCGGTCGGGGCGGGGACTTCGGAACGGCGCCACAGGCGCCGGGGCGCGCCGCCGCTCAGGACGTGGAGTCGAGGACGAAGTCGAAGGCGGCGGCCCTGCCCGCCCCGTCGTCGCGCACGTCCATCAGCAGGCGGGGGTCGAAGATGAGGTCGGTGTCGTTGCGGGGCTCGCCCGGGAAGTAGAGCTGCGTGGTCAGCACCGGACGGGACGGCGCCTGCACCTTCACATGGATGTGCCGGGTGCGGCCCGGATACAGGCCCGGGACGATGGTGGACAGCGCGAACGCGCCGTCGGCGCCGGTGTACTGGTGGCCCCGGTAGCGGTAGCCGGCGTTGTCGTAGGCGCCGTAGTAGTCGGCTTGCCAGAAGTCGAGCAGGGCCCCGGCCACGGGGCGGCAGTCGCGGGTGAAGACGAGGCCGGTGACCGCCAGTGCCATGCCGGGGTCGCCGGGGATCCTCAGGTCGCCGGTGCGCGGGGAGTCCGGTTTGAAGTAGGGGCCCTCGGTCTGCGGCGGCGTGGGGTCGTCACCGTCGTCGCAGGCCGGAGTGGGGTCGAGCATCCGTTCGCCGACCCGGTCGCGGGCCAGGGCGGGTGCGGCGCCGGCCCCGGCGGCGCCGAGCACGGCGCCGGCGGCCAGGGCGGCCTTGAGCATCGTCTTGCGGGTGGGCGTGCTGTCGGTGCTGTCGGCCACGGCGGGCTCCTCCTGCGGGGTGGGGAGGGGACGGAAGAGGGGGCGCGGGATCCGGCCGGTACCCCTCGGGAGCCCTGAGACTACGCCGCGTCACCTCCCGTGTGCGATGGACGTTCCGCGGGCGGCGTTGTGCTTGCCGCGGGTCCCGTGTCGATGCGGGCCGCGGTGCGGAAGGCGCCGGGGGTGGTGCCGGTCTCGCGGCGGAAGAAGCGGCAGAAGTAGGCGGGGTCGGTGAACCCGGAGGCGCGGGCGACGGCGGCGACGGTGAGCCGGGTGCAGGCCAGCAGGCGCTTGGCCTCCAACAGCCGGGCCTGGC
Source organism: Nocardiopsis suaedae (assembly GCF_027706745.1). Taxonomy (GTDB): domain Bacteria; phylum Actinomycetota; class Actinomycetes; order Streptosporangiales; family Streptosporangiaceae; genus Nocardiopsis_A; species Nocardiopsis_A suaedae. Next base: position 31,840 of record NZ_JAQFWP010000006.1, on the reverse strand, counting down.
GGAGCAGGGCGCCGGGGGTGCGGCCGGTGGCGCGTTTGACCGCCTCGCCCAGGTGGCCGGGGGTGACGCCGAGGGTGTCGGCGATGCGCTCGACGGTGGCGCCCGCCTCCAGCGCGGCGGGGCCCTCCAGCGTGTCCAGGTACCGCCCGGCCAGGCCGGTGGCGGACTCGGGTGCGTCCGGCCGCAGGTCCGCTCCGTCGTCCGCCCGCGCGGCGCCGCCCGCTGCCCCTCCCCCGGCGCCGGGCGGCCGGGCGGCGCGCACCAGCAGGACGTGCAGCAGCGCGCGCACGACGGTGGCCATGCCGGGGCGGCGCTCGTCGAACTCGCGGGCGATCTCGGTGACGACGGCGGCGGCCTCGGCGTGCTCGCGGGGGCCGAGCGCGGTCCAGGTGCGCTCGGCGGCCAGGCGGCGCAGCAGGTCCCGGTCGTCGGGGCGGTCGAGCAGGAAGGCGTCCTCCAGGAGAAGCACGTACCCGTCGAGGCCACGGGCGCCCTGCCAGTGGTGGACCTGTCCGGCGGCCAGCACCCCCAGGTTGGGCGGGGTGACCGGCAGCGGGCGGGTGTCGACGACGTGCAGGCCGGTCCCGGAGGTGACGAGCACGATCTCGTGGAAGGTGTGCCGGTGGGGGTAGTCGGCCCGGGAGAGGGGGCCGATGCTGTCGAAGGTCCCCACGGCGAAGGGCAGCAGGTGGGGCGAGGGGACCTCCAGCCGGTGCAGTTCCAGCGCGGGGTGGGCGGCCATCCGGGGCCTCCATGAGGAAAGGCTCTTTACGGAGAGAGGCGGGGTGAGGAAGCCTAGCCCGCCGCGGCCCCGGCGGGGCGGCCGCCACCCGCGCCGCCGCCCCGCTCCCCGGTGCTCAGTAGCCGACGGTGAAGCGCTCGCCGACGTGGGCCGGGGTCTCGACCTCGTCGATCAGGGCCACGGCGTAGTCCTCGGCGCTGATGCGGCTCTCGCCCTCGCCGTCCACCACGAGGTCCTCGGTGGCGGTGCGGTAGGCGCCGGTGCGCTCGCCGGGGGCGATGTGGGCGGCGGGGCTCAGGCTGGTCCAGGGCACGTCGGACACGGTGCGCAGGAAGTCCAGGGCGTCGCCGTGGGCGTGCATGATGTCCAGCAGCCAGTCCGGCAGGCCGGGGGCGTCCCAGACCTGGGAGCCGTCGGCGGTGCGGAGGCTGCCCGCGCCGCCGACCATGATCAGCCGGGGCGCCTGGTCGCCGAGCGTGCGCAGGGCCTCGACCAGGGCGCGGGCGGAGGGCTCGACGAGCGCCCTGTGTCCGGCCCCGTCGCCGCCGCCGATGGCGCTGACCAGGACGTCCTTGCCCTTGGCGGCCTCGGCGACCGCGGCGGTGTCGAGCACGTCGCCGGTGGCGACGGTGAGCCCGTCGTCGGCCCGGTCGACCTTGGCGGGGTCGCGCACGACGGCGGTGACGGTGTGCCCGCGCCGCAGGGCCTCGTCGACGATGCGCGATCCGATGGTGCCGTTGGCTCCGATGACGGCGATGTCGGCCATGGCGGGTCTCCTTCGACGGTGGTTCCGTTCGGTGTCCGCCAGCAACACTAACGAGTGGTTAGTACTTACGAAAGTGCAGTACGTGCGATCTGGATCACGGCAATGCGGAGGGATGGGGAGGTATCGTGCTCAGGTGAGTTTCGAGGACCTGGCCTACGACGTGTTCCAGAAGCGCTGCCCGTCGCGCTCGGCGCTGGAGCACATCACCGGCAAGTGGGCGGTACTGATCCTGGGCGCGCTCGCCCAGGGGCCCGCGCGCTTCGGCGCACTGCGCAGGCGTGTGGACGGGGTGAGCGAGAAGATGCTGTCCCAGACGCTGCAGACGCTGGAGCGCGACGGCTTCGTCCACCGCGAGGTGCACCGCCAGATCCCGCCGCACGTGGAGTACTCCCTCACGGCCCTGGGACGGGACGCCGCCGCGCACCTGATGACGCTGGTGGAGTTCCTGGAAGACCGCATGGACGAGGTCGAGCGGGCGCGCACCGCCCACGACGCCCGCGGGGAGTAGGGGCCCAGACGACAGCGAGGCGCCCGCCCCGGCGCCCTTACAGGGCCGGAACAGGCGCCTCGATGATCGAAGACGGCCCCGGGCGGGATCACCCGTCCAGGAGTCCGGGCACGGAGGCGACGGCCACAGAACGCAGCCGATCTCCATCGGTGCGCGCGAGGATGCGCTCGCGCTCGGCTTCAGCGACTCCACACCACGCGACTCCAGACCCTCGAGCAGCGACCCGGTTGCTCTCGCCCTCCCCCTGCTCGGCGAAGCGGTCCGTCACGAGTCCACCGGGTCAGGTGTCGTAGCGGGCCATGTCCACGGCGCCTTGGAACCAGGCGGGCGGCCGCAGGCCCAGCCGGAAGGCGAGGGTGGCCGCCGCCAGCATCGCGACCATGGACGTGTCCCGCAGAGCCATGCCGACCCTGCCGGTGCGCGGCGCCACGAAGCCGGTGGAGTACCCGCCCACGCTCTGAGAGCTCTTCACGAAACCGCGCATCGCCGCCTCGTAGGCGGCGAACGCGCGCACGTGGTCGCCGTCGGCGGCGGCCAGCTCGCCCGCCAGGACGATCGCGCCGACCAGGCCCAGCACGCTGCCCTGGCCGGTCATCGGATCGGGGCAGAAGGCCGCATCCCCCACCAGAGCCACCCGCCCCTTGCTCCACGCGTCCATCCGGATCTGCAGCGACGGCGCGAAGTGGACGTCCTTGGCGTCCCGCATGGCCTCCACCAGCCACGGCACCCGCCACCCGAGGCCGTCGAAGAGGCGCTCGACGAACGCGTCCCGCTCCTCCGGGGTGAACACGCGGGTGTCCATCGGGCGCGCCGCGCGGAACAGGAAGAGCCCTTCGAGCAGCTCGTCGCCGGGGAAGGCGCTGATGGCGCAGCCCCGGTAGGGCCCCGGCCGGAACATGACCTTGCCGCGGACGCCCAGCGTGTTGGGCGTGCTGAAGATGACCAGGTGGGTGCCCAGGTAGTGGGAATGGTCGGCGGTGGTCCCGCCGAAGACCAGGCCCCGGACGTTGGAGTGCAGCCCGTCTGCGCCGATGACCAGGTCGAAGCGGCGGTCCGGGCCGCGCTCGAACCGCACGTCGACGCCGTCGGGGTCCTGGTGCAGGGCGGTGATGGAGTCGTCGTAGAGGTATTCGGCGTCGTCGCGGGCCCGGTCGAGCAGTGCCGCGCACAGCTCGCCCCGCCGGACGGCCAGGCCCGCACTCTCCGGCGGGACCTCCATCCCGTAGGGCCGCCCGCCGTCGAAGGGGTAGAACTCGACCTCGGGGGACAGGTCCCCGACGGCGCGGACCCGGTCGAGCACGCCCGTCCGCCGCAGGGCCTCGATCCCGGGCTCGGCGACCTCGAGGCGGTGGCCGGCCGTACGCGGCTTGGGTGCGCGCTCGACGACGGTCGGCGCGAAGCCCTTGCGGCAGAGCCAGTGGGCGAGAGTGGGGCCTACGACCCCGCAGCCGGAGATGAGGACGGTGGTCGCCATGGTCGCTCCCAAGGGTGGAGGGCTTTCCCCATGGTCGCCCCCGGCGCTTATGGAAGGCTGACAGCGCTGAGGGGCCGCTGACGCCGGGCGGACAGGGCCGGACGGACCGGGCCGCGCCGTCACAGCGCGGGATCGGCCTCCCCGGTGACCCCGTCGGCCATCTCCTCCACGACGCGCAGCGCGGCGTAGTGGTTGGAGGCGCCCCAGTGGTCGTAGTCGGCGGCGTAGACGCGCTCGTCCCGGACCGCGCCCAGTTCGGCCCACACACCCGAGCCGTAGGAGGTGGGGGCGTCCTCGTAGCCGCTTCCGGAGAGTACGAACAGCACGTCGGCGTCGGCGCGCTCCAGGTTCTCGTAGCTCTCGGAGATGAAGTCGCGGTCGGCGTCGGGCTCGTCGTGGCCTTCGGGACGGGCCAGCCCCAGGTCGTCGGCGATCTGCCCGGGGAAGGAGGCGGGAGTCTCGATGCGGATCTCCTGCGGGCTCTGCAGGCGCAGGAGGGACACCTCGATGGCGGAGGGGTCTCCCGCCTCGTCCTCGATGCGGGTGCGGGCCTGGTCGACGGCGAGCCGGTACTCCTGCTCGGCGGCGTCGGCCTCGTCGGGGACGCCGAGGACGTCGGCGACCTCGGCCAGGTGGCCGCGCCAGGACTCGGTGCCGGTCCATTCCAGCAGGACCGTGGGGGCGATGGCCTCCAGCTCGGGGAGGGTCTCGGCCTGGGCGCCGAGGTCGGTGGAGACGCCGATGACGAGGTCGGGGTCGGCTTCGGCCAGGCGTTCCAGGTCGACGTCGGCTTCGGCGGGTGAGCCGGAGACGACGGGAGGGGCCTCGGCGCCGTCGGGCAGGAAGGGGGCCAGGCCGCCGTCGTCGGCGGAGGGGTCGCCGAGCGAGCCGACGACGTCGGCCCCGAGCCGGGTGGCGGCGGCGAGGGTGGGCCGCCACAGCACGGCGACCCGCTCGGGGTCGGCGGGCACCTCGACGGGTCCGGCGGCGGAGTCGACCGTGCGGGTGTCCCCCGCCGGAGCCGGATCGGCCCCCGACGTGCACCCGGCGAGGACGACGAGGAGGGCGGCGAGCGGGGCGGCGACGGTGGGGGATACGCGCATGCCGAGATGATATTCGGTTAGCCTAACCTCATCAATATCGGCCCAGACCCCGGTTCTGCGTGTCCCTGACATGGACGGCCCGCTCCGCCTTCGCGACCTCCGCACAGCCGGACTCGCGGCCACTGTGCGCCGACTCGGCCCCTGGCCACGCCTCTAAGGGACACCCGCTCCACCGGGAAAGACGTCACGTGCCCCGGACTCCCCCGCCGGATCCACGTCGTCCGCCTCGGCCTGACCGTGGACCGGGTCACCGGGACCCTCATCACCGGTTGACCTCCGCCGACGCCTCCTCCGGGGCCGAGCGGGCCAACCGCGCCAACACCTCCAGGGCCGCATTCAGCTCCCCCTCGCCCGGGGCCACCAGCGCCAGCCGCACCGCCGCCGGGGAGCGCCCCCGTCCGACCGCGAACGCCGACGCCGGGGTCACCGCGATCCCCCGCCGGGCCGCGGCCGCCGTGAACGTCTCCGCCCGCCACCGCTCCGGCAGCTCCCACCACAGGTGGAACGCACCCGGGTCGGCCGTGACCGCCTCCCCCTCCAGGCACGCCGCGGCGATGCCCTGGCGCCGCTCCGCCGCCCGCCGCTTGCCCTCGACCAGCCCCGTGACCGTCCCGTCGGCGACCATCCCGGCCGCGGTCTCCAACGCGAACCCCGTCGCCGCCCACGTCCCCGACCGCAGCGCCCCCGCCACCCGGTCCCGCAGCCGCGGCGGCGCGCACGCGAACCCCAGCGTCAGGCCGGGGGCCACCCGCTTGGACAGGCTGTCGGTGACTACGGTCCGCCCCGGCGCGTGCGCCGCCAACGGCTCCGGTCCCGGCTTGAGGAACGCGTACACCGCGTCCTCCACCGCCGCCAGGTCCAGCTCCTCCACGGCCCGGGCGATCGCACGCTTGCGGTGCCCGGACATGGTCGCCCCCAGCGGGTTGTGCAGGGTCGGCTGCAGGTACACCGCCCGCACCGGCGCGGCCCGGTGCACCTCGCGGAGCGATTCGGGCACCATCCCCTCCCCGTCCACGGCGGCGGGCACCGGAACGATGCCCAGCCGCGCCGCGATGCCCTTCACCACCGGGTAGGTGAACTCCTCCACCGCGACCCGCTCCCCCGTCGGCACCAGCGCGGCCAGCGCCGCAGCGATCGCCTGGCGCCCGTTGCCCGCGAACAGCACGCCGTCCGGGTCCGGGGTCCAGCCGCCCCGCGCGAGCAGGTCCGCGACCGCCCGCCGCAGGCCGGCCCCGCCCCCGGCCTGCGGCGGGCGGAGGGCGCCGTCGAGCGCCCCCGGGCGCAGGAGCCGCCGGAGCGAGGCGGCGACCGCCTCCTCCTGCCCGTCGAGCACCAGGTAGTTCAGCTCCAGGTCGACCAGCGCCTCGCCGGGCTCGGCCAGTGCGGTGTCGGCGGGCGGCGGCCCGGCACGCACGTAGGTGCCGCGCCCGACCTCGCCCACGGCCAGGCCGCGCCGCACCAGCTCGCCGTAGACCCGGGCGGCGGTGGAGGGGGCGATGCCCTGCTGCCGGGCGAAGCGGCGCTGCGGCGCAAGGCGCTGCCCCGGCCGTAGCCGCCCCCGGGCGATGTCCTCGGCGATCGCGTCGGCGACGGCCCGGTAGTCCTCCGCACCCACTGGCCCTCCTTCCCCGCTCCGGCCCCTCCGCTCGGATCTCGGAGCGGTTGCGCATTGCTCCGAGAGCATTCCAGGCCATTGCTCCGAGGTCGAGCACAGGCCTAGCGTCGGCCCCGCGGCCCGCACGTCCCCCTCCGCCACCGCCCACCGGAAGGTCCCCCATGTCCGCCCTCGACGACCTCGGCCCCGAGGACGGACCGCCCGTCCTCCTCTTCCACGGCCACCCCTTCGACCGCTCCATGTGGCGCCCCCAGGCCGAACGCCTCGCCTCCGCAGGCCACCGCGCCCTCGTCCCCGACCTGCGCGGCTACGGCCAGGCCCCGCCCGCCGGGCACGCCACCCCCTTCGACGCCTTCGCCCGCGACGGCGCCGCCCTGCTCGACCGCCTCGGCCTGGAGTCGGCCGTGGTCGGCGGGCTGTCCATGGGCGGGCAGATCGCCATGGAGTTCCACCGCCTCTTCCCCGACCGGGTGCGCGGGCTGCTGCTCGCGGCCACCTCCGCCCCGCCGGAGACCCCCGGGGGCCGCGACCGGCGCGACGCCGCCGCCGACCGCGTCCTGGCCGAAGGGATGGACGCCTACGCGCACGAACTGCTCTCCGGCATGCTCGCCCCCGCCACCGCCGGCCGCGACCCCGACCTGGCCCGGTACGTGCTGGAGATGATGTGCGCCGCACCGCCCCAGGGCGCCGCCGCCGGGCTCCGGGGACGCGCCCGCCGGGCCGACCCCCGCCCCTCCCTGGCCCGCGCCGCCGTTCCGACCGTGGTCATCGTCGGCACCGAGGACCCGTTCACCCCGGTGGAGGAGGCGCGCGCCATCCGCGAACTGGTCCCCGGCGCCCGGCTCACCGTGCTGCCCGGCACCGCCCACCTGCCCAACCTGGAGGACCCCGAGGGGTTCGGCCGGGCGCTCGACTCCCTGTCGGAGACAATCACCCCATGAGCACCGACGAGCACACCCTCTTCATCACCGGCGCCAGCTCCGGCTTCGGCGCCGCCATCGCCCGCATGTTCACCGGGCAGGGCCACCGGGTGGTGGCCGCCGCGCGCCGCACCGAGCGGCTCGCCGCGCTGGAGAAGGAGCTGGCGCCGCTGCTCCACCCCGTCGCTCTGGACGTTCGCGACCGCGACTCCGTCATGCGGGCGGCGGCGTCGCTGCCCGCCGACTTCGCCGCCGTCGACGTGCTGGTCAACAACGCGGGGCTGGCCCTGGGGCTGGGGCCCGCGCACGAGGCCGACCCGGACGAGTGGCAGCGCATGGTCGACACGAACTGCGCGGGGCTGATGAACTGCACCCGCGCGCTGCTGCCGGGCATGGTCGACCGGGGGCGCGGCCACGTGGTCAACATCGGCTCGGTCGCGGCCCACTACCCCTACCCGGGCGGGAACGTGTACGGCGCGACCAAGGCGTTCGTCAGCCAGTTCAGCCGCAACCTGCGGGCCGACCTGCACGGCACGGGGGTGCGGGTGACCTGCGTGGAGCCGGGCCTGACCGGCGGCACCGAGTTCTCCGAGGTGCGCTTCTCCGGCGACACCGAGCGCGCGGCCGCGCCCTACGCCGGGACCGACCCGCTCACCCCCGAGGACGTGGCCGAGGCGGTGCACTGGGCGGTGTCCCTGCCCGCGCGGGTGAACATCAACACCGTCGAGATGATGCCGGTGGTCCAGAGCACCGGCCCACTGCGCGTCCACCGCGAGGGCTGAGGCGCCCACGGCCGCGACGGCCGTCAGCGCCGCCTGCCCCGGTACCCCATCTCCGCTGAGATGTCCGCGGCGGCGCCCTGCACCCGCGGCACGAGTTCGCGCATGCGCTCGGCCGGCATGTAGGGCGCCGTCGCCGAGACGCTCACGGCGCCCACGACCGCGTCCGACCCGTCCCGCACCGGCGCGGCGACACAGCGGATCCCCGGCTCGTTCTCCTCCATGTCGTAGGAGTACCCGCCCGCGCGGTAGTACTCCATCCGCCCCAGGAAGTCCTCCTCGGCCCCCTCGCCCGCCCGGCGCGCCGACGGGGACGCCGCCGCCTCGTCCGCCGGACCCTCCGCGCGCCAGCGCTCGACCCAGCGCTCCCGCGCGTCCAGCAGCAGCGCCTTGCCGATCCCGGTCCGGGTCAGCGGCATGCGCTGCCCTACGCGCGAGCGCATCTCGGCGCCCCGCTGGCCCGGGATCTTGGCCAGGTACAGCACCGACCCGTGGTCCTCCACGGCCAGGTGCACGGTGTCGCGCACCTCGTCGGCGAGCGCCTGCAGGTGCGGAGCGGCCACGCTCGCCAGCGGGTTGGACGCGAGCGCGCCGAAGCCCAGCTCGATGAGCGTAGGCCCCAGGGACAGGCCGTTCGGCGTGTCGCGCAGGTACCCCTCCCCGCGCAGCGTCTGCACCAGGCGGTACAGGGTGCTGCGGCGCAGCCCGGTCCGTCCCTGCAGCGCCGGCACGTCCCGCACGCCGTCGGCCACCAGGCGCACCAGCGCCAGCCCGTTCAGAAGCGTCTGCGCGCCTTTCGGCGCCTCACCCTCGGATCCCATGCGTCCGACTATATGGGACGCCATTGCACACTTTGGGACCCTCTTCCTAGCGTGCGTGAGATGCAGCACCCCCACGAGGCCTCGGCCCCCGCCCTGGTGGCGGTGGACTGGGGCACCACATCCCTCCGGGCCTGGGCCCTGGCGCCGGACGGCGCCGTCCTGGGCTCCGTCCGCTCCCCGAACGGCCTGCGGACGGTGGCCGCCCGCGCCGCCGAGCGCGGCGTCCCCGCCGACCGGGCCTTCGCCGACGCCCTGGCCGAGGCGGCCGCCGCCCTCGGGGCCGAAGGCGCGCCCGCGCTGGCGTGCGGCATGGTCGGCAGCGACGGCGGCTGGTCCCCCGTACCGCACCTGCGGCCGCCGCTCCCGGCCGTCCCCGAGTCGTTCGAGCCGCACCGCGTGCCCGGCGCCGACCCCCCGGTCTGGATCGTGCCGGGCCTGCGCACCTCCCCCGCCGCACCGGACGGCGGAGGCACGGCCGACGGCGCCCCCGACGTCGTCCGCGGCGAGGAGACCCAGGTCCTCGGGGCCCTGGAACGGCTCGGCCTCCCCGAGGAGGCCACCCTGGTCCTGCCCGGCACCCACACCAAGTGGCTGCGGGTCGAAGGCGGGTCCGTCACCGGCTTCACCACCGCCATGACCGGCGAGATCCACGCCGCCCTGATGGAGGGCACCATCCTCGGCGACCCCGCCCGCACCGCCCCCTGCCCCGGGGACACGGAACACCCGGACGCCGGAGGAGCGGCCTTCGGCGCCGGGATCGGGCACACGCTCGCGAACCCCGCCCAGCCGCTCGCCGCGCGCCTGTTCAGCGCGCGCACCCGCCACCTGGACGGCGCGCTCGGCGCGCACGACGTCGCCGAATACGTGTCGGGCCTGCTCATCGCCGACGAGACCGAGCACATGCTCACCCTCACCGGGGCCACCGCCGTCGTGCTGTGCGCGGACGGCGCGCTCGGCCCGCGCTACCGGCGCGCCCTGGAGCGCCGGGGCACCCGGGTCCGGCTGCTGGAGGACACCGCCCGGGACGGCCTGACCGCCCTGGCCCGCGCCTTCGGCCTCCTCAAGGCACCCGCCCCCGAACGACCCGCCGCGAACCCTTCGGAAGGACCGGCATGACCACCGCACCCATCGGCCTGATCGCCATCCTGCGCGGGCTGGCCCCGGCCGAGGCCCCGGCCGTCGGAGACGCGCTCTACAGCGCCGGCCTCCGCGCGATCGAGGTCCCCCTGAACTCGCCCGACCCCCTGGACTCCGTGCGGGAGCTGCGCGCGCGGCTCCCCGGGGACTGCCGCGTCGGCGCGGGAACGGTGCTCTCCCCCGCGCAGGTCGCGGCCGCCGCCGACGCGGGCGCCCGGATGATCGTCGCCCCCAACACCGACCCCGCGGTCATCTCCGCCGCCGCCGAGCGCGGCCTGGACTGCTACCCGGGCGCCGCCACCCCCACGGAGGCCTTCACCGCCGTGGCCGCCGGGGCGTCGGCGCTCAAGCTCTTCCCCGCCGACCACATCGGCGTCTCCGGCATGAAGGCCTGGTCGAGCGTGCTCCCCACGGGCACGCCGCTGCTGCCCGTGGGCGGCGTCGACGAGTCGAACCTCGGCGAATGGCTGGCCGCCGGAGCCGCGGGGGCCGGGATCGGCTCCTCCCTGTACCGGCCGGGGGACGCCCCCGGCGCCGTCGCCGAGCGGGCCCACGCCCTGGCCGCGTGCTGGGCCCGGCACACCCGCTGACGGACACCGCGCCCGCAGGCACCGCCTGCGCGCACCACCCGAAAGGCCCGCACCCCATGAAGATCACATCCATCACCACCTATACCGTCCCCCCGCGCTGGCTGTTCGTGAAGGTCACCACCGACGAGGGCGTCACCGGCTGGGGCGAGCCGGTCCTGGAGGGCCGCGCGGCCACCGTCGCCGCGGCCGTGGAGGAGCTGTCCGACCACCTCGTCGGCAAGGACCCGCGCTTCATCGAGGACCACTGGACGGTCATGTACCGCGGCGGGTTCTACCGCGGCGGCGGCCTCCACATGAGCGCCCTGGCCGGGCTCGACCAGGCGCTCTGGGACATCAGGGGCAAGGCCCTGGGCGTCCCCGTGCACGAGCTGCTCGGCGGGCGGCTGCGCGACCGGATCAAGGTCTACTCCTGGATCGGCGGCGACCGGCCCGGCGAGACCGCCGAGCAGGCCGCCGACGCCGTCCGCCGCGGCTTCACGGCCGTGAAGATGAACGGCCCCGAGGAGCTGCAGTACATCGACTCCCACGACAAGGTCGACACGGTCGTGCGCAACGTCGCCGAGGTCCGTGCGGCGGTCGGCCCCTCCGTCGGCATCGGCGTGGACTTCCACGGCCGGGTGCACCGCCCCATGGCGCGGGTGCTCCTGCGGGCGCTGGAGGAGTACGACCCGATGTTCATCGAGGAGCCCGTGCTCTCCGAGCACGTCGACGGGATCGCGGACGTCCTGCGCGCCTCACCTGTGCCGATCGCCCTCGGCGAGCGCCTGTACTCCCGCTGGGACTTCAAGCGGGTGCTCTCCTCGGGCGTGGCCGACATCGTCCAGCCCGACCTGTCCCACGCCGGGGGCATCACCGAGGTCCGCAAGATCGCCGCCATGGCCGAGGCCTACGACGTCGCGCTGGCCCCGCACTGCCCGCTGGGACCGATCGCCCTGGCGGCCTGCCTGCAGGTGGACGCCGTCAGCTACAACGCGGTCATCCAGGAGCAGAGCCTGGGCATCCACTACAACACCGCCAACGACCTGCTCGACTACCTCGCCGACGCCTCGGTGTTCGACTACTCCGAGGGCATGGTGGCGATCCCCTCCGGCCCGGGGCTGGGCGTGGACATCGACGAGGAGTACGTGGCCGAGCGCGCCCGCGAGGGCCACCGGTGGCGCAACCCGGTGTGGCGGCACACCGACGGCTCGTTCGCGGAGTGGTGAGGCCGATGAGCGACACCGCCCCCACCGCCGCCGCCCCGAAGCGGCCGCAGTCCGTGCGCGCCTCCCGCGCGCGGCTGGTCATCGCCGCGATGCTGTTCGTGTCCGTGGTGATCAACTACCTCGACCGCGCCAACCTGTCGGTGGCGATGCCCGCCATCGCCGACGAGCTGTCCCTCTCCCCGGCCCAGCAGGGGCTGCTGCTGTCGGCGTTCGGCTGGACCTACGCGGCCCTGCAGATCCCCGGCGGGTGGCTGATCGACCGGGTGCCGCCGCGGGTGCTCTACCCGGTGTGCCTGATCCTGTGGTCGCTGGCCACCGGCTTCATGGGCGTCTTCGCCGGGTTCGCGGCCCTGATCGTGCTGCGCCTGCTGGTCGGCGTCTTCGAGGCGCCCGCCTACCCCATCAACAACCGCGTCGCCACCAGCTGGTTCCCGGAGAAGGAGCGCGGCGGCGTCATCGGCTTCTACACCTCCGGCCAGTTCATCGGTCTGGCGCTGCTCACCCCGGTGCTGACCTGGCTGCAGTCGGCCTTCAGCTGGCACTGGATCTTCATCACCACCGGCGCGGCCGGCGTGGTGTGGGGCGCGGTGTGGTGGCTGGTCTACCGCGAGCCCAAGCGGATGCGCACGGCCAACGCGGCCGAGGTGGAGCACATCCGCGAGGGCGGCGGCCTGGTCGACCTGGAGGACGCCCCTCCGCCGCGCAAGGCGCCGTCCTGGCCGGACTTCGCGGCCGTGCTGGCCAACCGCAAGCTGTGGGGCATCTACCTCGGCCAGTTCTGCCTGACCTCGACGCTGTGGTTCTTCCTCACCTGGTTCCCCACCTACCTCGTGGAGTACCGCGGGATGGACTACATCCAGTCCGGGCTGCTGGTCTCGCTGCCCTACCTGGCGGCCGTCGCCGGGGTCCTGCTGTCGGGGTTCGCCTCGGACGCGCTGGTCCGCCGCGGCGCCCCGCTGGGCCTGGCCCGCAAGGGGCCGATCACCGCGGGCCTGCTGCTGTCCACGGCCATGATCGGCGCGAACTTCACCGACAGCACGGCCTGGGTCATCGCCTTCCTGTGCATCGCCTTCTTCGGCAACGGGTTCGCCTCGATCACCTGGTCGCTGGTGTCGGCGCTGGCGCCGCGGCGGCTGATCGGCAGCACCGGCGGGGTGTTCAACTTCGTCGGGAACCTGTCCTCGATCGCGACCCCGATCGTCATCGGCCTGCTGGTCTCCGAGACCAGCTTCGCGCCGGGGTTCGTGTACATCACGGCGGTCACCGTCGTCGGGGTCCTCTCCTACACCCTGCTCGTGGGGCGTGTGGAGCGCCAGCCCGACCCGGAGGAGGCCGCGGGGCCCGCACCCGGGGGCACCGCCTCCGCCTGACGGCGGGGCCGCCTCCGGCTATAGTATTCGGAACCGAATAGTCGCTTCCGAATAAGGAGGTCCCCGCATGCCCGCCCGCAGCGCGGCCGCCAACCCGCTCGCCCTCGCCGTCATGGGGCTGCTCACGGAGAAGCCCATGCACCCCTACGAGATGATGTCCACCCTGCGCGAGCGCGGACTCGACTCCGCCTTCAACCTGAGCACCGGCACCCTCTACGACACCGTCCGCGCCCTGCTCGGGAACGACTCGATCCGCGAGGCGGGCACCGGCGGCGACGGCAACCGCCCCCCGCGCACCGTCTACGCCCTCACCGACACCGGCCGCACCGCCTTCACCGCGCGCCTCGACACGCTCATCCGCGTCCCCGCCGACGACGAGTACCCCAAGTTCGTCTCCGCCGTCGCCTACATCGGCGCCCTCGGCACCGAAGCCGCCGCCGACGCCCTCGCCGAGCGCGCGGACCGGCTCGCCGAGCGCGCCGAGCGGCTGCGGAGCGGCCTCGACTCCGCCCTCACCGACTCCGGCCTGCCCCGCCTGTTCATGATCGAGACCGAGTACGCGCTGCACATGATCGCCGCCGAGCGCGAGTGGGCGCTCGCCACCGCCGGAGAGCTGCGCTCCGGCGACCTGTCCGACGGCCTGCCCGACCGCCCGGAGGAGCGCCGATGACCCGCCGCCTGACCGCCGACGTCCTCATCGTCGGCGCCGGTCCCGCCGGACTGCTCCTGGCCGTCGAGCTCGCCGCCGAGGGCGTGGACACCCTCGTCGCCGAACGCGACCCGCGGCGCCCCCGCCGCTCGCGCGGCTTCACCCTCAACGCCCGCAGCCTCGACCTGCTCGCGCGCCGTGGCCTGGCCGCCCCCTTCCTCGCCGAAGGCCGCCCCGTCGCCCACGCGCCCTCGGTCGGCCTTCCGGTCACCGCCGTCCTGGACGGCGCCGCCACCGACCACCCCTTCACCCTGGGCATCCCGCAGCTGCGCGTCGAGGAGGTCCTGGAGGAGCACGCCCTGGCCCGCGGCGCCCGCCTGCTGCGCGGCCACCGACTCGACGCCCTGCGCCAGGACGCCGACGGCACCACCGCCGCCGTCACCGTCGACGACGGCCACAGCAGCCCGGGCGGGAGCGCCGCCTCCCCCGGCCCCGTGGAGATCTCCGCCGCCTTCACCGTCGGCTGCGACGGAGGCCGCAGCACCGTCCGCGAGCAGACCGGGATCGGCTTCCCCGGAACCCCCGCCACCACCTGGACCCTGCTCGGCGACGTCGTCCCCGCCGACCCGGCCGACCTCCCGCCCGGACCGCACACCGGCCCCGGCGGCAGCGTCTTCGTCCTGCCCCGCCCCGGATACGTGCGCGCCATGCTCACCGACCCGGCCCCGCCCGACGACCCGCACTCCCCCGTCGCCCCCGGCCTCTTCGCCGAGGCCCTGGAGGGCGCCCTGGGCCGCCCGGTCCCGCTGGCGGACCACATCTGGCTCACCCGCTTCGGCGACGCCGCCCGCCTCGCCGACCGCTACCGCGACGGCCGCGTGCTGCTCGCCGGGGACGCCGCGCACATCCACCCGCCCGCCGGAGCCGTCGGCGTCAACGTCGCCCTCGAAGACGCCCACAACCTCGGCTGGAAGCTCGCCCGCAGCGTCCTGGGCACCGCCCCGGACGGCCTGCTCGACACCTACGGGTCCGAACGCCGCCCCGCCGCCGAACGCGTCCTCGCCCACACCCGCGCCCAGGCGCTCCTCAACGGGGACGAACCCGGCCTGCGGCCGCTCGCGGACCTGCTCACGCACCTGCTGTCCCGCCCCGGGGGCCCGGCCTCGCTCGCCGAGGCCCTCGTCGGCCTGGACACGTGCCACCCCATGGGCGCCGAGGACCCCGGCGCCCACCCCTGGCTCGGCCGCCTGGCCCCCGACCTCGACCTGGTCGCCGAGGGGCGGCGGGTCCGCCTGTCCGAACTGGTGGCCGAGCGGCGCCCGCTCCTGCTCGCCCTCAACGGCGCCCACGTCCCCGACGATGTCCGGGAGGCCCAGCAGGCCGGGGTCCGCACCGTCGGCGCCTACTGCGCCGCCGCCCACGGCGCGGCCGCGCTCCTGCTCCGCCCCGACGGCCACACCGCGTGGGTGCGCACCGGCGACGGGCGCCAGACCGGTGACCTGGCGGACGCCGTGGCCCGCTGGTGCGGCAAAACCGATGGCGGCGTCCCCGAGCCCGCTGCCAGACTTCGGCCGTGACCGAGACAGACACCATCGACACCGAACCCCGCGTGGCGCTCCTCCTCGGGCAGCTCGACACCGCCTGGGCGCTCTTCGAGCACCACCTGGAGGGCATCGACGACCGTGCCGCGCTCTGGGAGCCCGCCCCCGGCGCCTGGAGCGTCCGGCCCGGCCCCGGCGGGGCGTGGACGCCCGACTGGCAGGTCGCCGAACCCGACCCGGCGCCGCCCGTCACCATCGCCTGGACCATGTGGCACATCAGCTACTGGTGGTCGACCGTGCACGAGGTCTGCTTCGGCGGCGGCGAAGCGCCCGAGCGCACCTCCATCGCCTGGCCCGGGAGCGCGGAGGCGGCCGCCGGGGAGCTGCGCGGACTGCACGCCGCCTGGCGCACGGCGCTGGAGGGGGCCACCGCCGCCGACCTCGATTCGGCCGACCGGACCGCCGCCCTGCCGTGGCCGGTCACGATGACCCTCGGCGACGCGGCCGGCTGGGTCACCGTCGAGCTGACGAAGAACGTGGCCGAGATCGGCCTGCTGCGCCACCTGTACCTGAACCGGCCCGAGCGATCCCAGCGGCCCGAGCCGCGTCCCGAGGCCTCACAGGGCGCCGGTGAAGAACGCCCATAGGGGCAGGAGCAGATCGAAGGCCATGACGGCCAGGAAGAGGACATAGACCACGGCCCGGGAGAGGCGGTGCACCACCCGGTCGAACCGCCCGACCCGGCCGCCGGGCTCGTCCGCTCCGCCGTCCTCGTCCCCGTGCGCGCGCACCACCCAGAACGCGGCGGCCGCGGTGGCGGCGACGGCGGCCACCAGGATCGCCCACAGGTCCCAGGCCCCCAGTCCGATGGCCCGCTCGACGGGCGCCCGGAAGAAGAGGAGGAGCGGGAGCGAGGCGACGGCGGCCGTCCCCGCGGCCGCGGCGACCGCGGTCGCCGCCAGCCCCGCGGCGAAGCCGAGCACGGGGAACCGCACCGCGAACCGCCGGGGAAGGGGCGTGCGGGGCGCGGGCGCGTTCTTCGGCGGTTCACCACACATGGCGGCCTCCCGTGGGTCTGGGGTCCCACAGTATTGCGCCGCGCTCTGACACCGGGGAGCCCGCCGCGCTCGGCGCCCTCCCCTTGTCGGTGCCCTCCCCTAGGCTGCGAGGCCTCACAGTGGTGCGCCACGCTCCGACAACCGAGGAGGACCCCGATGCGCAGGGTGACCTATTCGATGACGACGTCCCTCGACGGCTACATCGTGGGGCCGGACGGGGGCTTCGACTGGGCGCCGCCCGACGGGGAGGTCTTCCGTTTCGCCACCGACGAGGTCCGCGCGCTCGACGTCCACCTGCTGGGGCGGCGGCTCTACGAGACCATGCTGTTCTGGGAGGACGCCGGGTGGAGGACCCCTGACCGGGACCGGGCGCAGGACGCGGCGATGCTCGGATTCGCCGGGCTGTGGAACCCCCTGCCGAAGGTGGTCTTCTCCACCACGCTGTCGGAGGTGCGGGGCAACGCCCGCCTGGCCTCCGGCGGTGTGGCGGAGGAGATCGAGCGGCTGCGGGCCGAGCCGGGCGAGGGGAACATCGCGATCGGCGGCGCGACCCTCGCCGCCGAGGCCGCCGCGGCGGGCCTGATCGACGAGTACCGGGTCCGGGTCTGCCCGGTCCTCGTCGGCGGGGGCACCCCGTACTTCCCCCACCAGGCGCGGCACGAGGACCTCGAACTCCTCGAGACCCGCACCTTCGACTCGGGGGTCGTCTTCCTCCACCACCGCGTGGTGCGCTAGGGCGCGTTGTGCGGATCATGGCCGTAGCGAGCGGCGTCCAGGTGCGTTCATCGCAAGGACGCAGTGTTCCCAAGCGCCGGGGGAGTCGGCCTGGGCGTGCTGTCGACCGATGAGAACGCAGCGAGGGGCGTGCCTGGGCGTCGCGCAGTAGGTCGTGATCCGCACAACACGCCCTAGCCGCCCGGGGGCAGGTGGCGTGCGAACCAGGCCGCGGCCAGGTCCGCCACCTGCTCCAATGCCCCGGGCTCCGCGAACAGGTGGCCCGCGCCGGGGACCACCTCCAGGGCGCTCTCGCAGGTCAGTTCCTCCCGCGCCCGGCGGTTGAGGTCCAGCACCGCCGTGTCCGCCCCGCCGACGATCAGCAGGGTCGGCGCCCGCACCTCCGCCAGACGCGCCCCGGCCAGGTCGGGGCGGCCGCCGCGGGACACCACGGCGCCGGTCCCCGACGGCGCGTCCGCCGCCGCGACCAGCGCTGCCGCCGCCCCGGTGCTGGCGCCGAAGTACCCCGTCGGCAGGTGCGCCGCCTCGGGGCGGGCGCCCAGCCAGTCGGCGGCTCCGCGCAGCCGCTCGGCCAGCAGG
Source organism: Nocardiopsis suaedae (assembly GCF_027706745.1). Taxonomy (GTDB): domain Bacteria; phylum Actinomycetota; class Actinomycetes; order Streptosporangiales; family Streptosporangiaceae; genus Nocardiopsis_A; species Nocardiopsis_A suaedae. Next base: position 14,248 of record NZ_JAQFWP010000006.1, on the reverse strand, counting down.
CGGATGTCGAAGACCAGCTCCCGGTCCTCGCCCTCCTCCTCGGTGAGCAGGTCGAACAGCAGCGTGCCCAGCCCGGCGCCGTTCAGCGTCCCGGCGACGCGCGTGTTGCGCGGGCTGTGCCGTCCGCTGCCGCTGCCGTGCGCGAAGACGACCGCGCCCCGCGCCCCCTCGGGCACGGTCAGGTGCCCGCCCAGGCGCACCCCGGCCGCCTCCACCCCGACGTCGGCGTCCACGCCCGGCCCGGCGGCGTCCCGGTGCTCCCGCAGCAGCCCGATGACCTCCTCGTCGGTCGTCTGAGCGAAGTCGGTGTACCACTCGCCCACCGCCTGGAACCACGCGGGCGCCGACAGGGAGACGACCTCGTCCGCGTCCCCGGCCAGCGCCCGCAGCGCCGCCGGCGCGCCGACCGGGACCGCCAGCACCACCCGCACCGCCCCCTGCGCGCGGGCCACCCGGCAGGCCGCGCGGGCGGTGGAGCCGGTGGCCACCCCGTCGTCGACGACCACCGCGGTGCGCCCGGCCGGAGACACGCGCGGCCGCCCCTGGCGGAACAGCGCCGCACGCCGCTCCAGCTCGGCGCGCTCGCTCCGCTCCACCGCGTCCAGCGCCTCGGTGTCCACGCCGTGCCCGCGCACCACCTCGTCGTTGAGGATGCGCACGCCGCCCTCCCCGATGGCGCCCATGGCCAGCTCCGGGTGGCCGGGCAGGCCGAGTTTGCGGACGGCGATGATGTCCAGCGGGGCGCCGAGCTCCTCGGCGACCCTGTGCCCCACGGGGACGCCGCCGCGCGGCAGCGCCAGCACGACGGGCTCCTTGTCCGCCTCCCCACCGCGCGCGAGCCGCTCCCCCAGGCGACGGCCCGCATCATCACGGTCGTCGAAGGCACGCTGCGTGAACGCCATTGCCGCATCCCCCTTCACCTGGACTCCTGCCCCCGCACCACGGGGCGAATGCCCGGTTTCACCACCTTTACGACGAAGATTCAGAGTCCGCGCCCCCGTCGCCGCCCCCACAGCGAACGCTCCCGGCGCGCTACACGACGAAGAGCCCACCGACGCTCCACACCCCACCGGAGGCGACGCCGCCAGGCTCACCCGACACCGGTCCCGGCGGCTGGCGGTCGACGCGTTCTTCGCGGCAGCGGCCTCCCTGTAGCGCTTGACGAGGTCAGTGACAGCCATCCAACGCGTAGACGGGAAGTCAGCGCCAATCCACCCCTAACCAGGCGTAAACATGGATATTATGTTCCGCATTATCCTATTTGCCCCATTGAGGCCGTACTGGTACGCCAACACCAGATAAACAACCAATGGAAATATCGCGGCCACAAATACATTCACTTCTGCGGCAACTCCGATTTTCGCCAAAAGGAATAATATCAGAGCGGTTACCGCAAAACCCCAACAGCGGGCCTTAACGAGCTGCCGACCATCCGCGCGATCAGGCGACATCGACGGATCGGCAGCGATCAGGGCAGCTGGCAGAACTTCTCCAAAACGATTGTTGGCGACGTTGTTCATAGCAGAATACGCCAATCTTCCGATTTCAACGGCACCCCCTTCCGGATTCCGCTTAAGTTCACTTCCGCAACGAGAAAACGTGTTTGAGGCCTGCGTGACATGCACGGCGAAACGCTTGCGCTCACCATGATCATCACCGAAGTCATCGGCCACGTCACGAATAAACCGGTGGAGATGCTCGTGTACACCGTTATCTCGCGATGGTCAGCACCCCCTCGAGCCACGATTCCACTTTGAGACGCGATTTCAAGAAGCGGATGGAGGACCACGTACGGGCGATACACAACCCTCCCCGCGATCCCCATTCTGATCCATTTCTGAAGTACAACTCCCCCAAGAACGGATGCCAGCAATATCATTGACCCCACAGGACCGGCATCCCCTCCAACAAGGAAAGACCAGTAGGAGTTGCACGGAACCGAGCCAGGGGCACCACCTTGCTCGCACTGATCGACATACGCGCCGTACCCCAGCGCCACCAGCACCCATCCGGATCGATGCCGACACCACCTACAACGCGGACCAATCCGCTGTTCAGAACCTTGGACGTAACCTCTAATCCGATGGGAAGGCATAGCGCAGCAGCATCACACCGTTCCCGAACACCCGGTGCTCTGCCAGGGTGAGCGGCCTGAGGCCGCCCTCGTCGAGGAATTGGCGGCGGCCGCCGCCCACCAGCACGGGGTGCACGTACAAGCGGAGCTCGTCCACCAGGCCCTGGCGGAGGAAGGCTCCGGTCAGGTCGGTTCCGCCCAGGTAGAGGTCGCCGTGGCGGTCCTTGAGGCCGGCGATGTGCCCGGGGTCCACCTCGCGCACGATGGTGGTGTTCCACCCCGCCTCCGACAGCGTCCGGGAGAAGACGTACTTCGGCTTCTCGCGCCACATGCGGGCGAAGTCGGCGACCGGTGCGGGGGCCCCGGGGTCGGCGTCGGCGTCCGGCCACACCTCGGCCTCCAGCTCGTAGCCGACCCGTCCGGACATGAACGCCCCCGCGTCGCGCAGGACGCCGTTGAAGTGCGTGTGCAGTTCGTCGTCGACCATGTGCCAGGCCAGGCTGCGCCCCGGCCCCTCCATGAACCCGTCGACCGACACCGATGACATGACGATGACCTTGCCCATGCACCGACGCTAGCCCGCACCAAGGACGTTCTCGGGGACCCGCGGCGGGCGGCGTTCAGGGGAGGAAGTCCAGGAACGCCTCCCGCCCGGCGATGCGCCCCAGCGCGGGCAGCCCGGTCGTGCGGGTCCAGCGCAGGCGGTCCACCACCCGGTAGGCGATCCCGGCGGTCTCGGCGGGGGCGGTGGGCGGCACCCGCAGCACCACCGCGTCGCCGCGCGCGGGCCGGTCGGCGGCCAGGTAGGTGACGGCCTCCCCGGCCCGGCCCCCGCCGGTGCGCACCTCGATGCGCAACAGCCCGAACCGCTCCCCGGCCCGCGCCGACCAGGCCTGCGAGGAGCCGCTCAGCTCCTCCAGGAGACAGGCGTGGCGGATCGGGACGGGGGCGTCCCGCCCGGGGGCGCCGAACGGTCCGCCGTCGTCGTGCGGGGGCGGCACGATGGGCCCGCCGGGGCGCAGCGCGTCCACCAGCGCCGCCGCCCCGATCCCGGGGGCGACGCGGACCCGCCGCTCCCGGCCCCCGGGCCAGGAGGCGATGAGCGCGGGCCGCTCCCCGGTGAGGTCGACCGTGTGCACCAGGAGCCCGTGTGCGGCTCCGGCCCGCTGCACGCTCGCCAGCCGGTACAGCAGCGGCGCCCACCACTCGCCGCCCGCCCAGGAGGTGACGCGGTGGGCCCCGCCCTCCGGGATCGCCGGGTCCCCCGGTGCACCCCCGTCGGCGGCGTCGGCGCCGTCGCCCCCCGTTCCCATGGCCTCCTCCTCTGCCGCCCCCGAGGGTGCGCTGTCCTGTCTCCGCCCTTTGAAGAGTCCTCGGAAGGCGCCGTTCCGGGCGGCCCGGTGCCGCCCGCCGGGACGGTCCTTGGCGCCTGGTCCCCTCGGCTCTGCGTTCATCGGCCCTGTCGTCATCGATTCCGGCTTTCATGGTCGAACCCGCACGGACAATGCCCCGCGACCGTAGGAAAGCGGCCGCGGGGCGGACAGGGCCGAGAGTCCATCGACCATTACGGTCGGTAGCGCCGGGCCGATCACCTGCGAAACGGGCGGAAGGGCGCCTGGCCGACTCCGGTCAGGGATGCGCGTGTCGGTTCACGTGCAGGTTCATACGGCGGCCCCGAGCCAGAGGGAGGCCGCCACGGGGGCGAGGTAGAGCAGCGGCGCGGGGATGTGGGAGTAACGCCGTGCACGCAGGACGGTGATCCCGGCACCGATGAAGTACAGGAGCAGGCCGACCCCGGCGGCCACCCCGACGGCGGGGACGAGGAGGCCGACGAGCAGCCCGAGCGCCCCGGCCGCCTTGGCGGCGCTCAGCCACGGCCACCAGGAGCGGGGGACTCCGTAGATCTTCATGGCGGTGACGATCCAGTCGGCCTCGCGGTAGAGGACGACGGCGGAGAACCCCACCATGGCGGCGGCGAGCACGGTGACGGCGATGTAGGCGATGGTCATCTCGGATGCTCCTCAGCGTCGGGGGGATGGTCTCACCGCACTGACGGAGCGCACCGCGAAAGTGTGACCGGTGGGGCGGCCCTGCCCGGTCGACTCGGGCCGCGGGCGCTCAGGAGGCGGGGGCGGACGCCTCCGGCGCCGCCTCGTGGTCGAACCGCCGCGGCCGTCCGCGTCCCGCCATCGCGCCCACCGCCCTCCCTTGACGCCCGACCCCGGTCCCAGCAATTATGTAGCGATCACTACATAAAAATCTGCGAGGAGGAGGCCACCCCCATGGGTTCGCTCGACGGCAGGTCCGCACTGGTCACCGGCGGCAGCAGGGGCATCGGCGCGGCGACCGCCGCCCGCCTGGCCGAGGAGGGCGCCGCGGTCGCGATCACCTACACCTCGGCCCGGGACCGCGCCGAGAAGGTGGTCCGCGGGATCGAGGAGTCGGGAGGCCGGGCGGTGGCGCTGCGCGCCGACGCGGCCGACCCCCGGGCGGTGACGGCCGCGGTGGACGGGGCCGCCTCCGCACTGGGATCGCTGGACGTCCTCGTGAACAACGCCGGGGTCTTCCCCTACGGCGACATCGGGGAGCTCACCCTGGAGGACTACGAGGACACCATGGCCGTCCACGTGCGCGCGGTGTTCGTGGCCGTCCGGGCGGCCCTGCGCCACATGGGCGAGGGCGGGCGCATCATCACCATCGGCAGCAGCCTGGCCGAGCGCGTCCCGGCGCCGGGGATCAGCCTGTACGCGATGAGCAAGTCCGCGCTGACCGGGTTCACCAAGGGCCTGGCCCGCGATGTGGGCCCACGCGGGATCACCGCGGCCATCGTCCACCCCGGGTCCACCGACACCGAGATGAACCCGGCCGACGGCCAGGGGGCCGAGGAGGAGCGCGCCCTGACCGCCCTGGGCCGCTACGCGCGCCCCGAGGAGATCGCCGCGTCGGTGGCCCACCTCGCCGGTCCCGGCGGCGCCTACATCACCGGCACGTCGATCACCGTCGACGGCGGCGTGACGGCGTGAGCACGGTCCAGCGCCACCGCCCGCGCGGCGGGCACCGCCGCGCCGCGTTCTCCTGGGCGGTCCTCGTCGTGGCCGGGCTGCTGGAGATCGCCTGGTCCCTGGCGCTCAAGGAGGCCGAGGGCCTCACCCGGCCGGGCTGGGCCGCCGCGGGGATCGGCACGGCCATGGTCAGCCTCGGCCTGCTCTCCTACGCCCTGAGGGACCTGCCGGTGGGCACCGCCTACGCCGCCTGGGTCGGCATCGGGAGCGTCGGCGTCGCCGTCGCCGGGATGCTGGCCCTCGGCGAGCCGGTCGCACTCCCGCGGCTGCTGTTCCTGGGACTGATCGTCGCGGGCGTCGTCATCCTCAGCCGGCCCGAGACCCCGCCGAGCGGAGCTGACGAGGAACCGGGGAGGCACCGATGGCATGGGTGATCCTGACCGTCGCCGGACTGCTTGAGATCGTCTGGTCGCTGGCCCTCAAGAGGGCCGACGGGCTGACCCGCCCAGGCTGGAGCGTGCTGGGTCTGGGCACAGCCATGGTCAGCCTCGGCCTGCTCTCCTACGCCCTGAGGGACCTGCCGGTGGGCACCGCCTACGCCGCCTGGGTCGGCATCGGGACCGTGGGGGTCGCCGCCGCCGGGATGGCCGCCTTCCGCGAGCCCGCGTCGCGCACGCGCCTGGCCGGCCTCGCGGCGGTCATCGCGGGGGTGGTGGGACTCAACCTGATCGGCGGCTGAACCTCCGGGTGGCCCGTTGAATCGGCGCCGCGACGGGTAGCGGTACGGGTCCGGGCCCAGTTGCAGGGCGCGCGGAGCCGAGCCACGGGGGGAGGCGTCATGGGGCCGACGGCGCCACCGGACACGGCGGTCCGCAGCACAGACGCGGCCGCCTACCGTGTCCCCCTGCCGGAACGCGAATCCGATGCCACCCTGACCTGGGGCGCCACCACCATGGTGGTGGTGCGGGTGGACATCGGGGAGGCGCAGGGGCTCGGCTACACCTACGCCGACGCCACCTGCGCCGACTATGCGCGGCGGGTGCTGGGGGCCGCCGTGCACGGCGGCGACGGCTTGGACGTGCCCGCCGCATGGGACGCGATGCGGCGGGCCGTGCGCAACGACGGCAGGCCGGGCCTGGTGTCCTGCGCCATGTCGGCGGTGGAGACCGCCCTATGGGACGCCGCCGCCCGTGCGCACGGGATCGCGCTGTGCAGGATGTTCGGCCGTGTCCGCCGGGCGGTCCCGGTCTACGCCAGCGGCGGCTTCACCGGCCCCGAGCCGCTGCGGGCGGCCGAACGGGCCGGATGGTGGGCCCAGGAGCTCGGCGCGCACGCGGTCAAGATCAAGATCGGCGGCACGCCGGAGACCGGGCCCGAGGACCCCGACCCCGCCCGCATCGAACGGGCCCGTGAGGCCGCCGGGGGCGCGCAGGTCTACGCCGACGCCAACGGGGCCTACGGCGCCAAGCGGGCGCTGCGCGCGGGCGCCGTGCTGGACGCGCTCGGGGTGGCGTGGTTCGAGGAGCCGGTGAGCAGCGACGACCTCGACGGGCTGCGCCGGGTGCGGGACGGGGTGCGCGCCGACGTGACCGCCGGGGAATACGGGTACCACCTGCCCTACCTGGCCCGGATGGCGGGCGCCGGGGCGGTGGACTGCCTTCAGGCGGACGTCACCCGCTGCGGCGGCTTCGGGACGTGGTTCCGCGCGGCCGCCGCGGCCGCCGGGAACGGCCTCGCGGTGTCCGCGCACTGCGCCCCGGCGCTGGCGGTGCACGCGGCGGTCGCCACGCACAACGTCCGCCACATCGAATGGTTCGCCGACCACGAGCGCGTGGAGTCGGCACTGCTCGACGGGGCGCCCCGCCCGGTGGAGGGGGATCTCGCCCCCGACCCGTCGGCGCCGGGGCACGGCATGCGGCTCAAGGCGGCCGACGCCGAGCGGTACCGCGTGGGCTGAGGACCGGGCGGAGCACGGACCGGGAAGGGGGACCCGTGTACGACGGGCTGGAAGAGGAACTGGAGGAGCGCGTCGATGGGGAGGTCCGCTTCGACCGCCAAGCACGCGGCGCCTACTCCACCGACGCCTCCAACTATCGCGCGGTGCCCATCGGTGTGGTGACGCCCCGCAGCACGGAGGCCGGGGCCGAGGCGGCCGCGGTGTGCCGTGAGTACGGCGCGCCGGTGCTGTCCCGCGGCGGCGGCACCAGCCTGGCGGGCCAGTGCACCAACACCGCGGTGGTCATCGACTGGACCCGCCACTGCGACCGGCTCGTCTCGGTGGACGAGCAGGCGCGGACCTGCGTCGTGGAGCCGGGGATCGTCCTGGACGAGCTGAACCGGCGCCTGTCCGGCAGGGGGCTGATGGTCGGTCCGTCCCCCTCCACGCACGCCCAGTGCACCATCGGGGGGATGGTCGGCAACGATTCCTGCGGGGCCAGCGCCCAGGCCTACGGGCGGACCGCCGACAGCGTCGAAGGGCTGGAGGCGCTGACCTACGGGGGCCTGCGCCTGCACGCCGGCCCGACCGGCGAGCATGAGCTGGAGCGGCTCGCCTCGGAACCGGGCGCCCGCGGGGAGCTGCACCGGGGGCTGGCCGCGATCCGTGACCGCCACGCCGACGACATCCGGGACCGCATGCCGCGCATCCCGCGTGCGGTGTCCGGCTACAACCTGGACGCCCTGCTGGGCACGGGCTCCGAGGACGGCGGCATGGACACCGCGCGGCTGCTCGTCGGCACCGAGGGCACCCTGGCGACCGTGCTGCGGGCCGAGCTGCGGCTGGTGCCCACGGTGCCGGCCACCGCCACCGCCGTCGTCGCCTACCCGGACGTCGTCCGGGCCGCCCACGCGGCCGCGGAGGTGGCCGAGGCCGGGGCCGCGCGCGGGATCACGCCCCAGCAGATCGAGGCCGTCGACGCGACCCTCGTCGGCTATATGGCCGACAAGGGCATGCACCCGCACGGGCGGTCGCTGCTGCCGCCCGGCGGCTCCTGGCTGTTCCTCCGCTTCGGCGGCGCCGACGCGGACGCCGCCGCCGACGCCGCGCGCGACGTGCTGCGCGGCGTCGGGGCCTCGCCCGACGACGAGACGGTGTTCCTCACAGCGGACGAGGCCGTCCAGGAGGAGCTGATGGCGCTGCGCGAATCGGGCCTGGGCGCCACCGCGCGGATCACCGGGCGCCCGGACAACTGGCCGGGCTGGGAGGACTCGGCCGTCGCCCCCGAGAGGCTCGGCGACTACCTGCACGACCTCGTCGGGCTCTACGCGGACTTCGGCTACCCCCGGCCCGCGTTCTACGGCCACTTCGGCCACGGGTGCGTACATGTGCGCAGCCCCTTCGACTTCAAGACGGAGGAGGGCATCGCGAAGGCGCGGCGCTTCATCGGGCGCGCGGCCGAACTGGTGGCCGCGCACGGAGGGTCGCTGTCGGGTGAGCACGGCGACGGGCAGGCGCGCGGCGAGCTGCTGGAGACCGTGTTCGGGGAGCGCATGGTCCGGGCGTTCGAGGAGACCAAGGCGGTTTTCGACCCGCAGGACCGGATGAACCCGGGCAAGGTCGTGCACCCGCGGCCGCTCGACGCCGACCTGCGGTTCGGGGCCGGGTACTCCCCCGCCCACCCGGGCACCTTCCTGGGCTACCCCGATGATTCGGGCGACTTCTCCCGCGCCGTGGAGCGCTGCGTGGGGGTGGGCAAGTGCCGGCGGCACGAGGGCGGGGTGATGTGCCCGTCGTACATGGTGACGGGGTCCGAAGAGCACTCCACGCGGGGGCGGGCGCGGCTGCTGTTCGAGATGCTGCACGGGCACGACGACTCGCCCGTGAGCGGCGGCTGGCGCTCGGAGGCGGTGCGCGGGGCGCTCGACCTGTGCCTGGCGTGCAAGGGGTGCAAGTCGGACTGCCCCATGGGGGTCGACATGGCCTCCTACAAGGCGGAATTCCTGGCCCAGCACTACCGCGGGCGCATCCGGCCCGCGGCCCACTACTCACTGGGGTGGCTGCCGGTGCTCGCGCGCGCGGCGCGGCTCGTCCCCCGTGCGGCGAACGCGGTCCTGCGGGCGCCCGGCGTGGCGCCCCTGGGGAAGCGCGCGGCCGGGGTGGCGCCTCAGCGGGAGGCGCCCGAGTTCGCGGACGAGACCTTCCGCCACTGGTGGCGCAGGCGCGGCACACCCGAGCCGGAGCCCGGCGACCCGCGGGCGGCGGTGGTGTGGCCCGACACCTTCACCGACCACTTCGCCCCGCAGATCGGCGCCTGCGCCGTGCGCGTCTTGGAGGAGGCCGGGTTCCGGGTGGCGGTCCCGGAGCAGGAGGCCTGCTGCGGGCTGACGTGGATCACCACCGGGCAGCTTCGGACGGCGCGCGCGGCCCTGCGCCGGTCGATGCGGGCGCTGCGCCCGTGGGTGCGGGCGGGCACGCCGGTCGTGGGCCTGGAGCCGTCGTGCACGGCGGTCCTGCGCTCGGACTCCGCGGAGCTGTTTCCGCACGACGAGGACTTCCGGCGGCTGCGGGAGAACATGGCCACCTTCGCCGAGGCGCTGGTGCACTGTGCCCCCGACGGGGAATGGCGGCCGCGGCGGCGGCCGGGCCGGGCGATCGTGCAGACACACTGCCACCAGCACGCCGTCCTGGGCTTCGACGCGGACCGCAGGCTGATGCGCGAGGCGGGCGTCGACGAGCAGGTCCTCGACTCGGGCTGCTGCGGCCTGGCGGGGGACTTCGGCTTCACACGGGGCCACTACGACGTGTCCATGGCCGTGGGCGAACGCGTGCTCCTGCCCGCGGTGCGCGAGGCGGACGCGGAGACCCTGGTCGTCGCGGACGGGTTCAGCTGCCGGACCCAGATCGCCCACGGGACCGAGCGGAGGGCCCTCCACCTGGCCGAAGTCCTGGACGGCCGGGAGGAGCCGGAGCCGCACGAGCGGAGAAGGTCCCCACCATCCGGTCCCAGCCCGCCATGGCGGCGTCGATGACCGCCTGCACGCGTTCGCGGCCCGCGCCGTCGCGCGCTTGGACCGACAGGCCGTGGAGCAGGGTCAGCGCGTAGTCGGCCAGCACGTCGGCGTCGATCCCGGCGGGCAGGTCGCCGTCCTCGGCCCCCCGGGCGATGCGGGCGCGCACCTTCGCACGGTCCTGCCCGCGCAGGTCGGCCAGGTGGCGGCCGACCTCCTCGTGCCCTTCGGACAGGTTGATGCCGGAGAGCACCACCATGCAGCCCGACGGGGTGCCGGGGTCGACGTAGGCGTCGGCGTTGGCGCGCAGCATCTCCTCGACGGCCTCACGGGCGGTGGGGCGCCCCATCGCGCGGTCGGTGGGCGAGTTCTCGGGCGCGTTGTAGGCCGCGACGGCCTCGCGGAAGAGGGCGTCCTTGGAGCCGAAGGCGGCGTAGAGGCTGGTCGGGGTGATGCCCATCGCGGAGGTGAGCATGGACAGCGAGGTGCCCTCGTAGCCGTGCTCCCAGAAGAGCCGCATGGCCGTCCGCAGCGCGGCGTCCCGGTCGAAGCGGCGCGGCCGCCCGCGACCCGCCATCGCCGTCACCGCCTTCCTGGATACCGGCCCTCCGCCCTAGCGATTATGTAGCGATCACCACACAAAGCGCAACGCCCGCCGCCCCGGGTCCGGGGGGGGGGCATCGGCCGTCGTCTTCCAGGAGCCCATGACCTCGCTCATCCCGGTGTTCACGGTCGGCTGGCAGCTGCGCGAGGTGCTCCCGGTGCACCTGGGGAAAGGACGGTGTCCGGCTCCGCCACGCGCACCGCGCGGCAGGGGCACAGGCGTTCGGCCTCGCGCGCCGCCCTCCGTCGGGCCCCGCGGGTTCCGGTGTGAGCACCCGCACCCGGCCGTCGTCCTCGTCCTGGTCGAACAGGTCAGGGGCGGTCAGGACGCACATCCCCGCGCCGACGCACACCTCCCGGTCCGCGGTGGCCTTCGCTGTTGGCCACCCCAGCTCACCGGGAGGCTGTGCAGGCCGAAGACCAGGACGTCGTGCTTGTACGGCAGCTCCGACGCCGGCGCCTCCAGGCGCAGCCCGGGCAGCCGCTCGACCAGCGCGGGCAGCACCATGGCACACATTCGCAGGACCCGTTCCCGGCTCCGCTCCCCGGCGGGCTCCAACGCCGGAACCCCGGCAGAATCGGCGTTTCCAGCACCCTGGAGGAGGCCGATGCCCGACCCCGCGCTCAAGCCGGGGACCACCGTCGTGAAGACCGCGCCGAAGCTGTGGATGGAGAGTGTCCCGTTCGCGGCCGACGTCGGCGCCACCGCCACCGACCTGCTCAGTAAGCGTGTCACCGACGCCATGGACCGCCGCAAGCCCGATCGGCGCTTCGCGGACTTCGGCGCCACCATCGCCAAGCGGGTGATCGACCAGCTCGGGCACGAGTCCGCCGGGCTGCCCGACAATGAGCGCGAGGCGGCCGTCCTGGCCGCCACTGTTCGACCAGGACCTCGACCCGCCGCACCTTGGGCGCAGGATCCGCGAGACCAGCCCGCGGGCGACACGCGACCTGAGCGAGACGGCGACCGGTGTCAACGACCGGCTTCTCCCCGAGTGCTGCGCCTACCCAAGAAGATCATCGGCGCGGACCGGCTCGGGCCGGGGAGCAGAGTGATCCGCTCGCCCCGGCCCAGGTATCGATCCCTCATCCGCTCACGGCATCTGCCCGACCGCCGTCGCCGTGCCCCACAGGACCAGCACCGCGAACGCCACGTTCACCACCGGCATGATCCACGAGTACCAGCGGGCCGGGGCCGCACCGGACCCGCCCGTCGCGGGCCACCGGAACCCGGCCGTGACCAGCGACGCCGCGACCAGGCCTCCGCCCAGCGCCCACACCGCCGGGGGCACCGTCCCCCAGTCCCCGAGGACGAACGCCCACGCCCAGGCCGCCACCGACACCGCCGACTCGGCGACCGTGTTCACCCGGGCCAGCCGCACCCGTTGGAGCCTGCCCCGCACGATCCGCACCAAGGTGATCAGCGGGACCAGCACGGCCAGGAAGACCCCGACCCCCGCACTCCAGTAGGCGGCGACCCCGCCCCCGCCGTCGTCGGCGAAGGGCGTGGAGTCCATCTCCAACAGCCCGAAGCCGATCCGCTCGGCGGGCACCTTCGCAGAGTCGGCCATCACGACCACCGATCGGCCGTCACCGGTGTGCGCGGCGAACGTCACCGTTCCGCTCGTGGCGCCGTTGTGCCAGGCCACCTCGGTCCCCTCGACGTTCCACAGCACCCACGCCAGACCGGACCGCCCGTCGAACTCCTCCTCTCCGGGAACGCCCTCGACCTCGCGCGGCTCGTGCGTCAATCGCGTGACGGGGTCCTCCGAGTCCCGGGCCGCCGCCAGGAACCGGTTCAGGTCCTCCGGCGTGCTCCACGTCCCGAGGCCCGCAGGGGCGTAGCTGCCGCCCGACCACTGCACGGCCGGGGAGGACGCGGCCCGGTACGGCAGCGCCGCGTCCTCCGGAGGCCCGTCGCCGGGGCCGGCCACCACCGTGTCGTCCATGCCCAGAGGCTCCAGCACCCGCTCGGTCACGGCGGTGCGGTAGTCCGCGCCCGCCGCCTCCCCCAGCGACTCCCCGAGCAGCGCGAACCCGAAGTTCGAGTACACCTGCGGCGAGTCCGGTGCCGCGCCGCTGTCCTCCGCGGACGCCGCGGCCTGGAGCGGGGAGCCCGTCCCCCCGTACGGGTCGGTTCCGAAGAAGTTCGTCGGCAGAATGCTCCGGGTGAGCCCCGGGTCCCAGCCGAACGGCAGGGGCGGCAGCCCCGAGGTGTGCGTGGCCAGGCTCTCCAGCGTGGTGTCGGCGACCGCCTGGTCCGCGAAGTCCACGTCCGGCCAGATCTCGCCGAGGGTGGTGTCCAGCTCGACGTCGCCGTCCTCGACCATCTGCGCGAGCAGCCGGGCGGTGACCACCTTCTGCAGGGACCCGGTCTCGAACCGCGTCCCCTCCCCCACCGGCTCACCGCCGCCGCGGGTGCCGAGCTGTGCGGAGCGCGCCTGCCCGTCCTCTTCGAGCAGGACCGACACCCCGACCGCCGATCCGCGCGGCAGTTCGGCCAGCACCGCCTCGGCGATCTCCTCGTCCCCGGAGACGTTCCGCTCCACCGGCGGCGTCACCGGGAACAGCAGGTAGGCGCCGATGGCCGCGGCCACGCCCACCCCGGCGGCGACCGCCGCCGCCTTCCGGGGACCGGCTCCCTCCGGTGCCCGGTCGGCACCGTCCGCCCGTCCGTCGTGCCTCGCCTGTTCCGTCCCCGTCCAATGCATCACAGTCTCCGTCCTCGGCGCGGTCAGCGCCGCGCGGCCATCAGCACCGTCAGGAGCGGCACGATGCGCTCGGGCGGCACCCGGTAGCGCCCCCGCCCGGCCGACCGCAGCCACCCGTCGGCGGTGAGCCGGCGCAGGTGGTGGTAGAGCTGGCCGGTCGTCCCCAGCTCGGGGTCCTCCTTGAGGGCGGCGGTGTCGCCGACGCCCGAGAGCACCCGCTGCAGCAGGGTGAGCCGGACCGGGTGCCCGAGCGCCTCGATGGAGGAGGCGACCTCGGTCCAGTCGGACTGGAGCAGCTCCGTCGCCTCGGCCGCCATCTGCCACTCGTAGTTCTCGCCGGTGGGCAGCGGCACCTGCCCGGTGAACAGCACGGCCCCCCGGTCGGGGGCGGCCATCGCCTTCAGGCGGTTCAGGGCCCAGAAGACCTCGCCGTCCGGCACCCCGCCCGACCGGTCACCGGGTCCGTCCTCGGCGGCCGGTTCCGCCCCTGCGGATCCCGATGCTCCGTCCGGCTCGTCGGCGCCGCGCTCCGCGTCCCGCTCCAGCCGCCGAACCCGCTCTTCCAGCTCGGCCAGCCGCTCATCGATGCGCTCCTCACGGTTCTCCACACTTCGAGATTACGCACTTACGTAATTACGTACAAGTCGAAGCAGCCTCCACGTCGCCCGAGCAGGGCCCGAGTAGGTGCGCAGTGCTGTCAAGTGCGGGTGCGTACGTGGTCACCGTGATGGGCGGCGGCGGAGCGAGCCGAGCGGTTCCCCTGGCCTGGTTGCCGTCCGGCGGGTCCCTCGCGGTCCGGGTGGGCGGGGCGGCAACGACGGGACGAGCTGGTGCCCCGCTGACGGACCCCGGCCGAGTGGCGGGCCGCCGGGGCGCAGGGTGGATGGCGGCGACGACGAAGGTCGGCGGGC
>NZ_JAQFWP010000005.1 GCF_027706745.1 Nocardiopsis suaedae | reverse complement strand
GACCCGCCGGACGGCCGGGGCCCTGGAGCGGGGCACCAGCTCCGCCGTCGCCGCCATCCGCCCCACACCGCAGCGGCCTGCCACCCGGCCGGCGCCCAAGAGCGGGGTACCTGCTGGTCCCGTCGTTGCTGCTGGTCACCTTGCATCCCGACGACCCGCCGCCCGGCCGGGGCCCGTCAGCGGGGTACCTGCCGAGCCGCTACCCACCTGCACCCCAAGGAGCCGGACGGGCGGCAGGCAGGCCCGGGGAACCGGCCCGCTTCGGCCGTCGCCGCCAAGAACGGTGACCACGCACGCGCCGGGCAGCCGACAGCGCTGCCGCCTGGGCCGCTGACCTCCGTCGCCGCCCACCGGCGGCGGCCCGGGGCCGGTCACCGGATGGTCCGGCGCCGGAGGTTTCCGGGCTCCGTCAGCCGTGCAGGCCGAACATGTCGTCGAAGCGGCTCTTGTAGCGGATCTTCAGATTGCCGCCCTTGACCTCACCGGTGACCACGAAGTGGGGGTTGGGGCGGTCCGGGTCGGCCGGGACGCGGCTGTCGACGCTGCCCCACCAGGAGGCGTCCACCCGCACGTCCGCCGTGGCGCCGTCCGGCAGCACCAGGCGGGCCTCGCCCCACGACGAGGTCAGGGCGATCTCGGTGGTGCCGCTGGACAGCGCCGCCGACCGGAAGTCCAGCACCGTGCTGCCCATCGGGTTGGTCACCTCGATGCGGCGCGGCGCGACCCACTCCCCCTTGCGGACGATGGTGCCCGCCGACGACTTCAGCACCAGGGGCCGGGACGCCTCCGCGCGCTCCGCCCCGGCGGACGGGGCGAGCGGCTCGGTGTTCGCCTCCTGCTCGGGCAGGTCGGCGGTGAGCGGTTCGAGGTCGCCGTAGGTGCGCGCGGCGAAGGCGGCGTCCAGGCGCTCGTCCAACTCCTCCAAGGTGATGCGTCCGGCGGCCGCGGCCTCGCGCAGGACCTCCGCGACGCGCTCGCGGTCGGCGTCGGCGCAGCGCATGCTCGCGCGCGGATTCTCCTGGCTCACGGCTCCCCGCTTCCTGTCCGGCCGGCCCGGTCCCGATGTGCTCGGCATCACGATAGCCGGAGCGGGCGTGTGGTCCCCTGCAGGGGCAGGCGCGGAAACGGGCGGCGAAACGGGGCCCGTCCGTGCGATGATCGGGCACCCGGGCGCCCGCAGGGCGGTCGGGGCCCCTGCCGGGGAAGGACGGGCCCGGGCAGGGGTACCGAGCGCTCTCCCGGCAGCCCGCCGGTCCGTGTACGGACCGGCGGGCCGGATTCGGTCAGGCGCTCCGGTCCGCCTCCGCGCGCGCGGCGGGGTCGAGCAGGCCGCGGGCGGCGGCCACGCGCTCGAACACGACGGTGCCCAGCGGCGGGATGCTCGCCGCGAGCCCGATGAGGCCGGTCCACAGCCCCCAGCGCAGGCGGTACCAGGCCGCCAGCGCCACGGCGACATAGCCGATGAAGGCGACGCCGTGCAGAGGCCCGAACACGCGCACCCCGATGTCGTCGCCGACAGCGACGTACTTGAAGAACATCCCGACCAGCAGACCCGCCCAGGTGACGGCCTCGATGGCGGCCATCCAGCGGAAGGCGGCGAGCAGCGACCTCCGGTGCAGGTCGGTGCGGGTTGATACGGGGGCGGTCGGCACGGTGGGGCTCCTGGTCGGTTCGCGGGCAGAGGCGGCTCAGGGGGCGTAAGGCGCGGGGGGGGGCGCACGCGTCGGTGCACCGCCCCCAGTGTCGCCGAGCCCCGGGGGTGATCCGATCCGGCCCCCGGGTTCGCCGTGGAACCGCCCCCGCCCGGCGGCGGGCCCAGGTGACCGAAACCGGTCGGGTGCCTCCGCTCCGAAGGGGATCTGGCCGGGGATTCTCCTCCCTGTGGCCTCAGTTTCGGACAGGCGATAAGTCGACTTCCGGACTCTGGGCCCCGCGGAAGAACCGCAGGTCAGCGGAAGGCCCCGAACGAACGTCGCCGGACCCTCGAAAACACCATCGAAAAAGCGCCGTTGACCTGGCCGGACATGCCGCCCGAAGAACCCCTCGAACCCGTCCTCCGGCAGCGTTTGCCTAAATTCCGCCACGAGCATGCCCATAAGCGACAGGAGGCCCGGGACCCGGCCGACCCGGCCCCTGTGCTCACCGCTCCCTCCTTGGCGACCGGAGGCAAGAAGGACGTGCCCAAGCTCGTGATCACCCCGACGTTCCTCTCCGACTTCTCCCGTCTCGACCCCGGCGTCCGCGGCGCCGCCCTGACCGTCGTGCAGGCGTTCATGGACGGCGACGAGAACCGCCTGGAGACCGTCGCCGACGCCGCCGACCCCCGCACCCGCCTGCTGCGCATCGGCCCCGAATGGGCCGGCGTGCTCGTCCCCGGCACCGGCGACGGGACGTACCTGCTGGGGGTCCGCCGCCAGGACGACGCGCTGGCGATGGCCCGCGACCGGACCGCCGTCCCCGAGGACGGCGCCGAGCTGGCCCCGGAGCCGCCGCCCGTCCCCGCCGGTGCGCCCCGCGTCACCGGCCCCGACGAGCTCGACCTGGGCGCGTCGTTCGACGAGTGGCAGCTCACCCTCCACCCCGACCAGCACCGCATCGTCGACGCCCGCTACGCCGGGTCGGCGCAGATCAGCGGCGGCCCCGGCACCGGGAAGACGGTGCTGGCCCTGCACCGCGCCGCCCACCTGGCCTCCCGGGAGTCCGCCGACTCCCCCGACGCCCGCCGCACCGTGCTGCTGACCACCTACAACCGGCTGCTCGCCCAGACCCTGTCCGGGCAGCTCGACCGCCTGCTGCCGGACCCGCGGGTGCGCGCCCGGGTGGAGGTCGTCACCGTCGACAGCCTCGCCCGCGGCATCGTGCACGAGCACACCGGCCTGCTGCCCGACGCGCTGGGCCGGGACACCCTGGCCGAGCGCTGGCGGGAGGCGGCCAACGACGACGGCCTGCCCTTCTCCGGCCGCTTCCTGGCCGACGAGTGGGAGCAGGTGGTGCTCGCGCAGAACCTGACCCGGCTGTCGGACTACGTGCGCTGCGAGCGCAGCGGCCGCGTGCTGCACCTGGCCCCCGAGCACCGCCCCCAGGTGTGGGACGCCATCCGCCGCTACACCGCGGCCATGCGGGTGGCCGGCGAGTGGTCCTACCCGCAGATCGCCCTGGCCGCCGCCGAGCACCTGGGGCGTGTGGGCCCCCGGTACCGGCACGTCGTGGTGGACGAGGCCCAGGACCTGCACCCGGCCCAGTGGCGGCTGCTGCGCGCCGCCGTCCCCGAGGGGCCGGACGACCTGTTCATCGTCGGCGACCCGCACCAGCGGATCTCCGACAACCGCGTCTCCCTGGCCTCCCTCGGGATCAACGTGCGCGGGCGCGGCCACCGGCTGCGCGTGAGCTACCGGGTCAGCCAGGAGATCCTCGACTGGGCGGTGCCGATCCTGGGCCGCCGCCCCGAGGTCGGCCTGGACGACGACGCCGACGCGCTGACCGGCTACCGCTCGCTGCTGCACGGCCCCGAGCCGGTGCTGCGCGGCTGCCGCGACCGGGCCGACGAGCGGGCCGCGCTCGCCGAGTGGGTGCGGGTGTGGCTGGAGGCCGGAGTGGCCCCCTCGTCGGTGGCGGTGGCCGGGCGCAACCAGTGGGTGGTCCGGCACATGGCCAAGGAGCTGCAGGCCCGCGGCATCCCCACCGCGCCGCTGGACGCGGTGGACACGTCCCCCGCGGTGCGGGTGGGCACCATGCACAAGCTCAAGGGGCAGGAGTTCCGCTGCGTGGCGGTGGTGGGGGTGAGCGAGCCGCTGCTGCCGCCCAAGGCCGCCCTGGACGCGGCCGAGGGCGACCCGGTCGCCCTGGAGCAGGTGTACCAGCAGGAGCGGAACCTGCTCTTCCTCGCCTGCACCCGGGCGCGCGACGCGCTGTACGTGTCCTACGTGGGCGCTCCGAGCCGCCTGGTGCCGCACGGGGTCCGCGCGGCGGAGGAGGAGACGGCCGCGGTCTGACCGGCGGCTGAGCGGGCGCGGCCGGAGGCGGCCGCGCCCGCTCCGTGTCGTCGGCACCGGCACGGGGCGGTGCCGGAGCGGTACCGGGACAAGCCGATGCCGGGCCGGTCGGCCCGGCGGTCGGCCTGACAAGCGGCCATGGGACGGCGTCCGCTGGCGAGGTGGGACTTCAGCGTCCGGCGGGGGCGGCCGCGTGCGCCGTCGCCGCCGCCGGACGCCCGAAGGCCGGGCGGGGCCGGCGTGAAGCCGCCGCGGTCGGGGAGGGACCGGGGCGGAGGGGGATCACACCGCTCCGAGGGACACGATGGGCCCCGGGGAGGTCGGTCGCGGTGCCCGGTCCGCGGCGGGCGGGGCGGCCCGGGTCAGATCCCGTCCCGGTCCGCCATCAGGTCGAGGCCGTCGACGGACAGGTGGGCCGCCTCGGCCACCGGGCGGGACACGTCCACGTCGGTCACCACCATGTAGGGCAGCAGCAGCGGCGGCGGGAAGTCCGGGGTGAAGGTCAGCTTGATCCCGAGGATGCGCACGGTCATCCGCTGGACGTGCAGCACCACCGTGGACCCGTCGCGGCCGGCCAGGTTCATCTCGGGCAGGGCGAGCGAGGCCCGGCCGCCGGCGTGCCTCCACCACAGCTCTCCGCCGGTGACGTCGCCCTCGCGCATGACGATGCGCAGGTAGCGTTCGGGGCCGTCGCTGGCGGGGTACTCCACGACCCCGCCGAACCAGGCGCCCCGCATGGTGAGCGAGTCGGCGGTCAGCCCCGACTCGGCGTTGGAGGCGGTGAAGCGGTCCTCGCCCTGCTCGACCCGGACCTCGGGTGCGGTCCCCTCCTCGTCGGCGGCCTCGCAGGCCTCGACCGCGTCCAGGAACTCCTGCTCGTCGGCGGCCAGCGCGTCCTGGCCGGAGCGCCGTTCGCACTCGGCGGGGTCGGCGCCGGTCTCCTCCGCGTCCCCCTCCTCGGCGTCCTCGTCCCCGCCGCCGGGGTCCTGCTCCCCGGCGCCGTCGTCGGCGCCCTCGTCGGAGCCGTCCTGTCCGCCGCCGCCGGTGCCGCCGGACGGGGACGGGGAGGGCGAGGGGGAGGACGTGGGTCCGGGCTCGGCCGGTGCGCTCTCCTCCCCGTCGCCGCCGCCGAACCAGTCGTCCCAGGGCCACCCGTCGGCCGGGGCGGCCGCGGCGGGCAGCACCAGCGCCAGGGCGAGCGGCACGGCGACGGCGGCGTGGGCGCGGGCGGGGCCTCCACCGGTGTCCTCCCCGCCCGCGCCCGGCCCCTCGGCGGGACCGCCGTCCCCGCCGTCTCCGCCGCCGTCCGCCCGGGGGGCGGCGCGGCGGCGGGGCGGGCGCGACGGGGACCAGGAGAACACCATCGCCCCGCCGACGATGCCCAGCAGCATCCCGATGACGAACCCGCCGAAGTTCGCGGTGACGAAGGAGGCCACCGAGAGCAGGGTGCCGACCACGCCGTAGAAGAGCCGCTGCTGCGGCTGCACCCAGGCGAGCACGCCCAGGGCCATGAGCAGGAGGCCGATGAGGTACACCGAGATCCCGGCGATCCCCGCGTAGATCACCAGGTTGAGCGGCAGCACCAGGGACTGGGCGGCCGGGGCGACCATCATCTCCACCCCGGCGACGAGCACCAGCAGCCCGCCCCAGAAGGGGCGGGTGCGGCGCCATTCACCGAAGGCGCGGAGCACCCCGCGCCCGTTACCGGAGGTCAGCGGCATCGTCTAGGAGCAATCGTCTAGTAGCACTCGTCTTCACCGGGCTTCAGGGACAGCTTCAGCCCGGACAGCTTCAGACTGCCCGCGTTGACCGCCCACGAGGTGATCTTCGGGTCCTTCACCGAGATCGTGTCGGACTGCAGGCCGAAGCCGCCGGCGGGACCGGCGCCGCCTTCGGCCTTGTCCAGGGTGCTGGCGTCCCGTCCGATCTCGATGTTGGAGAAGGACGCGTCGCCCCGGAGCTGCTCCACGTCCATCACCAGGTTGGTGCCCTCCACGGGGGTCTGGGCCCCGGCGCCGATCCGCAGGGTGGCGGTGCCGATGGGCAGGTCGATCAGGGAGGACATGCACAGGTCCTTCAGTTCGGCGTAGTCGACGGTGCTGAGCCCGACGGGGCGGGCGCTGTCGTCGACCGAGGTGGCGACGTCGCCGTACTGGGTGAAGCCCTCGCCCTCCAGGGAGGCCGCGGACATCTTGAAGCTGTCGCCGGAGACCGCGAAGGAGGCCGCGAGCAGCCCCTGGGTCGTCATCGTGCCCAGGATCGCGGCGGCGCCGAGGCCGGGCAGGACCGCCAGCGCGAAGCGGCGCCAGCGGGTGCCGCCGGAAGGGGTGGCGCCGTCGGAGGGTGCGGCGCCGTCGGCGGCGGAGGGGGTGTCATCGGTCGAGGGATCGGCCATGGGGTGACTCCTGCGTTCCAGGTCCGCAGGTCAGCGGACGATCGGGGGGTGGGGCGCTTGCGTCGGCCACCGCCTCGCGTGTTACATGGACCACGCCTTACTCGGGGGTAGTGACGAACATTACAATAGTGAATGTCACATTTCCAAGTGCATGATTCGCCGCGCGGACGCAACGAATCCGTCACGCCCGCGGCGGCTCCCCCCGACGAAGGAAAGGTGCCACGTTGGCCTCCGACAACGCCGGCAGCACCGCGCCCGCCCCCGGCGGCACCGCGTCCGAACGCCGCTACGACGTGCTCGTGATCGGTTCGGGGTTCGGGGGCGCGGTCAGCGCCCTGCGCCTCACCGAGAAGGGCTACCGCGTGGGGGTGCTGGAGGCCGGGCGCCGCTACACCTCCGAGACCCTTCCCCGCAGCTCGTGGGACCTGAAGAACTTCATCTGGGCCCCCTGGCTGGGAATGTACGGCATCCAGCGCATCCATGTCCTGCGCGACGTGATGATCCTGGCCGGCGCCGGGGTGGGCGGCGGCTCGCTCAACTACGCCAACACCCTGTACGAGCCGCTCGACGACTTCTACGAGGACCCCCAGTGGCGGGGCATCACCGACTGGCGCCGCGAGCTGGCCCCCTACTACGACCAGGCCAAACGCATGCTGGGGGTGCGCACCAACCCCACGGTGACCCCCTCGGACGCGCACCTGCGCCAGGTCGCCGAGGACATGGGCGTGGGCGAGAGCTTCCACCTGGCCCCCGTGGGCGTGTTCTTCGGCGACGGCGCCGATTCCGACGGCTCGGCGTGCGGCGCCCCCGGCGAGCGGGTGAAGGACCCCTACTTCGGCGGTGCGGGACCCGAGCGCCGTGCGTGCACCGAGTGCGGGGAGTGCATGACCGGCTGCCGCCACGGCGCCAAGAACATGCTCACCGAGAACTACCTCTACTTCGCCGAGAAGGGCGGCGCGGCCGTCCACCCGATGACCACCGTGGAACGGGTCCGCGAGCTGCCCGGCGGAGGCTACGCCGCGGACACCCTCACCACCGGGGCCAGACGCACCCGCGCCAACGCCCGGACCTTCACCGCCGACCAGGTGGTGGTCGCCGCCGGGACCTGGGGCACGCAGAACCTCCTGCACCGCATGCGCGACACCGGCCTGCTCCCCCGCGTCTCCTCCCGCCTGGGCACGCTGACCCGCACCAACTCCGAGTCCCTGGGCGGCGCCATGACGGCCAGCACGGACCCGCCCGAGGACTTCTCCCGGGGCGTGGCCATCACCTCCTCCATGCACCCCGACGCCCACACCCACGTGGAGCCCGTCCGCTACGGCAAGGGCTCCAACGCCATGGGCATGCTCGCCACGATCCAGGTCCCCGGCGGCGGCCGGGTGCCCCGCTGGATGCGCTTCCTGGGGCTGGCCGCCCGGCACCCCTACGTCTTCGCCCGCAGCCTGTCGGTGCGCCGCTTCTCCGAGCGCGCCATCATCGGGCTGGTCATGCAGTCCCTGGACAACTCGCTGACCACCTACACCCGGCGCGGCGCCTCCGGCCGCCGGGTGCTCACCTCCCGCCAGGGCCACGGCGAGCCCAACCCCTCGTGGATCCCGCAGGGCCAGGAGGTGCTCTCCCGCCTGGCCGAGAAGATCGACGGCTTCCCCGGCGGCACGGTCGGCGAGGTGTTCAACATCCCGCTCACCGCGCACTTCCTGGGCGGCTGCCCGATCGGCGACTCCCCCGACAGCGGCGTGGTCGACGCCTACCACCGCCTCTACGGCCACCCCGGCATCCACGTGGTGGACGGCTCGGCGGTCTCGGCCAACCTCGGGGTGAACCCCTCGCTGACCATCACCGCCCAGGCCGAGCGGGCGATGTCGTTCTGGCCGAACAAGGGCGCCGCCGACCCCCGGCCCGCCCCCGGCGAGCCCTACCGCTCCGTGGCGCCGGTCCACCCGGACTCCCCGGCCGTGCCGCCCGGCGCCTTCGCCGAGCTGCGCTTCTCCCGGCCGCTGCCCCTCTCCCCCGCCTGAGGGCCCCGGACCGGTCCCCGGCGGGGAGAGCGCCCCCCGCCGGGGAACAACCCGTGTGAGGCCCCCCGACCCGGCCGCGGCCGCGGACCCGTCCGCGGCCGCCGCCCGCACCCCCGAGGACCCGCATGACCCCTCTGCGCCATACGGCGGACCTGGCCGAGACCGTGACCACCCCCGACGGCGCCGAGCTGCGCCTGCGCACCCGCGGACCGGCGCGGGCCGCGTGCACCGTCGTGCTCGCCCACGGGCTGGGCCTGAGCTGCGACACTTGGGCCCCGCACGCCACCCGGCTGGCGGCGGGCAGCGGAGGACGGCTCCGCGTCGTCCGCTGGGACCTGCGCGGGCACGGCGGCTCCGGCCGCGGCACCGCCCGGATGGACATGCGCCTGCTCGCCGACGACCTGGCGCGGGTGGTGGCCGCCTGCGCCGCGGACGGGCCGGTGGTGCTGGGCGGCCACTCGCTGGGCGCGATGGCCGCGGCCCGGCTGGCGGCCGACCGGCCCGGCCTGTTCGGCGGCACCGTCACCGGGGTGCTGCTGGCCGCCGGGGCGGCGGCGGGGCCGGGACCGGCCGCGTCCGGGGGCCGTGCCCGGGCCCATCTGGTCGGCGCAGCGCTGGCGGCGGGGACGCGCACGGCCGGAGCGGTGCCCCGGGCGGTGGACGGGCTGCGCCGCCTGCTCCCGCACCGGTCGCCCGTCTACCGGGCGGCGGTGCGGCGGACGGCGTTCGGCGACGGCGCCCCGCCGGCCCAGGTGGCGCTGTGCGCGCAGCAGCTCCACACGGCCCCGGCGGACGTGCTGGCGGAGGGGCTGGCGGCGGTGGCCGGACACGACGTCCGGGGGCGGCTGGAGGCGCTGCGGCGGGTGCCGACCGTGCTGCTGTCCGGCGGCCGGGACCGGGTGGTCCCGGGCCGTGCCCGCCGGGCGCTGGCCCGCGAGCTGCCCGGGGCCGAGCACGACGTGGCCGAGGCGGCCGGGCACATGGTCCCGGCCGAGGAGCCCGAGCGGGTCTGCGCCCACCTGGCGCGCCTGGCCGGGGTCGCCCTGGACCCGCCGCCCTAGATGTGGTGTTCGGGGGAGGTCGGGAACGCGCTCGGCGGGTGCGCGGCCTCTCCAGCGTTGATCTCGGGAACAAGGACGCTGGAACCGCGCTTGTAGCGTCCTTATTCCCGAGATCAGCGGGGGTCTGGAGATTCCGCCCCCTGGGCGCACCCGATCAGGAAGAATCACCCTATGGACCGCATCCCTGCCGGTGCGGGCCCGGAGGCGGTGCCGGGACGCTCAGGCGGGCCGGGGCTCCTTGCCGGAGGCGATGTGTTCAAGGACGTCGGAGAAGTGCTCGCCGATGACCTCCTGGATATGGCGGGCCATCGAGCGGGCGAGCATCGCGTCCACCGCCGTCTGGGCCAGCGGGCGCAGGCGGCGCACCAGGTCGGCGGCCTCGGCGATGTCGTCGCCCTGCAGGAGCCCCTCCGGGGCGTGCGCCGACAGGATGTGGTCGGCGATCTCGCGCACGAGGCCCTCGGAGGCCTCGTCGATGTACCCGCCGAGCTGCTCGGCGATGTCGAGCACGCGCGAGACCGACATCCCGGCCGCCACCAGCTCGGCCCCGGCGTGCAGGAGCCGGGGGCTGGGCGCCCGGAACCGGTCGCCGTCCACCTCCAGGAGCCCCATGGCCAGGGCCCGCTCGATGTTCTCGTCGGTGACGTCGCCCCGGAAGAGCTCGACCAGCTCCTCGAAGGTCAGGTGCGCCGCGATCTCGTCCGACCAGGGGTCGCCGATGGCGGACTCGAACCCGAGCACGTCGTTGAGGTCGCCGCCGCGCTCCCAGACCGAGACGAGCTCGCTGATGTTGGCGAAGGTGTACCCGCGCTTGAGCAGCTGGGCGATCAGGCGCAGGCGGGCCAGGTGGGCCTCGGTGTAGATGCCCACCCTCCCCTCCCTGCGCGGCGGGGACAGCAGGCCCCGGTCCTGGTAGACCCGCACGTTCCGCACGGTCGTGTCGGCGAGACGCGCCAGCTCGTCGATCCGGTATTCGGCCATGGCCCCAGCCTAGGGAAAACCTGCCGTCCGCACGACTTCACCCTCTTGCACTGTAACAATGTCCGTTGTAACGTTCCGGCACGACATGTGGAGGAGATCACATATGCCCCGACCCCCTCTGGGCGCCCTCCGTGGCAAGCGCGTCCTGGTCACCGGCGCCTCCGGAGCGTTCGGCTCGGCGAGCATGCGGGTGCTGCGGCACCTGGGCGCCGACGCCGTGGGCCTGGACCGCAAGCCCGACGACGCCGGGCAGGTGCTCGCCTGCGACGTCACCGACGAGGACGCGGTGCGCCGCGCCGTCGGCGCCGCCGCCGAACGGCTCGGCGGGCTCGACCGGCTGATCCACTTCGCCGGGGTGGGCCCCGCCGTGGACGTGGGCGCCATGCCCGACCAGTGCGTCCGCGAGGCCCTGGAGGTCAACCTGCTGGGGACCTGGCGCACCACCGCCGCGGCGCTGCCCGCCCTGGTGCGCGAGCGGGGCCGGGTGGTGGTCACCGCCTCCCTGCTGGCGGGGCTCCCGCTGCCGTTCGCCTCGGCCTACGTCGTCTCCAAGCGCGCCGTGACCGCCTACGCCGACTCGCTCCGCGCCGAGTACGGCACCCACGTGGGGGTCACCACCGTGCACCCCGGCTACGTGGACACCCCCATCCACGACGACTCCCGCGCCGCGGGGGTGTCGCTGGACGGGCTGGTGCCCGCCGAGCGCCTGCGCGACACGGTGCTCGCCGTCCTGCGCGCGGCGGCCGCGCCCCGCCCGGCGCGCGACGTCGCCTCCACGGCGCTGGGCACCGCCGCCCTGCGCCTGACCCGGCACGCACCCGGCCTCGTCGACCGGGTGGCCGCCACCGAGATCGCCGACCTGGTCCGCGAGGGCAGGCTGTCCGGCGGGGAGATCGCCCGCGGCCTGCACGAGCGCCACGGCGTCCCGATGCCTCCCGGCTGAGCCGCCCGAGCCCCGGCCGGGGACCCGCCGCCCGGCCGCTCGCCCGCACCCCGAAGGAGAACCGCCATGACCGTGCAGGCCGATCCGAAACCGACCGTCACCGACCGCGAGGACATCGCCAAACGGCTGCTGCGCTCCTCGGCCAAGGCCTCCTACGACCCGCTCGTGGAGATCGACTGGGACGCGCCGATCGACAGGGACCGGTACGCCATCGCCCCGCACCGGGTGTCGCTGTACGGCACCGAGCTGTGGGACCGCCTCTCCGAGGACCAGCGCAAGGAGCTGAGCCGGCACGAGGTCGCCAGCATCGCCTCCATCGGGCTGTGGTTCGAGACCATCCTCATGCAGATGCTGATCCGGCACGCCTACGACCGCGACCCCACCACCAACCACGTGCAGTACGCCTACACCGAGATCGCCGACGAGTGCCGCCACTCGGTGATGTTCGCGAAGATGACGCACAAGCTCGCGGGGCGCCACTACCGGCCCGACTTCATCACCCACAACCTGGGCCGGGTGTTCAAGGCGATCTCCAACGGCCCGCTCACCTTCGCCGGGGCGCTGTTCGTCGAGGAGATCCTCGACCAGCTCCAGCGCGAGGGCATGGTGGACGAGACGCTCGACCCGCTGGTGCAGGCGGTCTCGCGGATCCACGTGGTGGAGGAGGCGCGGCACATGCGCTACGCCCGCGAGGAGCTGATCCGGGACTGGGACCGGCACGGCGCCGTCTCCAAGGCCTACAGCCGGTTCGTGCTGGGCCTGGTCGTCTACTTCGCGACCACCAGGCTGATCAGCCCCGAGGTGTACCGCTCCGTGGGGCTGGACCCCAAGGAGGCGGCCAAGGCCGCACGGCGCAACACCCACCACATCGACACCAAGACCTGGGCGGCCCGCAAGGTCGTGGCCACCTTCGACAAGGCCGGCCTGCTGGCCGGACCCGCCAAGTACGTCTGGCGCCGGGCCGGGCTGCTGGGCCGCAAGGGCGCCCCGGCCCCCGTGGCGGCCGCCGCCGCATGACCCCGGGCGCCCGCGTCACCGGGCGCCCGCCGAGCAGCCGGCCCGCGAGCCCTTCGCGCCTGAGCCCGCGGGCCGGCTCCCCGCCGCCTCTCCCCTCCCCTTCCCTCCCAGCACCCCGCAGCGCCGAAGGGACGACGACAACGTGACCGAGAACGAGACCACGGTGCCCCATTACCGGGTGGCCGTCATCGGCTCCGGGTTCTCCGGGATCGGCATGGCCGCCCGGCTCAAGCGCGCCGGCCTCAAGAGCCTGGTCCTGCTGGAACGCGCCCACGACGTCGGTGGGACGTGGCGGGACAACACCTTCCCCGGCGCCGCCTGCGACGTCCCCTCCCACCTGTACTCGCTGTCGTTCCGGCTCAACCCGGGCTGGTCGCGCACCTTCTCCGGCCAGGAGGAGATCCAGGCCTACCTGCAGCAGGTGGCCGCCGAGGAGGACGTCTACCGCCACGTGCGCTTCGGCTACGGCGTGGCCGGGGCCCACTGGGAGCCGGAGGCCGGCCGGTGGCGGATCGAGTCCGAGGACGGCCGGACGGTCACCGCGCAGTTCCTGATCAGCGCGTGCGGGGCCCTGGCCGACCCGTCGGTCCCCGACATCCCCGGGCTGTCCGACTTCCAGGGCACCGTGTTCCACTCGGCCCGCTGGGACCACTCCCGCGACCTGGCCGGGCGCAACGTCGCCGTCATCGGCACCGGCGCCTCGGCGATCCAGTTCGTGCCGCAGATCCAGCCCGAGGTGGGGCGGCTCGACCTGTACCAGCGCACGCCCCCGTGGGTCATCCCCAAGCACGACCGGAACGTCACCCGCCTGGAGCAGTGGCTGTTCCACAACGTGCCCGGGGCCCAGCAGGTGTTCCGCAAGAACATCTACTGGGGGCGGGAGACCTACGTGCTGGGGTTCGTGAAGTACCCGGCGCTGATGAAGGGCGTCGCCGCGCTCGCCAAGGCCCATCTGAAGCGCCAGGTCAAGGACCCCGAGCTGCGGGCGAAGCTGGTCCCGGACTTCGTCCCGGGCTGCAAGCGGCTGCTGCTGTCGAACGACTACTACCCCTCGCTCGACCGGCCCAACGTCGACGTGGTCACCGACGGCATCACGGAGGTCCGGGAGAAGTCGATCGTGGCGGCCGACGGGACCGAGCGCGAGGTCGACACCATCATCTTCGGCACCGGCTTCCACGTCACCGACATGCCGGCCGCCAAGATGGTGCACGACGCCGAGGGGCGCAGCATCTGGGACCGCTGGGGCGAGGACCTGGAGTCCCTCAAGGGCACCACGGTCTCGGGCTACCCGAACCTGTTCATCCTGGCCGGGCCCAACACCGGGCCGGGGCACACCTCGCACGTGTTCTTCCTGGAAGCGCAGATGCGGTACGTGATGTCGGCGCTGCGGTTCGCCGCGCGCAACGGGGTCGACCGGCTGGAGGCGCTTCCCGAGGCGCAGACGGCGTACTCGGCGCGCATGCAGCACAAGACCCGCGACTCGGTGTGGGTCACCGGCGGCTGCGACAGCTGGTACCTCAACTCCAAGGGCCGGAACGTGACCCTGTGGCCCGGGTTCAGCTTCGAGTACGCGCTGCAGACGCTCCGGTTCGACCCGCACAACTACCGGATCCGCAAGGAGGTCCCGGGCGCGGCGCGCCGCGCCCGGCCCACGGCCCCGGCACGGGCCGGGGCCGGGCGCGCGGCGGCGACGGCCGCGGAGCCGGCCCCCGAGGAGGTGTCGGCGTGAGCGGAATGGGCGACGACGAGGAGGAGTACCGCGGACCGGTGACCCTCGTCTTCGACGGCCGCCCGGTCGAGGCCGAGGCCTGCATCGCCGGGCACTTCGACCCCCTCACCGGGGCCTACGCCTGGGTGGGCCGCGTGTGGCCCCACTCCGGTGTCGCCGCCGAGTACGACGCGGGCCACACCTCGGTGCTGGTGCGCACCCCCGCGGGCCACGAGGGGGCGGGGCGGCTGACCGAGCGGAACGTGTGGGGAGGCCACCGGCTCCAGGGCACGGGGGCGCCCCCGTTCGCGGTCCCGGTCGTCGACCCGGCGGAGGACTGAGGTCCCACCGCCCCACGGTCACTCCCCGGTGGCGCGGGGAGGCAGCGGGCGCCGGGCGGGTGGAGTGCGACGAAGGGGACCGTTCACTCGCCCGGCCGCCCGGTCACCGGCCCCCTCACCAGGCGTCCTCCTGGCGGAAGAACGCGGCCCCGGCCGACTCGGCGCGCAGGCGCGCGAACCCGGGCTTGATCACCCGGTCGATCAGCTCCAGCCGCTCGTCGTGCGGGATGAAGGCGGACTTCATCGCGTTCACCGTGAACCAGCGCAGCGTCTCGGTGCCGTACCCGAACTCCTCGCCCAGCCGGGCGAACTCCTCGGTCATCGAGGTGCCGTGCAGCAGCCGGTTGTCGGTGTTGACCGTCACCCGGAACCGCAGTCGGCGCAGGACCTCCACCGGGTGCTCGGCCAGCGCCGGCACCGCACCGGTGTTGACGTTGGCGGTCGGGCACAGCTCCAGCGGGATGCGCTTGTCGCGCACGTAGGCGGCCAGCCGCCCCAGCTTGGAGGTCCCGTCCTCGGCCACCGCCACGTCGTCGATGATGCGCACGCCCTGGCCCAGGCGGTCGGCGCCGCACCACTGGATGGCCTCCCAGATGGAGGAGAGGCCGAACCCCTCGCCCGCGTGCAGGGTGAGGTTGAAGTTCTCCCGGCGGATGTGGTCGCAGGCGCCCAGGTGCCGGGTGGGCGGGTAGCCCGCCTCGGGCCCGGCGATGTCGAAGCCGACCACCCCGGCGTCCCGGCAGCGCACCGCCAGCTCGGCGATCTCCTGGGAGTCGGCGGCCTGGCGCAGCGCCGTGAGCAGCAGCCGCACCCGGATGTCGCGGCCGAACAGGCGGGCCTTGGCGGTGCCCACCCGCAGCCCCTCCAGGACCGCGTCCACCACCTGCTCACGGGTGAGCCCGCCGCGGGTGTGCTGTTCGGGGGCGATCTTGACCTCGGCGTAGACCACCCCGTCGGCGGCCAGGTCCTGGGCGCACTCGGTGGCCACCCGCACCAAGGCGGGCGCGGTCTGCAGCAGGTCGAGCACCGGGTCCAGGCGGGCCAGCAGCTCCTCCTGGGAGCCGTGCGCGGCCGAGAACCACTCCTGCAGGCGGTCCGGGTCGGTCGCGGGCAGCCCCTGGTGGCCGGTCTCGGCGGCCAGGTCGACCAGGGTGCTCGGGCGCAGTCCGCCGTCCAGGTGGTCGTGCAGCAGCACCTTGGGCATGCGCCGGATCGTGTCGCGTGCGAGTCGAGTCATCGTCCTCCTTGGCGAAGTTCGCGGAAAGCCTCAGGCCACGTGCTTAAATTGCCCGAGATTCTAGACCACCCGCGGGCCCCGCCCCCGCTCGCAGGGCTGTGAGACGCCTCTCTTACGCCCTCACTCCCCCTCTACCCGCTGCGCGGGCGGAGCCGCACCCGCCCCGCGGATGAGAGATTTGACGGGGAGGAACCGGGGCGGCGCGGGGCCGCCCGGCCCACAGCGCGCAAAGGAGCGTCCACCGTGGCTCGCATACTCGTCGTGGCCGATGACCTCACCGGGGCCAACGCCACCGGGGCCCGCTTCGCGCGGACCGGGATGCGCACGGCCACGGTGACGCCCGAGCAGGTCGCGGCGGTCGCCGACGAGTACGACGTGGTGGTGGCCAACCTGGACAGCCGGCACCTGCCCCCCGAGCAGGCCGCCGACCTGGTCACCGACGTGGTGGAGGCGGTCTGGCCGGTGGACCTGGTGGTCAAGCGGGTGGACAGCACGCTGCGCGGGAACGTGGGCGCCGAGGTGGAGGCCGCCTGGCGGGCGGTGCGCGAGCGGGTGCCCGAGCGGCTGGCGGTGCGCGCCCTGGCCGTGCCCGCCTTCCCCGCCACCGGCCGGGTCACCGTGGACGGGGTGCAGCTGCTCGACGGGGTGCCGCTGGAGTCCAGCGAGGTGGCCGCCGACCCGTTCTGCCCGATGGACACCGGGCTGGTGGCGCGGATCCTGGGCCGCCAGACCGGGCTGGCGGTGCGGCACGTGCCCGCCCGGCAGGTCACCCGGGAGCTGCTGATGGCCGAGCTGACCGCGGGCGACGAGCCCGTCGTGCTGTGCGACGCCGCCGACGAGAGCCGCATCGAGGACCTGGCCGAGGCGGCGGCGGAGGCCCGCCGCACCGAGGGCGTGGTGTGGGTGTCGGTCGACCCCGGGCCGGCGGGGGCCGCGCTCGGCTATGCGATGCGGCTGCGGGGGCGGGCCGGGGCGCCGGGGCCGCTGCTGGCGGTGGTCGGCAGCACCACCGGGCTGACCCGGCGCCAGTTGGAGGCGGTCGCGCGCACGGGGCCGGTCCGGTTCGTGGACGTGGACCCGGTGCTGCTGGCCGGGACCGGCGGCGCGGAAGAGGGCGGGGAGCCGGTGCCGGACCCCGGGGAGTACGCGGAGGAGGTCGCCGCGGCCCTGCGGGAGCGGCTCTCCGGGGCGGTGTTCCCCGAGTTCGTGGTGGTGCGGGCGACCGCCCCGCCGCAGGGGGCGCCGGGGGCGGACGCCGCGCTCCGGGCGCTGCCAGGGCTCCTGGCCGGGATCGTCGCCGACGCCGTGCGCGACGTGGAGTCGGATTCGGGGGCGCACGCGCTGCCGACCGGGCTGTACCTCACCGGGGGCGACCTGGCCGCGAGCCTGCTGGACGAGCTGGGTGTGCGGTCGTTCGCGGTGGCGGGGGAGATCGT
The DNA here is from genome assembly GCF_027706745.1 of Nocardiopsis suaedae. Classification (GTDB taxonomy): domain Bacteria; phylum Actinomycetota; class Actinomycetes; order Streptosporangiales; family Streptosporangiaceae; genus Nocardiopsis_A; species Nocardiopsis_A suaedae. The sequence goes on along the minus strand of NZ_JAQFWP010000005.1, from coordinate 134,709 downwards.
CCCGCTGGCGGTGCACGGCATCATCGGCGGCGGCCCCCTGGACGGGGTCCCGGCGGTGACCAAGGGCGGCCTGGTCGGGGACGCCACGACGGCGGTGGAGTGCTTCGGGCGCCTGCGCCGGGCGGCCCAGGCGCGGCTGCACCAGGTGAACGCGGAGGTCCCCGAGCACATCCTGCCGAAGGTGTGACGCCCCTCCGTCGTCGATCTCGGGAAAAACGACGCTACCCACACGGATTTAGGGGCGTTTCTCCCGAGATCAACGGGGATCCCTCGGTGCGGCGCGGAGGGCGAGGCCGCTCACCAGCGCCAGCGCGCACAGGGTGACCACGAACCCCACGACCGCGCCCCAGCCCCACGCGTCGAAGAGGACACCGCCGAGCCACCCGAAGGCGCTGGAGCCCAGGTAGTAGGCGAGCGTGTACAGGGCGGCGGCCTGAGCGCGCGCGAAGGGGTCGGCGCGGTGCCCGACCCAGGCCGAGGCGGTGGTGTGCGCGGCGAAGAAGAAGAACGTGAGCACCAGCAGCCCGACGGCGACCGCGGCGAACACCGGGAGGACGAGCAGGGCGGCTCCCCCGGCCATCAACAGCACGCACCCGGCGAGCACGGGGTGGCGGCCGAACCGCTCGACGGCCCGCCCCACGGCGGCCGAGCTGACCGTCCCGGCCAGGTAGGCCACGAAGAGGAACGCCACCACGGTCTGGGACAGCCCGAAGGGGGCGTCCATCATGCGGAAGCCCAGGTAGTTGTAGACGGTGACGAAGGCGCCCATGAGGAGGAGGGCGTGGGCGTACAGGGCGAGCAGCCCCGGGTCGCCCACGGCCCCGCCGACCCGGCGCAGCAGCCCGTGGCCGGGCCGTTTCCCGGACCGGTCGTCCCCGGCCCCCTGCGCCCCGCCGCTGTCCCGCCTCTTCCTCGGCCGGGGGACGAACCCTCGGGCGGGCGGAACGGCGACGAGGAAGACGACCAGCGCGGCCAGCGCCAGGAGCGAGTCGGCGCCGACGCCCCAGCGCCAGCCGCCGAGGTCGGCGACGGCGCCGGCGACGAGGCGGCCGGACATGCCGCCGACGGTGTTCCCGGCGATGTAGATCCCGGCGGCGCGGGAGAGGTGGGAGGGGGCGATCTCCTCGGCGAGGTAGGCCATGGCCACGGCGGGGACGCCGCCGAGGAAGGCGCCCTGGAGGGCGCGCAGCAGGAGCAGGGACCAGATCTCGGGGGCGAAGGGCGCGGCGAGCCCGAGGACGGTGGAGACGACGAGGGCGGCCGTCATGACCCCGACGCGGCCGAACCGGTCGGCGAGCCCGCTCCAGACCAGGACGCACGCGGCGAGCCCGGCGGTGGCGAAGGAGACCGAGAGGGCGACGGTGGAGGCGGCGGCGGAGAAGTCCTCGGCCATCCCGGGAAGGACCGCCTGCACCGCGTAGAGCTGCGCGAACGTGGCGACGCCCGCGGCGGTCATCGCCGCGGTGATCCGCCGGTACCCGGAACTGCCCGCCGCGTGCCCGAGGGCGTCCCGCCCGGCGGCCAATGACTCATCCACTCATCCGACGTTAGACCGCGGCCACCCCCTGGGCCCAGCCCGCCGGGCCACGGCGGGAGGTATCTCACATCCCGCCACACCGATTCCCACCGAACCGGGGCCGGGCATTGACATGCAGCCTTCTGGCTGCCTAATGTTTCATGCAGCCAGATGGCTGCATATTGAGAAGGCGGAGATGGACGAGGTATTCAAGGCGCTCGCCGACCCTGCCCGCCGCACACTGCTGGACAGTCTGAACGTCCGCAACGGGCAGACCCTGCGCGACCTGTGCACGGAACTGGACATGGCGCGGCAGTCGGTGAGCAAGCACCTGGCCCTTCTGGAAGCGGCCGGCCTGGTCACCACCGTCCGGCGCGGCAGGGAAAAGCTGCACTACCTCAACGCCGAGCCGATCAACTCCATCGCCGAGCGCTGGATCAGCCGCTACGACCGCGAGCGCGTGCGCGCACTCGCCGACCTCAAGCACGCACTGGAGACCACCGCCATGGACACCACCGCGTTCGTGTACACCACCTACATCAAGACCACCCCGGAACGGCTCTGGCAGGGCCTGACCGCACCGGAGTTCACCCGCCGCTACTGGGGGCTGGAGTTCGACTCCGACTGGGCCGCCGGGGCGGCCATGACCTGGAAGCAGCAGGACGCGGCGATCGAGGACCCCGAACAGGTCGTCATCGCCTCCGAGCCCTATCGGCGCCTGTCTTACACCTGGCACACGTTCACACCCGAATGGGCCCGGGCGGTCGGGGTGGACGAGGCGACCCGCACCAGGCTCGCCGCCGAACCGCGGTCCCGGGTCACCTTCGAGATCGAGCCCGTCGGGGCCACGGTCAGGCTGACCGTGATCCACGACGGATTCGAACCGGACAGCACCCTGCGCGGGATGATCCAGGAGGGCTGGCCCGGCGTCGTGTCCGGTCTGAAGACCCTGCTGGAGACCGGAGAGCCGCTCCCGGCCCCCGATTCCGCCGAGGAGGCCGGGTGAACCGTGCCCGGTCCGGCCGCCCGGAGGCTACTCTCCTGGGCGGACGGCGCGGTGTTCACGGGCGCTCTTGCGGGCCGCCTCGATGACCTCCAGGCCGTGGATCACCTCGTGCGGCTCCACCGGGACCGGGTCGCCCTCTCCCACGGCCTCGCGGACGCCCTCGTAGAACGACGGGTAGGACCCGCGCTCGGACGGGACGCGGCGCAGGTCGCCCTCGGCGCCGACCAGGCCCCAGGAGTCCTCCGGCTCGACGCCCCAGTCGGCGGCGTCGGGGGTCTCCCCCGCGGTCAGGCGGGCCTCCTGCTCGTCCATCCCCTCGACGGTGAACCCGGCCCGGTCCCCCAGCACCCGGAAGCGCGGGCCGGGACGGGCGGTGAGGGCGCTCATCCACAAGTGGGAGCGGACCCCGGTGCCGTGGGTGAGGGCGAGGAAGGCGTCGTCCTCGGCGCCGACGCCGGGGCGGCGCGCGTCGAGCTCGGCGTAGACGCGCTCCACCGGGCCGAAGAGGTTGACGGCCTGGTCGATGAGGTGCGGCCCCAGGTCGTACAGGATGCCGGAGCCGTCCTCGGCGGCGCCGCGCTCGCGCCAGGTGTCCTTGGGGCTGGGCCGCCAGCGCTCGAACCGCGACTCGAACCGGTGCACCCGCCCGAGGGCGCCCTCGTCGATCAGCTTCCAGAGGGTCAGGAAGTCGGAGTCCCAGCGGCGGTTCTGGTACACGGTCAGCACGTGGCCCAGTTCCTGGGCCAGCCCGGTGAGCCCCCGGGCGCGGGCCGCGTCCAACGCGAAGGGCTTGTCGACCACCACCGACATCCCCGCCTTGAGCGCGGCCTCGGCGAGCGGGGCGTGCGTGTCGTTGGGGGTGGTGACCACCGCGATCTCGAACTCCCCGGCGCGGTCCCACAGCTCGTCGGCGGAGGCGATGACCTCGGCGCCGGGGTGGCGCCGCCGCACGGCCTTCTGCCGCTCGGGGTTGCCGGTGACCACGGCGGCCAGCCGCAGTCCGGGGGTGGCCTCGATGAGCGGGGCGTGGAACACCTCCCCGCCCTTGCCGTAACCGAGCAGAGCCACGTGCAGTTCCGGGCCGGCGTGCGCATTAGCTGTGGTCATGCGGCCAATCTAAGGGACGTCGGCGGTGGAACGCGGAGCTGGGGGCGAGCGCCACCGAGCACGGTTCCCGTCCCGGACGGCGCTGCCGTCCTCCGACCGCGGACACGTTCACCGCCGCGGGTCCGGGAGGCCGCGCGGGGCGCTCATCAGTCGTCCGCGGCCTGGTCCACCTCCCACAATGCGACGAGACCGTCGTCCTCCCCCGTGGCGAGAACGCCACCGTCAGGACTGAACGCCACCGTGTTCACACCGCCTTCACGGGCAGTGGGGGGAGCGTTCTCCTCCCAGGTCCCGGTGTCCCACAGGTGAAGGGCGCCGTCGTCGCCCCCGGTGGCGGTTCCGGTGGCGAGAACAGCGCCGTCGGGGCTGAATGTCGCGGAGGTCGTCGCATGCTCGTGGTCCAGGGAAGCGATCCGCTCCCCCGTCGCGGTGTCCCACAGCCGTATGGTGCTGTCGCTACCGCCGCTGACGGTGGCGACCGTGGACCCATCCGGGCTGAACACCACGAACAGCACCGACTCCGCATGGCCGACCGTGGAACGCTTCTCCCACGTGTCGGTGTCCCACAGCTCCATCCCCTGAGGGCCGCCGGTCGCGAGAATGTCGCCGTCGGGGCTGAACTCCACCGCAAAGCTCTCGCTCCCTTCCCCGGGGAGGGGCCTGATCTCCTCTCCGGTACCGATGTCCCACAAGCGCACGCTGACATCCCGGTCGCTGCTCGTGGTGGCCAGTGTGGAGCCGTCCGGACTGTACGCCAGCCCGTTCACGGGATAGTCGTCCTCGGGGGCCCTGATCATGGCGTCCCCCACCCGCCAACTCTCCGTGTCCCTCAGCATGACCATGCCCCCCTGCTCGCTATAGCCGGTGACGGCGAGCGTGGTGCCGTCGGGGGCGAACGCGACGTCGCTCATCCAGAGGTCTTCGCCGCGCGCGACCGTGACCCGCTCGCCGGTCACGGTGTCCCACACACGCACCGACGAGTCCAGAGACACTGTGGCGAGCACGTTCCCGTCCGGGCTGAAGGCCAGGGGCCCCACAGACGTCGCATGACCTGTGTCGATGGTCAGCACGGGCTCGTTGCCGTCGGTGGCGGCGGCGCTGGGGCTGCGGCCGGGGCCGCCGCCCTCGGCTCCGGTGTCGGCGTTCAAGGCGACGACGGTCACCACGACAACGGTGGCCAGGGCGGTGAGGGCGGCGGCCGTCCCCATGATCCGGGCCCGCCTGGGCCGTCGAGGAGGGCGGGCGGGAGCACCGGCGCCGCCCTCTTGAGGCTGGGCGCCACCGTGCTCGGCGGTGGGTTCGACGGCGGTCGCGGTGTCCGGGGCCGAGGAGGCGGCGGATCCGCCGTCCTCGGGCGCGGGCTCGGCGGCCGTGGCGGGCAGCGCCTCGAAGCGGGCGAGGATCGCGCCCGGTGTCGGCCGCCGGTCCGGGTCGGGCTCCCAGCAGTCGGCGATCAGCGCGCGGGTGCCCGGGTCCATGTCGCCGGGGTCGGGCGGCGGCCCGATGAGGCGGTGCACGGTCTCGGCCATGGTGGCCCCGTTGAAGGGGTTGGTGCCGGTGGCGGCATAGGCGAGGACCGTCCCCAGGGAGAACACGTCCGAGGACGGACCGACCCGGGAGCCGTTCGTCTGCTCGGGCGACATGTAGGGCAGGGTGCCGAAGACCGCCTCACGGGTGGTGAGGCTCTCGGCGTCGAGCGGCCGGGCGATGCCGAAGTCGATGATGCGGGGCCCGTCGTCGCCGAGGATCACGTTGCCCGGCTTGAGGTCCCGGTGGACCAGCCCGCGGTCGTGCACCGCCTTCAGCCCTTCGGCCAGCCCGACGACGAGCGCGTGCAGGTCGGGCGGGGCGACGGGGCCGTCGTCCCGGACCCGCTGGAAGAGCGTGGGCCCGGGGATGTAGGCGGTGGCGATCCAGGGCTGGGCGGCGTCCAGGTCGGCGCCGACGACCGGGGCGGTGTGGAACCCGCCCACACGGCGCGCGGCGTCGACCTCGCGCGCGAAGCGGGCGCGGAAGCCGCCGTCCTGGACGAGCCCGGAGCGGATGACCTTGACGGCCACGAGGCGCCCCGAGGTGGTGCGGCCGAGGTAGACGCGGCCCATCCCGCCTTCACCGAGGCGGTGGGTCAGCCGGTAGTCGCCGATCCGCTCGGGGTCGGAGGGATCCAGCGGCTCCACCCTGCCGACCTCCCTCCACGCCTCCTGCGGCCCGGACCGCAGGAGTACTGGGAGCACGGGGCACGGCGCCCATCCCGCTATGTCCGCCGAAACGCAGTCATCGTAGGCACAGCGGATACGGCCGCACACCACTCGTCATCGAATCGCGACCAACCGGGGCCGGATGCGTCCGCGTTCGTCGAACCCCGGACGCCGTGTGCATCGGTCCGCTGGTGTCCGGACGTCCTGGCCGCGGCGAGACGACGGAGACGGATGTCCGAACCGCTCGATCCGGGGGCCGAGTCGGAGACCGGAGAGGACCTCACGGCAGGCGGGTCCACGATTCTCGAGGACGCAGTGGAGTTCCTCGCCCACCTCGCCCGCATCGTCGAGGCGGATGAATCCCCGCACGACGGGGCCGGGTGAGGCTCCACGGGTCGGCGGCCCCGGGCCGCCGACGCGTCCGCCCGGCATGAAGGCGGGCCGTCGGCGGGGTTCGCCGACGGCCCGCTTCTCCACCTCCGTGCCGGGCCTCAGGCGGCCACGGCCTCCGCGCTGCGGGCGGGGCTCAGGGCCAGGTCGAGCACCTCGCGCACGTCGGCCACCGCGTGCACCTCCAGCTCGGCCAGGACGTCGTCGGGCACGTCGTCCAGGTCGGGCTCGTTCCGGGCCGGGATCAGCACGGTCGTGATGCCCGCCCGGTGAGCGGCCAGCAGCTTCTGCTTGACCCCTCCGATGGGCAGCACCCGGCCGGTCAGCGACACCTCGCCGGTCATGGCCACGTCGGAGCGGGCCGGGCGGCCGGAGAGCAGCGAGGCCAGCGCCGTCGTCATGGTCACCCCGGCGCTGGGGCCGTCCTTGGGGATGGCCCCCGCCGGGACGTGGACGTGCACACCCCGGTCCTTGAGGTCGCCCACCGGCAGCTCCAGCTCCGCCCCGCGCGACCGCAGGTAGGACAGGGCGATCTGGGCCGACTCCTTCATCACGTCGCCGAGCTGCCCGGTGAGGGTGACCCCGCCCGCCCCCGACTCCGGGTCGGCCAAGGAGGCCTCGACGAACAGCACGTCCCCGCCCGCGCCGGTGACGGCCAGGCCGGTGGCGACCCCCGGGACCGAGGTGCGCTCGGCCGACTCCGGGGTGTGCCGCGGCCGCCCCAGGTAGCCGGTCAGGTCGTCGGCGCCGACGGACACCGGGAGGTGCTCGCCCTCCAGCGCCTCCTGCGCGGCGACCTTGCGCAGCACCCGGGCGATGGACCGCTCCAGGCCGCGCACCCCCGCCTCGCGGGTGTACTCGGCGGCCAGGCGGCGCAGCGCCCCGTCGTCGAACGCCACCTCGCCCGCGTCCAGGCCGGCCTTGTCGAGCTGCCGCGGCAGCAGGTGGTCGCGGGCGATGGAGACCTTCTCCCGCTCGGTGTAGCCGTCCAGCTCCACCAGTTCCATCCGGTCCAGCAGCGGCCCGGGGACCGTCTCCAGGCTGTTGGCCGTGGCCAGGAAGACCACGTCCGACAGGTCGAGGTCGACCTCCAGGTAGTGGTCCCGGAAGGTGTGGTTCTGCGCCGGGTCGAGCACCTCCAGCAGGGCCGAGGTGGGGTCGCCGCGGAAGTCGGCGCCGACCTTGTCGATCTCGTCCAGCAGCACCACCGGGTTCATCGACCCGGACTCGCGGATCGCCCGCACGATGCGCCCGGGCATGGCGCCCACGTAGGTGCGGCGGTGGCCGCGGATCTCGGCCTCGTCGCGCACGCCGCCCAGGGCCACCCGGGTGAAGCCGCGGCCCATGGCGCGGGCGACCGACTCGCCCAGCGAGGTCTTGCCGACCCCGGGCGGCCCGACCAGCGCCAGCACGGCGCCGCTGCGGCGGCCGCCGACCACGCCCAGGCCGCGCTCATCGCGGCGCTTGCGCACCGCCAGGTACTCGGTGATGCGGTCCTTGACGTCGTCGAGGCCGGTGTGGTCGGCGTCCAGGACGCCGCGCGCCCCGGCGATGTCGTAGGAGTCGTCGGTGCGCTCGTTCCACGGCATGTCCAGGACCGTGTCGAGCCAGGTGCGGATCCACCCGGACTCCGGCGAGGAGTCCCCGGCGCGCTCCAGCTTGTCGACCTCCTCCAGTGCGGCCTTGCGCACGTGGTCGGGCAGGTCGGCGGCCTCGACGCGCTCGCGGTAGTCGTCCTCCTCGCTGCCGGGGCGGCCGTCGAGCTCGTTGAGCTCCTTGCGGATGGCCTCCATCTGGCGGCGGAGCAGGAACTCGCGCTGCTGCTTGTCGACGCCCTCCTGGACGTCCTTGTCGATGGTCTCGGCGACGTCGAGCTCGGCGAGCGCCTCGCGGGTCCACTCGGTCAGCAGGCGCAGCCGCTCGGCGACGTCGTAGGTCTCCAGCAGCTGCAGCTTCTGGTCGGTGGTCAGGAACGGCGAGTACCCGCCGCGGTCGGCGAGCCGGGCCGGGTCGTCGGTCTGCTGGATGGTGTCGATCGCCTGCCAGGCGCCCCGCTTCTGCAGGTAGGACGCGGCCAGGCCCTTGTAGTCGCGGGCCAGCTCGGTCACCTTGCCGGGGTGGCCGCCCTCGGGGACCTGGTCGGTGTGGACGTCGGCCAGGACCCACAGCGCGGCGCCGGGGCCGGTGGTGCCGCTGCCGACGCGGGCGCGGGCGGTGCCGCGCAGCACGGCCGCGGGGTCGCCCTGGGGCGTGCGGCCGACCTGCTCGACGACGGCCACCGTCCCGGTCCCGGTGTGGCTGCCGTCGATGCGCGGAACGATGAGCACCCGCGGCTTGCTCTGGGAGCGGATACCGGGGACCTGGGCGCCGCCGTCGTGTCCGGCGCGCGCGGCGTCGATGGCGGCGCGGACCTCGGAATCGGAGATGTCCACCGGCACGACCATGCCGGGGAGCACGACGTCGTCGTCGAGGGGGAGCACCGGCAGCGTGACGCCGGTCTGCGCTTCAGTCATCGGACCCTCCTTGTTGAGTCACTATCACTCAATAAACAAGAGTCCGGTTTTCTTCCCTGGGGGATGTTCGCCGTGAGCGATCGCCCCGCGGCCGGGGCGGAGGAACCGCCGCACCTCCGTGCCCGCTGTCAACCGACGGCCGCCGCACCGTCTTCCCGCCCCGCGGGGAACAAGGCGGGATGATCCGACCAGAGTGACCTGAACCTCCCTCTTCCACCCCTTCTGACCTGCACCGTAACTGAACCGTTGCGGACAGGAGCCGCCCGCGCTCTGGACATCGGCGTCCGTGGCGACTTGGATCGGTGGTCCCCGGTCTATACCAGTTCCGGGCGTCCATGGAGGTGCTCATGGCCCCGTCCCCGACCCCGACGACGACGTCCCCGTCCGCACGGCGCGCGCCCCTGGCCGCCGCGCGGCGCCCCGCGCGGGCGGCCGGAGCCGCCCTGCTGCCCCTGGTCCTGCTGGCGTCCGGATGCGGCTACCTGGCCGGGGAGACGGGCGGCGGCGGGGCCGACCCCGGCTCCGCCGCCTGCGAGCCCTACGCCCAGTGGCAGGACATCGGCGGCAGCGTGGAGATGTACGGCCCCATCCGCGACGACGAGGCCGAGCGCCTCCGGCAGGCCTGGCAGGAGTTCAGCGACTGCACCGGCATCGCCATCGACTACGAGGGCAGCGGCGAGTTCGAGGCGCAGATCCAGGTCAAGGTGGACGGCGGCAACGCCCCGGACATCGCGATCTTCCCCCAGCCCGGTCTGCTCGCCCGGTTCGTCGAGTCCGGCGACGCGCTGCCGCTGCCCGACGGCGCCGCCGACCTGGCCCGGGAGGGCTGGACCGAGGACTGGCTCTCCTACGTGGAGCACGACGGCGAGCTGTACGCGACCCCGCAGGCCTCCAACGTCAAGTCGCTCGTCTGGTACTCGCCGACCGTCTTCGAGGAGAACGGCTACGAGGTGCCGCGGACCTGGGACGCGATGATCGACCTGTCGGACACGATGGCCGGCGACGGGCTCAAGCCCTGGTGCGCCGGGATCGAGTCGGGCGAGGCCACCGGCTGGCCCGCCACCGACTGGCTGGAGAACGCGGTACTGCGCGAGCACGGCCCCGACGTCTACGACCAGTGGGTCGAGCACGAGATCCCGTTCGACGACCCCAAGATCGTGGAATCGCTGGAACGGGTCGACGGCATCCTGCGCAACCCCGACTACGTCAACGGCGGCCACGGCGGCGTCAAGTCCATCGCCACCACCTCCCAGCAGGACGCCGGGCTGCCGGTGAACGAGGGCGAGTGCGGCATGTACATGATGGGCTCGTTCTACGCCGCCAACTGGCCCGAGGACACCGACATCTCCGAGGGCGGCGACATCTACGCCTTCAACCTGCCCGCCATCGACGAGGAGGTCGGCACCCCGATCGTCGGCGGCGGCGAGTTCGCCGCGGCCTTCACCGACCGGCCCGAGGTCGTCGCCGTGCAGGAGTACCTGGCCACCGTCGGCTTCGCGGACAGCCGCGCCTCCCTGGGCCGCTGGTTCTCCGCGCACCGCGACGCCGATCTGGAGCTGCTGGAGAACCCCATCGACCGGCTCTCCGCCGAGCTGCTGCGCGACCCCGACGTGGTGTTCCGCTGGGACGGCGGCGACAACATGCCCGCCGCGGTCGGCTCGGGCACCTTCTGGCGCGGGATGACCGACTGGATCAACGGCAAGGGCACCGAGGAGACGCTCACCTACATCGAGGACTCCTGGTAGCGAGTGGAAGAGAGCGCCGGCGCGATGGGTTTCGACCTCCTCTCCGAGTTGCCCAAGCTGCTCTGGCTGGTCATCGGGGTCGCGGGCTTCCTGGCGGTCTTCGGCGTGCTGCTCCTCGCCGTGGACCGCGGCCCCCGCACCCGCCGGGAGTGGTGGCAGGCGGCCTGCTTCCTCGGCCCCGCGGCCCTGCTCCTGCTGGTCGGCCTGGTCTATCCGGTGGTGCGCACCACCGTCCTGTCCTTCATGGACGGGCCCGGGCAGGCGTGGGTGGGGCTGCGCAACTACGCGTGGATGTTCACCCGCCCCGAGATCCTGGTGGTGCTGCGCAACACCCTGCTGTGGGTGCTGGTCGCCCCGGCGCTGGCCACCGCCACCGGTCTGGTGTACGCGGTGCTGGTGGACCGCGCCCGCTACGAGTCGCTCGCCAAGTCGCTGCTGTTCATGCCGATGGCGATCTCCTTCGTCGGGGCGAGCATCATCTGGAAGTTCGTCTACGCGCACCGCCCGGCTGGATCCGACCAGATCGGGCTGCTCAACCAGGTCTGGACCCTGCTGGGCGGCGAACCCCGGCTGTGGCTGCTGGACCAGCCGCTGAACACGCTGCTGCTGATCGTCATCCTGATCTGGATCCAGGCCGGGTTCGCCATGGTCATCCTGTCCGCGGCGATCAAGGCGATCCCCACCGACATCATCGAGGCCGCCCGGATCGACGGGGTGTCGCCGCTGCAGCTGTTCTGGCGGGTCACCCTCCCGATGATCTGGCCGACGGTGGCGGTCGTGCTGATCACCATCTCGGTGCAGACGCTGAAGGTGTTCGACATCGTCCGCACCGTCACCGGCGGCCAGTTCTCCACCTCGGTCATCGCCAACGAGATGTACAACCAGGCGTTCCGCTACGGCGAGCTGGGGCAGGGCTCGGCGCTGGCGGTGTTCCTGTTCGTGCTGGTGGTCCCGCTCGTGCTGATCCAGATCCGCAGCACCCGGCGCTCCAGGGAGGCCCAGTGACCCCGAACCGCACGGACCCCGGCGGCCGCGCCCCGGACCGGAGCTCCCCGGACCGGCGCGGCCCCGCCCAGGCCGCCCGGGTGCGCGCCCGCCTGTCCGGCGCGGCCGGCAGCGCGGCGGCGATCGCCATCGCGGTGCTGTGGACGCTGCCCACCGCCGGGCTGCTCATCTCCTCGTTCCGGCCCGAGGAGCAGATCAAGACCACCGGCTGGTGGACCGTCCCGTTCGACCCCGAGTTCACCCTGCGCAACTATGCCGACGTGCTCTTCGGCAGCTCCAGCGACGGGCGCCTGGCCAGCTACTTCATCAACTCCTTCACCATCGCGGTGCCGACGATGGTGTTCGTGGTGCTGCTGGCGGCGATGGCCGCCTACGCCCTGGCGTGGATGCGCTTCCCGGGCCGGGACTGGCTGTTCATCGGCGTGTTCGCGCTGCAGATCGTGCCGCTGCAGATGTCGCTGGTGCCGCTGCTGCGCCTGTTCTCCGACGGGGTGGCGATCGGCACCGCCACCGTGCTGCCGCCGCTGGACCTGCCCGGCGCCTTCCAGTTCACCAACGTGTGGATCGCGCACACCATGTTCGGGCTGCCCCTGGGCATCTTCCTGATGCACAACTTCATCTCGCGGCTGCCCTCCAGCATCATCGAGGCCGCGCGCGCCGACGGCGCCGGGCACGGGACCGTCTTCCGGCGCATCGTGCTCCCGCTGACCGTGCCGGCGCTGGTGTCGCTGGCCATCTTCCAGTTCCTGTGGGTGTGGAACGACCTGCTGGTGGCGCTGATCTTCGCGGGCGGCAGCATCGAGGTGGCGCCGCTGACGGTGCGCCTGGCCGAACTGGCCGGGACCCGCGGCAACGAGTGGCAGCGGCTCACGGCGGGGGCGTTCGTGTCGATGGTGGTCCCGCTGCTGGTGTTCTTCTCGCTGCAGCGGTACTTCGCCCGGGGCCTGCTGGCCGGGAGCATGAAGGGCTGAGGCCGGGCGCCGCCGACGGGCGGGCCCGGCTCAGCGCACCAGGCCCGAGCGGTAGGCGATCACCACGAGCTGGGCCCGGTCGCGCGCGTGCAGTTTGACCATGGCGCGGCTGACGTGGGTGCGGGCGGTGGCCGGGCTGACGAACAGCCGCTCGGCGATCTCCCCGTTGCTCAGCCCCTCCCCCACCAGGGCGAGCACCTCCCGCTCCCGCTCGGTCAGGCCGCTCAGGTCGGGGCGCGGCCCCTCCCCCGAGGGGGAGCTGGAGGCGAAGGCGGAGATCACCCGGCGGGTGACCGAGGGCGACAGCAGCGACTCCCCCTCGGAGGCCAGCCGGATCGCCCGCAGCAGCTCCTCGGGAGGGCTGTCCTTGATCAGGAACCCCGCGGCGCCGGAGCGCAGCGCCTCGAAGACGTACTCGTCCAGCTCGAAGGTGGTCAGCACCACCACGCGGGTGCCGGACAGCTCCGGGTCGGCGGTGATCTCCTTGAGCGCCCGGATGCCGTCCACGTCGGGCATGCGCACGTCCATCAGCAGCACGTCGGGGCGCACCCGGCGGGCCAGCTCGACCGCCTCCCGGCCGTCGGCGGCCTCTCCGGCGACCTCCAGGCCGTCCTCCTCCTCGATGAGCACGCGCAGTCCCATGCGCACCAGCGCCTGGTCATCGGCCAGGACCACCCGCACCGTGCCGCTCACCGGCCGCTCCGCGGTGCGCCCAGGGGCAGCCGGGCGCGGACGGCGAACCCGCCGTCCGGGCGGGGACCGGCGTGCAGGTTGCCGCCGACGGCCCGCGCGCGCTCGCGCATCCCGGCGATGCCGCTGCCCTCGCGTGGGCCCGGCCCCGCGATGCGCGGCCCGTCGTCCTCGATCTCCACCGCGACCTCCCCGCGCTCGTAGACGATCCGCACCGACGCCGACGCCCCCGGGGCGTGCCGCGCCACGTTGGTCAGCGCCTCCTGCACGATCCTGTAGGCGGCGTGGTCCACGGCCGCCGGAGGCACCGCCTGCTGCCCTTCAGTGTGCACCTCCACGGAGACACCGGCCGACCCCATCCCGGCGGCGAGCTCGCCGACCCGGTCGAGCCCGGGCAGCGGCGCCCGGTCCCCGCCGTCCCCGGCCGCGCCCTCCCGGAACACCGCGAGGGTGCCGCGCAGCTCCTCCAAGGCGTCCTTGCTGGTGCGGCGGATCGCGTCCAGCGACTCGCGGGTCCGGTCGGGGCGCTTGTCCAGCACGTGCATGGCGACCCCGGCCTGCATGTTGATCACCGACAGGCTGTGGCCGACGACGTCGTGCACCTCGCGGGCGATGCGCAGCCGCTCCTCGTACGCCGACCGGCGCAGCGCCTGGTCGTGCTCGCGGCGGCGGCTCTCCCGGCGGCCCCGCATGGTCGCGCCCAGCGCGGCGGCCGCGACCATCATCGCCAGGTAGGGGATGAACAGCAGGTAGGTGCCGGTCTGCAGCAGCCCCAGGTACGGCTCGTCGAGGCGGACGGCGAGCAGCACCGGCAGCCCGGCCGCGGTCCAGGGCAGCCACTCGCGCACGGCCATGCGCGAGGCCATGGTGTACAGGTTGACCAGCATTCCGGCGAGGATCGGGCCGTGGAATCCGGCCGCCCCCACGAAGACCGCGGTGGCCACCGCGGAAGCGGTGAACGCCGATCGGGGCCAGACCCTGCGCAGCATGAGGCAGGCGGCGGCCACGGCCACGCACACCAGCGGCAGCACGGGCAGGTCCAGGTCGGCGGCCGACGGCGGCGGCCCCGGTTCAGGGCCGAAGCCGTCCGGCGGGCCGTACGGACCGCCGTCGCGGGGCCCACGCCCCCAGGGGGCGCCGACGGTCTTGGCGACCAGCGCCATCGTCCCGGCCACCGCGAGCAGCAGCCCCAGGGGGACGTCGAGGGCCAGCTTGCGCCCGGCCCCGGGGCCGAATGCGGCGCGGAGGCGTTCGAGGAAGGGCTTCACACAGGCGACGTTAGTCCGCGCCGGTCCCCGCGGGCATCGGCCGCCGTGCGTAGAGCGCGTCGTCCCGGCTGCGTAGTCGCGATGACGCGTCCGGGGCGACGACCGCGACGCGCGCGCAGGGGGAGCGTGGGGCCATGAACACGATCACCTTCGTTTCGGCCGCTGCGGCGGCCCACGGCCCGCCCTGGGCGGGGTCGCCGCCCCCGTTCGTCCCGTTCTTTGGAGTCGCCATGTTCCTCCTGCTTCTGCTGCTGACCGCGCTCGCCGTCTTCCTGCTGATGCGCGCCAAGGGCCACCGCCCGCCGTGGGCCCACACCGCCCCCGAGCCGCCCGAGACCGCCGCCCGCCGGGTGCTGGCCGAGCGGTTCGCCAAGGGGGACATCAACGTCGAGGAGTTCATGGAGCGCGCGAGCGCCCTGAACTGGAACCCGGGCCAGGACCCGAAGAAGGGGCGGGCGTGACCGCCCGGACGACCGCCGTCCGGCCGTCGGGCGCCGTGCGCGCCCGGCGGCTGCCGCCCGGGGGGCGCAAGGCGGCGGTCAGCCTGCACGTGATCACCTCCGTGGGGTGGCTCGGGGTGCACGGGAGCATGCTCGCGCTGGCGGCCGCGGCCGCCGCCGACCCGGAGGCCCGCGCCGGGGCGCTGGGCGCGGCCGGGCTGCTGTCGGGGCTGCTGGTGCTCCCGCTGAGCCTGACGGCGGCCGGCACCGGCCTGCTGCTGGCGCTGGGGACGCCCTGGGGGCTGTTCCGGCACACGTGGGTGGCGGCCAAGCTGGTGCTGACGCTGCTCCTGGTGGCGGGCTCCAACCTGAGCATCGGGCCGATGGTCCGCGAGCTGGCCGCCGACCCGGCCGCGGCGGGCGGGGCCGGGATGGTGCGGGCGCTCGGGGCGCTGTCGGTGTCGTTCACCGTCCTGCTGGCGACGGTGCTGCTGTCGACGGTGAAGCCGTTCGGGCGCCTCCGGCTCGCCCTACCGGGGCGTGCGGCCCCGTCGGCCGACCGCGGATGATTCAGGATTCAACCAGCTCAGCGCGCGTCGCGGCGACGGCACGGCCCGGACGGCGGCCGGACCCGGCCGCCGCGCATGTGATGTCGGTCACCCGGCAATGGTGAGAGGGCGCCGGGCGACCTTCGCGTACGCGCGCTTTGCGCAGCTCAGGACCATCGGCCCCGCACGCCCCGTTTCCCTCCCGCGTCCCTTTCGATGCACAACGCACACAGAACGGCGTGCGGTTCCGGCGCCGGGGATGTCTAGGGTCGCTGTATCGGATCGCGGCCGCCGGCGCCCGCCCGGCCCCTCCTCTCACGCCCAGTGGAGCCTCCCCGCCATGACCGCACTCCGCGACGCCTCCGAAGCGGACCCGGCGAGGTTCATCGAGATGTACACGACGCATTTCGGGGACCTCGTCGTCTTCCTGATGGCCCGTACCGACGTCGGCCGCCACGGCGCCGAGGACCTCGCCCAAGAGGTCATGCTGCGCGCCTGGCGGTTCCTGCCCCGGCTCGTCGGCGAGGCCGAGGAGCTCGGCCCGTGGCTGCGCACGGTCGCGCGCCGGGTCGCCATCGACGCCGACCGGGCCCGCCGCGCCCGCCCCGACGAGATCTCCTACGGCACCGACCGCGGCCCGGTGGAGGACGCCGCGGTCACCGACGACGAGACCGACCGCGTCGTCGAGCGGATGGCCCTGCGCCGCCCGGTCCAGCGGCTGGCCGCCAAGCACCGGCGCGCCGTCGAGCTGGTCTACCTGCAGGACAAGGAGATGAAGGCCGCCGCGCACGAGCTGGGCGTCCCGGTGGGCACGGTGAAGTCCCGCTGCCACTACGCCCTGCGCACCCTGCGCGCCGACGGGGAGCTCGCGGCGGCCTGCTGACCGCCTCCGTACGGCGTCCGGGGCCCAGGGCACAGGGCCGCGCCGCCCCCGCTAGAGTCGCGCCCATGGCACGGAAAGGTCGACCGAAGGACCCCTCGCCGGGCGGGACGTTCCTGATCCTCCTCATCTCACTGGCGGTGCTGGGCGTGCTCGTGCCCGCCCTCCCCGCCGGGGCGCAGCACTTCTGGGAGCACTTCCGGGGCACCTCCACCGGGATACCGGGCACGCTGGAGCTCAGTGGCGAGAGCGGCTACAGCAGGCCCCACAAGCCCGGCGCGGAACCGGGCGACGGCCCCTGCAAGGGCACCTTCACCACCGATGAGGGAGAGGTCTACAAGCGCGTCCACGCGGCCGTGCCCGACGACTGCGAAGCGGGCGCCGTGTACGAGGACGCCCGCCTGGTCCCGAAGAACCCGAGCGCGTGGATCAACGACGACAAGGACGTCGCCCAGGTCGAAGGCGGAGGCGGGTGGGGAGCGCCGTTCACCGCGCTGCTGATCGGCACCGCCCTCGTCGTCGTCGCCGGGCTCAGCGCCTTCGGCTGCACCCTGATGATCCGCGACGAGCTGCGCCGGGGCTCGTCCCGGCCCGCCCGCCGCCGCTGAGCGTCCGCCGCGCGAGGGCGGACCGGCCTCAGGTCGCCGCCGGGTGGCGCAGCGCCACCCGCAGCCCGATCGCGCCGGTGTCCAGGTAGCCGTCCTCCCCCGCGCTCCACTGCCAGCGCGCGGCGCGCGAGGAGCCCAGGGCCACGACGAGCGTGTTCGACGGCAGGGTGCGCACGGCCTCCTCCTCGTCGGGGTCGAGCGGGCGGTAGACCAGCACGGCGTGGCGGCGGTCGGGGTCGCGTGGGCCGGTGATCGGGTCGCCGCCGCTGCCCGGGGTGTCGGGAACGGTCCGCTCGGCGGGCGGCAGCACGTCCTGCAGCCGCTGCCCGTCCTCCACCTCGGTGACCCGCAGCCCGCGGTGGCGCAGGCCGTCGGCGACCACGTCGACGGCGTCCTCGGCCACCAGGCGGTGGCCCGCGATCGCGAGCATCCCGTCCAGCCAGGTGAAGTCGATGAACACCTGCTCACCGCCGTCCTCGTCGGGGGTCAGGCCCAGGCCCACCAGGGTGCCCAGGGCCGAGGAGAGGCCGGTGGCGGTGTGCGTCATGGTGTTGAACTTGACCGCCTGGGTGGCCGACCTGCTCTTCACGTACTGCCAGGTGGTCGCGTCGAGCACCTTCCACGACGACACCGGCGGGGTCGCGTTGGCGGGGACGACGGCCTTGACGGTCTCCCCCGCGGTGAGGACCGCCACCGGCCGGGCGGGGACCTCCGCGGGCGCGTTCACCAGCTCCACCAGGGCCAGCCCGGCGCGGCGGGAGGAGCCGCGGTCGGCCTCGATCCGGTCGGTCACCTCGTCGCGCAGGCGGCGACGGCGGCGGGTGCGCACGAACCGGGGCGGACGCGGCTTGCGCCACGGCAGCGCCGCGATCTTGCGGAAGGGCCACGCCACGGCGGTGAAGATGGGCTTCCAGAACAGGGCGATGACGGTGAGCACGATCAGGATGCCCAGGCCGCCCGCGAGCATCATGGGGTCCAGGTCGCCCATCCGGTCGCGCAGGCCCTTGGGCTCGTCGGCGGCGGCCGACTGCGAGGCCGTCGGCGAGGGGGACTCGGCGGGGATGGGCGCGGCCGACGGCGGCACCGGGGGCGAGGGCGGCGGTCCGCCCTGGGCGGCGGCCTGGTCGGCGGCGATGATGCACAGCGGGTCGGTGCCGGTCTGCACGCCCTGGCCCTCGGCGTCGTAGGGCAGGACCAGGTTCCAGCCGGGGCGGATGGAGCCGCTCTGGTCCAGCGCCCACCCGTCGGACTGGGGCCGGCCGGAGTTGAGCTGCTCGATGTCGGAGCTGCGGCGCTCATCGCCGAGCAGGTCCTCGGCCAGGCCGAACAGGCCCCGGGTCTCATCGGCCGGGACCTCGTAGTACTTGACCTCCCGGCACATGCTGTAGTCGGGCTGGACCGGCTGCGGCTGCTGCACCGGTTCGGGTTCGGGTTCGGGCTCCGGCTCGGGCTCCTGGCTCGGCTCCGGCTCGGGGTCGGCGGTCTCCTCCGGGGGCGGAGCCTGGCCGCTGGCCGACGGCTGGGGGTCGGCCAGAGCGGGCGGTGCGGCGGCGACCGGCACGGCGAGCCCCGCGAGCACGGCACCGACCAGCGCGGTGGCGCCGATTCCCGCCTGAAGTGCCGTCCGCGTCCCGCTCACTCGCCGCTCCCGAATTGCCCGGATTCCTGGTCACCGCCCCGACGGGGGCCGGTTGGGGGTCCAGGACAGGGTACGGAAACCCGGCGTCCGGGGTTCACCCGGGCGCCGGGGGCGGCGGTGACGCAAACCCCACCCGGCGCGCACGGAACGCACCGGCGCCGCGGCGCGTCGAAAACCGCTGCGCGGGCGCGGATCCCGCCCGAACCCGGGTGAACCCGGCGCGGCGCGCGTCCGTACATGCGCAGTGAACCCCCCGCCCGAGGGACGGGGCACGGCCGGCCCGGCGGCCGCCCCGACCGACCAGGAGAAGGAGAGCCAGGCGACGTGAGCAGGCAGGAGCGGAACGACCTGGACTGGACCGTCCTCGGCAGGACGAGCGACCCGGTCCCGTGGACGACGTCGGACCCCGACAACCTTCAGGAGCACTTCTCCAAGCTCGCCACCGCCTGCAGCACGGCCGCCGACGACATCCGGGACCTCAAGAACGAGGACGCCGGTGAGGGCGAGGCCATGGACGCCCTCCGGGACCTCATCGGGAAGCTCCCCGACTACCTCGAGGACGCGGAGGACTCGTACCGCAAGGCGTCCGAGGCCTACCAGATCTGGTCGGACGGGTTGAAGACCGCGCGCACCGATAGCGCGTCGGTACGTGAGGACGCCGCGACCGCCTACAACGGCATGTCCGAGGAAGAGCGGGAGGAGGACTGGGACGACAAGAAGGAGCAGTTCGTCGGGCGCCTCGAATCGGTCGAGTCCGCCATGGAGCAGGCCGCCGAGGACGCCCGGGACAAGCTCTCGGACGCCACCCGCAACGGGTGGGAGAAGCTGTGGGACGGCTGGAACGCGGTCGTGGAATGGATCGAGGAGAACCCGATCATCTACGCGGTCGCAATGGTGGTCCTGGGCATCGTCGCGATCTTCGTCCCGGTCGTCGGCGTCATCATCGGCCTCGCGGCCCTCCTGGTGAGCATCACCTCCCTGTCCCGCAAGGGCAAGCTCGGCTTCAACCTGGAGACCTTCGCGACCCTGGGCATGGACCTGCTGTCCGTCATCCCGGGTGTGCGCGTGCTCGCGTCGGCGGGCAAGCTCGGCAGGCCGCTCGCGAGCGCGGCCGGCAACCTCACCGCCCGGATGGGCACGGTCCGCAGCGCGATCACGGCCCCTGTGAGCCGCGCCGTGAACGGGTCCGGCTTGGGGCGGGTCATGAGCAACACGTTGACCTCGATCTCAGCGGGGACATTCCGCAACAGCCCGCGGCTCAGTCTCACCGCGGACATCGGCATCAGCGCCACGCGCGACGCCGCGTTCAGCGGTGCCTCGGATGTCGCCCTCCAGGTCGCGGGCAACATCTCCGACGGGGACGCGGCGTTCAGCGACATCGACATGACGAGCGTCGCCTTCAGCACCGCCAGCGGCGCGCCCGGCGGTATCGTCCAGGCCACCCACGACCACAACGGCTTCAGCGCGGCCATGGGCAACGGCGACCTGACCGGCACGCCGTCGACATCGGGCGACCTCGGGGGCGTCACCAGCGACTTCTCCGGTGACGGCGGGAGCATCGACACCGGCGACGGCACCTCCACGACCATCAGCGGCCCGTCCGGCGATTCCTCGCCCGACGTCCCCACCGGCGGCTCCACGGACGCTCCGACTTCGTCCTCCGGAACCCCGACGTCCGACGCCTCCTCGATGCCGGACTTCTCCTCCTCCGCAGATCCGGCGACCCCCTCGACGCCCGATGTGTCGGCGCCCGACGCCTCCTCCGCCCCGGACGCCTCGTCGCCTGATGTGTCGACGCCGGACGTCTCGGCACCTGACGTCTCCACGCCCGATGTGTCCGCTCCCGACATGTCCGGCACTGCCCCGGCCGGCGATGCCCCGTCGCCCGGTGCCGACGGCTCGCCTTCCACGAGTCCCACCGGCTCGGAGGGGCAGGCGCACCCCGCGCTCTCCAACGACTCCTTCCCCGACTCCCCCGCTCGGGAGTCCGCGGACCAGACCGCGAGCACGAACCTGAGCGACGGGTCGAACGTCTCCACCCACTTCGACGCGGACGGGAACGTCACCGGGACCGACCGGACCTCCGTCGCCGAGGACGGCAGCGGCGGACACCAGGTCTCCGCCGACCACTCCTCCGGCACGACCACCGTGCACACGCAGTCCCGGGGCGACACCTCCATCAACGCCCCGAACGAGGTGACCTCGACCACGGTCACCGACACCGGGGCCACCACGCACACCGGGCACGGGGACATCACCGTCGACACCTCCTCCCCCGACGGCCCCGATGTCCAGTACGACCATGCCCCGGGTCCGAACGGCGACGGCGGCTTCAGCACCGACCTGTCCCACCAGGGGCAGGCGGTGGTCGACAGCGGCCAGGGGCCGGCCACCACGGCCACCGCGACCGGCGACGGGTTCACCGTCACCCACGGGGACGGCGGGTCCGTGGAGGTCGGCTCCGACGGCGGCTCCGTCTCCCTCGACGGCGGTGACGCCCACCCGGCCGTCGGCAGGGACGGTTCGGACGGCTCGGTGACGGTCGACGCCGGTGACGCCCCGGTCAGCGCCACCCCCAAGCCGGGCGGCGGGAGCGAGATCGGCGGCGCGAACGGTCCCCGGGTCGATGTTCCGGCCGATGCGGACGCCCCGGTCACCGTCAGCGGCGGCGACGAGGGGACCACGGTCCTGCAGGCGGGCGGCGGGGCCACGGCGGCCCTCGGTGCGGCCGGCGCCGCCCACGCCACGTCCGTCCAGACGTCCGCCGGGGCCACCACGTCGGTCGGCCAGGGCGGCCACCGTGTCCAGTCGCCCGACGGCACGACGCACAACTACAACGCCGACAGCGGCGGGCTGACGGTCTCCAACGACAACGGCTCGGCGTCGGTGAACGAGGGGGGCGTGCGCGTCCAGCAGGACGCCTCCCTGCCCGGCCACACCACCGACCTGCAGATCCACACGACGCCCGAGGGGCCGCAGGGCAACGGCGTGGCCGCGGGGACCAGGATCGACCCGTCCGGGGACGGCGGCACGACCTACACCAACACCCAGTACGACGCGAACCACCAGCCGGTGCACACCAGCACCGCCACCGGCAACCCGGACGGCAGCGTCACCGCGGGCGCCACCACGGCCTCGCCCGACGGCACCGTGTCCCACCCGGACTTCACGCTGAACCCGGACGGGACGCTCAGCGTTCCGGACGGCCAGGGCGGCACGCACGAGTACGGCGCGGACGGCGCGCCGCAGCGGACCGTGCACTCTGACGGGTCGGTGAGCGTTCCCGACGGACAGGGCGGGGCCCTGCACTACGACTCCAGCGGGTACCCGACGCCGGAGACGCACCCCGCTCCGCCGTCGCTGGGCGCCGGGCCGGACGGCTCTCCGGTGTTCACCGCCCCTGACGGCACGGTGGTGCGCCCCGGCGACGGGGCCATGTCCCCCGACGGCTGGATCCTGCGCCCCACCGACGGCGGGGTGTCGCTGACGGCTCCGCCCAACCAGGCGGGCGACACGCTCACGGTCACCCACGGCGCGGACGGGTCGCTCACGATGGACTCGGGCGGCTTCCAGGCCCAGGCCGCGCCCGACGGGACGACCAGCGCGAGCACGCCCGACGGGCTGCAGGTGGGCCAGAACGACAACGGGCGGCACGCCAGCGACGACCACTACATCAGCACCGTCTCCCCCGACGGGCACGCCTCCACCCACGACGTGGCCTCCCCGGACGGGCGTCCGGTGGCCGAGCACGCCGACGGTCAGGGCACCGCGCACCTGCCGGACGGCAGCTCCGTACACGACGACGGCGGGCCCGGCCGGGTCGAGGTCCCCCCGGGACAGCGCGCCTCGCTCGACGCCGGAGACACGACGATCTCCGTCGCCGAGAGCGGGACGACCACGGTGCGGGGAGGCCCCCCGAACCAGGACGGCACCGCGCACTCCGGCGGCGACCCCTGGTCGGTGTCGGGAAGCCGGGACGGCACGGTCAACGGCCACACTCCGAACAGCGACATCACCTCCCATCCGGACGGCCGGGCGGAGTTCTCCAACGGCGGCTTCTCCGGCACGATCGACGGGAACGGCACGACCGTCACGGACAGGACGGACGGCATGGAGTACCGTCCGACGTCCGACGGCGTCGAGGTCTCCCACGGGGAGGACGGCGCGAGCGTCCACGTCGGCCAGGAGACGAGCGGTATCTCGGAACCGGGCGGGGACACCCCGCACAACGTGGCCTACGACGGCGACGGCCGCCCCACCACCGTGGAGATGCGCCCGAACGGCCCCACCTCCCTCGACGTGCACGCGGACGGGCACGTCGACGTCAACGGCCCTCAGGGCGAGACCACCCGGGTCGAGCCCGGTTCGTTCGAGACCACCGGTGACAGGAGCAACGTCGTCGCGGACGGGAACTCCACCCAGATCGAGAACACCCCGAAGGTCGGGGACGGGAGCTCCATCACCCACGGGGGCGAGGGCGACGGGGTCGTCAGCGTCGACCACAACGGGTACGAGCACACCTTCACCGGGGACGGTCCGGTCAGCCAGGCCCCGTCGGACGGGGCGTCGGGCAATGGACCCACCCGTCCCAGCCTGGAGCGCGACGGTATGGTCTCCACCGTGGAGCAGACGTACACGCTTCCCGGCGGCCAACGGGAGATCCCCGGCCCGTCCATGGGGCGGAACACGGACTCCAACGTCACCGAGGTGAGCCACGACGGCTTCTCCGCAACTCAGAGCGACGGGAGCAACGGCGGGCGGGACGTCACGGTCCGCACCAGCGAGGACGGCCCGGTCGTCACCCGACGGGACGACGGCAGCACCTCGGTCGAGGGCGACAACCTGCGGGTCGACCGCACGCAGAGCGGAGGCGACGAGTCGGGCTTGAGGGACCGTTCGCAGCAGACCCTGACAATCGACACGGCCGGCGACGGGTCCGGCCCCAGCGTCACCCGCGATGCCAATGGGAACATCACCGTCTCGGACGGGGACGGCCCGGTCCTCACCCAGCCGAAGGGCGAACGTCCCACGGCACCCGACGCCGGAAGCGACAATGTCCAGGTCCACCAGGACGGGAACCGGACCATCGTCGAGCACACGTCGCCGGAGACCGGGCAGCAGACCGTCATCGAGATCCGCTCTGATGGGCGAATCGACGTGACCAGCGGGGGCGACCATGTCTCGGTGAACCGGAACGGCACTCCGACGAGCACGTTCTCCGACGGCTCCGACCACACGACCACGGTCACGGAGAAGAACGACGGCAAGGTCGAGATCAGAGACCGGACGACCGTCAACGGGTCCACCCAGCACACACAGGTACAGGTGGACCGCACGAACTCCGTCTCCGTCCTGGACATCAAGCCCAAGAAGACGACCGAGTCCGAGGTGGCGGAGAGCTGGCGTATGGGGATCGACAGCGACGGCCAGGCCACGACCCTCAACAACCGCCCGTACGACGACCCGCCGGTCACGCTCACCCCGGACGGCAACCTGCAGCAGGGGGTAGCCGACCTGCCCAGGCACACCAGCACGGACCAGGACTGGGGCCAGATCCTCCGCGACATGCGGTTGGAAATGATCAAGGGGTTCGCCAACGGCAGCTTCGACATTGTCCAGAAGCTGGCGTACAGCTTCATCGCGGACGAGGATTTCGACGAGTCGAACCTCATCACCGCCGGCGCCCAGGTCTTCACCGCCGCCCCGCGGGGCATGGCCGAGTCCGTGCACGCCAATGATTCGGCACTTCCGGGCGGCCGATTCGGAGACCTCGCCACGGGCCAGTTCAACGAACTCGCCCACCAGCAGATGCGGAACAATCTGAAGGGGGCCGTCGAAGACCACTTCGGCCTTTCGGACAGCTCGCTCCAAGAGGGCATCGAAGAGGACGAGAAGAACGAGGACGAGGAGGGCTACGAGGTTCGCGTGGACGGCGACGAGGGGACGATCACCCCTGAGAACATGAAGGACTGATCGTTTGCCGAGGAACCTTATATCCAATTCATGCATTCTCGCATGGCTCTCCTTGATGGGGTTTTGGGGTTCCGGCCCGCTCATGGAGGATCCCCCGACATGGATGTACGCGGTCGCTCCCGATGGGGGCCTACTCCCACGCCCCCTCCCGTTCGGAGTGACCCTGATCCTGCTGTTCGCCCTGGCTGTAACGGGCCTTTTTGCAGCCGACCCGATGGTTCTCAAGCTGCGCACACGGTCCGCGATCACGTACCAGACCAAGGTCGACATCTACCAAGCATCGCGACGCGAATGGCGTATCCGAGAAAAGCTCGAGTACGCCAGAACACTGGGGTACACCAGCGAGAGGCGCTACCAAAAGATCCACACCTCCACCAGCACTTTCATGGACGACCTTGACGAGGGCCTGGTCAAGATTCGTAAGCAGAAGGTGCTGCACATGCAGCAGCTCAGGAACAGGTACTACCAGTACATCCGCGACCCCATCCGCAAACTCGACACCGAGAGCCGGAAGATCAACCGCTACCTGAAGAAGAACGGGATCGACCCCGCCTCCCCGGAACACTCCTGGAACCGCGAAAAGCGTCAACAACAGACATAAGGCGAGGGGAGCGGACAACCGGTTTGAACAAGGACAACGGCGCCTCGGTCCTCGCAATCAGGCCCCGAGACGTGAAGAACGAACAACGTTGCTAGGTACGCGTGGACGACGAAGAGGGAACAGTCTCGGCCGGACAGGAGGGCAAGTGATCCGACGATGCGCAGCCTGATCACCAACGGAAGCCTTATCCTGGCGGGCTCGTTCTACGTATTCTGGATCAGCATCATGGCAATGGACGCACCACCGGAATGGCTCGCCACGAAGGATGGATCCGGTGACGTGACGCTGAAAATGTTGCCACTCGTATCGTCGTTCGCGATGTCTCAGGTCGCCTTCATAGTGGGACTCGCCCTCGCCGACCCGATGCTCTTCAAACTGCGCAGCCGTTCCGCGATCGGCCACAAAGCCGAGGCCGATGCCTACCACGCGCTGCGCCGCGAGTGGCGGATCCGGGAGAAGCTGGAGTACGCCCACACACTCGGCTACGCGAGCGAGAGGAAGTACCGGAAGCTCCATGAGTTCACCAGCTCGATCAGGGACGACCTGGTCGACGGAGTCAAAAGGATCGACTCCACCAAGGTCATGCACATGCAGCAGCTCAGGAACAGGTACTACCAGTACATCCGCGACCCCATCCGCAAACTCGACACCGAGAGCCGGAAGATCGACCACTTCCTGAAGAAGAACGGGATCGACCCCGCCTCCCCGGAACACCCCTGGAACCGCGAAAAGCGCTACCAGGAGACCACCGACGGGCATTCGGACCGCTAACCGACCCGCTCCGGTAACGCGAACCACAAGGAGAAAGGACAGCACATGGCCAAGAAGATCGTCGTCGAGATGGACGTCCTCGACGGCATCAAGAGCAGGCTCGACACGGTCAAGGACGCCTTCCAGGACGACCAGCGCGAAGAGGCCGAGGGGTGGTCCCGGGACATCGGACCCTCGACCATCGAGAGCGCCTCTGGGGACTACATGGAGGAGAGCAAGGACATGTTCGACCGCATGGCGAAGTTCATCAAGGACATGGGCGAGGGCATCGACCAGGTCAAGGAGTCCTTCGTCAAGACCGACGACGAGCTCGCCAAGAACCTGGAGGGTGAGGAGGGCGGCTGATCCCCCTCCCGCCCCGCATACGATCCGACGTTCCGTAGAGAGAACCCATGGCCTACCAGTTCGCCGAGCCCCAGCTCCCCGATGAGGCGCAGATCGGGTTCGACATCCAGATCCCTGAAGAATGGAACCAGTACGACCTGTCCTCCGACGGCATCGCCGGGCTCCGCAAGGCCCTCCTGGAGGCCGCCTCCTCGGATCCCCGACAGGCGGAGACGGTCGACGAGCTCTTCCAGAACGTGGCACAGATCGCGCACAGCGCACGCTCCTCCGGCCTACTGTCCGCCGCGGGCACTTTCGAGCGGTACGAGGACGGCTTCTTCATGGCGACCGTCTGCGTCCTGGCCTTCAAGGAGCCGCCCGGCCAGGAGCTCGACCCGATCAAACTGCTGGACCACGTGCACCCGCCCAGCGCGACCAAGGCCGAGGGGACCTGGCTGCGCAAGTCGCTCGTCGAGCTC
Source organism: Nocardiopsis suaedae (assembly GCF_027706745.1). GTDB lineage: Bacteria > Actinomycetota > Actinomycetes > Streptosporangiales > Streptosporangiaceae > Nocardiopsis_A > Nocardiopsis_A suaedae. The sequence goes on along the minus strand of NZ_JAQFWP010000005.1, from coordinate 108,037 downwards.
CCCGAGTCCGGCGCGGACCTGTGCGCCCGCATGTTCGGGGTCGCCGACTACAAACTCGACGAGGAGGCGAACCAGGGGATCCGTTCGGTCCTGATGCACACGGCCTTCCGGGTGCCGGGGCTCAAGACGCGGGTGCTCGTCAGCTGTTCGAGCCCGAACGTCGAATACCAGAGCGAGATCCTGGAACTCTTCGACGCGATCACCGCCACCTCGTGGTTCTGGAAGCGCCTCCCCGACACCGCCCCCCAGTGACGCCGGACGGTCACCCCGCGCTACCCTGAGCGTCGGCCCCGGAGTCGGCCGGATATCGTCCCCCGGATTCCGAGCCTCGGCACCTTGAGGGTGACCGGGCAGGGGCCCACGACCGGCGATTCGACGGGCCACTCGACCAGGACAGGAGACGGAGGGGAGCGCCCCGTGAAGAGGCCGCCCACGGCGCCGCACCGGCTCATCGTGCGCGCGTGGCTCGTGGTCCTCGGCGTCACTGCGGTCTACGCCGCTCTCGTCTGCCTCCTCATGGTGGCACTCGGTCTGCCCTGGTGGATCGGTGTGCTCCCGGTCGCGATCGCACTCGTGAGCGCCGAATGGGCCGACAAACTCGTCGTGCGTTCGACGATCACCCAACTGAACCCGAAGGCGATCGGGGCGGAGGACGATCCCCGGCTCCACGCCGTGGCGGACCGGTTGTCGGCACTGACCGGTCAGCCCAAGCCCCAGCTGTTCTCGCTCGACTCCCGGGAGCCCAACGCCTACTCCCTGTCCCACCGCCCCGGCGGCCGTGGTCCCGCCGTCCACCTGACCACGGCCCTCCTGGAGCGGCTCGACAACGACCAGCTCGAAGCCGTCCTGGCCCACGAGTACGCCCACATCGCCCACCGGGACCAGCGGCTCCTGGTCTACGCGCACAGCATGACGTGCTGGGCCCTTGAGGTCCCGCTCAGGCTGATCATGGCGATGCTGGACCTCGACCGGCCCCTGTGCCGCTGGGCCCACATGTGCGGCTGGCGCTGGACACCGGTCGAGGGGGGAGTGCCCGCACGCAACGAACTCGTCTTCCGCTACCCGATGCCGATCGTTCCCCGTGTCCTCGCGGTGCCGGCGATCGTCCCCCTCGCCATCGCACGGGGCCTGGTCTTCATCTGGGGCCTCGGACCAGGCATCGCCCTCGCCTGGACCACCACTTTCGTGGGGACGCTGCTGTCGTACCCGGGCCTGATCGCCTGCTCCCTCCTCACCCGGCACCGCGAGCTCGCGGCCGACACGGCGGCGGCGCGGACCACGGGCTCCCCAGCGGCACTGGCCTCGGCCCTGTCCTCGTTGGCCGAAGGGGTGCACTCCATCCCCGAAAAGGACCTGCGGGCATCCCGCCCGCGCACGGGCGAGTCGATCGTCTCCGCCAACCAGCCGCCAAAGAACAGAACCGAGCGCATCGTCGGGTACTTCTTCCTGGCGCCCCTGCTGGAAACACATCCGAGCCCCTCCGTCAGGCTCGCCCGCCTGGAGCACATGTCGCGGTCGGCCGCCCGAGGCGCCTGAAGCGCCCTGGAGCGCGCTCCGACAAGGGCCGATCAGGCCCGCCGCGTCTCCGACGGCCGACGCGCGACCGAACGCCGATCCGACACCCCCCGACCGAACGAGAGCACCGAGCAGAAAAGGACTCCTGACCCACCATGTCCGGCGCACAGAACAAGAGCTTCCGCGAAGACATGAAGGCCGCAGCGGCGGCCACTCCCCAGTGGGACCACTTCCACAAGCGGGCCAAGATCAACATGATCGCGATGGGAGCGATCGGGGTCGGCGCCACCTTCCTGACGGGCACCATGTTCTCCGACGGCTACGAGCACTGGAGCTCGTACATCTGGACCGCGGTCGCAGCCGTACCCGTCGCCTTCATCCTCGGCTTCCTGGGGTACCGGGTGTCCGCGGTGGTCGTCCTCCTGGACAAGCCCAAGCGCGTGTTCCGGATCTCCAACGGCTTCAACAACACCGTCAACGTGCCCATCAACGCCATCGCCTACATGGGCAAGGCTGACTTCACCAGGAAGGACCTCTTCCGCCTCACCCGGCTGCGCCTGCTCAATGAGACGGGGCCGGGAATCGAGATCATCGGTCGCGACGGCAAGTACATCACCGTCCGCACCGACAAGGCCGACGAGGTGATCCAGGCCGCACTCGACTGCGGCATGAACCCCAACGCCGTCAAGATCCCCTTCCCCGAGAACGCGGTCAACGAGAAGTGGCGCGACACCGAGCGCGAGCAGCGTCCCGCGCCGGGCCGCCCGGCGGCGTGACGGGGGTGCCGGTACGCCGGGCCGCCTCACTCCTTCGGGAACGCCCCTGTTTCAAGGTCGAAGCCGAACGGCTCGGGCAGGTGAACCTGGGCCCCGAAGCGCTCCTTGGTGATCGTCCCGTAGTCGCCGTTGTTCGGATGCGAGAACAGGGTCACCGAAGGCCCCGACACGTCGTACGCGTCGACCAGCAGGTACAGGGAAACGGGGGCGTGGGCGTAGGCCCAGCGCTTCTTCTTCCGGTCGTGCTCGACGTTGGACGGCGAGGTGATCTCCACGACGAGCAGCGCCTCCGCCCCCTCCACGGGAGGCTTGGCGGTCGGGAAGACATCGGAGGGAATGACGCAGAGGTCGGGCACGTACAGCTTCTCCACGTGCGGGACCTGCACCCCCACCGTCGGGAAGATCTCCCACTCGATCGGGAGGCGGCTCACCAGTGCTCGGTGAATCCTGCTCGCGATCAGATCGTGCGGTTCACCGGGGGGGGCGGCATCAGGGCGATCCTCTGCTCATCGATCTCCGCCCGCCAGCCTTCCCCGGGCAGATCCACCTCTCGCCAGGCGCGCAGGAGGACGTCCCACTGGTGCTCCACACCGACCGCAGCGACCGACATCCCGCGCCACCTCCAGAAGTGCCACCGTAGCCGTGCCCGGCTCCGTCCGCTGGGGCTTCCAGCATAAAGCCCTTCTCTTCTTCGGGCAGGGCGTCTGGAACCCTCCCGGCGGGCTTCGCGTCCGAGCTTCGGGCGGGGCTGAACCTCTCGTGTGGTCGGCCCGTACTGTCCATCGGGCGGTCCGGTACGGGATGCCGGACACCCGCCCCCAACCGGAAACCGGAAGGACCATCACCATGCCCAAGTTCGAAGTCGACTCCGACCGCACCGAGGAGACCTCCGGCTCCCTGGCGGCCGACTTCGCCGACTTCCAGGAGCGCCTCGCCGACATCAAGAACAAGGTCGAGGGCCTCATCGCGGACGGCTACTCCACCCCGGCCGCCCAGCAGAAGTTCCAGCCCTTCTTCGAAGAGTTCCACTCCGGCTTCGAGCAGGTCAACGACGGCCTGGAGGGCATCTCGAAGTACGTCAAGCAGGTCGGCGACACCTTCTCCGACACCGACCAGAAGCTGGGCGAGGGCCTGGGCTAACCTCGATAGCCGGACCCAGGCGGGCGGGGCCGGCCCACCTCCCCCTGGGCCTGCGCCCCGCCCGGCGCGCCGCGGCCCCCGCGCGGGCGCGCCCCCGCACCGCCGTCCACCGACCGGAAGCACCAACGCCCGTGCGCCTCCTGCTGACCACCACGCCGCACATCGCCCGCCGCGAGCCCGACCCCGGTGGCCCGCACGCCCCGCACCCCCCGCAGGCCCCCCACGGGCCGCAGGGGCGGTACGGGCCGCAGGCCCCGCAGGCGATGCCCGCGCCGCGCGTCGACGTGCTCGTCGACGCCGACGGCGGCGCCAGCGTGGCCCAGCTCGCCGAGTCGCTCGACCCGCTGGTGCGCGTGGAGCCGCGCGCCCCCGGCCGCGGCGTCGACCTCTACCTGGGCGCCCAGCGCATCGAGCCCGGACTCACCCTGTCCGAGGCGGGCCTGCACGACGGCGCCGTGGTCACCGTCGGCGGCCCCGGCTCCGCCGTCGAGGAGCCGCCCGGCGTGGTGGAGGTCCGCGTGGTCTCCGGCGAACGGGCCGGGCTGGTCTTCCGCGTCGACCCGGGCGACTACACCGTCGGCCTGCCCGGCGACGGCGCCCCCTCGGACGTGCCGGTCGACACCGACGGCACCTGGGCCCGCGTGCGCGTGGCCCCCGACGGGGCCGTCACCGTGCTGGACACCGGCGGCGGCGACCGCGCCACCCTGGAGGGCGACGACGTCGCCCCCGACGCCGCATGGCCCCCGGGCCACCAGCTCCTCCTGGGCGACACGCTCTTCGAGGCCTGGCCCAACACGCGCCCCGACGCCGCCGTGAACAGCTCCGACGACGGCGCCGCCGTCGACTACAGCCGCCCTCCCCGGCTGCACCCGGCCCCCGCCAAGACCAAGTTCCGGCTGCCCTCCCCGCCCGAGCCCCCGGACCGCCCGCTGGCCCAGCTCGCCGTCATGATCATGATGCCGCTGGTGCTGGCGGTGGGCGGCGCGCTGGTCATGGGCCGCCCCCAGTACCTGGCCATCGGCCTGATCTCGCCGATCAGCGTGGTGTTCATGCAGCTCCTGCAGCGACGCACCGGCAAGGCCAAGTACGACCGGGAGATGAAGGAGTTCCACGACAAGACCGAGCGCATCCAGAACGACGCGCACGAGGCCCTGGTCACCGAGCAGCGGCGGCTGCGCGACACCGCGCCCGACCCGGCCGCGGTGCTGCTGCTGGCGACCGGCCCCCGGGCGCGGCTGTGGGAGCGGCGCCCGGTCGACGAGGACTTCACCCTGCTGCGGGTGGGCACCGGCACCGTCCCCTCCAAGGTGGTGCTGAACGATCCCACCCGGGACGCGCACCGCCAGGACATCACCTGGAACCTGCACGACGTGCCCGCCACCGTCTCGGTCCGCGACAACGGCGTGGTGGGCTGCGCCGGGCGGGGCGAGCGGTTCGACGCCCTGGAGCGGTGGCTGGTGGCCCAGCTCGCCGCCCTGCACAGCCCCGCCGAGCTGCAGCTCTACCTGCTGTCGCTGCGCCAGGACCACGACCGCTGGGCCTGGACCCGGTTCCTGCCGCACCTGCGCAGCGAGATCCCCAACTCCTACGCCCGCACCGGCATGGACGCCGAGACCTGCGCCCGCCGCATCTCCGAGCTGCTGGCCGAGCTGGAGGCGCGGCGCGGCGCCCCCCGCGGGGCGATGGACGACGCCGCCCAGATCGTGGTGGTGCTGGACGGCGCCCGGCGGCTGCGCTCCCTGCCCGGGGTGGTGCAGCTGCTCCGCGAGGGCCCCGCCCTGGGCCTGCACGTGCTGTGCCTGGAGACCGACGAGCGGATGCTGCCCGAGGAGTGCCAGGCGGTGGTCAGCCTCACCCCCGACGGCCTGGAGCTGCGCCGGACCACCTTCGACGACGTGGAGGACATCCGCCCCGACGGCCCGTCGGCCGAGTGGGCCGAGCGGCTGGGACGGGCCCTGGCGCCGCTGCGCGACTCCAGCGTCTCCGACGACGGCGCCGCCCTGCCGCGCAGCGCCCGCCTGCTGGACGTGATCGGCCTGGACCCGCCCAACGGGGAGGCGATCGCCGCGCACTGGGCGAGCAACGGCCGCAGCACCATCGCCACCCTCGGCGCCGGCCTGGACGGCCCGTTCTCGGTGGACGTGCGCCGGGACGGCCCGCACGCGCTGATCGCCGGGACCACCGGCTCCGGCAAGTCGGAGCTGCTGCAGACCCTGGTGGCGTCGCTGGCGGCGGTGAACCGGCCCGAGTCGATGTCGTTCGTGCTGGTCGACTACAAGGGCGGCAGCGCGTTCAAGGACTGCGTGGACCTGCCGCACACCGTGGGCATGGTGACCGACCTGGACACCCACCTGGTGAGCCGGGCGCTGGTCTCGCTCGGCGCCGAGCTGCACCGGCGCGAGCACATCCTGGCCCAGGCCGGGGCCAAGGACATCGAGGACTACCTGGAGTACCTGGACCGGGACCCGTCGCTGCCGCAGATGCCGCGGCTGATGATCGTCATCGACGAGTTCGCCTCCCTGGCGCGCGAGCTGCCCGACTTCGTCAAGGGCCTGGTCAACATCGCCCAGCGGGGCCGCTCGCTGGGCATCCACATGGTGCTGGCCACCCAGCGCCCGGCCGGTGTGGTCACCTCCGACATCCGCGCCAACACCAACCTGCGCATCGCGCTGCGGATGACCGACGCCGGGGAGAGCCGGGACGTGATCGACGCGGCCGAGTCCGCGCAGATCGGCATCGACACCCCCGGCCGCGCCTACGCCCGGCTGGGCGCCGCCTCGCTGCTGCCGTTCCAGTCCGGGCGGGTCGGCGGTCGGCGCGTGGTCGCCTCCACCGACGCCCCCGCCCCCGCCGCCTACCCCGTGCGCTGGACCGACCTGGCGCTGCCGCCGCCGGCCGCCGGTCCGCAGCAGGCCGACAAGGGCGACGTGGAGGTCACCGACCTGACGGTGCTGGTGGGTGCGGTCCGGCAGGCCTCCGAACAGGTCGGCGCCGAGCGCCAGCCCAGCCCGTGGCTGCAGGCGCTCCCCGAGCGGCTCACCCTGGCCGAGCTGAACCGGACGGCGCCGCTGCCGCAGCCCGAGGCCGGGCGCGTGCAGCCGGTGCCGGTGGCGCTCATGGACCTGCCCGCCCAGCAGGCGCAGCAGGCGTTCTCCCTCGACCTGGAGAACATGGGCCACCTGCACGTCATCGGCTCGGGCCGCAGCGGCCGCTCGCAGGCGCTGCGCACCATCGCCGGGGCGCTGGCCCTGTGCCACCACCCCGGCGACGTGCACATGTACGGCATCGACTGCGGCAACGGCGCGCTGCTGCCGATGGAGGGCCTGCCGCACTGCGGCTCGGTGGCCGGGCGCACCCAGCAGGAGCGGGTGGTGCGGCTGCTGGGGGTGCTCGGCCGGGAGCTGGAGGAGCGGCAGAAGCGGCTGGCCGCCGAGGGCTGCGCCAACCTGCACGAGCTGCGCGCCAAGCCGGGCGGGGGCGACAAGCCCGCGCACATCGTGCTGTTCATCGACCGGTGGGAGGCCTTCGAGCAGGCCTTCGGCGAGTACAACTACGGGGCGCTGCTGGAGGACGCGGTCACCCTGATGCGCGACGGCGCCGGGGTGGGCATCCACGTCATCGTCACCGGCGACAAGTCGCTGGCCCGCAACAAGTACGCCTCCACCACCGAGCACCGGCTGGTGCTGCGGTGCAACGACCGCGGCGACTACAGCTCGGTCGGGCTCAGCGCCCGGGACCTGCCCGAGGCGATCCCGGACGGGCGGGCCTACGTCGGCGGGGAGGGCACCGAGCTGCAGTTCGCGCTGCTGTGCGACGACCCGCAGGGCGGCGCCCAGGCCCAGGAGCTGTCCAACATCGCCGCGTTCACCACGCAGCGCACCCCGGCGGGGACCTCCCCGGCGCCGCTGCGCGTGGACGTGCTGCCCGACCAGCTCACCTTCGCCGAGACCGAGCGCTACCTGACCCACCCGCCGCGTCCGCTGTGGGGCCTGGTGGGCGTGGGCGGCAACGAGCTCACCGCCCTCGGCGCCGACCTGGCCGAGACGCCGACGTTCCTGATCAGCGGCCCGCCCAAGTCGGGGCGGTCGTCGCTGCTGCTGTCCATGGCCCAGTCGCTGCTGATCGGCGGCACCGAGCTGCTGCTGGTGACCCCGCGCTCCTCGGCGCTGGGCGCGCTGCGCGGCCACCCGGGCGTGCCCGCGGTCCTGGACCTGGCCGACCCGAAGCTGGGCGACCTGCACAAGGCGCTGGGCCGGTTCGAGGGCGAGACGGCGGTGGTGATGGTCGACGACGCGGAACTGCTGCTGCACAACGACATCGGCAAGGAGTTCACCCGGATCGCCCGCGGCATGGTCGGCAAGGGATGGGCGATCGTGGCGGCCGGGACCAACGAGGCCCTGCAGGGCGGGTTCAGCGCCTGGCACGTGCACCTGAAGCGGAACCGGATGGGCGCCCTGCTGTCCCCGCAGGCCCCGGTCGACGGCGAGGTGCTGGGGCTGCGCCTGCCCAAGGGGGTGCCGAGCTCGCGCCTGACGCCGGGGACGGCCTACCTGCACCTGGGCGACGGCCAGATCCGCCAGGTGAAGGTGCCGCTCCCGCACGGCGTTTCCCCGTCCTGACGGGGCGCCCCCTCGTTGATCTCGGGGAAAACGCCCCTACGACCGCGGTCTCAGCGCCGTTCCCCCCGGGACCGACGGGCGCTAGGGGGTGTTGTGTGGATCATGGCCGTAGCGAGCGGCGTCCAGGTGCGTTCATCGCGAGAACGCTGTGTTTCCCGAAAAGCAGGGGAGTCAGCCTGGGTGCGCTGTCGACCGATGAGGACGCAGCGAGGGGCGTGCCCGGGCGTCGCGCAGTAGGTCGTGATCCGCACAACACCCCCTAGCCGTGCAGGGCCGCGCGGGCGGCCTCCATGGTGGTCGTCCGGTAGGCGGCCCCGAACAGGCTGACGTGCACCAGCAGCGGGTAGAGCTGGTGCAGGGCGATCCGTCCGCGCCACCCGGCCGCCAGCGGGGCCGCCTCGTTGTAGGCGTCCCGGACCCGGTCCAGGTGGGGCAGGCCGAACAGGGCCAGCATCGCCAGGTCGCCCTCGCGGTGCCCGCCGTGCGCCGAGGGGTCGACCACCGCGGCCCCGTCGTCCTGCCAGATGACGTTGCCGCTCCACAGGTCGCCGTGCACCCGTGCGGGCGGCTCCGGCTCCCCGGCCAGGTCTTCCACCTGGTCGACGACCTTCTCCACGATCCGCACGTCGGCCGGGGTGAGCGCCCCCCGGTCGGCGGCGCGGCGCAGGAACGGCTCCAGGCGGCGCCGCGCGTAGAACTCCGGCCAGGCGGCGTCGCGGGTGTTGTCCAGGGGCAGCGGGCCGATGTAGCCGTCCCGGTCGGCGCCGAACCCCTCGGCCCCGGCCAGGTGCATGGAGGCCAGCTGGTGTCCGAAGCGCTCGGCCGCCTCGGGGGTGGGCGGGCGCTCATCGATCCACTGGAGCACCAGGGTGCGCGCGTCCCAGCCGGCGACCTCGGCGGCGGGCGAGCCGAAGGCCCGCCCCAGCCACGCCAGCCCCAGCGCCTCGGACTCGAACAGGCCGGGGAAGCCGTCGCCGCCGTCGTCGGGCAGGGCCTTGACGAACAGGCGCGAGCCGTCGGCGGTCTCGGCCCGGTAGGTCTCCCAGGCGTGCGAGCGGCCCAGCGGCACCGCGCGGACCGCCTCCCGCCCGGTCAGCTCGCGGACCCGGCCGGTGAGGGTGGGCACGCCGCCTCCCCTACCGCGCCCCGGCGCCGCCGAGCAGCGCCGTGAGCTCGCCGGTCAACCCCTTGGCGGCGGCCTCCACCATGGTCAGCACGGCGGTGAAGCCGTCCTCGCCGCCGTAGTAGGGGTCGGGGACCTCCGGGTGCGGCCCGGTGCCCGGGGCGAAGGAGCGGAACAGTGCCAGCCGCTCCCGGGCCTGCTCGTCCGGCGCCTCGCGGACGAGCTCGTCGAGGTTGTCGGTGTCCATGGCCAGCACCAGGTCGAACTGGTCGAAGCGGCGCGGGTCGAAGCGCCGGGCGGTGTGGCCGGTGGGGTAGCCGTGCACGCGCAGCGTGGCCGCGGCGCGCTCGTCCATCCCCGACCCGATGTGCCAGCTCCCGGTGCCCGCGCTCTCCACGTCGACCCGGTCGGCGAGGCCCGCCCGTTCCAGGTCGGCGGTGAGCACCTTCTCGGCCATGGGGGAGCGGCAGATGTTGCCGAGGCACACCACGCTGATGCGGTAGGGCCCGGCGCTGCGGCGCGGTTCGGGCAGACTCATGGCACCACCGTATTGCAGATCAGCCCTTGGGCAGCCGCACCACGGTGACGAAGAAGTCATCGATCTGCCGGACGACCTGTATGAACTGCTCGAAGTCGACCGGTTTGGCCACATAGGCGTTGGCGTGCAGCCGGTAGCTGCGCAGGATGTCCTCTTCGGCCTCGGAGGTGGTCAGCACGACGATCGGGATGTGCGCGAACGACTCGTCGCCCTTGACCTCCTCCAGCACCTCGCGGCCGTCCTTGCGGGGCAGGTTGAGGTCGAGCAGGATCAGGTGCGGGCGCGGCGCGTCGGCGTACTCGCCCTCGCGGCGCAGGAAGCGCAGGGCCTCGACCCCGTCGGAGACGACGTGCAGGCGGTTGCCCACCTTGTGCTCCTCGAACGCCTCCTTGGTCATGAGGACGTCGCCGGGGTCGTCTTCGACCAGCAGCACCTCTATGGGTTGCACCAAAGTGACCTCGCTCATCGTCTTCAGCCCTCGTCCCCGTCGCGGCCGCCGGTCCGGGAGGGTTCGCCCTCCGCGTCCGGTCCGCCGCCCTCCCCGCCGTCGGGCGCATCGCCCTCGGGCTCCGTTCCGGCGGGCCGTTGCCCGCCGGGTCCGTCCGCGCGGTCCGCGCGCACGCCGCCGTCGGCGTCCGCTCCGGCGCCTTCGGCCGATCCGTCCTCACCGGCCTCCGCGGCCGCCTCGGCCGCCCCGGTGTCCTCCGCGCCGTCGGCGGCGCCGGCCCCGTCCTCGGCGGCGCCGTCGCCGGCGGCCCCCTCCGGTACCGCGGGCAGGGACCAGCATATGCGGGTGCCCGGCTCGTCGTCGCGGGGGTCCAGCCAGATGCGGCCGCCGTGGAACTCGATGATCTTCTTGCACATGGCCAGGCCGATGCCGGTGCCGCCGTACTTGTCCCGGGTGTGCAGGCGCTGGAAGATCACGAAGATGCGCTCGGCGTACTGCGGGTCGATGCCGATGCCGTTGTCGGCGCAGCAGAAGACCCATTCGTCGCCCTCGCGGCGGACGCTGACGTCCACCCGGGCGTCGTTCTCCCCGCGGAACTTCACCGCGTTGCCCACCAGGTTGAAGAAGACCTGGGTGAGCAGGGTGCGGTCGCCCTCCACGGTGGGCAGGTCCTGGCCGGTGACCACCGCCCCGGCCTCGTCCAGCCGGGTCTCCAGGCTGTTGAGCGCGTCCTCCAGGGCCTGGTTGAGGTCGACCGGGGCGAAGTTCTTGGTGCGGCCCACGCGGGAGAAGGCCAGCAGGTCGTTGATGAGGGTCTGCATCCGCTTGGCGCCCTCGACCGCGAAGTCGATGTAGGAGTCGGCGCGCTCGTCGAGCTGCCCCTTGTAGCGGCGCTGCAGCAGCTGGCAGAAACTGGCCACCTTGCGCAGCGGCTCCTGCAGGTCGTGCGAGGCGACGTAGGCGAACTGCTCCAGCTCCATGTTGGACCGGCGCAGCTCGTCGGCCTGGTGCTCCAGCAGCTCGGACTGCTCCTGGAGCTTGCGCCGGGCCGCGCCGACCTCGTGCAGGTCGCTGACGATGCGCTCGCGCATGGCGTCGACGTCGCGCCCGACCCGGGTGATCTCCGGCGGGCCGTGCAGTTCGATGCGGTGGGCGTAGTAGCCCTCGGACACCTGCTGCAGGTGCCCGGCGAGCTCGTCGAGCGGGCGCAGCACCCAGTGCTGCAGCATCACCCACAGGAACACCGACAGCATGACCACGACGAAGCCGACCAGGATCAGCAGCGCGACCACCTGCTGGGTGGCGTAGCTCAGCCCGGTGCGGGCCTGGGAGATCTCGTCGTCGATGCGCCGCTCGGCCTCGTCGGCCGCGTCCCGCATCGCGGAGAAGCGCTCCCGCCCCAGCTCGAAGTCGGCGCCGGTGACCTCCTCGCCGTCGCGCACCTTCTGCAGGGTGGGCGCGGCGAAGTCCTCGTCCCAGGCGCGCCCGGCGGCCAGCACCTCGTTGAGCGCGTTCTGGACGTCCGCGTTGTCCCCGGCGACGTTCTCCAGCGTCGCCTCGTTCTCCCGGACGGTGTTGCGCCCCTGCTGGTAGGGGCTGAGGAAGTCCTCGTTGCCGGTGAGGGCGTAGCCGCGCAGGCCGTTGTCCATGTTCAGGTAGCCGGACCTGATCTGCTGCACGGCGGTCAGGGCCGGGGCCAGCTCGTCGACCTGGCGGTCGAGCGAGTCGCGCGCGGTGAACGCGGCGAAGGTGATGAAGGAGACGGCCGCGACCAGCAGGGCGGCGACGAGGGCGAGGAGGACGGTGACCCGCCTCCTCAGCGTCCAGGGTCTCAACGGGCGCTCCCATGGGTGACCAGCAGCATGGCCACGTCGTCCTGCAGCGGGCCGCCGTTGTGCCGCTCGGCCTCGTCGACGACCCGCTCGGGCACGTCGACCACGGAGGTCCCGGCCTCCAGCAGGCCGGACACGATGCGGCGCAGTCCGGCGACCTCCAGGCGCGCGGGCGGGCCGCCGTCGTAGGCGTCGACGAGGCCGTCGGTGTAGAGCATCAGGGTGGCCCCGCGCGGCAGGGCGAACTCCTCCACCTCGGTCTCGGATTCGGGGAAGACCCCCAGCGGCGGGTGCGGGGAGGCCTCCACCTCGGCGACCTTGCCGTCGGCGATGACCAGCGGCGGCGGGTGGCCGAACTGCCGGATGCGGGCGCTCTCGGCCCCGGTGTCCAGGCTGACCTGGCACAGGGTGGCGTACATCTCCTCCTGGGCGCGCTCGCTGATGAGGATCTGCTCCAGGGAGGGCAGCAGCCGCCGCTCATCGACGCCGCCCATGACCAGGGCGCGCCAGGCGATGCGCAGCTGCACGCCCAGGGCGGCCTCGTCGGGGCCGTGCCCGCTGACGTCGCCGACGATGACGTGGGTGGTGCCGTCCTTCTCGACGGCGTCGTAGAAGTCGCCGCCGACCAGGGCGCGCTTGCGGCCGGGCCGGTAGAAGGTGCGGTGCGACAGGGGCGAGGCGTCCAGCAGCACCTGCGGGAGCAGTCCGCGCTCCAGGCGCATGTTCTCCCGGGCGTACAGCTCGGCCTCGCGGAGCTGGCGGGCGTTCTCGTCGGCGCGCTGGCGCTCGACCGAGTAGCGCAGGCTGCGCGCCAGCAGTGATCCGTCGACCTGGCCCTTGACCAGGTAGTCCTGGGCGCCGGCGGCGACCGAGGCCACGCCCTCGTGCTCATCGTCCAGGCCGGTGAGCACCACCACGGCGGCCGAGCGGGCGGAGTCGAGCACCTTGCGCAGCAGCGGCATGCCGTCGGCGTCGGGCAGGTTGAGGTCGAGCAGGACGCAGCCGCGGAAGGAGGGCAGCTGCTCGCGCGCCTCGGCGTAGGTGCGCACCCAGGTGATGCGGCACTCCAGGTCGGTCTCGGCGAGCAGCTCCTCGACCAGGAAGGCGTCCTGGGCGTCGTCCTCGACCAGGAGGACGTCGACCGAGGCGACCGCCGGCGCCGGGGCGGCGGCATCGGCCGGCCCCACGGGTTCGGATCGCGTCACGGTCACTGCCCCAAGTCCTGATTCGCTGGCATTCTCGGCCGCCCCTCGTCGCGGCAGACAAACGATAGTGTCACCGCCTCGCGGGCCGCCACTGCACGTGCTAACGCACGGTCGGCCGCCGGGCGTTCCCCGGCCCGCGCCCCGAAAGGTCCACTTCCTCCTGTTTCGCCAGGTCTGCACCGCCGTCCCGGGCAAGGATACCGGCCGCGGCCCACCCCGCGCCCCGCACCGGCGCCGCACATGACCGGGGCGCCTGAGAATCCGCCGAGACTTATACGACAGTGCGTCGTATCGGTCTTGACACCCGTCACCATCATGCTGACAAGATGTCAGAAAACAGCGGGCCGACCGGGTCCGGCCACGGGAAGGGAGACCGATGGTGGAGGACGGGCGCTTCTCCGAACGGCTCAAGGCCGCCACCTGGCAGGCGCACGGAGAGGCCGAGGGGCACGGATTCACCCGCGCGCTGCTCGACGGGGCGCTACCGGTGGACGGGTACGCCGCGATGACCGCCCAGCACTACTTCGCCTACACCGCGCTGGAGGAGGTCGGCCGCGCCCTGGCCGGCGACCCCCTGGCCGGCCCGTTCGTCGACCCGGCCCTGTTCCGCGTGCCCGCCCTGGAGCGCGACCTGGAGGCCCTGCTCGGCCCCGAATGGGCGCGCCGCGTCTCCCCCACGCCGCCCACCGCCACCTACACCGCCCGCATCCGGCAGATGGCCGACGACCCGGCCGGGTACGTGGCGCACCACTACACCCGCTACATGGGCGACGTCTCCGGCGGCCAGTTCATCGGCAAGGCGGCCGCACGGGCCTACGGCCTCCCCGGCACCGCGGGGACGGCGTTCTACGACTTCTCGGCCCTGGGCAGCCTGCCGCGGTTCAAGGAGGCCTACCGGGCCCGCCTGGACGCCCTGGACCTCGACGCGACCGCGCGGCAGGCGATGATCCGCGAGACCGGCCTGGCCTACCAGCTCAACACGGAGGTCCTGGCCGACCTCGGACGCCGCCACGCGTCCGGCGCGGCCGCCTGAGCGGCCGCACAGGGCACCGGGCGGCGGGGACGGCGCCGCCCGGGGCCCTTCCACCCGGCGGGCGCCGCCCCTGACGCACGCGGTCCCGCGGTCGTTCGCCCCGTCCACGACCTGCACGGGCCACCCCGCCGATTCCGCCGCCGTGCGACCATGGGGGCATGCCCAAGATCTCCGCGCCGACCATCGCCGCCCACCGGGCCCAGACGCGCGAGCGCATCCTGGAGGCGGTCGCCGAACTGACCCGGACCGAGGGCATCGACGACATCTCCATGACCGAGGTCGCCGCGCGGGCGGGCATCACCCGGACGGCCCTGTACAACTACTTCCCCGACAAGGCGGCGCTGCTGCTGGCCTTCGCCGACGAGGCCACCGCCGGCTTCATGGAGCGCTACCGGGCCGAGCTGCACGGCGTCCCCGAGCCCACCGACCGGCTGTCGGCCTTCGTCCGCCTCCAGCTGGAGGCGATCGCCGAGCACCCCCACCCCCCGGCCGCCGAGCTCGGCGCCAGCCTGGGGCCGGACGCCTACCAGCGCCTGGCCGACCACGTGGAGCCCATGCAGCGGCTGTTGGAGGAGGTCCTGCGGCACGGGACCGAGGAGGGCGCGTTCACCGCGCAGCCGGTGGCGGCCACCGCACGGCTGGTGCTGGCGATGATCGGGGCCCAGCGGGTGCCCATCCTGCGCGGGGAGGCCTCGGTGGAGGAGGCGCACGCGCTGGTGACCTCCTTCACGCTGCGGGCGCTCGGCGCGGCCGCCCCCCACGCGGACCGGACGAACGGCGCGAACGAGACGAACGGGGCATCCGGGGACCGGCCGTAACCCGGGGAGGCACCGCGGCCCCCTCCCGCGCCGGCCGCGCATGCGCGACAATCGGGCGCGCACACCGCAGCACCCCTCGCCCCTCCCTCTCCGAGAAGGCCTGTCCCGACGTGTCCCTCGTCCTCCTGCTCGTCGGCGCCGTCCTGGTCGCCGTCGCCATGACCAACCGCGTGATCCGCTTCTACCCGGCCCTGGCAGTGCTCCCCGCACGCCTCACCGAGGCCGGCCGCGCCACCCTCACCACGGTGGGCGGGAGCACCCTGATCATCGCCTTCTTCCTCGCCCTGTCCGGGGTCTGAACCCCAGGCGGCGCCGGGGAGTGACGGCAGTACCACTTTCGGTGACCACATGCGGCCCGTACACAACGCGGGCGGTCCGCACGCCCCGGGGCGGCCTCCGCCTCAGCGCAGCGCGCGCATCAGGGAGCGGGCGGCTCCCGCGGCCGCCGCGGCCCCGGCCAGCGCCACGGCGCCCGCGGCGGCCTCGCGGAACAGGCCGCGCTCACGGGCGGCCTTCAACGCGGCCGTACGGTCGGCGCCGGTGAACGCGCCGCCGCACAGCTCCGGCGGAAGCTCCTGCGGGCGCCACCGGCGGGGCCACACCGTCGCCAGGGGGAGCGCCCCCTTGACCGGGGTCCGGCTCTTCAGCCGGACCGGGCCGACGCGTTCGGCGCCCTGCTCTCCGAGCACCACATCACGCGGAGCGGGCCCGGTGTAGTACAGCTCTCCCGGCGCCGTGTTCAGCATCTCGGCCAGGATGCGGGCGCACGCGCGCGCGTCGCCCAGTGCCGTGTGCTGCCCTGAGGGCCAGTGGCCGTTGAGCGCCAGGCTCGCCCGCGGAAGCGAGTACCGGTCCAGGTCGACCTGGGAGCGCAGGGCACGCAGCGTGCACAGCCCCGGGACCCCCTCGGGCAGCCCCGACGGAACCAGCTCGGAGGCGAGGAACGCCGCCTCGAAGTCCAGGTTGTGCCCGGCCACCACGGCTCCCGAGAACAGCCCCGCCAGCTCTCCGGCCAACGCCCCGGCGCGCGGCGCCCCGGCCACGTCCCCGTCGGTGATGCCGTGGAACTCGCGCCCCTCCATCGGGGCGCCCGGGTCGACCAGGGTGCTGAACTCGCGCAGCACCGTTCCGTCGCCCCGCATCCGCACCACGGCGACCTCGCACACGCGCGCACCGGCCGCGGGGTCCAGCCCGGTGGTCTCCACGTCGAGGACGGCGTACTCCAGACCGCGCGCCGGAAGGGCGGACCCGCCCCGCGCGCGGGTCAGCGCCCCGTGCGCGACCGCCCCGCCCATGCGCGGGCGCCCTGCCCTCATCCACTCCAGCATGCGGTACGTCCTCCCCCGTCGAACCCGTCACAGCGCCCCTACCGGGGGCGCCGCGCCGCTGCCCGACCCTACGGCACCCGTGCGACGGGTGCGGGAAGAGCACAGCGGCGCATAACGTTGAGCCGTCTGTCCGATTTTGTCGCGAATGGAGGGCCTGGTGTCCCACCCGTCGTCCCCGCTGCCCGCGTACGTGCCGCTCGCCGAGGTCGTGCGCTCCGGATTCCGGGAGGGCGTCCACTACGGCGCCGTCATCGGCATCACCGCGGACGGCGCCCCCGGGTACACGCGCGGACCGGTCGAGGCCGCCATGTTCCCCCGGTCGGCCGCCAAGCCCTTCCAGGCGCTCGCCGCGCTGCGCGCGGGGGCGCCGGTCTCCGGACCCGAGCTGGCCATCGCCGCGGGCAGCCACAGCGGCCAGGACATCCACGCCGACACCGTCCGCAAGGTGCTCGCCGACGCCGGGCTCGGCCCCGACGACCTGCGCTGCCCGGTCGACTGGCCGATGGGGCGGCGGTTCCGCGACGCGCTGCTGCGCTCGGGCGGGGAGCCGGACCGGCTGCTGATGAACTGCTCGGGCAAGCACGCCGCCATGCTGGCCGCCTGCGCCGCCCAGGGGTGGAGCACCGCCGACTACCTGGACCCCGCCCACCCGCTGCAGGCGCTGGTGCGCGAGACCATCGAGGAGCTGTGCGGCGAACCGGTCGCGCACACCGCCGTGGACGGCTGCGGCGCCCCGCAGATGGCCGTCTCCCTGCAGGGCCTGGCGCGCGGGATCCGGGCCATGGCCCTGGCCCCGGAGAGCACCCCCGAGGCGGCCGTCATCGCCGCCATGCGCACCCACCCCGAGTACGTGGCCGGTGAGGGCCGCCTCGACACCCGCATCATGCGCGACCTGCCCGGAACGGTCTCCAAGATCGGCGCCGAAGGCGTCCTCGTGCTCGCCGACACCGACGGGCGCACCGCCGCGGTCAAGATCTCCGACGGCGACGCCGAGACGCGCGCCCGCGCCATGGTCGGGCTCACCGCCCTGCGGGAGCTCGGCGCCGACGTCTCCCCCGTCGCCGACCTGCTCAGCGTGGACCTGTTCGGCGGCGGCGGGCCGGTCGGCGCGGTCCGGCCGCTGTAGCGGCCCGGGTCCCCGCCCCGGGGCGCCGGTGCGCGCCTATCGTGGAGGCGGGTCCCCGACCACCCCAGATCCAGAGCGGAGCCATGGACAGCATGGACAACGTCGTCATCGCGGGCGCGGGAATGGCCGGCCTGCACGCCGCCGAATCCCTGCGCGAGGCGGGCTTCGACGGGCGCATCACCCTCGTCGGGGCGGAGGACGAGCGCCCCTACTCCCGGCCGCCCCTGTCCAAGGAGGTGCTGACCGGCACCGGTGGCGGCGCAGGCGTGGCGCTGCGCGACGACGCGGCCTTCGACGCGCTCGGGCTCGACCTGCGGCTGGGGCGCGCCGCCGCGCGGCTGCTGCCCGGGGAACGGTCGGTGGAGCTGGACGACGGCACCCGCGTCCAGGGCGACGGGGTGATCGTGGCGACCGGGGCGCGCGCCCGCCGCCCCGCGACGGAACTGGCCGGGGTGCACGTGCTGCGCACACTGGCCGACGCCGAGGCGCTCCGCGCCGACCTGGACGAGTACGACCGCGTGGCCGTGGTCGGCGCCGGGTTCGTCGGGGCCGAGGTGGCGTCCAGCGCGCGGGCGCTCGGCCGGGAGGTGGTGCTGATCGAGGCGGCGCCGACCCCGCTCACCCGCGCGGTCGACCCGCGCGTCGGGCGGGTCCTCACCGACCTGCACCGCGACAACGGCGTGGACCTCCGCCTGGGCACGGGGGTGTCCGGGTACGAGGGCGCGGGCGGGCGCGTTGAGCGCGTACGCCTGGCCGACGGGTCGGCCGTGGAGGCGCCGGTGGTGGTCTGCGGGCTGGGCGTCGACCTCAACACCGAGTGGCTGGAGGGGTCGGGCGTCTCCCTGGCCGGAGGCGCCGGGGGCGTGGAGTGCGACGCGCTCGGACGCACGTCGGTGCCGAACGTCTACGCCGCCGGGGACCTGGCGAACTTCCCGCACCCGCGCTACGGCGGCCGGATGCGGCTGGAGCACTGGACCAACGCCGGGGAGCAGGCGGGGGTGGCCGCGCGCAACCTGCTGGCCGGTACGGGGGCCGCCGAGGAGTACACCCCGGTGCCCTACTTCTGGTCGGACCAGTACAAGCGGAAGATCCAGCTTCTGGGGCAGGCGGCGCCCGCCGACACGGTGGAGATCGTCCACGGCTCGCCCGAGGACCGCAAGTTCGTCGCCTTCTTCGGGCGGGAGGGGCTGCTCATCGGAGTGCTGGGGCTGAAGTCCACGCCGAAGGCCATGCGCTACCGTCCGCTCCTCACCGAGCGCACCACCTGGGAGGACGCGCTCGCCGCAGCGGGAGCCCGCGCGGCCACGCCTTGATCTCGGGAGGGGGCGACGCCACCGGCGCGGTGCCGGCCCCGGAAGCACTGAACCCTGCCCGTTCCCGGGCGGCGCGCCGCGGTGCCCGCCGCCCGGCCCGTCCTGCGGGTCCTGCCGGCCCCTAAGGCGTGTTTCTCGGATCATTTTCGGCTCGCGGCCACCAGGACGACGCTCGCTGCGCCGGGACGCTCGAGCAGCCAACCAGGATGAACTTCGCGCCCCGTCTTGCGAGCGCCGCCCGGGACGGCCGCTCGCTGATCGAAAAGCCTCCGAGAAACACGCCCTAGTCCTCCAGGCTCAGCGCCTGCTTGGGGCACATCCGAACGGCCTCCTCCAGCTTGGGACGGAGCTCCTCGGGCGGCTCCTCCTGGAGGATGTAGAGGTTGTCGTCGTCGCGGACCTCGAACACCTCGGGCAGGATGCCCATGCAGACGGCGTTGCTCTCGCAGAGGTCGTAGTCGACCTTGACCTTCATCGTGAGCCTCCTTGCGCGGATCGTGGCTCCGAGCCTAAACCGCACCGCGCCGCCACGGCCCCGGGGCCGCCCCGGGGCCGCGCCGGGATCACGTCAGGAACGCATCGAGAACACGTCGGGACCGTGTCGACAGGGCGGGGTCACGACGCGGCGAAGCGGTCGGTCGCCTCGATCAGCCGGTGCAGGATGCCGGGCTCGCTGAAGGCGTGGCCCGCGTCGTCGACGATGTGGAAGTCCGCTTCCGGCCACGCCTTGTGGAGGTCGAACGCGGTCCGCGCCGGGGTGCACACGTCGTAGCGGCCCTGGACGATGACGCCGGGGATGCCGCGCAGCCGCCCGGCCCGCTCGATGAGCTGGCCGGGGGTGAAGAAGCCCTTGTTGGAGAAGTAGTGGTTCTCGATGCGGGCGAAGGCCAGCGCGTAGTCCTCCTCGGCGTGCTGGGCCCGCACCGCCTCGTTGGGCAGCAGCGTCACCGTGGACCCCTCCCACACGCTCCAGGCGCGGGCGGCCTCGACCCGCACGTCGCGGTCGGGGTGGTTGAGCCGCCGGGCGTAGGCGGCGATGAGGTCGCCGCGCTCCTCCTCGGGGATCGGCGCCAGGTAGCCGTCCCACACGTCGGGGAAGATGTGGCTCGCACCGCTCTGGTAGAACCACTGCAGCTCGTCGTCGCGGAGGGTGAAGATGCCGCGCACCACCAGCCCGCTCACCCGCTCGGGGTGCTCCTCGGCGTAGGCGAGGGCGAGCGCGCTGCCCCAGGAGCCGCCGAAGACCAGCCACTGCTCCGCGCCGACCATCTCCCGCAGCCGCTCGATGTCGGCCACCAGGCTCCAGGTGGTGTTGGCCTTCAGGTCCACGTCCATGCCGGAGGCGTGCGGGGTGCTGCGGCCGCAGTTGCGCTGGTCGAACAGGAGGATGTTGTAGCGCTCGGGGTCGAAGAGGCGCCGGTGGTCGGGGGCGCAGCCGCCGCCGGGCCCACCGTGCAGGAACACCGCGGGCTTGCCGTCGGGGTTGCCGCACAGCTCCCAGTAGACGCTGTCGCCGCCGCCCACGTCGAGCATCCCGCTGTCGTAGGGCGCGATCGGAGGGTACAGGGTCCGCTGGGACATCGGCGGCCGCCTTTCGTTCTCTCGTCGTGGTGCCGCGGGTCGTGCTATAGGCGCCTCAGCAGCTCGGCCTTCTTCGCGGCGAACTCCTCCTCGGTGACGAGGCCGTCGTCGCGCAGGGCGGCCAGCTCGCGGATGCGCCGGGAGATCTCCTCCGGTTCGGAGCGCGGCCCGGCGTCCGGCGCCGATGCCTCCGCCTGCTCCGGGGCCCCTCCTTCTCTATCACCGGCGGCCGCGCCGGCGCCCGCCGCGGCCGGCAGGTGCGCATTGACCACGGCGGCCAGCAGGCGCAGGCGCGCCTGCTCGCGGCCGTCCTGCGACCCGAGCGCCGCCGGGTCCTTGCGGATGGAGCCCCCGGAGGAGGGCTCCCCGGCGACGGTGAACCGGATCCCGGCCCACCCTCCCTGGTCGGCCGGGACCCACTCGACGCGGAGCAGGCGGTCGAGCGGCAGCACGCGCCCGCCGCGGCGCTGCTCGTCCCTGCCGCGCGGACGCTTCCAGTGCAGGCGCACCTCGGCGCCGTCGAAGACCGCCTCGCCTCCGTCGCAGTAGGCCTTGAAGGGCGGTGCGGGCACCAGTGACCGGGCCACCTCGGCGGGTTCGGGGGCCGCCCCGGTGGTCTGGGCCCCCTCGGCGAGCACGCGGAGCTGGTCCGCCTGGTACTCGGCGGTGAGGACGCTCTCGGAGGGCCCGGTCAGCTCGAAGGGGTCGCCCTTCTCCTCCGCCCCGGGCACGCTCGCCCCGAAGGGGTCGGCGCCGTCGGCCAGGCGCACGGCCAACCGCCACCGCTTCCGTCCCGCGTCGGGCTGGAAGTCCACCCCGGCGACCACCGCGTAGGGCACGGTGCAGCGGCGGAGGAGGCGCAGCAGGCGGTGCACCCGCCAGCGGTCCGCGTAGTCGATGTGGAGCGCGTCCGCGCCGAAGGTCCACGTGCCCTGGTGTCCGCTCAGGTCGCTCACCGGACCGATGCTAGCCTCCGGCCGTATGCGCTCCACAGGCCGGAGAGGCGGTCCGGGACGGCGGTCCGGGACAGGAGGGACCCTCAGCGGCTAGAGTGACAGCGCTCACACACCGGATGCGGAGGTCCCTCCATGCCGAACCCCGCCACCGCCGAGTTCCGGGCGGCGCGCGACCTGCTGCTGGAGCTCCGGGAGGACCGCGCCCAGGCGCACGCGCGCTTCTCCTGGCCCCGGCCCGACCACTTCAACTGGGCGCTGGACCACTTCGACCCGGCCGCCGAGGAGCATCCCGACCGGCTCGCCCTGTGGATCGTGGACGAGGACGGCTCGGAGACGCGGCTGACCTACCGGGAGATGGCCGAGCGGAGCAGGCAGGCCGCGAACTGGCTGCACAACCAGGGCGTGCACCGGGGCGACCGGATCCTGGTGATGCTGGGCAACCAGGTGGAGCTGTGGGAGACCACGCTGGCCGCGATCCGCCTGGGCGCGGTGCTCATCCCCGCCACGCCGCTGCTGACCACGGGTGACCTGGCCGACCGGATCGAGCGCGGCGGGGTGCGGCACGTGATCGCCAACGCCGCCGACACCCCCAAGTTCGAGGGGCTGGGCGGGCACTGGACCCGGATCAGCGTCGGCTACATGGAGGGGTGGCTGCCCTACACCGACTGCCGGCACGCGGCCCTGGACTTCGCGCCCGACCACCGGACGCCGGCCGACGACCCGCTGCTGCTCTACTTCACCTCCGGCACCACCTCGGCGCCCAAGCTGGTGCAGCACACCCACCTGTCGTACCCGGCCGGGCACCTGTCCACCATGTACTGGGTGGGCATCCGCCCCGGCGACGTCCACCTGAACATCTCCTCCCCGGGGTGGGCCAAGCACGCCTACAGCAGCGTGTTCGCCCCGTGGAACGCCCAGGCGACGGTGCTGTCGGTGAACCAGGCCCGGTTCGACGCGGCCGAGCTGCTGGCGGCGATACGCCGGTGCGGGGTGGACACCTTCTGCGCCCCGCCGACCGTGTGGCGCATGCTCATCCAGGCCGACCTGGGGTCGGGCACGGCCCCGGTGCGCGAGGCGGTGTCGGCCGGGGAGCCGCTCAACCCGGAGGTGATCGAGCAGGTGCGCACCGCCTGGGGGATCACCGTGCGCGACGGGTTCGGCCAGACCGAGACCACCGTGACCGTCGGCAACTCCCCCGGGCAGCAGGTGCGGCCCGGGTCGATGGGGCTGCCCATGCCCGGGTACGAGGTGGTGCTGGCCGACCCGGTCACCGGGCAGGACGGCGACCAGGGCGAGGTGTGCGTCTCGCTGCGCGACGCCCCGGTCGGGGTGATGGCCGGGTACGCCGACAGCGAGGAGCGCACCGCCGGGGCGATGCGCGACGGGCTGTACCACACCGGCGACGTGGCCTCCCGGGACGCCGACGGGCACATCACCTACATCGGCCGGCGCGACGACGTGTTCAAGGCCTCGGACTACCGCATCTCCCCCTTCGAGCTGGAGAGCGTGCTGATCGAGCACGAGGCGGTCGCCGAGGCGGCGGTCGTGCCCTCCCCCGACCCGGTGCGGCTGGCGGTCCCCAAGGCGTTCGTCACCCTGGTGGCGGGGGCGGAGCCGGACGCCGACACCGCCTACTCGATCCTGGCGTTCTGCAGGGAGCGGCTGGCGCCCTACAAGCGGGTGCGGCGGCTGGAGTTCGCCGCGCTGCCCAAGACGGTCTCGGGCAAGATCCGCCGGGTGGAGCTGCGCACCGCCGAGCACGAGCGGGGGGCGCCGGAGAAGGAGCGCAACCCCGGGGAGTTCTGGGAGGAGGACCTGCCCGGCCTCAAGGGGTGAGTCTCACCTGCTGAGAAGCCCTGCGATGACCCGCACCACACTCGCGCCCCACGGCTCGGACCGGCGCCCCGGTTGGCGCTAAGGTTCCAGGAGGGCCGACCGGGGACGACGGGGACGAGGAGCATCCGCCACCATGACGAGCAGCACCAATGACACCCGCATCGCCAGTTACCGGCCGCTGGTCGCGCCGCGCGACGTCCTGGCCGAGCTGCCGATGGGCCCCGAGCGCACGGCGCTGGTCGAGGACGCCCGGGCCGAGGTCGCGCGGGTGCTGAACGGCGAGGACGACCGGCTGCTGGTCATCGTGGGGCCGTGCTCGGTGCACGACCCGGCGGCGGCGCTCGACTACGCGCGCCGCCTCAAGGAGCTGACGCCGTCGGTCGCGGCCGACCTGTGCGTGGTGATGCGGGTCTACTTCGAGAAGCCGCGCACCACCCTGGGCTGGAAGGGCCTGATCAACGACCCGGGCCTGGACGAGAGCCACGACGTGCACCGGGGCCTGCGCACCGCGCGCAAGCTGCTGCTGGACATCGGCTCGCTGGGGGTCCCGGCCGGAACCGAGTTCCTCGACCCGATCACCCCGCAGTACATCGCCGACGCCGTCACGTGGGGCGCGATCGGCGCCCGCACCACCGAGAGCCAGGTGCACCGCCAGCTCAGCAGCGGCCTGAGCATGCCGGTGGGCTTCAAGAACGGCACCGACGGCGACGTGCAGGTGGCGGTGGACGCCTGCGGCGCGGCCGCCGCCCCGCACACCTTCTTCGGCGTCGACCCGGCCGGCGCCGGGTCGGTCGTCAGCACCAGCGGCAACCCGGACTGCCACCTGATCCTGCGCGGCGGGCGCACCGGCCCCAACCACGGGGCCGAGCACGTGCGCTCCGCGCTGGACGTGGTGGAGGGCGCCGGGCTGCGCCGCCGGGTGATGATCGACGCCTCGCACGCCAACAGCGGCAAGGACCACAAGCGCCAGCCGGTCGTCGCCCAGGACATCGCGGCCCAGGTCGCCGAGGGGCAGCAGGGCATCGTCGGCGTGATGCTGGAGAGCTTCATCGAGGAGGGCGCCCAGAAGCTGGGCGACCCCGCCGAGCTGGTGTACGGAAAGTCGATCACCGACAAGTGCATGGGCTGGGACACCACCGTCGACGTGCTGCAGGGCCTGGCCGAGGCGGTGCGGCGCCGCCGCAAGGCCTGAGCACCCGCAGGAAGGGTCCGGCGCGCTCCGCGTGCCGGACCCTTCCGCGTCCGCGCCTCCGCTCAGTCGACGCCCGCCGCTTCGAGGGCCCCGGGGTCGGGGGCCTTGGTGAGCAGGCTGGCGGCGACGAGGGCGATCAGCGCCGCCGGGAGCGCGGCTACCACGCCGTTGACGTCGCCGGGCGTCCCGGCCAGGTGCCAGCCGATGGTGGTGGCGGCGCCGACGACCAGGGCCGCGACCGCACCGGCCGTGGTGGCCCGCTTCCAGAACAGCACCGCGAACACCGCGGGGGTGATGGCCGCGCCGTAGATGGTGTAGGAGTACATCTGCAGTTCGAGCACGGTCGGGAAGAACAGCCCGAGGACGAACGCGACCACCGCGATCGCCAGGACCGCGCCCCGCTGCACCGCCAGGCCGCGGCGCCCGCCGGTCTCCCCCTCGGCGAAGCGCGCGTAGAGGTCGTAGGCGATGTTGGAGGCGGCCGACAGCATGAACGAGGAACCGGTGGTGATGACGAAGGCGACCGCCCCGGCGAGGATGAGGCCGCCCAGCACGGCCGGCAGGTGGCCCTCGGAGGCCAGGGCCAGGATGGCCATGTCGCCGTTGATGCCGGGCATGAGCACCGCGGCCGCCGAGGCCAGCAGGACCACCGGGATGAAGACGAAGAAGCTGGAGACCAGCATGCCCAGGGTGGACGCGCGGGCGGTGCGCTCGTCCTGGGCGGCGGTGAGGCGCTGGTAGATGTTCTGGTCGGCCAGCAGGAGCAGGAACAGCGGCAGGAAGTAGCCGAGGAGCTGCAGGGCGGTGAGCCCGCCGGTGGGGGTGGCGGCCGCCGCGGGCAGCCCGTCCCAGTAGGCGGCGGGGCCGCCGACGGCGGAGAAGACCAGCGGCAGGGACACGAACAGGCCGAGCACGATGAGGATCGCCGACAGGAAGTCGGTGTAGGCCACCGAGAAGAGGCCGCCGGTGACGGTGAGCAGGGTGACCACGACCGCGACCAGGACCGTGCCCTGGGTGGCGCTCAGCGGGGTGATCAGCCCGACCACGTAGCCCCCGCCGATGAACTGGGAGGCGACCAGGCCGATGTAGGCCAGCGCGGTGACGGCGGCGGCGACGGTGCGCACCCCGGTGCCGAACCGGGCCTCCAGCAGTTCGGGGACGGTGTGCCGGGAGGCCCGCCGGATGCGCCGGGCGGCGAGCAGGAGGACCAGGATGCCCAGCGGGGTCCCGGCGAAGAAGACGAGCCCGGCGACGGGGCCGTAGGTGTAGGCGAAGTTGGCGCCGCCGATGACGGTCCCGGACCCCACCCAGGTCACCAGCAGGGTGGCGACCATGACGGGCCGGGGCAGGCTGCGCCCGGCGAACAGGAAGTCGTCGCCGCCGCCGAGCCGGCCCGAGCGGAGGAAGTACACGGCGACGCCCACCATGGCCAGCAGGTACACGGCGAGGATCGCGAGATGGACGGTCTGCATGGGACACCTTCGCGGAAGACCGGGCAGGGGGACGGGGCCCACGGTGGGCCGGAGGTCGGATCCGAACGACGACTGCGATGTAAGCAGCACGGACCTGTGTCATGCAACACTCATTGCATTTGCTGTGACCCAGATCACTCTTTGCTCGATCCCCCAGATCAGGACGAGCACGGGGGCCAGGACCGATGGCGACACCGGGGGCGGGCGGCCGCCCGCTCGCGGCCTCGGCCGGGCGGCGGGCCGCCGGAGTGTCAGGGAGGAGGGCGGCGGCGACACGGGTGGAACGGGGCCGGGCGCCCCGGCCGCCCCCGTTCTCGCCGGGTCAGAAGAGTCCGGCCTGCTCCCACAGGGCCTCGGTACGGCGGACGGCCTGGAGGGCCTCCTCGCCGCCGATCCGGCCCAGTTCGGCCAGGAGCGCGTGGACCACGGCCATCACCGGCGTCAGGGACGGGAACATCCCCACCCCCTCGCTCGGGACCACGATCACATGCGCGGCCCCCTCGACCAGGGGCGAGTCCCGGCGGTCGGTGATCACGGCGGTGGCGACGGACCGCTCGGCGGCCATGCGGGCGGCCGACCGGATCACGCGCGGCACCCGCCACAGGTCGCACACCACGACCAGGTCGCCCTCCCCCAGCCGGGACACGGCGGCGAGCAGCGCGGTCCCCCCGGTGTCGCGCAGCTCCACGTCGTACCCCATGATCCCGGCGGCGTGCGCGAGCTGCAGCCCCGGCGCGGCGAACGTCCCCGAGCCCAGCACCAGCGTCCGCCGCGCCCCGTGCAGCGCCTGCGCGAGTGCGCGCACCCGCTCCGGTTCCAGGGTGCGGTCGAGGGTGCGCAGGGCCTCGCGGTCGGAGCGCACGGCGTCGCGGACCGGGTCGGCCGTGCCGGCGTGCTCCGCCATCACCTCGTCCGCGCTGAGCGAGGCCAGGTACCGCGAGCGCAGCTCCACGCGCAGGGCCGGCCAGCCGGAGAAGCCGAGCTGCTGGGCCGCGCGCACCACGGTCGCGACGTTCACCCCGGCCCGCGCGGCCAGCTCCGCGGTGCTGGCGTAGGAGGCGAACCGCGGGTCGTCGCGCAGCACCCGGACGACCCGCTCGGCGGCGCGGCCCAAGCGCCCGCCCGCCAGCGCCTCCTCGATCCAGTCCGGCATCTCGGCCCTCCGCCTCCGCTCCGCCCGTCCGGGTCCGGGGTGTCCGGCGACCATTCTCGCCCCGGACCGGGGCCGCCCGCGCGCCGCACCGGCGGACGGCGGCGGCCGCATACGCACGGCGGCGGGGCGGTGGGGCCTTGGGCGGCCCTGGCCCCCGCGGGCGAGCGTCCCGTCGGCCGCACGCCGACCGGCGCGGTGCCGGTCGGCGCTCCGAGCCGGATCCGCCACCGCTCAGCGCCGTAGCGAGCGCGTAGAGCCGATCGAATGGGGCCGCCCCGTTCCCACACGGCCGCGGAGACCGGCGTGGCGCCGCGAAGGCGGCCCCGGCCTCCCCACCACCCAGCAATGCAACATATATTGCGAGTGAGGCGCGCGTCACCCGGCGCGCCGCAGGCATCCGCGACCGGAGGTACCCCATGGCCGACCGCCCCCGCACCACCCTGTTCACCGGCGCCGCCCTCCTCGACCCCGAGGCGGGCACCCGCACCCCCGGGTCCTGGCTGCTCGTCGACGAGGGCCGCATCGCCGCGACCGGGCAGGGCCGGGCCCCCGACCCCGGCGAGGGGGCGCGCACCGTCGACCTCGCGGGGGCCACGCTCATGCCCGGCCTGATCGACGCCCACGTCCACCCCACCGCCTTCAGCGCCGACCTGGGCGCGGCCATGGACCACTCGCCCTCCTACGCCACCGCCTTCGCCGCCCGCTCCCTCACCGCCATGCTGCACCGCGGCTTCACCACCGTGCGCGACGTCGCCGGAGGCGACTGGGGGCTGGCCCAGGCCGTCGAGGAGGGGCTGATCGACGGCCCCCGCCTGCTGTTCGGCGGCAAGGCGCTCTCCCAGACCGGCGGGCACGGCGACTTCCGCGGCCCCGGCCGCCAGGACACCGGGTCGCACGGCTGCTGCCCGAGCACCGGCCTGGTGTGCGACGGGGCGACCGCGTTCCGCCGCGCCGCCCGCGAGCAGCTGCGCACCGGCGCCCACCACATCAAGATCATGCTCTCCGGCGGGGTCGCCTCGCCCACCGACCGGATCGACTCCACCCAGTCCGCCGAGGAGGAGATCCGCGCCGTGGTCGAGGAGGCCGAGGCCGCCAACCGGTACGTCACCGGCCACGCCTACACCGCCCGCGCGGTCAACCGGGGCCTGCGGCTGGGGGTGCGGTGCATCGAGCACGGCAACCTCATCGACGACACCAGCCTGGAGCTGTTCCTGGAGCGCCGGGCGTTCCTCGTGCCCACCCTGGTCACCTACCAGGAGCTGGCCCGCCAGGGGGCGCGCAACGGGCTGCCCCCGGAGAGCCGGGCCAAGGTGTCCACCGTGCTCGACCGGGGGCTGGAGGCGCTGCGCAGGGCGCACGAGGCCGGAGTGGACCTGGTCTTCGGCACCGACCTGCTCGGCGGCATGCAGGCCCACCAGAGCGAGGAGTTCGCCATCCGGGCCCAGGCGCAGCCCGCCGCGGCGGTGCTGCGGTCGGCCACCTCCACCGCCGCCCGGCTGCTGAACCTGGAAGGCCGGGCGGGCACGGTGCGCGCGGGCGCCGACGCCGACCTGATCGTCGTCGACGGCGACCCGCTGGCCGACGTCACCCTGCTCGCCGAGCCGGAGGAGAACGTGCGCGCGGTGGTGCGCGGCGGCGAGGTCCGCGTCGACCGCGGGCTCGGCGCCCCCGCCCGCGGCTGAGGCACCCCCTTCCGTGCCCCCGTGCGGCGCGCCCGTCCACCGCCCCGCCACGGCCCAGGTCACGGCGCTGCCCAGGGGCGGCTCCGAGGGGCCGCCCCTGTCCCCGCCGGAGGCGCGCTGCTACTCTGAAGCCGGTCGATGAACCCGTACGGGAGAGTGTCCGCGCAGCCGGCGCGGGCCGCCGAAGGAGCAAACCCTCCCCAGAGAACCTCTCAGGCGCTGCGGACCGAACGGGCGAGACCACTCTGGAAAGCAGGGGCACCGCCGCCCCTCGCCGAAGGTGCAAGCCGCGCCGTGCGCGCGGTGAAGCTCTCAGGCACCGATGACAGAGGGGGAGGATGGCCACGCCTTTGGCTGCACGACGACGACCATCCTCTCGGGAGTGACCATGACATCCGACGGCGGCGCGTCCGCGAACCTCCGCGAAACCGCCCTCCGCTCCGCGCACGAGGCGCTGGGCGCCACCCTGGTCGACTTCGCGGGCTGGCTCATGCCCCTGCGCTACTCCGGTGAGAAGGCCGAGCACACGGCCGTCCGGGAGAAGGCGGGCCTGTTCGACCTCTCCCACATGGGCGAGGTCCGCGTCACCGGGCCGCAGGCCGCCGACGTCCTGGACTACGCGATGGTCGGGTTCCTGTCCAAGGTCACCGTGGGCCGCGCCCGGTACACGATGATCACCGACGAGGACGGCGGCGTCCTCGACGACCTGATCGTCTACCGCCTCGCCGACGACGACTACCTGGTCGTGCCCAACGCGGCCAACGCCGGGACCGTGCTGGCCGCCCTCCAGGAGCGGGCCCAGGGCTTCGACGCCCGGGTGGAGGACCGCTCCGCCGACACCGCGCTCATCGCGCTCCAGGGTCCGGCCGCCGTGGACATCCTGGCCCCGCTCACCGACGCCGACCTGTCGGAGATCAAGTACTACGCCGGGTACCGCCACACCGTCGCCGGGCAGCCCGTGCTGCTCGCCCGCACCGGCTACACCGGCGAGGACGGCTTCGAGCTGTTCATCGAGCCCGCCTCCGCCGCCCCCGCGGTATGGGAGGCCCTGCTCAAGGCCGGGGAGCCGCACGGCCTGGCCCCCGCCGGGCTGTCGGCCCGCGACACCCTGCGCCTGGAGGCCGGGATGCCGCTGTACGGCCAGGAGCTCACCCGCGGTCTCACCCCCTTCGACGCCGGCCTGGGCCGGGTCGTCAAGTTCGACAAGGGCGACTTCGTCGGCCGCGCGGCGCTGGAGCGCGCCGCCGGGCGCAGCGCCGACAGCAGCGGCGGGCGCCGCCTGATCGGGCTGTCCGCGCGCGGGCGCCGCCCCATCCGCAAGGACATGCCGCTGCTGCGCGACGGCGAGCAGGTCGGCACGCTCACCAGCGGGGCCCCCTCCCCCACCCTGGGCACCCCCATCGCCATGGCCTACGTCGACGCCGGCCTGGACACCTCCACCGGGGAGTTCGCCGTGGACGTGCGCGGCCGCACCGAGCCCGTGGACGTCGTCGAGCTCCCGTTCTACAAGCGGGAACGCTGAGTTCCGGCGGCGCCCCCGCGCCGCCCCAGGTCGCGAGCCGTGTGTGCGGGCAGGCGGCCCACCGGGCAGAATTGCCACCGGGTGGGTGCGATCCGCACGAAGCGCCCGCGGTCCCTCGGCCGCACGCGGCGGCCGGACCCGGTAACCGGACACCACTGATGAATCCTCCTGGAGAGAAATTGAGCGTTCCCGCGGAGCTGAGCTACACCGAAGAACACGAGTGGGTCTCCATCAGCGACGGCGTGGCGACGATCGGCATCACCAAGTACGCCGCCGAGGCGCTCGGTGAGATCGTCTTCGTCGAGCCGCCGGAGACGGGCGCCACCGTGGCCGCCGGGGACACCTGCGGCGAGGTGGAGTCCACCAAGTCCGTGAGCGACATCTACGCTCCGGTCAACGGCGAGGTCGTCGACGTGAACGCGGCCGCCGTGGAGGACCCTGAGATCATCGGCACGGACCCCTACGGGCAGGGCTGGCTGTTCAAGGTCGAGCTGTCCGAGGAGCCGAAGGACCTTCTCTCCCCGGAGAAGTACACCCAGCTGACCGAAGGCGAAGGCTGATTCCATGACCGATCGCACCCTTCTCGACCAGACCCTCCAGGAGTTCGATCCCGAGGTCGCCGCGGCCGTCGGCCAGGAGCTCTCCCGCCAGCGGGAGACCCTGGAGATGATCGCCTCGGAGAACTTCGCCCCGCGCGCCGTGCTCGAGGCCCAGGGCACGGTGCTCACCAACAAGTACGCCGAGGGGTACCCCGGCCGGCGCTACTACGGCGGCTGTGAGCACGTCGACGTGGTGGAACGGCTCGCGATCGACCGCGCCAAGGCGCTGTTCGGCGCCGAGCACGCCAACGTGCAGCCGCACTCGGGCGCCCAGGCCAACACCGCGGTCTACTTCGCCCTGCTCAAGCCGGGCGACACCATCCTGGGGCTGGACCTGGCGCACGGCGGCCACCTCACCCACGGGATGAAGCTCAACTACTCCGGCAAGATCCTCAACCCGGTCCCCTACCACGTGCGCGACGAGGACGGGCTGATCGACTACGACGAGGTCGAGCGCCTGGCCAAGGAGCACCGCCCGGCGATGATCGTCGCCGGCTGGTCGGCCTACCCGCGGCAGCTCGACTTCGCCCGGTTCCGGGAGATCGCCGACGCCGTCGGCGCCTACCTGGTGGTGGACATGGCGCACTTCGCGGGGCTGGTCGCCGCGGGGCTGCACCCCAACCCGGTGCCGCACGCCGACGTGGTCACCACCACCACGCACAAGACCCTGGGCGGCCCACGCGCCGGTCTCATCCTGTGCAAGGAGGAGCTGGCCAAGAAGATCAACTCGGCGGTCTTCCCCGGCATGCAGGGCGGCCCGCTGGAGCACGTGATCGCGGGCAAGGCGGTGGCGCTCAAGGCGGCCGCCTCCGACGACTTCCGCGACCGCCAGGAGCGCACGGTGGCCGGGGCGCGCATCCTCGCCGAGCGGCTGACCCGCCCCGACGCGGCCGAGGCCGGGGTGAAGGTGCTCAGCGGCGGCACGGACGTGCACCTGGTGCTGGTGGACCTGGTCGACTCCGCGCTCAACGGGCAGGAGGCCGAGGACCGCCTGGACGAGATCGGCATCACCGTCAACCGCAACGCGGTGCCCAACGACCCGCGCCCGCCGATGGTGACCTCGGGGCTGCGCGTCGGCACCCCGGCGCTGGCCACCCGCGGGTTCGGCGAGGAGGACTTCGCCGAGGTCGCCGACGTCATCGCCGAGGCGCTCAAGCCGGGCTACGACGCGGCGGCGCTGCGCGGCCGGGTGGAGGCCCTGGTGCGCAAGCACCCGCTCTACCCGGACCTGTAGGACCGGTCCCGGCCACGCGGCCGGGACCCTTCGGAAGCAGCCGGGCCGGGCGCGGCCCCGACACATCGAGCGAAGCCGCGCGCGACCCGGCTATTTTCGTATCCGGGGGCCGTTCCCGTATACGCACCCCGTTCCCTGATCCGCACCCCCTGTGCTCGACGAGGAGGGCAGGACAGATGGCCATCAGCGTCTTCGACCTGTTCAAGACCGGTATCGGACCGTCCAGTTCGCACACCGTGGGCCCGATGAAGGCGGCCGCGACCTTCGTCGACGGCCTGGCCGCCGAGGGCGCGGCGGAGCGTACCGCGGCCCTGCGCTGCGACCTGTACGGGTCGCTGGCGCTCACCGGCAAGGGGCACGGCAGCGACACCGCGGTGGTGCTGGGGCTGCTCGGCGAGACCCCGGAGGGGGTCGACCCGGACGCGGTTCCGGACCTGCTGGAGGCGGTGCGCACGGGCGGGCGGCTGCGGCTGGGCGGCACCGGGCCGGAGATCGCCTTCGACCCGGCGCGCGACGTGGAGTTCCTCCGCAAGGAGACGCTGCCGGAGCACCCGAACGGGATGCGGTTCACCGCCTTCGACGCCGACGGGGGCGAGCTGCGCTCCAAGGTGTTCTACTCGGTGGGCGGCGGCTTCGTGGTGGACGAGGAGGCCTCGGGGGCGGACCGGATCATCCCGGACACCACCCCGGTGCCGCACCCCTTCGCCACCGCGCAGGAGCTGCTGGACGTGTGCCGGGAGACCGGCATGTCGATCAGCGCGGTCATGCTGGCCAACGAGCGCGCGTTCGGCCGCACCGCCGAGCGGGTGCGGGCGGAGCTGCTGGAGATCTGGCGGGTGATGCGGGCCTGCGTGCGTCGGGGGGTGACCACCGAGGGGACGCTCCCGGGCGGGCTGCGGGTGCCGCGCCGGGCGCACCGGCTGTACCGGCAGCTCGGCGGGCGCTGCGACGGCTCGGGGCTGCTTCCGCCGGACGAGGCGGACACCTCGGACCCGCTGCACGGCAGCGACTGGATCACGCTGT
This sequence comes from Nocardiopsis suaedae, assembly GCF_027706745.1. Lineage (GTDB taxonomy): Bacteria > Actinomycetota > Actinomycetes > Streptosporangiales > Streptosporangiaceae > Nocardiopsis_A > Nocardiopsis_A suaedae. Next base: position 74,973 of record NZ_JAQFWP010000005.1, on the reverse strand, counting down.
ACGCGCTGGCGGTGAACGAGGAGAACGCGGCCGGCGGGCGGGTGGTGACCGCCCCGACCAACGGCGCGGCCGGGATCGTCCCGGCGGTGCTGCACTACTACACCCACTTCCACCGGGGCGCGAGCGAGGAGGGCGTGGTCCGCTTCCTGCTGGCGGCGGGGGCGATCGGCATCCTGTTCAAGGAGAACGCCTCGATCTCGGGGGCGGAGGTCGGCTGCCAGGGCGAGGTCGGCTCGGCGTCGTCGATGGCGGCCGGCGGCCTGGCGGAGGCGCTGGGGGCGACCCCGTCCCAGGTGGAGAACGCGGCGGAGATCGCGATGGAGCACAACCTGGGGCTGACCTGCGACCCGATCGGGGGGCTGGTACAGGTCCCGTGCATCGAGCGCAACGCGGTGGCGTCGGTGAAGGCGGTGACCGCCACCCGCATGGCGATGCGGGGCGACGGCAGCCACTTCGTGTCCCTGGACAAAGTGATCCGCACCATGAGGGACACCGGCAGGGACATGATGGACAAGTACAAGGAGACCAGCCGGGGCGGCCTGGCGGTGAACGTCATCGAGTGCTGACTCAGGCGATTCCCTACTCTTGCGACAACACATGGACAAGCGTTGGTACATGTCCATGAAGAGAACGAACGTCTATGCGGACCCGGAAGACCTCGCCCAGATCAAGGCGGCCGCTCGGCGCCGCGGCATCCCGGAAGCGGAGATCATCCGGGAAGCCATCCATCTGGCCGCTCTGGCGAACCGTGTGTGGGACGAACCGATCGACTGGCCCATGTTCGACGGCGATGGCGAACCGGCGTCCAAGGAAGATGTGAGGGCCGCGGTCGTCGAAGGCGCCGACGATACGTGATCGTCATCGGCGACACCTCAGGAATCATCTCCGCCTTCGACCGCAGGTCCACCGACGCCAGCGGCTGCCAGACCGTATTGGACGAAGCGGGCCTCGTCCTCGTGTCTCCCCTGGTCCTCGCCGAAGTCGACCACATGGCGAGGGCCCGCTTCGGCAGTTCCGCTCGCACCGAGATCATGGCCATGATCACGACCCAAACCCGCAAGCTGCGCTACCACATCCCCGACATCCACCTCGGCCTCCTTGGGACCGCTCAGGCCGTACAAAGGCGCTACCGCAGTCTCGATCTCGACCTCGCCGATGCGGTCAACGTGGCCTTGGCGGCTGAGTACCGCACAGACGCCATCCTGACCCTTGATCACCGGGACTTCCGCGCAGTCGTTCCCCTGTCACCGCATAAGGCCTTCCGCTTGTTCCCCGACGACTTGGACGCACCGTAAAGCACGCACTACCTCCCGGTGGTGCCACCTCCCCCATGAACTCGGGACCCCGGTTCATGTACGTACGTCCAACCGCGCCCGTACCGTCGTCGCCATGTCCACAGCGGTATCGGCGGCGCCGTCGCGCCCATCGGCCACACCCCGGCGCATCCTCGACATCGACGCCCTGCGCTCCTTCGCGCTCTTCGGGATCCTCGTCGTCAACATCGGGTACTTCGCCTCGGGATACACCTTCCACCAGGTCCACGACCCCGCCTTCGCCTCCGTGGCGGACACGGCCGCGCACCGGGCCGTGACGGTGTTCTTCGAGATGAAGTTCTCCCTGCTCTTCTCGTTCCTGTTCGGCTACAGCCTCACCCTGCAGATCGACTCCGCCCGCCGGACGGGGGTCGACTTCCGGCCGCGCTTCCTGCGGCGGCTGGCCGCACTGCTGGCCATCGGCGCCCTGCACGCCGTCCTGCTCTTCCAGGGCGACATCCTCACCACCTACGCCCTGCTCGGCCTGCTCCTGCTGGCCGTGCACCGGATCCGCCCGCGCACCGCGCTCATCACCGCCGGGGTGATCACCGCTCTCATGGCGCTCCAGTTCCTGGCGATGGCCGCCACCGGGGCGGCCGAGGTGGACACCGGCGCGGCGCTGGCCGCCGGGGAGCGGACGACCGCGGCGCTGGCGGGCGGCCCACTCGACGTCGTCGCCGAGCACGTGCGCTCGCTGCCGCACATGGCCGTGGCGCTGGTGGGCATGCAGGGGCCGGCGGCCTTCGCCGCGTTCCTCGCCGGCCTGGCCGCGGGCGAGCGCCGGCTCCTCGCGGACCCGGCCGCGCACGACCGGGCGCTGCGCCTGACGCAGTGGGTCGGCTATCCCGTCGGGCTGGCCGGGTCCCTGGTCCTCGCCGCGCTGGGCGGCACCGCGGACCCCGCCGGGGTGGCCGCGGCCGTCGTCACCGCACCGTTCCTCACGGCCGCCTACGCCGCCACCCTGCTCCGCTTCTTCCGGACCGGCCCCGGTGCCCGGACCGCCGCCGCGCTGGCGCCCGCCGGACGGATGGCGCTGACCAACTACCTCGCCCAGTCGCTGGTGTGCGTGCTGCTGTTCACCGGTGCCGGACTCGGGCTGATCGGCCAGGTCTCCCCCGCCTTGGTGCTGCTGGTCGCCGTCGGGATCTTCCTGCTCCAGCTCGGCGCCTCCGCGTGGTGGATGTCCGGCCACGCCTACGGCCCCGTCGAATGGGCGCTGCGGGCCGCCACCCGCCTGGAGGTCCCCCGGTGGCGGACCGGCGGCGCCCACCGCCGGTGACGGGGCCGTGGACGCGGGCCGCGGGGCGGTCAGCCCATCTGGCTCATGTCCATGTACATCAGCTCCCACAGGTGGCCGTCGGGGTCGAGGAAGGCGCTGCCGTACATGGGCCCGTCCGCGGTGGGCTCCCGGGTGACCGTGCCCCCGGCGGCCTGGGCGCGCTCGGTGAGCGCGTCGACCTCCATGGAGCTGTCGGCGGACAGGGCGACGATCACCTCGCGGCTCGTGGCCGTGTCGGTCACGGGCTGGTCGGTGAACTGCCCGAAGAACTCCGGAAGCAGGATCATCACGTAGATCTCGTCGCTGACCACCACGCACGCCGCGTTCTCATCGCTGAACTGCGGGTTGATCGAGAAGCCGAGGTCGGTGTAGAAGGTCTTGGCCCGGTCGAGGTCGGCGACGGGCAGGTTGATGAAGACTTTCCTGTTCTCGCTCATGGGGCGACGCTAGCTCCGGCGGGTGACGTTTCGGGGGCACTTCACCCGGAATTGGGGAGATCATGGCCTTCCGGGACGGTGCCGCTCCCCCCGCCTCGAACCCGAGGTCCTTGGCGGCCGACCGGTCCGGCCGGATCCGCGCCCACAGGGTCCCGAGCTCGTCCGGGTCGCCGTGCAGGTGGTCGCGGAAGCGCGCGTCCCACCGTTCGGTGTCGGGCCCGAGGCAGCGCGCGAGCCTGCGCGCGCCCCGCCCGGCGTCGAAGGGGAGCAGTTCGGCCCGCCCCCGTGCGGTCACCTGCAGCACCTCGCCGGTCCGCAGGTCGCAGGAGTCCACCACCAGCGCGACCGCCAGGTCCTTCCGCAGCAGGCCGGGCATGCGGGCCCGGGGGCCCGTGATGGTCCAGAAGGCGCCGTCCTCCCACAGGTACCAGACGGGCCGCACCGTCGGCCCCCGGGTGGCCAGGCGCGCGGTGAGCGGATGGGCGAGGAAGGCGTCGACGTCGAACGGCGGCTCGGCGGCCGGGGACGGCGCATCGCTCATCGGGCCATGCGGGCATCCGGGCCACGCGCCGCCGTCTGGGCCCAGTGCCCCGGAGGGCTCAGGCCTGGGCGGGGGCCGGTTCGTGGCGGTCGCGGAGCAGGTCCTCCCGGGCCTCGTCGCTCCGCAGGGGGCACCCGCCGCAGTAGGTGTCGCCGAACCGGTAGTAGAAGCAGCAGCCGCCCTTGACCAGGAACGTCCGCTCGGGGCGGTGGGCGGGGCGCCCGGCCAGGGCGACGGTGAACGGCCGCTGCCGGGGCGCCACCCGGTCCCGGTCCCGGTTGAGCAGGCGCACCATGCGCGCCGCCCGGTCCCAGGCGGCGGCCTGGTCGGCGCCGACCTCCTCGGCCGCCGCGAGCAGCGCCGAGTGCGGGGCGTCGGCGATCACGCCCCACTGGGCCCGCGCGCCGAAGCGGGTGGCGGCGCGGACGGCGTCCACGACCGGGTCGAGGACCGAGGCGGCCCCGGCCATGACCCATTCGTCCAGCGCGCGGTCGCCGGGGAGTTCGACGACGCCGGGGCGGCGCCCCATCGGGTCGCCGGGCAGGACGCCGACGGTGCCCTGCCGGACCGCGGCCTCGACGATGCGCCCGTTCTCATCGGGCCGCACCCACAGCCGCTCTGCGGCGAGCTCGGGGGCGCGCCCGGTGAGGTAGGCGGAGGCGGAGGCGAAGCAGAGCACCTGCCGTCCGGCGTCGGTGGCCAGGAAGGAGGCCGCGGCGGTGCGGTGGCCCTCGCAGGAGCGCCGCATGAGCAGGTCGATGAGGTCGGGCACCCGCTCGGGCAGCCGGTCGGCGCGGATCCACCCCTCGCCGTCCGGCCCAGAGGCCCCGGGAGCGACCAGCCGCACGCGGAAGTAGAGGGTGCGCTCGTTGACCCAGCGCACGACCCCGGCGAGCGGGTGGCAGCTCTTCATGGATCCCCCTTGGACACGGCACCGCCACGGAGAGGACCGGAACACGGCGGAACAGGGATGCCCGGGACACCGCGGGCGATCTGATCGAAGGTAAGCCTAGCCTCATCTGAGTCCCGTGGGAAACAGGGGGCCCAAAAACGGTTCCGGCGTGCCCCCTCCGGGCGCCTCGGGCCCTCCGGGCCCATTCCGCGTGGCGAAATCGACGCTTTGAGGCGGATCGCGTGTCGAATCCGCCGCGCGGGACCGCCGTCCTCCTCCCCGCCGCATCCGATGTGCCCGGAATGCCCGGTCACAGGGGGTCCTATCAGGCGTTCAACGCGGCCCCGGGCCACGAGTGTGCACTATCAACCACTCTCACCCGCCCAGAGTGCACTCTTCTGCACACTCGATGCCCGAACCCGGCCCCGCGCGCGCCCGGCACGCCCCGGACACGTCCCCGCCGGGGCGCCCGCCCGCACCGCAAGGGACCCGCCGGACGGCAGGCAAGCCCGGGAAACCGCCCGGCTCACGCCGTCGCCGCCTTCCACCCCGCACCCCGGCGGCCCGGCTGACGGCCGGGGCCCGTCAGCGGGGTACCAGCAAAGCCGCCCCGCCCACCCGGACCGCGAGCAACCCGCCGCCCGGCAGACAGGGGCCACCGTCGCCGCCCGATACAACGACCATCCGCACGCCCCGCACCCGAGAGCGCTGCCGCAGTGGCCGACCGCCTCCGCCGCCGCCGACCTTCGCCCGGCCACCGACGGCGTGGGCCCCTAAGCCACCCGCGCGCGGTTGCGTTTCGGGGCCGCCATGGAGATCCGCACCACCGTCGGCAGCCGGTCCGTCTCCAGTGCCCCCCTCAGGTCGGACAGCGACTCGCCGCGCACCCCGGACCACACCTCGGCCACGTCCGCGTCGTCGTCGACCACCACGTCCAGCCTCAGCCTCGGCGCACGGTCCGACCCCAGCAGGCGCGCCCGTGCCCTGCGCACCCCCGACACCGCGCCGACGGCCTCCTCGACCGCCCCCTGGGCCGCCCCGGACACCAGCTCCGAGCGCCCCGCGCCCTCCTCCGGCTCCACCGTCAGGCGCCGCACCCGCTCGACGCGCCCCTGCACGAACAGCCACCGCAGCGCCAGCAGGGCCACGACCACGGCCACCGCCGCCACCGCGTACGGCAGCCACCCCGGCGACGGCAGCCCCGCCGCCTCCGGACCCGCTCCCAGGACCGTCCCCGCGGCCCCGGCGCCGAACGCCCCCAGGCCGACGGCCAGCGCCCCGCCCCCGGCCGCCGCCAGCACCAGCCCCACCAGGGCCAGCCCCCACCGGTTGCCGCGCGCCGTCCGGCGTGCCCCGTTCACCCAGCCCATGGCACTCCTCACGCCTTCGCCGCCCGCACCCGCACACGCACCTTGGGACGGCGCAGCGGGGCCAGCTCGTCCAGCCGCTCTCCGACGGCCTCCTCCACGTCGCCGCGCAGGGCGGGCCGCTCCCGCAGCTCGGTCTCGACACGGACGCGCACGGCGCGCCGCCGCACCGTCGCGTGCGCCGCGCGCACTCCGGAGACCCCTCGCGCGGCAGCCGCCACCGCCCGGCGCAGCGCCGGGCGCGACAGCCCCACCACCAGGTCCGGGTCGTCGGTGCGCAGCGCGGTCCACCGGGCGCGCCCGGGCAGCAGCGCCGCCACCAGCAGCACCAGCCCGAGCAGGGCCGCACCGCCCGCCGCGACCAGCACCGCCGTGTCCCGCCAGCGCATGCCCGCCGCCTGCTCCAGCGCGTCCCCGACCACCGGAACCCGCAGCGGCACGCCCGCGATCGCGGCGGCCGCCGCGGCCCCCGCGAGCACCGCCGCCGCAAGCACCAGCACCGCCGCGATGAACGCGGGCCACGACCTCCTCGGCCGGAAGGCCCTGCGCGCGGTCCGGCGCGCGCGGCGCACGACGGCCGTGCCCGGCGCACCGGCCACCTGTTCAACGGTCGTCATCGTCGCCTCCTCATCCGGATACGGACGCCTGTGTCGGCGGGCCGCTCATCGCGGGCGCGCGCCCGGGCCGAAGCCCTCACGCGCCTACCGCGGCGCCGCTCGGTCCCTCTGAAGGGCGCCTCCGCCGCGGCGGTGCGCCTCTCCCCCGCAGCGGGCCCATCGGGCGGTGTCCGCCCAGGGGCGCCCCTCCCGCTGCGCCCGACCCGCGGGGCGGTCACGTGCGCCGGAGTGGTGGGCCCTCCGCCCAGCCACGTCGGCACCCCAGCGCGTCGGCAGCGGCCGTTGCGATCGGTGCGGCTCCAGTCCGGCCCTGGAGTCCCGGCCGACGCCGTCCGCCAGTCCCCCTCCGCCGACCGGATGCGCCCCGCGCTCCGCCTCGGGGCACCCGTGCCCCCGCGCCCGAGGAGGACCCGGTCCACCGCGGTCAGCCGCCGCGCGCCCGGCCCCCGCGCAGCTCGGTCACCTCGATGTCCACCTGCGGCACCGTCAGCCCGGTCAGCTCCGCCACCCGGGACGCCACACGCTCGCGCACCGCCGCGCAAGTACGGCGCAACGGCGCCGGGTACTCCACCGCGAGGCCCAGCTTCAGCACCGCCGTCTCCCCGCGCACCCGCGCCTGCGCACGCGCCGACCGCGTCCGGGGCACCTCCCGGGCCACCCGCGCGGCGATCTTCTCCACCACCGACGCGGGGATGCGCGTGCTCCCCCGCAGCTCGGCGGGGGGCGCGGCCGCGTGCCGCCCCCGCCCCGCCGCCCGCTGGCCCGGCACGGCCGGGGCCGTCGCCGCCCCCGCGCCCGCCGGTTCCGTGTCCGCCGTCTCGGCCGTCATCGCCGCCTCCGCCGTGCCGCTCACGTGCGCCGGGTGAACAGCTCGGCCAGGTCGATCTCGCCCGCATAGGCCCGCCCGGCCAGGAAGCCGAGCGCCCCCAGCACCAAGACCAGAAGGAACGCCCCCGCCCCGCCGAACACCCCGGCGAGCGCGAGCACGGTCCCGAAGGCCAGTCCCACGATCGGCCACATCCCGATCCCCTCCTCGTGCCGCTCCTGGGGCGGCTGCGCACCCCGTCCGGCGCCCCTCCGGGCGCCCCCTCCGGTGCCCCGGGCCCGCGGGTCAGCCCGCTCCCGCGACGACGTCCTCCACCTCCACGTGGACCGCGCTCCCGGGCACCTCCGGCCGGACCGCCTCGCGCACGTCCGCCGCGATGTCGGGAACCGGGCGGCCGTACCGGACCACCACGCCCACCCGGACCTCGCCCCGGTGCACGGAGACCCCCTTGACCCGCACGCCCGCGCCGAGGGTGGCGGTCGTGCCGTACGATCCGGCGGACAGGTCCACCACGTCCGACACCCCCAGAGCCCGCTCGGCGACCCGGCGCGCGGTCGCGACCGGGTCGCCGCCGGGCGGCCGCTCCGCCGTCACCGCACCCTCGGCGCGTCGTCGCCGGAGTCGTCCGGCTCGTCGTCGGGCAGCTGGATGTCGTCCACGCTGATGTTCACCTCGGTGACCTCCAGCCCGGTCATCCGCTCCACCGCGCCGACCACGTTGCGGCGCACCGCCGAGGCCAGGTCCGGGATGGACACCCCGTAGGAGACGACCAGGTCGATGTCGACGGCCGCCTGCGTCTCGCCCACCTCGACCGACACCCCGCGCGAGGCCGACCCCGCGTCGGAGTCGCCGCCCGCGGTGGAGGCGATCCGGTCGCGCACCGCTCCGAAGGCGCGTGCGGCGCCGCCGCCCATGGCATGCACGCCGCGCACTTCGCGCGCGGCCATCCCGGCGATCTTGGCGACCACGTGGTCGGCGATCTCGGTCCGGCCCTGCCCGGTCACCAGGTCGCCGCGCCCCTGCCCGCGCGCCTTGTCCGCCGCGCGCTGGTCGCTCCGCGCCTCCGGGACCTTGGACTCGGCCCCCTCGCGGTTCTCGCGGTTCTGCACCTCGGTCACTGCCATCCCCCCTGCTCCCCGGCCGAAGCCCGGCGGCGCCCTCAGCGCTTGAAGACGTCCTTGATCTTGTCGGCGGCCTCGCCGGCCTTCTCCTTGGCCTCGTCGGCGGCCTTCTCCGCCGCCTCCTTGAAGCCGGCCTTGGCCTGGTCGGCCTTGCCCTCGGCCTCGGTCCCCTCGTCCCCGGTGACCTTGCCGAGCCCTTCCTTGGCCTTGCCGACCGCGTCGTCCCACTTCTCCTCGGCGCCCATCGGTCCCCCCTCGTGTTCCGTCCCCGGCGCGCGCCCGGCCCCCTCCCGGTGCCGGACCCCGTACGCGCCACGAGGACCCCGAATGGCACGGTACTGACACACAGCGTGGCAATAAAGAATCGCAACGTAATAAAAACTCAAACGACCGAAACCGGGCGTCACCGGTCTCGGTCGTCGAGGTCGCGCGGAGCCGTCAGGGCCGCGCAGGGCCGCCCGGGGGGGGGCGGCGTCAGCGGAAGACCACCGTCTTCGACCCGTTGAGCAGCACCCGCCGCTGCGCGTGCCAGTTCACCGCGCGCGCCAGCGCCACCGACTCCAGGTCCCGCCCGAGCGCCGTCAGCTGCTCCGGGCTGTGCGTGTGGTCGACCCGGGCGACCTCCTGCTCGATGATCGGCCCCTCGTCCAGGTCGGCCGTGACGTAGTGCGCCGTGGCGCCCACCAGCTTCACTCCGCGCGCGTGCGCCTGGTGGTAGGGGCGCGCCCCCTTGAAGCTCGGCAGGAACGAGTGGTGGATGTTGATGATCCGGCCCGACATCTTGGTGCACAGCTCCTCGGAGAGCACCTGCATGTACCGGGCCAGCACCACCAGGTCGACGTCGTAGGCGTCGACCAGCTCCAGCACCCGTTGCTCCTGCTCGCCCTTGGTCTCGGGGGACAGCGGCAGGTGGTGGAAGTCCACCCCGTAGGAGTCGGCGAGGAAGCCCAGGTCCGGGTGGTTGGAGACGACGGCGGCGATGTCGGCCTCCAGCAGGCCGCTGCGCCCCCGGTAGAGGAGGTCGTTCAGGCAGTGCCCGAACTTGGAGACCATCACCAGCATGCGCGGCCGTCGGGTGCGGTTCCACAGCCGCCACTCCACGGTGGGGTCGCCGCCGCCCGCGGGCGCGGGCAGCCCGGCGGCCATTTCGGCGAACGCCTCGCGCAGACGGTCCTCCCCGACCGGCGCGGAGCCCTCCCCCGCCTCGGCCTCGAACTGGGTGCGCAGGAAGAAGCGCCCGGTGTAGGGGTCGCCGAACTGCTGGCTCTCGGTGATGGTGCACCCGTGCGCGGCGAGCAGGTTGGCCACGGCGGCGACGATGCCGCGGCCGTCGGGGCAGGACAGCGTCAGCACGAATTCACGGTCGTTCATGGTCCGGGCGCACTCCATCGGGGACGGGGATCCGCGCAGGTCGGCGGCGATCATCCAGGGTATCCGGGGCGTGTGGGCGGCGGGGCCGCATCGCCTCGGCCCGTTCCGGGCCCGGCCGCATTCGGCCGCTCCACCGTCCGTCCCGCGCGGCCCCGCGGACCGCCCGCGCGGGTCATACGTGAACCTTTTTCACGAAATGTGGCATGCTCCGGTCATGAGAAGCGCTCGCGAGACCTACGACGCGGCGACCGCGGGCCTCCAGCCCCCCTTCGCCGCCGTCGACCTGGACGCCTTCCGCGCCAACGCCGCCGACCTCGCCCGCCGCGCCGCGGGCACCCCGATCCGGCTGGCCAGCAAGTCCCTACGGTGCCGCCCCCTCCTGCGCGAGGCCCTCGCGCTCCCCGGGTTCGCCGGGATCATGGCCTTCACCCTGCCCGAGGCCCTGTGGCTGGCCACCGGCCCCGGCGGCCCCGTCAGCGACGACATCCTGGTCGCCTACCCCACGGCCGACCGCGCGGCGGTCGCCGCGCTGGCCGCCGACCCGGGCGCCGCCGAGCGCGTCACGCTGATGGTGGACTCCACCGCCCACCTCGACCTGATCACCGCGGCCGCCCCGGACCCCGCACGTCCGATCCGGGTCTGCATCGACGTCGACACCAGCTGGCAGCCGCTGGGCCCGCGCATGCGCGTGGGCGCCCACCGCTCCCCGCTGCGCTCCCCCGCCCACGCGGCCGCGCTGGCCCGCGCGATCGTGCGCCGCCCCGGCCTGCGCCTGGAGGGGATCATGGCCTATGAGGCGCAGATCGCCGGGGTGGGCGACGCCCCGCCCGGCCGCCCGCTCTACGGGCGCACCCTGCGCTGGGTGCAGGCGGGGTCCCGGCGCGAGCTGGCCGCCCGCCGCGCCGCGATCGCCGAAGCGGTGCGCGCGGTGGCGCCGGTGCGCTTCGTCAACGGCGGCGGCACCGGGAGCCTGTCCACCACCGCCCGGGAGGAGGCCGTCACCGAGGTCGCCGCCGGGTCCGGGCTCTACCAGCCGCGCCTGTTCGACCACTACACCGGTGTGGACCGGCGCCCGGCGGCGCTGTTCGCGCTGCCGGTGGTGCGCCGCCCCGCCCCGGGGGTGGCCACCGCCCTGGGCGGCGGCTACCTGGCCTCGGGCACCGGCGACCGGGACCGGCTGCCCCAGCCCTACCTGCCCGAAGGGCTCTCCTACAGCCCCACCGAGGGCGCCGGGGAGGTGCAGACCCCGCTTCTGGGGCCCGCCGCCGACGGGCTGGAGGTCGGCGACCGGGTGTGGATGCGGCACGCCAAGGCGGGCGAGATGTGCGAGCGCTTCGACGAACTGCACCTCATCGAGGGCCTGGACGGCTCCGACCCCCGGGTGGCCGAGAGCGTGCCGACCTACCGCGGTGAGGGGCGCACCTTCCTCTGACGCCCTCTCCCGCCCGGATGCGGGAGGCCCCGGCCGGAGCGTCCTGACAGGGACCGGCCGGCCCGGCGGCCCTGAGGCCGTCAGGCCGGATCACCGGAATCACCGCCCTGTCCGGCGCCTGAGGGCCCTCAGGCGCCGGACAGGGCCCGCAGACGCGGAACGCGGCGGGGAAGCGCTCCCCGCCGCGTTCGCGTACGTCCTCACCCGCTGAGGGCTCAGCCCCCGCGGCGCTTGCGGCGCACCAGCGCGACCACGCCGACGACGACCGCCGCTCCGATGCCCGCGCCGAGGATCAGCGCCTCAGGGGGGAGCTGCCCGCGCGTGGTGTAGGTGGAGACCACCTCGTCCTCGCCCTTGAGCCGGATGCTGCCCTCGGGCGGCTCCTCGGTCCTGCTGTCCAGGCGCACGGCGCCGCCGGACACCACGGCCCGCGCCTCGTCGGCCAGGCGCCCCCCGGCCTCGCGGAGCCGCTCGGCTCCGCGCCGCGCCACGTTGGCGGGCTTGGCCCGGTCCGCGAGCTCGTCCAACGTCGTGGCGATCCTGCGCTGGACCTGCTCGATCTCGGCCTGAACACCGGCCGGGTCCCGGCGCGCCCCCGCGGGGCCGCGTGCCTCCATACCGTGCTTCCTTCCGCTGCCGCAGGGCCTGTCCGAGCTACCGGGGGGCCGGCGGGGAGGTCTCGGCGGCCGCCTCGGCCGACGTCCCCTCCCCGGGCGTCCCCGTGAACCCGAGCGCGCCTTCGATGCCGTCCACGACGCGGAAGTAGTCCCGCGTGGACAACCACAGTTTATAGATGATGGCGATCTCGAACGCGAGGAGCAAAACGCCCGCGACCGCCGTGATCCCGACGATCGCGGCGGGCACCACCGCCCCCGCCAGCGGGGCCAGCACGAACACCGCCATCTGGAACTCGATCCCGCTCACCAGGTGGGTGCGCACCCGGCGCGCCTTCAGAGCGTCCCAGATCCGCTGGTACCAGGGGAAGCGCGAGCGGAACTCGCGGTGCAGGTCCACCGGCGGCAGCGGCCGGATCACGTGCACGTCGGGCTGTTTGCCCGCGACCCGGTCCTGGCGGGACTCCCGCTCGTTCTGCGTGTGCAGGAGCTGCTCCAGCACCGAGATGCCGTGCCGCAGCACCGCCTGCTCGCCCTGGTCGCTCATGGGCGCCCGGCCCTGCCCGGTGCCGCAGTCGGCCCCGTCGTCGAGCATGGACAGCTCGGCGCGGGCCCGCTCCAGCACCCCGGCGATGCGCGAGCGCATCTCCCGCCGCATCTTGTACACCTGCAGCGTGTCCAGGTAGCGGAGCATGTCGGTGAAGACCACCGCCAGCGCCATCCAGACGAACACCACCTCCCCGGTGGCCACGTACTGGCCGCCCATCAGGGCGATGGCGCACACCAGCACCCGGAACCGGTCGAAGGCGTAGTCCATCCAGGAGCCGAACAGCGTCTCGGAGTCGGTCAGCCGCGCCAGCTTGCCGTCCGTGCAGTCCAGCAGGAAGCACAGGTAGTACAGCACCGCCCCGGCGGCCAGCAGCGCCGGGCTGCCGATCGCGAACAGCGCCGCGGCGCCCAGCCCCAGGAACAGCGCCCCCACGGTGAGCTGGTCCGGGGTGACGCGGGTGCGGTTGGCCAGGACCCGCACCAGGCGCACCGCCAGCGGATCGACGAACGCCACCGTCCACCACGAGTCCCGTGTGCGGCAGGTGCGCTCACGCACGTCGTCCAAGGTGTATTCGGCCATCGTCGGTGTGCTCCCGAACGGTTGGGTGGTCCCGGAGGGGGGTGCGTGTGACGGACGAGTCTACGCATGCGGCGCGCCGCGACAAGATGCGGACCGATCCGGGATTCGCCCGATCCTACGTGATTCCGGCCCGCCGGGCGCACCCCGGCACCCGTCCGGCCCCGCCCGGTGACCCCCTCTACCCTGGGAGGAGCCCACAGGAGCGAGAGGATCCGAGGACCGCCGTGACCGACGCGAACACCCGCCTGCAGCCGGGCGACACCGCCCCCGACTTCACCCTGCCCGACGCCGACGGCAAGGAGGTGCGGCTGAGCGAGGTGCTGGCCTCCACCGGCAAGCGGGTGGTGCTGTACTTCTACCCGGCCGCGATGACCCCCGGCTGCACCACCGAGGCCTGCGACTTCCGCGACAACCTGCGCGACTTCGACACGGCGGGCCTGACGGTGCTGGGCGTCTCCCCCGACGCCCCCGAGAAGCTGGCCCGGTTCCGCGAGAAGGAGGGCCTGACCTTCCCGCTGCTCGGCGACCCGGACAAGGGCGTGCTCACCGCCTACGGCGCCTTCGGCGAGAAGAAGAACTACGGGCGGGTCGTGCAGGGCGTCATCCGCTCGACCCTCGTCATCGGCACCGACGGCACCGTGGAGAAGGCCTTCTACAACGTGAAGGCCACCGGCCACGTGGACCGCGTCAAGCGCGAACTCGGCGTCTAGACCCGGCTCCGGACCCCCATGCCGGTGAACTTGCGGTGGGTCGGCGGGTGCTGCCATTCTCGGACGTACGCTTCCGGGACGCGCACCGCCCTCCCACCGCCCCACCTGAGGCACCGGGGCCGAGCGGGGCGCCCGAGCGCTGGGGCCGTAGCCCAATCGGCTAGGAGGCAATGCGTTTAGGTCGCATACAGTGCGGGTTCGAATCCCGCCGGCCCTACTCCGGACACGGAACCCCGCCGATGATCTCGACAGAAGTGCTGCCGAAACCGCGGTTCTGACAGCACTTCTGTCGAGATCATCGCGGGAGTGGCGCGGTCAGCGGAACAGCAGCGCCCACAGGACCACCGCCAACAGCGCCAGCACCCCGGCGGCCACCGCCGCCGCCTTCGGCAGCCGGCTGCCGCTGCGGTGCTTGCCCGAGCTGGTCAGCCCGAGGGTGTCGGTGGACTCGCGGATCGACGTGAGCAGGTGCCCGACCGCCTCGGGGCGGTGCCGCTGCAGCCGCTCGTGCAGGTGCGAGACCGACTCGGAGACCGACTCCTGCAGCGAGCTGCGCAGCACGTGCGCGCCCTGGCGGAAGTGGTCGCGCGCCGACTCCGAGGCCGCGCCGTCGGGGTCGTCGGAGGCGTCCTCTCCGGCGTCGGAGGCCTCCGCCCCCTCGGCGTCCGGGGCGGCCTGCGGCCCGCTCGGCTCGGCCTGCTGCGGCACCACCGGCTCGGCGCCGGTCTGGGCGGCCGTGCGGGCCGCCGTCTCGGGGCTGGTCTCCGGCGCCCACGGCGCCAGGGCGGCGATGCGCAGCATCTTGGTGGCGCTCTCGGCGGTGAGCCGGTCGGCCGGCTGCACCCGCAGCAGCCCGGCCAGCACCGGGGCCAGCGGACCGGCGTGCTCGGCCTCCGGCGGCTCCTCCAGCTCCACGCCCTTGAGGATGCGGATGTAGCCCTTGCGGTCGTAGGGCGGGTGGCCCTCCACCGCGGTGTACAGCGTCGCGCCCAGGGACCACAGGTCCGACTCGGGCCCGACCGGCCCGGCCTTGGCCCGCTCCGGCGGGATGTAGGACGGCGAGCCGACGATCCGCCCCGAGGTGGTCAGCGCCGACTCCCCGGCCCAGGCGGCCAGCCCGAAGTCGGTCAGCACGACCCGGCCGCCCTCGCTGATCATCACGTTGTCCGGCTTGACGTCGCGGTGCACGATGCCCTCGTCGTGGGCGGCCTTGAGGGCGTCGATGAGCTGCAGCCCGATCTCGGCGACCCGCTGGTAGGGCAGCAGCCCGGCCATCCGCACGATCTCGCTGAGGGTGGAGGCCACCACCAGCTCCATGACGATCCACGGCCGCCCGTCCTCGTCGACCACGTCCAGCACGGTGACCACGCCGGGGTGGCTCAGCCGGGCCGCCACCCGCGCCTCGCGGGTGGTGCGGCGCAGCAGCGACTCGCGCTCCTCGTCGGTGAGGTCGGTGGCCAGCCGCAGCTCTTTGACGGCGACCTCGCGGTCGAGCACCTCGTCGGTGGCGCGCCACACCGTGCCGACCCCGCCGCGGGCGATCTCCTCGTGCAGCCGGTAGCGGCCCTTGAGCACGCGCTCCTCGGGGGCCGCCTCCAGCGTTCCCGAACGCGACGGCTCCCGCGGCCGCTCCGGCCGCTCTGCTTCTGGGTTCTCGATGGAGGACACGGTCACTCAGCGGGTCTGGTCGAGGGCCATGGCGGCCTCCTGCGGGCACGTGCGGTCGCGGTCGCTGCGATTCCTGCTCGGATCACTCGTTATATCAGCTCATGGGCGCTTCGGAGCGGGCGGATGCGGGATCACAGCCACTTAGGTCCACTTCTGTTATGTCCGGCCGATCCCGTCCCATGCGGGCGCATACCGTGACATGGCTCTCGGCCCCCGCCCGGGTCCGCTCCGGGACGCGGGCGGGGACCGGGAGCCGGCGGCCGCCTCCGAGGCGACCGCCGTACAGGGTTCCGATGCGCGCCGGAGCCGATCGGTTCCCCCGCGCCCCGGATCAGTTCCAGAGGTTCTCCGGGTCGCGCACGTCGACCTCGCCGAAGCCCGCCTCGCCCAGCGGGTCCTTGAGCCGGGAGGCGTCGCCCACCACGATCAGCGCCATCGCCGCCGGGTCCAGGTACTCGCGCGCGGCCGAGTCCAGGTCGGCGGCGGTCAGCGCGTCGAACCCGGCGCGCAGCCGGTCCACGTGGTCCTCCGGCAGGTCGTGCACGACCATCTCGACCAGCGCGTGCGCCATGCTGCGCGCGTTGGAGTAGGTCACCGGCAGGCCGACGGTGTTGGACTGGCGCACCGCCTCCAGCTCCTCGGCGGTCACGCCGCTCTCCTGCAGGCGGCGGATCTGCTCCAGGGAGGCGGTGACCGACGGCGCGGTGGTGGGGGTGTCCACCTGGGTGCTGATGAGGAACACCCCGCTGTCCCGGCGCAGGTCGAACCGGCTGCCCACGCCGTAGGTGTAGCCCAGGCGCTCGCGCAGCTCCTGGTTGAGCCGGGAGGTGAACATGCCGCCCAGCACCTCGCTCATGCCGTCGGCGCGCGGCAGGTCGATCGCCGGGCGGGACGGGGCGCGCTGGGCCAGCACGATCGCGGACTGCACCGAGTCGGGGCGGTCCACCAGCAGCACCCGCGGCAGGTCGTGCGGGGCGGGCTCGGGCGCGCGCTCGGCGGGGCGGCGCGCGGGCTCGGCGCCGCCGAAGACGGTGCGGCCCATCTCCTCCAGGTCGACGCCGTCCAGGTCTCCGACGACCACGAGGGTCCCGGCCGCCCCGGCGATCGTGGAGCGGTGGAAGTCGCGCACCATGTCGGGGGTGACGTCCTGCAGCGCGACCGGGGCGCCGCTGAGCGGGGTGGCGTAGCGGCCGCTGAACAGCTGGCCGCCGATGGCGCGCATGGCCAGGCGGGAGGGGCGGGAGGCCTCCAGCCAGAAGCCCTCCAGCACCTGTTCGCGGCGGCGCAGCACGTCCTCGTCGCGCAGCGCGGGGGCGCGGACCGCCTCGGCGAACAGCCGGGTGGCGTCGCCGATGCGGGTGGTGGGGGCGTCCACCCCGGCCACGAAGCTGTCCCAGGTGGCGTAGCAGACCCAGTCCGCGCCGTGCTGCTCCAGCTCGGGCGCGAGGGAGTTGTCGCCGTGGACGCCGTCCTCCAGCGCCTCCCCGGTGAGCATGGTGACGCCGCGGCGGTCGGCGGACTCGTAGGCGCCGCCGTTGGGCAGCACGAGGCGGATCGAGGCGTACTTCTGGCCGGGCACGTTCAGGGCGACGATCTCGCCGCCGCCGACGCGGACGCGCCGGTGGCGGGGGAAGGTGTAGGGCCGGGGGTCGCCGAGGTCCGGGCGGGGCTGCAGCTGGCTCACGTCGTCTCTCTCTTCGGCTGGTCGGTTCGTCGGCGCGGTGGGCGCGGTCGGCGGGCGCGGCGGGGAGGTCAGGCCTCCGCCGCCGCGGGCGCCTCCTCGGGGTCGAACCGGACGGTGAGCCGGTTCTCGGCGGTGAGCAGCCGCCCGGCGGCCTCGGCCACCTCGCGGGGGCCGATGTCCGCCCAGCGCTCGGGCCAGGTGTAGGCGAGGGCGGGGTCGCCGAAGAGCTGCGTGCAGCTGCCCAGCTCGTCGGCGAGGCCGGACGGGGTGGACACGGCCTGCAGGTGGTCGCGCTCCAGGATGGCGCGGGCCCGGTCGAGCTCGGACTCGTCCACGCCGGCGGCCAGCTTCTCGACCTCCTCCAGCATGGCGGCCTCCAGGGCGTCGCCCTCCACGCCCTCGCGGGCGATCATGTTGACCAGCATCAGGCTGGGGGTGTACCGGAACGGCAGCAGGTCGGCGGCGTCGCCGGGGGCGGCGAGCTCGCGCTCGATGACCAGCCGCCGGTACAGGCGGCTGCCCTGCCCCTGTCCGAGCACGGCCGAGGCCAGGTGCATGGCGTCGAACTCGCGCTCGCCGTAGGGGGCGACCCGGTAGCCCAGGAACACCCCGGCGGCCGGGACGCCCTCGGTGACCGACTCGCGCACCGGCCCGCCGATGGGCCCGGACAGCGCGGCGTCGGGGGCCTGCGGGACGGTCCCGCGGGCGGGGATCGCTCCGAAGTAGCGCTCGGCGCGCTCGCGCACGTCCTCGGGGTCCAGGTCGCTGACGACGGTGAGCACGAGGTTGTCCGGCCCGTAGTGGAGACGGTGGAAGGAGAGCACGTACTCCAGGTCGGCGGCGTCCAGGTCGGCCATGGAGCCGATGGTCGGGTGGTGGTAGGGGTGGCCCTCCGGGTACCCCAGGCGCAGGATGCGCTCCAGGGCGGTGCCGTAGGGGGCGTTGTCGTAGCGCTGGCGCCGCTCGTTCTTGACCACGTCGCGCTGGTTGTCCAGCACCTCCTGGCTCATGCCGTCGCGCAGCGTCGCCAGGCGGTCGGCCTCCAGCCACAGGGCCAGGTCGAGGGCGTGCTCGGGCACGGTCTCGAAGTAGTTGGTGCGGTCGGTGGAGGTGGAGGCGTTCATCTCGCCCCCGAGCCGCTCGACGGCGTCGAAGTGCTCGCCCTTGGCCACGTTGCGGCTGCCCTGGAACATCAGGTGCTCGAAGAGGTGGGCGAACCCCGTCTTGCCGGGCACCTCGTGGCGCGACCCCACCCCGTACCAGAGGTTGACCGCGGCCACCTGCCCGGTCGCCGCGGGGGCGGTGACCAGCCTGAGCCCGTTGTCGAGTGTGTACTGACCGACCTGTCCCGCAGCGTTGGTGGTCACGTGTGTCTGCACCCCTCGTTCGCGCCTCGTTCGTCGTCGATTCCCGCAACGAAGCCTATGCGTTCGGGGCTGCGCGTGCGCACGCCACACCGGGGGGCGCGCACGCGCTCAGGCCGGCTCAGCCGCGGCGCCGCAGCACCCGCAGCGACCCCTGCACGGCGACCTCGGTGAAGTCCCCGGAGTCCAGGGCGCGGCGGTAGACGTTGTAGGGCGGGCGGCCCCCGTCGGCGGGGTCGGGGAAGACGTCGTGGATGGCCAGGGCGCCGCCGGGGGCCACGTGCGGGCTCCACCCGGCGTAGTCGGCCTGGGCGGCCTCCTCGGTGTGGCCGCCGTCGATGAACAGCAGGCCCAGGGGGCGCCCCCACAGCCGGGCGACGTCGGCCGAGCGGCCGAGCACCGCGACGACGGTGTCCTCCACCCCGGCGGCGGCCATGGTGCCGCGGAACTCGCCCACGGTGTCGATGCGGCCGGTGCGCGGATCGACCAGGGACGGGTCGTGGTACTCCCAGCCCTCCTGGTGCTCTTCGGAGCCGTGGTGGTGGTCGACGGTGACGACGGTGCCGCCGCAGGCGCGGGCGGCCGCGGCCAGGTAGACGGTGGACTTGCCGCAGTAGGTGCCGACCTCCAGCACGGGCCCGAGGGGCGCGTACTCCGACGCGGCCTCGTACAGCGCCAGCCCCTCCTCCTTCGGCATGAAGCCCTTGGCGGCCTCGGCGGCGGCGATGAGCTCGGCGGGCATGGCGGGGGCGGGCGTGGTCATGGGGCCGTCTTTCGGGATCGGTGAAGGTGGTTCAAGCGCCGTCAGCGTTGATCTCGGGAGAAACGACGCTACAAGCGCGGTTTTAGCGTCGAGTTTCCCGAGATCAACGACGGAGGCGGGCGGGGTCTAGGAGGCGAAGGCGCGGACGAGCCGGCCGGCGGCGTCGTCGAGCACCTCGTCGCGCTTGCAGAAGGCGAACCGGACCAGGTGGCGCCCCTCCTCCACGCGGTCGTAGAGGACCTGGGCGGGCACGCAGGCCACCCCGGCGCTGTGCGGCAGGGCGCGGGCCAGCTCCAGCCCGTCCTCGAACCCGAGCGGGCGCACGTCGGCCATCACGAAATAGGTGCCCTGCGGGCGGAGCACGCCGAACCCGGCCCGGTCCAGGCCCTCCGAGAGGCGGTCGCGCTTGGCCTGCAGGGCGTCGCGCTGGCCGCGCACCCATTCCCGCTCGCCCGTGATCGCCTCGGCGACGGCGAGCTGGAGCGCGCCGTTGGCGGAGAAGGTGAGGAACTGGTTGACGGTCTGCACCGCGCGCACGAGCGGGGCCGGGCCCATCACCCATCCGGTCTTCCACGCGGTGACCGAGAAGGTCTTGCCGACCGAGGAGACCGCGATGGTGCGCTCGCGCATGCCGGGCAGGGCGGCCAGGGGCACGTGCTCGGCCCCGTCGAACAGCAGGTGCTCGTAGACCTCGTCGGTGAGCGCGATCAGGTCGTGCTCGCGGCAGACGGCGGCGATCTCCTCCAGCTCGGCGCGGGTGAGCACGGTGCCGGTGGGGTTGTGCGGGGAGTTGACGACGACCATGCGGGTGCGTGGGCCCACGGCGGCGCGCAGCTCGGCCGGGTCGAAGGTGAAGCGCCCGTCGGGCCCGGGGCGCAGCGGGACGGGGCGGCGCACGCCCCCGGCCAGGGAGACCACGGCGGCGTAGGAGTCGTACATGGGCTCGAAGAGCACGACCTCGTCGCCGGGCTCGACCGTGGCCAGCACCGAGGCGGCGATCCCGGCGGTGGCGCCGACGGTGATGTAGACCTCGCCGGCGGGGTCGTACTCCAAGCCGAAGCGCTCGGCCCGGTCGGCGGCCACGGCGGTGCGCAGCTCGGGGCGGCCGGGGCCGGGCGGGTACTGGTTGACGCCGTCGCGGATGCGGCCCGCGGCGGCCTCGATCAGCGGGCGGGGCCCATCGGTGTCCGGGAAGCCCTGCCCGAGATTGATCGCTCCGGTCTCGGCGGCCAGGCGGCTCATCTCGGCGAACACGGTCTCGCCGTAGGCGCGCATGCGTTCTACAAGGGGTTCGTCCACAGGGGCAGCATAGAGGTCCGCCCCGCGGCCGCGATGGGCCGCCCGCGGCCCGGCGGCTATCCGGCGACCTCCCGGTCGGCCGGGCGCCGACGGCGGCCGGGGCGGTGCCCGGCGTGCGCCTCGACCAGCGCGTCGGCCAGGTGCAGGCGGTCCTCGGCGCTGATCCCGGCCACGAACCGGCGGATGGTGGCGCCCGGGTCGCCGCAGCCGCTGAACACCTCCCCCATGACGCGGGCCGAGTACTCGGCGCGGGTCTCGTTGGGGTGGTAGAGCCAGGCCCGGCCGGACTTCTCCCGCTGCAGCAGGCCTTTGTGGAAGAGAATGGTGGTCACGGTCATGACGGTCGTGTAGGCGACCTCGCGGCCGTAATGCATGCGGGCGCGGATCTCCCGCACCGGGAGTGGGCCGTCGGCGCTCCAGAGCGCGTCCATGATCGCCGCTTCGAGCTCCCCGAACTCCTTCACTGCACGGACCTCCCTGAGGATTCGTTCCGCCATGCTAAGAGCGGGCCTTTCCGCTCCGCCGGGGATTCGCCGAGAACGCACCGATCCGCACGCCATGGGCGTGTTCGGCGAGGGTTTTCGTCGACGCGGCGGGGGCGCGCCGCACGGAGCGGGCGTGCGCGCCGCCCCCGCCCGAGCGGTCCGCAGTGGCGCGCGCCACAATGGGGCCTCCGGGGGCCGACGGAGGAGGACCGCGTGGAGCAACGGCGCCGCGACCGCAGGGCGCAGATCGCCATGACCGCCGAGGAGCGGGCGGCGTTCCTGGCCGCCAACCGCAAGGTGCAGGTGGCGACCGTGGGACCGGACGGCGCACCGCACCTGTCGACGCTCTTCTATGCCCTGGTCGGCGGGCGCCTGGCGTTCTGGACCTACGCCGCCTCCCAGAAGGCGGTGAACCTGCGGCGCGATCCGCGGGTCACCTGCTTGGTCGAGGACGGCGAGGACTACGGCGAGCTGCGCGGGCTGATGCTGCGGGGCACCGCGGAGACGACCGACGCCCCCGAGGAGGTCCGGCGGGTGGGCACGGCGGTGACCGCCGCCATGACCGGGGCCGCCGAGGAGGACCTGGAGGCCGCCGGGGCGCGCGAGGAGATCGAGCGCGCCGGGCGCAAGCGGGTGGCGGTGTTCGTCCGGGAGGAGCACACCGCGAGCTGGGACCACGCCAAGCTCTGAGCCCGGAGGCCGGCCGGGAACGGGCGGGAGGAAGGGCCGTGTGCGGCCGGGCCCGCTCCCTCGTCCGGCGGAACCCCCGTGTCCCGCCGGTCTCGGGAACGGCCGTCCTGCCCGGCCGCACACACCTGGTGTGACGCCGGGCACCGGCGTGCGGTTCCGAAAAAAATCTCCGCCGCCCCGCACGGTTGGCCCGAGGCCGGCCGGGGCATGGTCTCCGCGACCGGGACGGGCGCACGGAACCCCTGGAAGCGCGGGCGGTGCGGGTGCCCGGTCCCCCGCGTGCCGCGCCCCCGCGGCGAGCCGAGTTTGTGAATGATTGTTAGGTATCTCCCAGTCCGGTATCGGTCTGGGGGCGGCATCTTCATGCCTGTACAGCTAGCCTGTTACCGAGATTGCCGGCCGGGCGAAGCGTCTTCGCCGCCTGCGGTTGCTGGCGCGCTGCGAGCCCGCCCTGCTTGGCGGCCATCTCCTGATCCATACATTCACAAGCGAGCTGCGGAAGAGGGCGATCTCCGCCGTGTCGTCTGAGGCGTCTCAACCCCTGACAGATTTCGGCCCGAACGAGTGGTTGGTCGAGGAGCTCTATCAGAAGTACCTGAACGACCCGAACTCCGTTGACAAGGCGTGGTGGAACTTCTTCGCCGACTACAAGTCCGGCTCCGCCAAGCCCGGGGCCGCCGCGTCCGGCTCCTCGGGTGCACCGTCGGCCACGGGTGCACCCGCCAAGGGCGAGGGGAAGGCCCCTGCCGCCGCCCCGGCCAAGGACGGCGGCAAGAAGCCCGCGGCGGGCGACGAGTCCTCCTCCGCCCCGGCCGACGAGGCCCTGAAGGTCACCGAGGAGCGGCTGCGCGGGGCACCGGCCCGCACCGCCACCAACATGGAGTCCAGCCTCGCGCTGCCCACCGCCACCTCCGTGCGGGCCGTGCCGGTCAAGCTGCTCTTCGACAACCGCATCGTCATCAACAACCACCTGCGCCGCGCGCGCGGGGGCAAGGTGTCGTTCACCCACATCATCGGCTACGCCATGGTCAAGGCCCTGGAGTCGATGCCGGAGATGAACCACTCCTACACCGAGGTCGACGGCAAGCCCGGGGTGGCCAAGCCCGAGCACGTCAACTTCGGCCTGGCGATCGACCTGCAGAAGCCGGACGGCTCCCGGCAGCTCGTCGTGCCCTCGGTCAAGGCCGCCGACACCCTGGACTTCAAGGGGTTCTGGAGCGCCTACGAGGAGCTGGTCCGCAAGGCCCGCAACAACAAGCTGGGCGTGCCCGACTTCCAGGGCACCACCATCAGCCTGACCAACCCCGGCGGCATCGGCACCGTGCACTCGGTCCCGCGGCTCATGCCGGGCCAGGGCACCATCGTGGGCGTGGGCTCGATGGAGTACCCGGCCGAGTTCCAGGGCGCCTCCCCCGAGACGCTGAACCGGCTGGCCATCAGCAAGGTCATGACGCTGACCTCCACCTACGACCACCGGATCATCCAGGGCGCGCAGTCCGGCGAGTTCCTGAAGCACATCCACCGGCTCCTGCTGGGCGAGGACGGCTTCTACGACGAGATCTTCGCCTCGCTGCGGATCCCCTACGAGCCGGTCCGCTGGACGCAGGACATCTCGGTCGACGCCTCCCAGGAGCTGGACAAGACCAGCCGGGTGCAGGAGCTGATCCACGCCTACCGGGTCCGCGGCCACCTCATGGCCGACACCGACCCGCTGGAGTACAAGCAGCGCCGCCACCCCGACCTGGACGTGCTGCAGCACGGGCTGACCCTGTGGGACCTGGAGCGCGAGTTCCCCACCGGCGGCTTCGGCGGCAAGCCGGTGATGAAGCTCCGCGACGTCCTGGGCGTGCTGCGCGACACCTACTGCCGCACGGTCGGCATCGAGTACATGCACATCCAGTCCCCCGAAGAGCGGGAGTGGATCCAGTCGCACGTCGAGCGCGAGCACGAGAAGCTCGACCGCGACGAGCAGCTGCACATCCTGCGGCGCCTGAACAGCGCCGAGGCCTTCGAGACGTTCCTGCAGACCAAGTACGTCGGGCAGAAGCGGTTCTCGCTGGAGGGCGGGGAGTCGCTCATCCCGCTGCTGGACGGCGTCATCTCCCAGGCGGCCGGCGCCGACCTGGACGAGGTCGTCATCGGCATGGCCCACCGCGGCCGCCTCAACGTGCTCGCCAACATCTGCGGCAAGTCCTACGGCCAGATCTTCGGCGAGTTCGAGGGCAACCTGGACCCGCGGTCGGCGCACGGCTCCGGCGACGTCAAGTACCACCTGGGCACGGCGGGCACCTTCGAGACCCCCGACGGCCGGAAGATCGCGATCTCCCTGGCGGCCAACCCGAGCCACCTGGAGACCGTCGACCCCGTGCTGGAGGGCATCGTCCGCGCCAAGCAGGACGTGCTCGACAAGGGGCCGCACGGCTTCACCGTGCTGCCGCTGCTCATCCACGGCGACGCCGCGTTCGCCGGGCAGGGCGTGGTGGCCGAGACGCTCAACCTGTCGCAGCTGCGGGGCTACCGCACCGGCGGCACGGTGCACGTCATCGTCAACAACCAGGTCGGGTTCACCACCTCCCCGGCCGACAGCCGCTCCAGCATCTACGCCACCGACGTGGCGCGGATGGTGCAGGCGCCGATCTTCCACGTCAACGGGGACGACCCGGAGGCCGTGGTGCGGGTGGCGCGGCTGGCCTTCGCCTACCGCCAGGCGTTCAACAAGGACGTCGTCGTCGACATGGTGTGCTACCGCCGCCGCGGGCACAACGAGTCGGACAACCCGCACTTCACCCAGCCGCTGATGTACGAGCTGATCGACTCCAAGCGGTCCACCCGCAAGCTCTACACCGAGGCGCTGGTCGGCCGCGGCGACATCACCATGGAGGAGGCCGAGCAGGCGCTGCGCGAGTACCAGCAGGAGCTGGAGCGCGCCTTCTCCGAGACCCGCGAGGCCGACAAGAAGCCGGTCGAGCCGGGCTCGGTCGTCAAGCCCGAGGTCTTCGACGAGGGGCGGCTGGACCACGCCCAGGTCCCCACCGCCATCTCGGAGCAGGCGGTGAAGGAGATCATCGCCACCCAGACCGACCTGCCGGAGGGCTTCACCGCCCACCCGCGCCTGCTGCCGCAGCTGCAGCGCCGCGCCAAGGTCGTCGAGGACGGCACCATCGACTGGGCCACCGGTGAGCTGCTCGCCTTCGGCTCGCTGCTGATGGACGAGCACCCGGTGCGCCTGGTGGGCCAGGACAGCCGCCGCGGCACCTTCGGCCAGCGGCACGCGTCCCTGGTGGACAAGGCCACCGGCGAGGTGCACACCCCGCTCAAGCGGTTCGACCGGGGCACCTCCAAGTTCTACGTGCACGACTCGCTGCTCAGCGAGTACGCGGCGCTGGGCTTCGAGTACGGCTACTCGGTGGAGCGCCCGGACGCGCTGGTGGCCTGGGAGGCCCAGTTCGGCGACTTCGTCAACGGCGCGCAGAGCGTCATCGACGAGTACATCTCCTCCAGCGAGCAGAAGTGGGGCCAGCGCTCCAGCGTGACCCTGCTGCTGCCGCACGGCTACGAGGGCCAGGGCCCGGACCACTCCTCGGCCCGGGTCGAGCGGTTCCTGCAGCAGTGCGCGCAGGAGAACATGACCGTGGCGATGCCGACCACCCCGGCCAGCTACTTCCACCTGCTCCGGTGGCAGGGCATGTCCGGCTACCGGCGCCCGCTGGTGGTGTTCACCCCCAAGTGGATGCTGCGCGCCAAGCAGGCCACCTCCACGGCCGCCGACTTCACCTCGGGCTCGTTCGAGCCGGTCATCGACGACCACAAGGTCGACCCGGCCAAGGTGCGCCGGGTGGTGCTGTGCTCCGGCAAGGTCTTCTACGACCTGGACGGCGCGCGGGACCGCACCGGCGACGAGCACACCGCGATCATCCGCGTGGAGCGGCTCTACCCGCTGCCGGTGGAGGAGATCCGGCGGCGCCTGGCGGCGTTCCCCAACGCCGGCGAGGTGCTGTGGGTGCAGGAGGAGCCGGCGAACATGGGCCCCTGGCCGTTCGTGGCGCTGGTCTTCTCCGAGCAGCTGGACCGGCCCTTCACCCGGGTCTCCCGCCCGGCCTCCTCCTCGCCCGCGGTCGGCTCGGCCAAGCGGCACGAGGTGGAGCAGCAGGCCGTGGTCAACACGGTGTTCCCGCCGGTCGAGTAGGCGCCATGTACTACACGGACCGCGGGATCGAGGAGCTGGAGGGGCGCCGGGGCGAGGAGGAGGTCTCCTTCGCCTGGCTCTCCGACCGACTGCGCACGTTCACCGACCTGAACCCGGAGTTCGAGACGGCCGTCGACCGGCTCGCCACCTGGCTGGCCCGGCTCGACGACGACGAGGACGAGTGAGGCGCGGCGGGTCCGCAGGCCGATGAGGGGGACCCCCGACGATGTCGGGGGTCCCCCGCGGCGTTCCGGCCCGGGGCGCGTCCGGGGCGGGGCCGTCCCCGGGGGCCGGACCCGGGGTCTCCCCCGACACGCCCCGGATGTTTCGCGACATATCTTGAAGCCTCCG
Source organism: Nocardiopsis suaedae (assembly GCF_027706745.1). Classification (GTDB taxonomy): domain Bacteria; phylum Actinomycetota; class Actinomycetes; order Streptosporangiales; family Streptosporangiaceae; genus Nocardiopsis_A; species Nocardiopsis_A suaedae. The sequence goes on along the minus strand of NZ_JAQFWP010000005.1, from coordinate 48,834 downwards.
CGAACGCGACATATCGTGATTGCAGAAGCGTTCGAGTCGAAAGGTGTCGCGATGGCGCGTTGGACCATCGACCAGCCGACGACGCGGGTCCTCGACGGGATCGTGGCGCTGCGCGTCCGTGTCATCGGCGGTCATGTCAACATCCTGCCCACCGACGATCCGGCGACCTTCGAGGTCGCCGACATCAAGGGGGAGCCCGTCCTCGTCACCCACGAGGCCGGGATCCTCACCATCACCTACGAGGACCTCACCGGCGGCGGGCTGCTCGACCGGCTCAAGCCGGTGCAGCTGTCGGGCTACAAGGACGTGGGGCGCCGCTCGGCCTCGGTCGACCTGCGGGTCCCCCGCGACTGCCCGGTGGAGGTCACCACCCTGTCCGCGCCGATCGTGGCCGCCGGACTGGCCGGGCGGGTGCAGCTGCGCACCGCCTCGGGCGACGTGACCCTGGACGAGCTGTCCGGGGACGTGGAGGTCTCCACGGTCAGCGGCGACCTGGCCGCGCGCGGCCTGCAGGGCGGCCTGTCCTTCAACAGCGTCGGCGGCCAGGCGGCGGTGGCCGGGGGACGGCTGTCCTCCTTCGCCGCCAAGACCGCCTCCGGCAAGGTGCTGGCCGACGTGGAGCTGGCCTCCTCCGCCAAGGTGCGGCTGGGCTCCATCTCCGGCGGGGTGGCGCTGCGGGTGCCCGCCGAGACCTCCGCCGACGTCGACCTGCGCTCGGCCACCGGCGCCCTGGAGTCGGAGTTCGGGCTGGAGCGCAAGGCCCTGCGCGGCCGCTCCCGGCTGGGCGGCGCCATCGGCAGCGGGCCCGACCCGGCCGCGATCAGCACCACCACGGTCTCGGGGGCGGTCTCCCTGCTGCGCCGCGCCGCCGACGCCCCGGCCGAGATCCCGAGGGGAGAGGCATGAGCACCATCTTCGGCCACGGCCGTCTCCGGCTCTACCTGCTCAAGCTGCTGGACGAGAGCCCGAAGCACGGCTACGAGATCATCAGCCTGCTGCGCGACCGGTTCCTGGGGGTGTACTCGCCCTCGCCGGGGACGATCTACCCGCGCCTGGCCCGCCTGGAGGAGGAGGGGCTGGTCACCCACGAGGAGGTCAACGGGCGCAAGGTCTACCGGCTGACCGACAAGGGGCGCGAGGAGCTGAACAGCCGCAGCGCGGACCTGAACGACCTGGAGCGCGAGATCACCGAGTCGGTGCGGGACGTGGCCCGCGCGGTCAAGGAGGACGTGCGCGACACCATCGGCTCGCTGCGCGAGGAGCTGAAGTACGCCGCCTCCGGGGGCCGCCGCGCCCGGGAGGCCTCTTCCGGCACGGACGGCTCGGCCGGCTCCGGCGATACCGACGCTGCCGACACCGCCGACGGGGAGGGCGCGGACCGCGAGCACGCGGGCCGGGGCGCGCAGGGCGGCCACGGCGGCTGGTGGGGACGCGACTGGGAGCGCCTGGCCAAGGGCGTCGGCGAGTCCTGGAAAGGCTCGTGGGGCGGGGCCTGGGGCACCTGGGGGTCGTGGGGCTCCGGCCGCACCTCCGAGGAGGGGGCGGAGGACACGGAGACGTCGGGCGAGCGGGAGTCCGCGTCCGGCCAGAAGCGCGGCGACCGCGCCGAGTTCGACCGGGCGCTGCACGACTTCGCCGACCGGGTGCGCGACGTGGTCCGCGACGCGGGGGCCGTGGGCGAGACCGCGGCGCGGGACCTCAAGCGGATCCTGGACGACACGCTGGACGTGATCCAGCGCGACATGGCCCATTGGGGCCCCGGCGGCGGGAAGCACCCGTGCGGCCGCGAGGAGTCCGCCGAGGAGGAGACCACCAAGGCCCAGGAGGCCGAGCAGGCCCAGGAGGACCCGGAGGAGCCGGAGGAGCCGAAGGCCCCCTTCGCCCAGCCCCCGGCCGAGGAGGACCGCTCCGACCCGTGGTCCACCGCCGTCCACGAGGAGCCCCGCCAGGAAGACGCCCCGCCGGACGAAGATAAGGGCTCCAAGCCTGAGTAAGGGAATCCAATGTCCACCGGTACGCGATCGTCCCACGCCAGCTGGGGCGATCGCGTAATGTCTGCTTGTCCGGGTTCTTCACGGAAGGAACCACTCGATGAGTCGTACTGTGCACGTTCCCTACGTTCTGGAACAGGACGAAGACGGAGTCTGGTGCGGTGAAGCCGTCCTGCGTCCGGGGGCCAGCGCCTTCGGATACGGCGATGACCCTGAAAGCGCGCTCGCAGACTTGAAAGAGGGGATCGCCGCCCTCATCGAGGAGTCGGGCCCGCCGCAGGAGCTGACCATGACCGTCACAGTCAACCCCGAGGCGGCATAAGTGCCCCCACTCCCAACCCTCACGGGTAAGGAACTGATCGGAATCCTGGAGAAGCGCGGGTTTGGCCTCGCTCATGTACGAGGAAGCCACCACATCATGAAGCACCCTTCAGGGAACCGGGTGGCGGTGCCGGTCCATGGCCAACGCGCGATACCGACCGGGACCCTCAAGGGCATCATGCGCCAAGCTGGCCTCACAGTGCACGATCTGGTCTGATGACGACGCATACTGGTCCGGTGCCGACGCCGGCACCGGACCAGTCCCATTCGAGTAGGCAGGTCGCTTCAGTTCAGACCGTGAAGACGATCTTGCCGAACTGGTCGCCCGCCGCCATGGCCTCGAAGCCCTCCTTGGCCTGGGTCAGCGGGAGGACCCGGTCGATGGTGGGGCGCACGCCGGTGCGGGCCAGCATCTCGGTCAGGTGGGCCAGCTCCCGGCGGCCGCCCATCGTCGAGCCGATCACCTGCAGCTGCAGGAAGAACATCCGGGTCAGCTCCGCCGAAGGAGCGTCGCCGCTGGTGGCGCCGCACGTGACGATCTTGCCGCCGGGCTTGAGGGAGCGCACCGAGTGCCCCCAGGTCGCCTGGCCGACCGAGTCGAACACGGCGTCGACCTTCTCCGGGAGCCGCTCCCCCGTCGGCACGGCCGCGTGCGCGCCCAGCGCCACGGCCCGGTCGCGCTTGGCCCCGCTGCGGCTGGTGGCGTAGACGCGGTGCCCGGCCTGCGCCGCCAGCGCGATCAGCGCCCCGGCCACGCCGCCGCCCGCCCCCTGCACCAGCAGGGTCGACCCGGGCGGGAGGGCGGCCTTGGTGAACAGCATGCTGTAGGCGGTCAGCCATGCCGTGGGCAGGCAGGCCGCCTCCTCGAAGCTCAGCTCCGCGGGCTTGGGCACCAGGTTGCGGCGCGGCACCGCGACCTTCTCGGCGAGCGTGCCGTCGTGCACCTCCGACAGCAGCGACCGCTTGGGGTCGTAGGTCTCCCCGCCCGGGACGCCGGGGTCGCCCACCACGGAGTGCACGATCACCTCGTCGCCGTCCTCGTCGACCCCGGCGGCGTCGCAGCCCAGCACCATGGGCAGCCGGTCGGCGCTCAGGCCGACGCCGCGCAGGCTCCACAGGTCGTGGTGGTTGAGGGAGGCCGCCTTCACGTCCACGACGGTCCAGCCGTCGCGGGGGGCGGGGTCGGGCCGTTCCCCGGCCTCGAGGCCGGAGACGGGGTCGTCGGGGTCGAGGCGCGCGGCGGTGATAGCGAACATGCCCCGCACCCTAGCGATCGGCGGCGGCGCCGTCGGCCGGGGCCCCGGGGTCGAGGGAGAAGGCGACCACGCGGCCGCCGGGCATCGGGGCGGTGTGCCATTCGCTGGACACCGCCTCCACCATCGCCAGCCCGCGGCCGCTCTCGGCGTCGGGGGAGAACCCGCCCACGGCGGGGCGTCCGCCGGGGGCGTCCGGGCGCGGCCCCTCGTCGTGCACGGCCACGGTCACCGCCCCGGGGCGGTGCACCACCTCCACGCCGAAGCGCCCGCCGGGCTCGCCGCTGCGGGTGTGCCGGACCGCGTTCGAGGCCACCTCGCTGACCAGCAGCGTGGCGGCGTCCACCAGGTCGTCCTTCAGGGCCGGGCACAGCGCGAGCGTGGAGCGCACGAAGGCGCGCGCCTCGCGCACGTACGGCTCCTCGCCGGGGAACCCGCAGCGGGCCATGACCACCGCGCCCGCCCCCCGCGCCCGGGGGACCGCCGGGAACTCCCGGGCAGGCCGTCCCTGAAGTGTCGCGCTCATGGCTGACTCCCCCCTGGGCGTGGTGGCGCTCCGGCAGCTCCGGGCCCGCGCCCGGGTGACCATCCTCCCCTCGCGCCCCGGCCGCTGCAATTGCTTCCCTGATTTTTCCCTACCCGCTTTACCTCCCTCTGATGTCCAGTAGCCTCGTTCCGTTCTCCTTTCGGCACTCCCCTCAGCCAGGAGGTCACCATGCCCGCGTCCAACAGCCCCACGGCCCGGCGGCGCCGACTCGGCGTCGAATTGCGCCGTCTGCGGGAAAACGCCGGAATGACCGGAGAAGAGGCGGCGGAGCGGATGGCCTGGTCCGGCAGCAAGCTGTCGCGGATCGAACGCGGCCAGGTCGCCACCAACTCCGACGACGTGCGCGACCTGCTCGACCTGTACAAGGTGGAGGACACGGCCCTGCGCGGCTCCCTGGTGACGCTGGCCCGCGAGTCGCGGCGGCGCGGCTGGTGGCACGTGTACGGCGACGTCATGCCCGAGCGGTTCGAGGTCTACCTCGGCCTGGAGCCCGAGGCGGCGGTGCTCCGCTTCTACCAGGCGCAGATCGTCCCCGGGCTGTTCCAGACCGAGGCCTACGCCCGCGCCCTCCTGGAGGCGCACCCGGCCTCGGTCGCCCCCGAGGAGGTCGAACGGCGGGTGGAGCTGCGCATCCGGCGCCGGGAACTGCTGTTCTCGGAGCGCTCGCCGTCCCCGCACGTGTGGGTGGTGCTGGACGAGTCGGTCCTGCACCGCCCGGTCGGGGGGCCGCAGGTGATGGCCGACCAGATCGCGTACCTGCTGGAGGCGGGGCGCAGGACGCAGGTCACCCTGCAGGTCGTACCTTTCGGAATCGGGGTGCATTCCGGACTCGACGGGGCATTCGACATCCTCGAGTTCCCCGAATCCGATATCCACACCCCCAAACTCGTCCATTTGGAGAACCTGACGAGCAGCCTCTATATAGAAAAGGCCAAGGAGGTGCACTTCTACACGGTGGCCTTCGAGCACCTGCGCACCGCCGCGCTGCACCCGGAAAGGACCCGCCAGGTCCTGGCGGAGATGGAGCGCGCCATGCGGGCGCGGGCGCCGGAAGACGAGTGAACCGCAACACGAGGAGGCGCGGCATGCCCGCGATCGATCCACAGCTCCCCCGGCACCCCCGGTGGCGGACGAGCAGCCACAGCAGCACCGGCGGCGGCCAGTGCGTCGAGGTGGCGGACGTGCCGACGGGCACATGGGTGCGCGACTCCCGCGCACCGGAGGGGGCGGTCCTGGCCTTCGGCCACGCCGCCTGGGCCTCCTTCGTCGGGGCCGCGGCCGACGGGCGGCTCTAGCCTCCCCCGACCCCCCCTTGGGCCCAGAACCCGCGGGCGGCACACCCCGCGGGCCGGAGGGGCCCACACACCACGGATCCGGAGCGGGCGGCCCCGCTCCGGATCCGCTACGGTGGGCCACCGTCCGACTACCCGGACGGTGGGCGGGCGGATCAGGCCCGCGCCACCCCGTCCTTGCGGGCCCGGGCCGCCACGGCGGCCGCGACCGCCGGGACGACCCGCTCGTCGAAGGTGCTCGGGATGATGTAGTCGGCGGCGAGGTCGTCGCCGACCAGGTCGGCCAGCGCGTCGGCGGCCGCGAGCTTCATGCCCTCGGTGATGTCCGAGGCGCCCGCGTCCAGCGCGCCCCGGAAGACGCCGGGGAACGCCAGCACGTTGTTGATCTGGTTGGGGAAGTCGCTGCGCCCGGTGGCCACGACGCCGGCGTACTTGCGCGCCACGTCCGGGTGGACCTCCGGGTTGGGGTTGGCCATCGCGCAGATGATGGCCTGCGGCGCCATGGTCGCCACGACCTCCTCGGGCACCTCGCCCGCGGAGAGCCCGATGAACACGTCGGCCCCCGAGAGCGCGTTCTCGATCGAGCCCTCGAGCCCGGCCCGGTTGCTGATCGCCGCCAGCTCCTCCTTGACCGGGGTGAGCCCGTCGCGGCCGGCGTAGATCATGCCCTTGCTGTCGGCCACGGCGATGTCGCCGATGCCGCCGTCGAGCAGCATCTTGGTGACCGCCACCCCGGCCGCGCCCGCGCCCGAGACCACGGCGCGCAGGTCGCCCAGGGTGCGGCCGGTCAGCCGGGCCGCGTTGCGCAGCGCCGCCACCGTCACGATCGCGGTGCCGTGCTGGTCGTCGTGGAAGACCGGGATGTCCAGGCGCTCCCGCAGCCGGCGCTCGACCTCGAAGCAGCGCGGCGCGGAGATGTCCTCCAGGTTGATCCCGCCGAAGGAGGGCGCCATCCGGGCGACCGTCTCCACCAGGTCGTCGGCGTCGGTGCAGTTGAGCGCGATCGGCACCGAGTCGACGCCGCCGAACTGCTTGAACAGCAGCGACTTGCCCTCCATGACCGGAAGCGAGGCCTCCGGGCCGATGTCGCCCAGGCCCAGCACGGCCGAGCCGTCGGTGACGACCGCGACCAGGTTGGACCTCCAGGTGTAGGCGTCGACGAGCTCGGGGGATTCGGCGATGCCGCTGCACACACGCGCGACACCGGGGGTGTAGGCCAGGGACAGCCCGGCGTGGTCGCTCACGTCGACCGTGGACCGGACCTCCAGCTTGCCGCCCCGGTGCAGGGCGAAGGCCGGATCGGAATCGCGCTCGGTATGCCGCTCGCGCGGCTCTTCGGTGGTCAACTCACAAACCCCTCAGTACATCGGTGCCCTCCGGTCGGCCATGACACGGGGGCGGGTGATCAGATGGACGGCGCGCGGAGGCGAGTGGGTGCTAGGGGACGGCTCCGCTCCCGGCCGGCCAGGGCCGGGGCGTACGAGCCGGCCTCCGCTCGGCCGGTATGCAGGCCAAGCGCCGTCTCGTCCACGGGGGTGACCCGTTACCCAATCATCTCACAACGGTGACCGGAGCAACATGCCGGGTGGACGAGCATGGGACGACCGCGGTACCGGCCGGGTGTCGGCCGATCCCGGCCTCCGGCGCGGACGCGGGCGGACGCAGCCAGTCCGGGCGCCAGCGCGCCCCCGGCCCGAAGGAGACCCACCGTGGCCTCGCCGACGAGCTCCCCCATGACCCCATTCCGCGCCAGAGGCCTGCTCGCCGCCGGAGCCGCGGCCGCCACCCTGGCCGCGACGGCCTGCGGCGGCGGCGCCTCCGAGGAGGACGGCGCCGACGGCGGCGGCGCCCCCGAGGTCCAGGCCGACGAGGAGGTCGCCGCGCTGGTGCCGGACGACGTCCGGCAGGAGGGCGGGCTGACCATCGGGGTGGACGCCAGCTACGCCCCCGGTGAGTTCCTCGACGCCGACGGCTCCACCGTGATCGGCTTCAACGTCGACCTGTTCGACGCGGTCGCGGCCAAGATGGACCTGGACACCACCTGGGAGTCCTCCACCTTCGGCACCATCGTCGAGGGCGTGGACAGCGGCAAGTACGACGTGGGCGTCTCCTCGTTCACCATCAACGCCGAGCGCATGGAGCAGGTGGACATGGTGAGCTACTACACCGTGGGCACCCAGTGGTTCACCGCCGCGGGCAACCCGGAGGGCGTCGACCCGGACGACGCGTGCGGGATGACCGTGGCCGTGCAGGCCAACACCGTGCAGGTGGAGGACGTCCAGAAGCGCAGCGACGCCTGCGAGGAGGCCGGCGACCCGGCGATCAAGATCGACCAGTACGAGCGCCAGGACCAGGCCACGCAGTCGATCGTGTCCGGCAAGAGCGACGCCGGGCTGGCCGACATGCCGGTGGCGGTCTACGCCGTCGAGCAGACCGACGGCCAGCTGGAGACGCTCGGCGAGCAGTACGAGGCGGCCCCCTACGGAGCGGTCGTCAACAAGGAGAACGGGGAGCTGTCCGAGGCGATCCGGGCCGGCTACCAGGCGATCATCGACGACGGCACCTACGAGGAGATCCTCGCCGAGTGGGACCTGGCCGGCCAGGGAACCATCGAGAAGGCCGAGATCAACCCCGACGTCGAGGAGTAAGAGGGCCGCGTGAGCACACCGACCCCGACCGAGGGGCGGACGGCGCCCGAGCCGATCAAGGCCGTGCCCGTCCGCCACCCGGGCCGCTGGATCGCCGCGGCCGTCCTGCTGGTCCTGGCGGCCATGTTCGTCCACATGCTGGTCACGAACGACAAGTTCAACTGGCCGTTCCTGCTGGAGAACATGTTCTCCCCGCCGGTGCTCTACGGCGTGTGGACCACCCTCAAGCTGACCGTGCTCGCCATGGCGGTGGGCATCACCCTCGGCATCGTCGCCGCGGTGATGCGCCTGTCGGGCAACCCGATCCTGTCCGGCCTGGCCTGGCTGTACACCTGGTTCTTCCGCGCCGTCCCGCGCCTGGTGCTTTGCGTGCTCTTCGGCAACATGGGCATCCTGTACCAGAACCTGGAGCTGGGGCTCCCGTTCGACGACTACTGGATGCCCGCGCTCGGCCTGGACGGCGACGCCCGCTTCTACAGCGTGCCGATGAACGAGGTGCTCACCCCGTTCATGGCGGCGCTGCTGGCGCTGGCGCTGTCCCAGGGCGCCTACATGGCCGAGATCGTGCGCGCCGGCCTGCTGTCGGTGGACAAGGGCCAGACCGAGGCCGCCCAGGCGCTGGGCATGGGCCGCGGGCTGATCCTGCGCCGCATCACCCTGCCGCAGGCGCTGCGGGTGATCGTGCCGCCCACCGGCAACGAGGTCACCGCGATGCTGAAGGACACCTCGCTGGTGTCGGCGATCCCGCTGACCACCGAGCTGTTCTTCCAGCTCCGGGCCATCGGCAACCGCACCTTCGACCTGTTCCCGATGCTGGTGGCGGCCTGCCTGTGGTACCTGGCCATCACCAGTGTCCTGATGGTGGGCCAGTACTTCCTGGAGCGCTCCTTCACCCGGGGCGACCGCACCGCGCAGGCCGAAGTGACGATGATGCAGAGCAAGGCGGGACATTGAGCGCAACGGCGGGCGGCGAGGGCGCAGCCACGGAGGCCGGGGACCTGCCGCAGGCCCCCGGCGACGACGTGATGGTCATGGCCGAGAACGTGCACAAGAGCTTCGGGCGCCTGGAGGTGCTGCGCGGCATCGACCTGGAGGTGCGCCGCGGAGAGGTGACGTGCGTGGTCGGCCCCTCGGGGTCGGGCAAGTCCACCTTCCTGCGGTGCATCAACCACCTGGAGAAGATCAACGGCGGACGGCTGTGGGTGAACGGGCGCCTGATGGGCTACCGGCAGCACCGCGGCCGCCTCTACGAGCTGCGCGACTCCCAGGTGGCCGCGCAGCGCCGGGACATCGGCATGGTGTTCCAGGCCTTCAACCTGTTCCCGCACATGTCGGTGCTGGCCAACGTGGTCGAGGCGCCGATGCGGGTCAAGCGGGAGCCGCGCCCCGCCGCCCGTGAGACGGCGATGGAGCTGCTGGACAAGGTGGGGCTGGCGGACAAGGCCGCGTCCTTCCCGCGCCAGCTCTCCGGCGGGCAGCAGCAGCGGGTGGCGATCGCCCGCGCGCTGGCCATGCGGCCGGAGCTGATGCTCTTCGACGAGCCGACCAGCGCCCTGGACCCGGAGCTGGTGGGCGAGGTGCTGGACGTGATGAAGGACCTGGCCCGCGAGGGCATGACCATGGTGGTGGTGACCCACGAGATGGGCTTCGCCCGGGAGGTGGGCGACAGCCTGGTCTTCATGGACGGCGGCGTGGTGGTGGAGTCCGGGGCGCCCAAGCGGGTGCTCACCGACCCGCAGCACGAGCGCACCCAGGCGTTCCTGTCCAAGGTCCTCTGAGAGCGCGCCCTTCCCGATGATCTCGACGGGGATGCTGTCATACCCGTGAGTACGACAGCACTTCCGTCGAGATCATCGGGGGTCTCCGCTGGGAGGTAGCGTGGGTCCCCCCTTCCGGTTACGAGGAGACCCATGATCCGCCGCGCGCGCCCGGACGACGTCCCGGCCATCCTGAAGATGATCCGCGAGCTCGCCGAGTACGAACGCGAGCCCGACGCCGTCGAGGCGACCGAGGCGGACATCGAGCGCGCGCTCTTCGGTGACGGCGCGGCCGCCTACGCCCACATCGCCGAGGAGGACGGGGAGGCCGTGGGGTTCGCCCTGTGGTTCCTGAACTTCTCCACCTGGACGGGACGCCACGGCATCTACCTGGAGGACCTGTACGTCCGCCCGGAGATGCGCGGCCGCGGCCTGGGCAAGGCCCTGCTGACCGGGCTGGCCCGGGTGTGCACCGAGCACGGCTACCGGCGCCTGGAGTGGTCGGTGCTGGACTGGAACACGCCCTCCATCGAGTTCTACCGGTCCCTCGGCGCGCGGCCGATGGACGAGTGGACCGTCTTCCGGCTCGACGGAGGGGCCCTGGAAGCCCTGGGCGGCCAGGGCTAGGGCCGCGCCTCGCGGGACCGTAGGGGCATGCGGGACGGGGCCGGAGGGGGCACCGGAATCCGCCTCCCCGCACGAATGCGCGGCCTGCCTCGGGTTCCTCCGCCACGTGCGGGGCACTGCCCCGCCCGGCATTGCCGATCCGTCCGGGTTCACCCCGTTTCGACCGGCCCGTCCGGCGGACACGGACCCGGCCGCGTGCCGCCACCCCGGCGGGAAACACGATAGATTGCACTCAAGCGGCACACTCGCTTCCCGGAGGAGGGACGTGACCGAAGAAACCGCCGCGCCCGTGTCGGGCGCCATGGACGTACGCGACGCCGTCACGGTGAAGATGCCGGCCGACAGCGCCTATCTGTCCGTGCTGCGCACCGCGACGGCCGGCCTGGCGGCCCGCCTGGACTTCACCCTCGACGAGATCGAGGACCTGCGCATCGGGGTCGACGAGGCCTGCGCGATGCTGCTCGCCCAGGCCCTCCCCGGCACCGATCTGACCTGCGAATTCGAACTCACCGGCGACGGCATGCGGATCAGCGTCTCGGTGCTGACCGCGGACGGCCGGCTCCCGGCCCGCGACACCTTCGCCTGGACGGTGCTCTCCGCCCTGGCCGGGGAGGTCGACACCGCGGCCGGGCCCGACGACCGCGTCTCCATCGTCCTGCACAAACGGCGCGGCGCGGTGGAGACGGCGTGAGCGAGAGGGGGCCCGCTCTGACGGCGAAGACGGAGCACGCGGTGCCGGACCGGGCCCGCGCACGAGAGTTGTTCGAGCGCCTGAGCGAGCTTCCCGAGGACTCCCCGGAGCGCCAGCGGATCCGCGACGAGCTCGTGGAGCTGCACCTGCCGCTCGTGGAGTACCTCGCCCGGCGCTTCCGCAACCGCGGCGAGTGGCTCGACGACCTGACCCAGGTCGCCACCATCGGGCTGATCAAGTCGATCGACCGGTTCGACCTGGACCGCGGGGTGGAGTTCTCCACCTACGCCACGCCGACCATCGTCGGCGAGATCAAGCGCCACTTCCGCGACAAGGGCTGGGCGGTGCGGGTGCCGCGCCGCCTGCAGGAGCTCAAGCTCTCCCTGACCAAGGCGGTCAGCGACCTGTCGCAGCGGGAGGGCCGCGCGCCCACCGTGCACGAGCTGGCCGAGCACCTCGGCATGAGCGAGGAGGAGGTGCTGGAGGGCCTGGAGTCGGCCAACGCCTACTCCACGGTCTCCCTCGACGCGCCCGACAGCGGGGACGAGGACGCCCCGGCCGTCGCCGACTCGCTCGGCATCGTGGACGACTCACTGGAGGGCGTGGAGTACCGCGAGTCCCTGAAGCCGCTGCTGGAGCAGCTTCCCCCGCGGGAGAAGCGCATTCTGCTGCTGCGCTTCTTCGGCAACATGACCCAGTCGCAGATCGCCCAGGAGCTGGGCATCTCGCAGATGCACGTCTCCCGCCTGCTGGCACGCACGCTCGCCCAGCTCCGCCAGGCGCTGACCACCGAGGAGTGAGGGGCGCGTCCCCGGACCCGCCCTGGCACGGGCCCCGCGCCGCACGGCGCGGGGCCCGTGCGCGTCCCGGGCTCCGCCTCAGCCGCCGCTCTCGGCGCCGCGGCCGCCCGCCTCCTCGGGGAAGAGCACCGCGGTGGTGGAGGGCGCCAGCACCAGGCCGAGCGCGGCGACCGCCACGGCGACCATGCCCACGCTGACGGCCATCCGGTCGGCCTCGTACATGGAGTAGGCGACGACCAGCATGAAGATCTGGGTGAGCACGACCGGCGTGCGCGCCCACGGGCGCAGCATCACCAGCCCCCAGGCCACGTACCCGAGCGCCCCGGCCACGGCGAACCCGAAGACGGCCAGCGGCAGGGCGAAGGACGTGTCGGCGACGTCGCCGAGGACGGTGCGGTAGACGAGGGTGCCGCTCTCATAGACCACGACCAGGGCGACGAGCGCCTGGAGGGCGGCGGCGAGCAGAACGGTGACCGGACGGTTGTACACGTTCCACACTATCGGCCGCCCGGCACGCTCCTCCCCGGGGCGGCACCGGGTGGGTCCCCCGCCGCGAGCCCGGGAGCCCCGGCACGGCAAGGCCTCGCTACACTGGCGGCGTGCGCGCGCTCTTCATCGTCAACCCGCAGGCGACCACCACCACGCCGCGCTCGCGGGACGTCATCGTCGGTGCGATCGCCCGCCACGTGGAACTGCACGTGGCCCAGACCGAGTACCGCGACCACGCCGGAGAGATGGCCCGCGACGCCGCCGGCGAGGGCTTCGACCTCGTGGTCAGCCTCGGCGGTGACGGCACGGTGAACGAGGTCGTCAACGGGCTGCTGCGCACCCCCGAAGGGTTGGAGCGGCCGAGCTACGCGGCGCTGCCCGGTGGCAGCGCCAACGTCTTCATCCGCGCGCTCGGCATCCCCGCCGACCCGGTCGAGGCCACCGGCGCGGTGCTGGAGGCGCTGCGCTCGGGCTCCTCCCGGGAGGTGGGGCTGGGGCGCATCTCCTCCGGGCGCGACGACCGCTACTTCACCTTCTGCGCCGGGTTCGGCTGGGACGCCGACGTGGTCCACGAGGTCGAGCGGCGCCGGCGGCGGGGGCGGCGCGCCTCGCCCGCGCTGTACACCGGGGTGGCCCTGCAGAAGTTCCTGCGCGGCCAGACCCGGGACCCGTCGCTGCAGGTGCGCACGCCGGGGCGGGCGCCGGTCTCGGGGCTGCACTTCGCGCTGGTCACCAACACCACGCCGTGGACGTTCGCCGGGACGGTCCCGGTGCAGCCGACGCCGCGGTCGCGGTTCCGGCTGGGGCTGGACGCCTTCGGGATGAGCACGCTGAACCCGGCGACGACGGCGCGGCTGCTGGGGCGGATGCTGTCCCCGGCGGGGGTCCCGCCGTCGGGGCGCGGCTACACCACATGGCACGATGTGGCGTCGCTGACGATCTCCTCGGAGCACCCGCGCCCGTTCCAGATCGACGGGGAGTATCTCGGTACGCGGGATCGGATGGATCTCCACTCCGTACCGAAGGCATTACGAATCATCGTGTGAGGGCGCCGAGGGGCCGCTTGTGACGCACGCGACACCGCGGCCTGCGCCGATCCCCCTCGGGCGGTCTTGCGCGGGTGGTTCAACCCTGACAGGCTCAAAATGTCGCCGCACGTTACGGGCGAGTAAAACGGACGGTTCCGCGGCCGGAACGGGCAGTACCGTATTCCCGTGGCCGAGGATCGTACCGAAGCACTGTCCCGTCGGGCGCGTGCCCTACGGACCGGGGCGACAAGGGTGTGCCCCGCGCCCATATCGCCGAGCTCGTGAACGCGTTCACGAGCCGCACGCCCCCGTACGCCTCGCTGTGAGGAGTTGATCCGCATGGACTGGCGCCACCACGCCGCCTGCCGTGACGAAGATCCGGAACTGTTCTTCCCCATCGGTGACTCCGGCCCCGCGCTGATCCAGATCGAAGAGGCCAAGTCCGTCTGTGCCGCCTGCCCGGTGTCGAGCGCCTGCCTGCAGTGGGCGCTGGAGACCGGCCAGGACGGCGGTGTCTGGGGCGGGATGAGCGAGGAGGAGCGCCGCTCGCTCCGCCGCCGCCGGGTCCGCCCCGCCGTCCGCGCCGGAGTCTAGCCGCATCCGCCTCCCTCCCCCGCCACCGGGGTGCACCGGCGTGCGGTCCTCGGACGCCGACCACGGCCCACCGGGCAGCACGTACCGGCACCCTCGCCGGGAAACGCCGCTCGGGCCGCCGTTCTCACGCATCCTGAGGCCATACTGGCACCCGCGTCCGCGAAGCCGCACCGGGGGTGCCGTTTTCGGGCCGGGACCCGGCCTCCTGGCGTTGATCTCGGGAGAAACGACGCTACCGGCCCCCTTTTAGGGGCACTTTTCCCGAGATCAACGGGGGCAGAGCCGCTACGGCGCCTGTTCGGCGGCCGGGTCGACGGGCAGCTCGATGGCCACGGCCGTTCCCCCGTCGTCGCGCGGCTTGATCTCCAGGTGGCCGCCGAGCTCGGCGACCACCAGGGTGCGCACGATCTGCAGGCCCAGACTGTTGCTGCCCTCGATGTCGAAGTCGGCGGGGAGCCCGCCGCCGTCGTCGGTGACCTCGATGAACACCCGGCCGGCGGTCTCCTCGGCGCCGGGCGGGGCGTCCTCGCGCCGCACCCGCACCTCGATCGAGCCCGGCCCGTACCCCAGCCCGTGCTCCACCGCGTTCTGCACCAGCTCGGTCAGCACCATCGACAGCGGGGTGGCCACCAGCGCCGACAGCAGCCCGAAGTGGCCCACCCGGTGCGGGGTCACGTGCGCCTCGGTCGAGGACACCTCGGCGGCCATCTCGATCACCCGGTCGGCGATGTCGTCGAAGTCGACGATCTCGTCGGGGGTGTGCGAGAGCATCTCGTGCACGATCGCGATCGAGCCGACCCGGCGCACCGCCTCGTCCAGGGCGGCCTGCCCCTCGGTGCTGTCCAGGCGGCGGGACTGCAGCCGCAGCAGCGCCGCCACCGTCTGCAGGTTGTTCTTCACCCGGTGGTGGATCTCCCGGATGGTGGCGTCCTTGGTCATCAGCTCGCGCTCGCGGCGGCGCAGCTCGGTCACGTCGCGCACCATCACCAGGGCGCCGATGCGCACCCCCTCGGTGATCAGCGGGATGGCGCGCAGCTGCACGGTGGAGCCGCGCGCCTCCACCTCCGACTCCTGCGGCACCCGGCCCCCGGCGGTCCAGGTGAGCGACTCGTCCCGGGCGTCCCCGGCCGCGGCCAGGTCCAGGGTGGTGCGGGCCAGGCGGGCCCCCACCAGGTCGGCGGTCAGGCCCAGGCGGCGGTAGGCCGACAGCGCGTTGGGGCTGGCGTAGACGACCTCGCCGTCCCGGTCGAGGCGGAGCAGGCCGTCGCCGACCCGCGGCGAGCGGACCATGAGCGGTCCCTGGTCGCTGAAGGGGAAGGCGCCCTCGGCGATCATCTGCGCCAGGTCGCTGGCGCTCTGCAGGTAGGTCAGCTCCAGGCGGCTGGGGGTGCGCGCGGAGCTGAGGTTGGTGCTGCGCTGGATCACCCCGATGAGCTTGCCCTGGCGGCGCACCGGAATGGTCTCCTCGCGCACCGGGACCCCGCCCGACCAGTCGGGGTCGCCCTCGCGGCAGATCCGCCCCTCGGCCCAGGCCCGGTCGATCAGCGCCAGGCGGGAGGCCATCCGGATGCGCTCGCCCTCGTCGGCCACGTCCCCGACCTCGTCCGGGAGCACCGCCTCCACCAGGTCGTCCTGGAAGGCGGTGGGGCCGGTGGTGGGGCGCATCTGGGAGACCGCGACCCAGCCGGAGCCGTCCCGCAGGCGGACCCAGAGGACGAGGTCGGCGAAGGACAGGTCGGCCAGCAGCTGCCAGTCCGAGACCAGCGAGTGCAGCCACTCCAGGTCCGCGGTCTTGAGCGACGTATAGCGTCGGATGAGGTCGCTGAGGTGAGGCACACACAGATCATCCCACGAGTACGGGCATACTCGTTGGACGAACTCGACCAGTGGTCCACACCAGTGGGGCCAGGCGCACCGCGACGGCGGGTGGAGGAGACGGACGTGACGGGTCAGCGAACGGTCCGGGATGATCCCCGGGTCCCCAAGTACTACCAGGTCAAGAAGCAGCTCTTGGAGCTGATCGAGACCATGCCCGCGGGCAACCCGGTGCCGCCCGAGCGCGCGCTGGCCGCGCAGTTCGGCACCTCCCGCACCACGGTGCGCCAGGCGCTGACCGAGATGGTGGTCGAAGGGCGGCTGCTGCGCATCCAGGGCAAGGGGACGTTCGTCGCCAAGCCGAAGGTCGCCCAGATGCTCCAGCTGCAGAGCTACACCCAGGAGATGCGCGCCCACGGCCTGCACCCGGCCACCCGCATCCTGGACGTCAGCTACATCAACGCCGATGAGCAGCTCGCCGAGCTGCTGGCGATCCGCTCCGGCGGGCGGGTGCTGCGCATCGAGCGGCTGCGGCTGGCCAACGGGGAGCCGATGGCGGTGGAGACCGCGCACCTGGCCGCCCGCCGCTTCCCGGGCCTGCGCCGCCAGCTCGACCGGTACGCCTCCCTGTACGAGGCGCTGGCCAGCGCCTACGACGTGCGGCTGGCCGAGGCCGAGGCGACCATCGAGACGGTGCTGGCCACCCCGGACGAGGCCCGGCTGCTCGGCGTCGACGTGGGCCTGCCGCTGGTGCTGCACTGCCAGCACAGCTTCGACAACGAGGGCAACCCGGTGGAGTGGGTGCGCTCGCTGTACCGGGGCGACCGCTACAAGTTCGTCACCCGGCTGCGCCCGCCCGAGGAGCGGTGAACCGCGCCCGGGGGACCACCCGCCGCGCCCTCTTGTCCCGGTGCGACCGGAATCACTACGGTGCTATTTGACTCGCGAGTAAGTTTCGCGTTCTCCCGACCCGAGCGAGCACCAGGACAGCGAGGCTCCCCATGGATACGGCCCCCTTCACCGGCCCCGTCGGCGGACACGGCGGCGCGCACGCCGTCGCCGCCGCCCGCCGCCACGGCGTGGACACCATGTTCACGCTCAGCGGCGGGCACGTGTTCCCCCTCTACGACGCGGCGGTCAAGCCCGAGCCCGTGATGCGGCTGCTGGACGTGCGGCACGAGCAGACCGCCGTGTTCGCCGCCGAAGGGGTCGGCAAGCTCACCCGGCATGCCGGCCTGGCCGTGGTCACCGCCGGCCCGGGGGTCACCAACGCGGTGAGCGGGGTGGCCACCGCCCGGTTCAGCGGATCCCCCCTGGTGCTGGTCGGAGGGCGCGCCCCGGACGCCCGGTGGGGCCAGGGCCTGCTGCAGGAGCTCGACCAGCCGCCGCTGTTCGAGACCGTCACCAAGCGCGCGTGGACGGTGCACGAGACCGGGGCCATCGCCTCGGCCGTGGACGAGGCCTTCACCGCCGCCAACGGCGCCCACCGCGGCCCGGTGTTCCTGGACGTCCCCATGGACGCGCTGTACGACCAGGCCGAGGCCGTACTGGAGGGCGGGGCCCCGGCGCCCGACCGCTCCCCCGACCCCGGCGAGGTGGCGCAGGTGGCGCGGCTGCTGTCGGAGGCCGAGCGCCCGGTGCTGGTGCTCGGCGGCGACGTGTGGCTGGACGGCGCCGAGGCGGCCGCCCTGGAGGCCGCCGAGGAGCTGGGCGTGCCGGTCGTCACCAACGGCCAGGGGCGCGGGCTGCTGCCCGGCGGGCACCGGCTGCTGGCCAACCGGGCGCGCGGGGCCGCGTTCGGCGGCGCCGACCTGGTGGTCGTGGCCGGCACCCCGCTCGACTTCCGCCTGGGCCACGGGCTGTTCGGCGGCAAGGACGGGGCACCCCTGGCGAAGGTGGTCCACCTGGCCGACTCGGCCGACCAGGTCGCCGGGCACCTCTCCCTCGCCGCCTCGGCCTCGGGCGACCTGGGCGCGCTGCTGCGCGGCGTCGCCGCCGAGGCCAAACCGCGCCCCGAGGCCGCCGAGTGGGCCGAGCGGATCTCCCGCTCCGCCGCGGAGGCGGCCGCCTCCGACGCCGACGTCCTGGCCAGCACGAGCGACCCGATCCACCCGGCGCGCATCTATGGCGAGCTGAACCGCGTCCTCGACGACGACGCGGTGGTGATCGGCGACGGCGGGGACTTCGTCTCCTACGCGGGCAAGTACATCGAGCCCAAGCGCCCCGGCAACTGGATGGA
The DNA here is from genome assembly GCF_027706745.1 of Nocardiopsis suaedae. GTDB lineage: Bacteria > Actinomycetota > Actinomycetes > Streptosporangiales > Streptosporangiaceae > Nocardiopsis_A > Nocardiopsis_A suaedae. The sequence goes on along the minus strand of NZ_JAQFWP010000005.1, from coordinate 30,742 downwards.
CCCGGGCCCCTACGGCTGCCTGGGCACCGGTATGGGCTACGCGATCGCCGCCCGCCTGTCCCGGCCCTCCTCACAGGTGGTGACGCTGTTCGGGGACGGGGCCGCCGGGTTCTCGCTGATGGACGTGGACACCCTGGTCCGGCACCGGCTCCCGGTGGTGATGGTGTGCGGGAACAACGGCATCTGGGGCCTGGAGAAGGCGCCGATGCAGATGCTCTACGGCTACGACGTGGCCGCCGACCTGTCCCCGCAGACCCGCTACGACGAGGTGGTGCGCGCGCTGGGCGGCGGCGGCGAGCTGGTGACCGACCCCGAGGAGATCGGCCCGGCGCTGCGCCGCGCCTTCGACTCGGGGGTGCCGTACATGGTCAACATCGCCACCGACCCGGAGAACGTGTACCCGCGCAAGACGATGGGCGTCTAGAGGCGCCGGAGGGGGAAGGAACCGTACCGGAGGCGCCGGGTGCGGGGCCGATTCGTCCGGCCGGTCCCGCGCCCGGCGCACCCGCCCGGTGCCGCCCGCCCGGTAGGTTCGCGCGCCCCGGCCCCACGGTCGGCCCCGGGTACCGGTCCTCGCCGATCGAGCCCCCACGGCCCGGCGGTGGGCCCGGCCGGAGCTCGGTTCTCGCCCCGGCCGGACGCTCCGATGGTACAAACGCCCTCACGGGGACACGGGGTCTTCCACAGAAGGAGTTCGATGAGCGACATCACGGAGCCGCGCCCCGGAGCGCGCGGGCACGTGGAGACGACCGTCGGTCCGGACGACACCGCCGCCTCGCTGGGCAGCGGGGACGTGCCGGTGCTCGGCACACCGCGGGTGCTGGCCCTGGCCGAGGAGGCCACGGTGGCGGCGCTGGAGGGCGGCCTGGAACCGGGCCGGACGACCGTCGGCACCCGGGTGGAGCTGCGCCACACCGCCCCGACCCCGGCCGGGGCCCGGGTGCGCGCCGACGCGGTGCTGACCGAGGCCGACGGCAAGCGGCTGGTGTTCGAGGTGTCGGTGGTCCAGCTCGACCGGAACCCGGCCGGGTCCGAGGGCCCCGGCGGCCGCGCCGTGGCGGGCGGCACCGTCGAGCGCGTCGTGGTGGACCGCGAGCGCTTCATCGCCTCCGCCGGGGGCTGACCCCGGCCGCGCGCCCCGCGATGGGGCGCACGCGGCTACCAGCGGGCCTCGGGGCGGGTGAGGACGCGGGAGGCGGCCTCGACGACCACCGGGTCGTACTCCTCCCCCGCGTCCATGCGCAGCCGCTCCAGCACCGCCTCGGTTCGGTCCGGGTCGCCGGAGTCGCCCACCAGGTCGTCGAAGGCGTTGGCGACCTTGATGATCCTGCTGCCCAGCGGGGGCGGGCCGTCGCCGCCGTCGCCGCGGCAGCCCTCGCACTGGCGCCGCACCAGCTCGGCCACCCCGTCCAGTACCCCGGTCTCGCGGATCACCGCCGAGCCCAGCTCGGCGATGCGCCGCTGCTCGCGCGGGGAGGCCAGCACGGTGGCCCCGCTGGCGATCGGGTCGCGCAGGGAGAGCTGGCCGATGTCGTGCATCAGCGCCGCGTACTCCAGCTCGCGCAGCTCCGACTCGCGCATGCCCAGCTCGCAGCCGACCGCCGAGGCCAGGCGGCTCACCCGGCGCGAATGCCCGGTCTCCACGTACCCGCCGACCTCGGTCACCCGGGACAGCGCCCGCACCGTCTGCAGGTAGGTGAGCCGGATGTCGGCGAACCGGCGGAACGCCACCTGGGTCACCAGCAGCGGGGCGGTGAACACCAGCAGCCCCACCAGCCCGGTCACCGTGGTGGCCAGGGCGATCAGAATGCCCGAGGCACCGATGGCCATGCCGATGCCGAACTGGGCGCGCACCTCGTCGCGCAGCGCCACGGTGTAGCGGGTGCGCAGCCGTTCGGCGCGGATGGCGGCCGCCAGCGCGGCGTCCACCGTCCAGGCGCCGATCACCAGCCCGGCCATCACCGCCAGCACGATGCCCCAGTCGCCCGGGGTCGGCGAGAGCACGTCGGCGAAGGGCCGGAAGACCGCGGCCACCGCCACCGGGGCCAGGAACCGCCGGGACAGGTCGCTCCAGCGCGGGCCGCGCCCCACCGCCAGGTGCGGCAGCTCGCCCACCGCCAGGCCCAGCGCCACCACCGCGCCGACCTGCTGGGCCGGGTGGTGCACCACCGTGCCGCCCACGTCCGACAGGACCGCGTACCCGATGGCCCCGGCCGAGGCGATGGGCGCCACCTCGCGGTGGCCGGGCAGGGTGATGCGGGCGATCTCGCCGACCGCGATGAGCACCCCGAAGGCCAGCGCGGAGTGCGGCTCGACGAACCCCTCGGCCAGCGTCCACACCAGGGCGGCCGCCGCGCACACGCACGCCCCGGCGATGAGCCACATCCGGGTGTGGTCGATGCGCGGCGGGACGGTGCCCCGCCCGGCGGAGGCCGCCTGCGCCATCCCCGTGGCCGTCACCGCTCCGCCTCCCCGGCCACGCGCAGCGGCACGCTCGGGTCGTCGTGGTCCTGCTTGGCGACCTCGGCGGCGTCGTCGTCGGGCGGCTCCACCGCGTCGGGCGCCTCCCAGCCGTCCCGGCCGACGGCGGCGATGAGCGCGTCCACCATCCGCGGGTCGAACTGCGGGCCGGCGCAGCGGCGCAGCTCGGCGACGGCCTCCTCGATGGAGCGGGCCTTGCGGTAGGAGCGGGTGGAGGTCATGCAGTCGAAGGCGTCGGCGACCGAGATGATGCGGGCGAACTCGGGGATCTCCTCCCCGGCCAGGCCCATGGGGTAGCCGCGCCCGTCCATCTTCTCGTGGTGGTGCATGATCCCGGCGAGCGCCTCGTCGAGGAAGCCGATCTCGCGGACGATCTCGTAGCCGCGCATGGGGTGGAGCTGGATGGCGGCGAACTCCTCCTCGGTCAGCCGCCCCGACTTCTGCAGCACCTTGGTCGGCACGCCCAGCTTGCCGACGTCGTGCAGCATCCCGGCGTAGCGGATGGTGTGCACCCGCTCGGCGTTGAGCCCCAGCTCCTGGGCGATCATCGCCGACGCCTTGGACACCCGCATGCAGTGGCCGCGGGTGTAGTAGTCCTTGGTCTCCACCGCCTGGGCCAGGGTGGCCAGGGTGGCGTCGTGTGCCCGCTGCTCGGCCATGTACTGGTCGAAGGCCCAGCGGGCGATGAACAGCGGCAGCAGCACCAGCAGCACCGCGAACGGCCCGACCAGCCCCCAGATGGCGGCGATGAGCAGGCCGAGCATGCCGTACCCGAGCGAGGACAGCTCAAGGGTGGCCATCGGGCGCCAGCGCACCCGCTTGGGGCGCTGGATGTCCAGCACGCCCAGCGCGCGCATGAGCCCGACGATGAGCGCCCCGTTGACCGCGTTGTGCACCAGGATCGCGCCGACGTAGGGCAGCACGATCCACGGGAACGACGCCCGGTCGGGGACCCCCATCTCCCCGCCGAGCAGCAGGTACACCTGCCCGGCGGCGTACCCGGCCAGGGCGAACTGGGCACCGTTGAAGACGCGCTTGACCAGGTTCTGGCGGCGGAAGACGACGAGCATCGAGCACAGCCCGACCACCGCCGCGCCGACCGGCCCGACCAGGACGACGGCGGCCAGGGAGGCCGACGAGCTGGGCGAGATGCCCGCCCGTCCGCCGTCCCCGCCGCTGTCGACCATGGTGCTGATCGACTCGGCGACCACGAAGAGCACCGCCAGCAGGAGCAGCGTGGCCGGGTCGATCCCCCCGAAGGGTCCGGCGGCCAGCACCCCGAGGGCGCCAAGGGCGACGAGGCAGACGTACAACCGCGCCGCTACCGGCAGCGACCGCAATTCCCGGTACCTCCCGCCCCATTGCCGACCGAACCGTCATGATTTCACCGTTCCCGTTCTACCACCAGGACCAGCCGTTGACATGGCCGAACAGCCATGTGGCCGCGAGCAGCACCTCGTGCGCGACGGCGAACAGACCCGCCATGGAAATCCCCCTCCTCCTGTGCCCGCCGGCCGCGGTCCTCCCCTCCCCGGCCCAGGACGCGGCCCGACACGCGAATTCAACCCCTTACGGTCGATATGGCGCCCAGTTTAACGGCCCCCACTCGTGCACCGATTTCCCCGGACCGAACCGTGAGCCAAACGTAAGCATCCGCCGTCACCCGCATTTCAGAATGCGAAACTACGAATCCGATTCGGAGAATCCGCGACTACACAAAGTAATTGGGCGCACCGGGCGGAGAAGCCGCGACATCCTCGACGTTCACCGCCCTTCGGACATCACTCTCCACCACCTCCCACCTGCCGTCACCACGGAGAGTCACGGAACGTGACGCGCCGCGCGGCAATAGGGTCGCCCCCTCCCCGCCCGCCCCCGGGAGAGAAAATCCGTTCCGCGGCCGGGCGTGTCGCTCCCAGCGACCGACCATTCTGCACCCGTTCTCCCGGATATGCGAAGTTCGTGCATGATGGCCGAAAACGACATTTCCGCGCCCGTTTCGACCGCATCACCGGACGGCACGGGAATGCCGTCGTCCGGGCCGAAACCCCGCACTGCGGGCACGGGAAAGGGGCGGCGCCCCTCCGGGCACCGCCCCTGTGTCCGTCCCGCCGCCGGGGCCGCCGCTACTCGGCGGCGCCCTCGCGGAACTGCATGTCCACCCGCGCCGCCTCGATCCGCGACAGCACCTTGCCCCGAAGGTCGCCGGGGACGGGGTCGCAGCCGCAGTGCTTGGCCACGAGCTTCTTCACGGCCTCCTCCAGGCCGTACTCCTCCAGGCACGGGCGGCACTCGTCCAGGTGCCGCCGGATCTCCTCGCATCCGGTGTCGGCGAGCTCGCCGTCGATGTAGATGTACAGCCGCTCAAGGACCTCGCTGCACGGGGTCTCGTGCTCTCCACCGCAGCTCATCGCCGCTCCTCCCGCGTCGCCCCGTCGCCCTTCGCCCCCGAGGCCGCCGCACCGGAGAGGACGCCCCGGTCGACGGCGTACTCCTCCAGCAGGGTTCTGAGCTGCCTGCGGCCCCGGTGCAGCCGCGACATGACCGTCCCGATGGGGGTGTCCATGATCTCGGCGACCTCCTTGTAGGCGAAGCCCTCCACGTCGGCGAGGTACACCGCGATCCGGAAGTCTTCGGGCAGCTCCTGCAGCGCGCGCTTGACGTCGCTGTCGGGGAGGTGCTCAAGCGCCTCGGCCTCCGCGGACTTCAGCCCGGAGGAGGAGTGCGAGGCCGCCTGCGCGAGCTGCCAGTCCTCGACGTCCTCGGTGCCCGCCTGCTTGGGCTCCCGCTGCTTCTTGCGGTAGGAGTTGATGAAGGTGTTGGTGAGGATGCGGTACAGCCACGCCTTGAGGTTCGTCCCCTCCTTGAACTGGTGGAACGACCCGAAGGCCTTGGCGAACGTCTCCTGGACGAGGTCCTCGGCGTCCGAGGGGTTGCGGGTCATCCGCAGCGCGGCCGAATAGAGCTGGTCCAAGAACGGGAGCACGTCCCGCTCGAACCGAGCCCCCCGCTCGTCGAGTGTCTCCTGGCCCTGACTCAAGCCCGCCTGCCTCCTTGTACCGGTCCGCCGTGGGGTGACCATCGTCGCCTCACGATACGACGCGGTGGGAGCGGGGCGCACGCTTGGGCCCGCAGGCCGTGTGGCGGCCTCCCGTTCGAGGACGCCGCAGGTGCCTGTTGCCGCCATGAACGCTTCTGACCTCCCTCGTTGCCTCCGGACGCTCGGGTGGGGGCGCGCCGCGCGCTCCGGGTCGGCGTTCGGCTGCACAGTGCCGGTGCGTGATGGAGGTGCAAACAACGCGTGGGCTCCGCTGATTCCGGGGGACGGAACCGTGCGCGATTCCGCCCGCACCGCCCGCACGGCCCCGCTCCCGCAGGTGATGCGGGCGGCGGCGCGGGTAGGAACCTGTGCAGACGACGTGGGAGAGGAGTGTCGTGCGCCCGTCCTCAGGTTTCGCGGCTTGGACCCCGGCGTCCTCACGGACCGGCGCCCCGACCGGCATCCCGGTCGGCGCCCTCCCTGAGGAGCCTCCGCGCTCCCCTGCCGAACAGTTCGCCGGATCCGATCCGCTCTCGGCGTACTGGCGCTTCTACTGGGCGGTGGCCGGGGCGCAGCTCGCCCGCTGGCTGCCCGCCGAGCCCTCGCGCCTGCTCGACCTGTCCGCCCCCGCGTTCCGCGGGGCCGCCCGGGCCGTGGCCGCCGGGCACGACGTGGTCGCCCTGCTGCCCGCCGCCGAGGACGCCCCCAAGCCCTCGCTGTCGCTGGTCAACGGGCACGCCCCGGCCCCGCGGCCGGGCCGCGAGCCCGGCAGGATGCGGTCGGTGGTGGGCGACCCGGCGGCGCTGCTCGGCTTCGCCACGGAGGGTTTCGACGGGGTCGTGGCCGACGACCGGGTGCTCTCCCGGCAGCTCGCCACCGAGGAGGCCCTCGGGGAGGTCGCCCGGGTGCTGCGGCCCGGCGGCCGGACGCTGCTGTGCGTGGACTCGGTGGTGCTGGGCATGGCCCTGCTCGCCGAGCAGGACTGCTGGCCCGAGCTGAGCTCCGCCCCGTCGGCCGACGTGCTGCTGGTGCCCTGGCCGGACGGGTCGATCACCCGGTGCTTCACCGCCGAGCAGCTCACCGAGCTGCTGTCGGGCGCGGGGCTGGAGGTCGAGTGGATCCGGCCGCGCACCGTGCTGTCGGCCTCGACCGTCGAGGTGATGCTGGGCCGCGACCCGCGGGCGCTGGGCCGGCTGGTGGAGATGGAGCTGCGCGCCGAGGAGTCCGACGACTACGTGGGCGTCCACCTGCTGGCCAGCGCCCGCAAACCGGAGTAGGGGAGGGCGGGGCGCCGCGCGTCGGGGGGTCCTCGTCCTAGGTCCAGGTCTGCGCGCCCTCGACGGCCGCGAGGGGGATGCGGCCGGTGGCGGCGAACGCGGCGACGACCTGCTCGGCCGTGGCCAGGCTGACGTGCGCGCCGGTCCACACCCCCTGCTGCGCGTGCGGGGACTCCATCCACAGGCGCGTCCTGTCGTCCCACCGCATCTGGACGAAGCGCTTCCCCTCCAGGGCCCTGAAGACGATGAAGGAGCCCTCGACGGGGGTGAGCCGGTACATCAGCTCGCGCCACATGCGGTCGGAGACGGCCTCGTGGTGCCCGGCCTGCCGCCGCATGCCCGCCCCGGGATGCGCGTCCCGGTAGAAGGCGCGCAGCACGCCGGGGCCTCCGCCCGCCAGGTCGTCGACGTCCTCCGCCGGCGGGTCGGTCTCCACACCGCTGAACGCGGCCAGCCCGCCGAAACGCCTCCTGCGGGTGTCGAACCCGGCGAGGTCGATCACCTTGGCCGGGGAGCCGTTCCAGGACACCTTCAGCCCTTCGGCCTCCAGCGCACCGACGACCTCCCGCCCGATGGCGGCCTGCTCCTCCGGGTCCTGCCGCCGTTCTTGGGTGAAAACGCCGAAGCGGATGCCAAAGGGGTCCTCTCCCGCCCAGCAGGCATAGCCGCGGGCGTCCGGGAAGTCCCGCCACTCGCCGTTCATCAGGATGTTCGCCTCGGACGCCTCCCAGCCCAGGTCCTCGCGGGCGAGGATCCCCGCCTCGTCCAGGGTGCGGAAGGCGCGGGCGAGCCGTTCGGCGTCGGTCTTCTCCCCGGCGACCGACTCCTGCCATTCGTGGTGCCGGACGAACCGCTCGTTGATGTGGTCCTTCATGACGGCGAGAAGGTCGTCGCGGGGGAGCCCGTCCTGGGCGCCGCGCCCGTCGTCCATGGCGTCGCCGACGGCCTCGTCTCCGAGGCGGCGCAGCACCGTGAGCTGTGTCCCGGCGCCGTGGTCGATGTACATGTCGATGAGGTCCAGGCGGTAGTCGAACAGCTCGCGCGCGCTCGGCAGGGATCGCGGTTCGGTCATGGGGGGGGAGGGCCCTTCAGCCTTAAGGGGGGTGGGGACGCCTTTCAGACGCCACCCCTCCCCCGCGCGTTCCCTCACGCGGGCAGGCCGGGGCGGGCGGCGGGGCGGCACCGTGCCCCGCGCGCCCTCCGTGCGCCGTTCACCCCGGTGCGGGGATGAGCCGTCCCCGCACCGGGGCGGGCCTCAGTCGGCCACCGGCAGGTAGACGCGCTTGCCCTGGTCGGCGAACTCGGCGGACTTGTCGGCCATGCCCTGCTCGATGGCCTCCACCGTGGACAGGCCGTTCTCCTCGGCGTAGCGGCGCACGTCCTGGGTGATCTTCATCGAGCAGAACTTCGGCCCGCACATGGAGCAGAAGTGCGCCGTCTTCGCGGGCTCGGCGGGCAGCGTCTCGTCGTGGTAGGCCTGCGCCGTCTCCGGGTCGAGGGCCAGGTTGAACTGGTCCTGCCAGCGGAACTCGAAGCGGGCCTGGGACAGGGCGTCGTCCCACTCCTGGGCCTTGGGGTGGCCCTTGGCCAGGTCGGCCGCGTGCGCGGCCAGCTTGTAGGTGATGACTCCGGTCTTGACGTCGTCCCGGTTGGGCAGGCCCAGGTGCTCCTTGGGCGTGACGTAGCACAGCATCGCGGTGCCGCTCCAGCCGATCTGGGCCGCGCCGATCGCCGAGGTGATGTGGTCGTAGCCGGGGGCGATGTCGGTGGTCAGCGGGCCCAGGGTGTAGAACGGCGCCTCGCCGCAGAGCTCCTCCTCCAGGCGCACGTTCTCGGCGATCTTGTGCATCGGCACGTGGCCGGGGCCCTCGATCATCACCTGCACGTCGTGCGCGCGGGCGATGTGCGTCAGCTCGCCGAGGGTGCGCAGCTCGGCGAACTGCGCCTCGTCGTTGGCGTCGGCGATGGAGCCGGGCCGCAGGCCGTCGCCCAGCGAGAAGGTGATGTCGTAGGCGCGCAGGATCTCGCAGAGCTCCTCGTAATGGGTGTAGAGGAAGCTCTCCTTGTGGTGGGCCAGGCACCAGGCGGCCATGATGGAGCCGCCGCGCGAGACGATGCCGGTGGTGCGGCGGGCCGTGAGCGGGACGTACCGCAGCAGCACGCCGGCGTGCACCGTCATGTAGTCCACGCCCTGCTCGGCCTGCTCGATGACGGTGTCCCGGTAGACCTCCCAGCTCAGCTTGGCCGGGTCGCCGTCCACCTTCTCCAGGGCCTGGTAGATGGGCACGGTGCCGATGGGCACCGGGGAGTTGCGCAGGATGCGCTCGCGGGTCTCGTGGATGCGCTTGCCGGTGGACAGGTCCATGACGGTGTCGGCGCCCCAGCGGGTGGCCCACACCATCTTCTCGACCTCCTCGGCGACCGAGGAGGTCACCGCGGAATTGCCGATGTTGGCGTTGATCTTGACCAGGAAGTTCTTGCCGATGATCATCGGTTCGGACTCGGGGTGGCACCGGTTGGCGGGGATGACCGCGCGGCCGATGGCCACCTCGGAGCGGACGAACTCGGGGTCGAGGCCCTCGCGGGCGGCGATGAACCGCATCTCGGGGGTGATGGTGCCGGCCTTGGCGTAGGCCAGCTGGGTGACCGCGCCGCCCACCGGCTCCCGGTCGGCGATCCAGTCGGCGCGCGCCGGGGCGAGCCCGGCGTGCACGTCGATGTCGGCGTCGTCGTCGGTGTAGGGGCCGGAGGTGTCGTACAGGTCGAAGTGGGTGCCGTTGCTGAGACCGACCCTGCGCTGGGGAACGCGCAGCACCGACCCGGAATCGGGGTCGGGGACCTCCCGGTAGACCTTCGTCGAGCCCATGATGGGGCCGGTGGTCACGGAGCGTCGGACGTTGTCGAGCGCCGTCAAGGCACGCCTCCCTACGTCGGAATTACCCGAACAGGTTCTGCGGTCGGCGACACCGCCGCCTTCTGGAGGCAGCCGCCCTCTCAGCCCGCCAAGGCGCGAGCTCCCGCGTGTTTGCGATTGTCGAATCACGCACCGTCGTCACGGTGCGCCGCGCGTGGGGCGCGGCGATCATATGACCGGGGCCACCCTAACCGGGGCGGGGCGGCGCGATCCACCCCGGGTCCCCGCCGGGCGCACCGGTCAGAAAAGTGTGCCGTCCCCGCCCGCCGCGGCCGGGGCCGGGGGTTCGAGCAGCTCAGGGCCGTTGTTCTTGATGCTGTTGACGGCGGTGGAGACCTCCCGCACGGCGAACGCGCCGACCGGGGTGGAGGCCATGACGCGCTGCACGTCGGCCAGCCCGGAGGCCGGGTCGAGCCAGGCCGCCCATTCCCGGCGGGGGACGACGACGGGCATGCGCTCGTGGATGTCCTCCAGGCCGCCGGTGGCCTGGGTGGTGACGACGGTGCAGCTCCACACCCAGGCGGCGGGGTCGCCCTCGGGGGCGTCCGGGTCGCGCCAGCGCTCGAACAGCCCGGCCAGGGCCAGCGGCTCGCCGCCGGGGTAGGAGACGGAGAACGGCTTCTTCTTCGCGGAGGCCTTGCGGCGCTTGTGCCCGGGGTCGGTGGAGGGCGAGGTGCCGGGTTCGGCGGTGCCCGGGGCGGCGTCGGGCAGGAGCTGCCACTCGTAGTAGGCGTCGGCGGGCAGCAGGCAGCGGCGGTGGGCGAGGGCGGCGCGGAAGGCGGGCTTCTCGGCGGCGGTCTCCCCGCGCGCGTTGATCATCTTGAAGCCGACGTCGGCGTCCTTGGCCCAGGAGGGGATGAGCCCCCAGCGGAAGGTGGCCAGACTGCGCGGACCGGGCGGGACGCCCCGGGCGGCCTCGTTGGGCGGAGTGCCGAGGACGGCGTGGACGGGCTTGCCCGGGCAGATGTTGTAGTCCGGTTCCAGCTCTTCGAGGGGCGGCCGGGAACGGGGGTCGGCCGGGGCCGAGGGGTCGGGCACCTCGGCGAAGTCGAAGGCGAGCTGGAGCTCGTGGGCGTTCCCGGCCCTGGCGAAACGTCCGCACATGGGAACAAGTCTGGCACTGAACGGAGAGGAGCGCGCGCGGCCCCGGCGAAGACCGGGACCGCGGGGCGTCAGAGTTCCCGGTCGCGGACGCAGACCAGGAAGGCGGCCCACTCAGGAGCAGAGAACCCAAGGTGCCCGAGGTCCCTGTTCTGAGTGTCGCGCACGCGGACGGACTCTGCTTCAGCCACCTCGACACAGCTCCCCGACGAGCCGCTATAGCTGCTCTTGTGCCACGAAGTCTCGTCGCTCGTCATTGGAACTTCGTCCTCGCCTTCATGATCTGATCCAGCGCATCAGTGGTCGGCCGAGAAGCTGCCTGGAGCGCACCGAAGACTATCTCGCAATGCCGAAGCTTCTCAGGCTCGGTGTCATCGATGATCTTCTCACCGGTCATGTACTCCGCCGACACGATCGTTGGCCGGTCAGGAAAGCGATAGAGACGGAAGGGACCGTCCCTACCAGGAGCGGCAGGCGCGTCCGTGGGGAGTATCTGGAGGTAGATCTTGCCATCCTCGACTAGGGCCGAGAGGTGGCCAAGCTGCTCGGCCATGCATGTGTCCGGTCCCACTGGGCCGGTCAGCACACTGGCGCCCAGCACGAACCACAGGAGCGGGCATTGGTCGTCCTCCAGAAGCTCCCAACGGACGACGCGCGCCTCGATCATGCGCTCCACCTCGACCGCCCGCGCCCCGGGTCTTGATGCCCGAAACAGCGACCTGGCGTACGACCTGGTCTGGAGGAGGCCGGGGATGAGAAGCGGCTGGAACTCTCGGATCTCCGAAGCGGAGCGTTCCAGTTCAGGGACTCGGTAGAACCAATCAGGCAGCCTTTCCGGGGCGCTCATGCGAGTCCATGTACGGACCACCTCGTTGCCGGCCCCCAGGAACTCATCAAGGTTCACCGCGTGTTCTCGCAGGCAGAACCGCTTTCCACGCTCGATCGACGAGTACATGGTCGGTGAGAGACCGACGGCCTTGGCCGTCGCCGCCCCTGTTTTCCCTCTGCGCTCTCGCATCCTCCGCAGCTCGTCACCGAACGTGGCCCACTCGGGCTTGGACTTGCGGTCCGCCATGGCGCCCTCCACCAGCTCGCCTCAAGTATGCACCGCACTACTCCAGGTGTTCACCGGATTCACCAAACCCGCACCAATATCGGCTACGCGGTGAAAGCGCTGGTCCTCAGCAGGCGACTCGCTTCACGGTGGTCGGCATAGGAACACGCATCCACCCGACCTACACCGGCATCAGAGGTGGAGACACCAAGACCCCCGCGACGGTTGCAGCCGTCCGGGGGCGTGGCCACCATCTACAACGGAGCTGACGACAGATGGACCATATCCGCCGGAACCACCCTCCCGCACCCCGTGTTCGCCGCTACGTCCTCACCTGTCTCACCTGTGAAGTCGACCGCGCGATCGCCGCCGTCCACCGCTCGCGGGACCTGCACCGGGTCCTGGCCGCCCTCCGGGGAGGCCTCCGATGAACGGCGAGCGCGACCCCCTCCTCGAACTCCTCCGCACCTACTACGGCCACCGGTGGTCCATCCGCCGCACGAACAACCTCTGGATCGCCACCGCCCGCGACCGCGACGCCGACCACGCCCCCACCCTCGTCCAGCCCGAGGTCAACCGCTTCCTCGCCGAACTCGACGACCCGCCTCCGCGTGCCGCCCGCCCCTACCGCTCACTTCTCGACGCCGACCACCTCTCCCACCGCTCCCACGACCTCGCCGACGGCGTCCGCCTCTTCACCGACCGCCGCCCGGACGAGGAGCCTCCGAACCCGCAGCGGTGACGGGCGGCCCGCATTGCCCGCGTCCATTCCCGCCACCCTCCGGAGCCTGAAGAATTTTCCTCGAAGCCACGTTCACATTTCGCCGTTTCCGCAGGTCAGAGTAAACGTGAACGTGGTCTTCGTGTTTGCTTTCCCGGATTCCGCGGGTGAGAATCAAGGCCCTTCCGAGCCGAGCACCCCCTGAACGGGGGCCTTCGCCGTGCCGGGAAGCGGGCGCGGACCCGCTCGATGTCTCCTACGAGCCACCCCCGAGGAGGGGCCATGATCCATGCCCGAAAACTGTCGAGGACCTTCACGCGCAAGCGCGGGAAGGAGCGCGTCGAGGCCGTCCGGGGCCTCGACCTGGACGTGGAGGCCGGCACGCTGTTGGCCTTCCTCGGCCCCAACGGGGCCGGAAAGTCGACCACCCTGCGGATGCTCACCACCCTTCTCCCGCCGACCTCGGGGAGCGCGACGGTCGCCGGAGGCGACATCGCCGGGGACCCCTCGGCGGTGCGGCGCCGGATCGGCTATGTGAGCCAGAAGAACGCCGCCTCCGACCACCACCGGGTCCGCGACGAGCTGGTGGCGCAGGGCAAGGCCTACGGAATGACCCGGGCGCGGGCCAAGGAGCGCGCGGACGAACTCCTCGACCGGCTGGAACTCCGGGAACTCGCGGACCGGACGCCGACCACGCTCTCGGGCGGACAGCGGCGCCGGGTCGACATCGCCCTGGGGCTGGTGCACGCCCCCGAGCTGCTGTTCCTGGACGAGCCGTCGACCGGCCTGGACCCGCACAGCCGGGCGGAGGTCTGGGAGTTCATTCTGCGCCTGCGCGAGGAGAGCGGCATGACGCTGTTCCTCACCACGCACTACCTGGAGGAGGCCGACACCATGGCCGAGCGGGTGGTGATCGTGGACCGGGGACGGACGATCGCCGATGGGACCGCCGACGAGCTCAAGGCGGAACTCGCGGGCGACCGGATCGACCTGGGGCTCCGTGACACGAGCGACGCCGCGCGCGCGAACGGCGTCGCCGCCCGCTTCGCCTCCGCCCCGGCGGACCCGTCACCCACCCCTTCCGGCACCGCCGACCCCACCGTGCGCATCCCCGTCCCGAACGCGGACTCGGCCCTACCGGAGGTGCTGGCCGCGATGGAGGGGGCCGGGGTCAAGGTCGCCACCGCACGCGGGGTGCGCCCGACCCTGGACGACGTGTTCCTGGCCCTGACCGGCCGGAGCCTGACCGAAGAGGAGCCCACCGAATGACCGTCCGCACCGCCTCCCTCCCGCCCGCCCCCGTTCCCGCCCGTTCGCCCGCGGCGTCCTTCTCCCGCGATGTCGCGACCGTCTTCACCCGCGAGATCACCCCCTCGGTACGGGACCCGCTGGGGCTGCTGTTCACGATGGCGCAGCCGCTGCTGCTCCTGTTCTTCTTCGGCCCGCTCCTGGGAGGCGTCGGCGCCGGCGGGGGCGGCGGGTCGTGGCAGTGGTTCGTCCCCGGCGTGCTGGTGATGCTGACCCTGTTCGGCCCGATGATGGCCGGTTACAACCTGCTGGTGGAGCTCCTGGGCGGCGCGATGGAGCGCATGCTGGTCAGCCCCATGAACCGGACGGCGATGCTGATCGGCAGGACGCTGAAGGAGTTCGCGGTGCTGCTGGTGCAGGCCGTGCTGATCGTGCTGCTGGCGGTCCCGATGGGGTTCGAGCTGTACCCGCTGGGGCTGCTGGCGGGCCTGCTCCTGCTGGCCGTGTTCGGTGTGGGGCTGGGTTCGCTGTCGTTCCTGCTGGCGATGAAGTCGGCCCCGAGCGGGGAGCTGTTCTACGGGGTGACACAACTGGCGGTGTTCCCGCTGATGCTGCTGTCGGGGGTGCTGCTCCCGATGGACTTCGGGCCGCAGTGGCTGCAGACGGTGGCGATGGTGAACCCGGTGACCCACATCGCCGACGCGATGCGGGCCCTGTTCACGGGGTCGTTCACCGACCCGTCGATCGCCTGGGGAGCCCTGTCCGCAGCCGCGGTGGCCGCGGTGGGCCTGACCTTCGGCACCCGGGCGATGCGGAAGGGAGTCGGCGTCTGACCCTGTGACCGGCGAGCGGCCCCGGCCCAGATCTCTGGAGCCGGGGCCGCCGCGCGTGCGAAGGTCGGAGGGTGCGGTGGACATCCGAACGGGCCCGGAAGGCCTTCATGGAGAGCCGTGTGGCGCGCTTGTCCACCGTCTCCGCGGACGGGCGGCCGCACTGCGTTCCGGTGACGTTCGCGGTCGACCGCGACACCGTCGTGATCGCCGTCGACCACAAGCCCAAGTCGACCGTGAACGTGAAGCGCCTGGCGAACATCAGGCAGAACCCGAAGGTGTGCCTGCTTGTGGACGTGTACTCGGACGACTGGTCCCAGCTCTGGTGGGCACGGGCGGACGGCACGGCACAGGTCGTCTCCGAGGGCGAGGAGCGCGAGCACGCGCTCGACCTGTTGGAGGCGCGGTACGCCCAATACTCCGGCAGACGCCCGGAAGGACCGGTCATCCTGATCCGGGTGGCCCGGTGGTCGGGCTGGTCCTTCCGCTAGGGCGTGTTTCTCGGAGGCTTTTCGATCAGCGAGCGGCCGTCCCGGGCGGCGCTCGCAAGACGGGGCGCGAAGTTCATCCTGGTTGGCTGCTCGAGCGTCCCGGCGCAGCGAGCGTCGTCCTGGTGGTCGCGAGCCGAAAATGATCCGAGAAACACGCCCTAGCCGGGGCGGACGGGATCACTCCTCCCCGGCGACGAACGTGCCCTTTCCGCGCACCGTCACGGTGAGCCCTCGATCGTTCAGGAGCTTCACGGCCGCTCTCGCGGTCGGCCGGGACACAGAGAACTCCTCGCACAGTGCAGCCTCGGACGGGATCCTGCGTCGGGATTCATACGTCCCGTCCGTGATGCGGGCGCCCAGTACGGCTGCGATCTGCTCGTACAGCGGTTCCGGGCCATCGAGATCGATCTCCATGCAACGACACTATTCACCCTCAAACAATGTATTCCGTCCTACGACGTCAGATGACAGGTGCTTACAAGTGGGCTAACCTGGCGCCCCGACGGTCATCCACAGGCTCACGCGCTACCCCGCTCGACAGCCACACCACGGTTAGCCTGTGAGCACCTACTTCCCCGATGGAAGGGGACATCCCCGATGCGCAAGCTCGAACGACGGCTCGCCAACCTCGAAGCCGCCTTCGTCGAACACTCTCTGGACAAGAAGAGCATCCAGGCCTACCAGGCCAACACCGACGACCGGATCAACTCGCTCGCCGACGCCTTCATGGAGCACCGCCGCGAGACCCGGGAGGGGTTCCGGCAGGTCAACCTCCGATTCGACGCGATGGACGCGCGGCTCGGGTCGGTCGAAGGACGCCTCGATTCGGTGGGGAACCGACTCGGCTCTCTCGAAAGCGATGTGGCCACCCTCAAGAGCGACGTGGCCACCCTCAAGAGCGACGTGGCCACCCTCAAGAGCGACGTGGCCACCCTCAAGACACAGATGAGCGACACGCAGGACATGGTCGCCCGCATCGTCGCCCACTTGGGCGCCTGACCGGCCGCGGGGTGGCCCCGCCCCCGGCGCGGCCACCCGCTTCCTCCGCCCGGGCCGCCGAGAAGGCGCGCCCAGCACGGTCCCGTCCGTCACCCGCGCGTCTACCGGAAAACGTCACCGGTCCCGCTTAGCATCCGGGGCATCGGCCGCCGATGGCGAACGGCGACAGCGGACGGAGACCGACGATGACGACGGAACCCAAGGTCAACGGCCCCTGCTGGGTCGAGCTGGGGGCCACGGACATCCCCCGGCAAGGGGACTTCTACGGCCGGGTGTTCGGCTGGGACACCGCCACCGACCCCCGCCCCGAGGCCGGCGGGTACACCATCGCCTCGCTCGGCGGCCGCCGCGTCGCCGCCATCACCCCCCTCTACGGGGATGAGCAGCCGGTCGCCTGGAACGTCTCGTTCCGGGTGGAGGACATCGGCGCCGCGCTCGACACGGTCCGCGGGCTCGGGGGCGCGGCCGTGTTCGGGCCCGTCGACGTCTTCGACGAAGGCCGCTTCGCCGTCGCCGCCGACCCCGCGGGCGCCGTCTTCCAGCTCTGGCAGGCCGAGGACTTCGCCGGGGCCCAGATCATGGGCGAGCCCGGTTCGCTGTGCTGGGTCGACCTGCACACCCGCGACGTCGCCGCCGCCTCCGACTTCTACGGCCGCCTCTTCGGCTGGGAGTTCGGCGGGGGCTCCGGCTACCGGGTCCTCTCCCTGGACGGCACCCCCTTCGGCGGCGTCTTCGACCAGGGATCGGACGAGGGCTACCCGAAGGAGATCCCGCCGCACTGGCTCCCCTCCTTCGCGACGGCCGACATCGAGGGCACCGTCGCCAAGGCGGCCGCGGCCGGGGGCGCCACCGTCATGCCGCCCATGCGCATGCCCGGCGGCGTCACCGCCGCCGCCCTCACCGACCCCGAGGGGGCCGGCTTCGGCCTGATGCAGACCCCGGGCGGTGAGTGACCCGCCCGGAGGCGACGCGGCCGCCGGCGCCTGAGAGGGCACCGGCGGCCCTATGCCCCGGCCCCTCCTCGGGCCCGGAGGCGCTCGTGGCGGGCGATGAACTCCTCGACCGGCCACCGGGCGACCCACCGCCCCACCACGTCGAGCGGGACGTCGTCGAGCCGCTTGAACCGTACGCACGCCTTGCCCATGTCCAGGCGCTTGCCCGTCGCCCGCCACTCCTCGCGGAACTCGTCCTGCTCAGGCCCGTAGACCCCCATCAAGTACAGGGCGTTGTGGTTCTTCTGCGCGGCCAGCGCCACATAACCCAGCGGGCGGCCGTTGTAGGTCTCCGGGTAGCGCTCCAGGGGGACGTGGTAGCCGATCATCCCGAAGTCCATGCCCTCCTCGTACCCCTCGGGCAGGTTGTCGAGGATGGTGCGCCGCACTTCGGCCAGCACCGCCCTGCGCTCCTCGCCGAGCCCGGCGAGGTACTCCTCCGGTGTCGCCGCGTCGCTCGTGGCCATGCCGCCGATCCTAGGTGGGCCCCGGCGCCCGGCCGAGGGGGCGCGCGGGCGCCGGGGGCGGTCCGCACAACGCCCGGAGCGGCCGGGGCGGCCGCTCCGGTCATCGCGCTAGGGGAGGTTGGTCCACTGGTGGGAGGAGATGTTGTTGTTGAGCGCCTGCCCGGAGCCCGCGCCCGTGTTCGCGTCGAAGTCCCACTTGCGCAGGTCGTTCAGCGCGACGCCGTTGTAGACGCCCCGGCGCGCGCCGGAGTGGTTGAGGCCCCAGTAGACCCAGACGTCGTCGTAGTTGCCCGGGTAGCCGTTGTTCCAGAGCGACGAGACGCGGTTGCGGCAGACGCCCCAGTCGCCGGAGTTGCCCTTCCACGAGTCGCACCAGCCGGCCCCGTTGTAGCCGGTGTAGACGTGCAGGTAGCCGTCGGCCTGCGCCTCGGCCTGGGCCGGCGCGGCCTGGGGCGCCGCCTCCTCGGCCTGGGCGGCGGGGGCGGACAGGAGGGTCGCCGCGGCGACCGCGCCGGTCACGGCGAGCATGCGCTTGATGGCCATCGTTCTCTCCTTCGCGTGTTCCTCGTCCGGTTCCTCTGCCGGCCTGTCGCCGGCCCCTCTGACGGCCGGGGGCGCGCCCCCGGCTCACGCCTGCCCGGCCCCCTCCTCCGATTCGCCGGTCACGGAGTGGGCCCGGGGCAGGGCGTCCAGCTGCAGCCGGCGCCGGGTCTCCACGGCGGAGCGGTACTCGCGCCGGAGCTCGTCGCCGTACTGCCGGTCCAGTTCGTCGGCCGTCTCGCCCAGGCCGGTCTCCTGGGCGCATTCGGCCTCGTCGACCGCCAGGGCGGTCTCCTCGTCCTCGGGAAGGGGGTCGTCCGGCGGCGGGAGCGACCGGCGGACCTCCATCGGGGTCGCGTAGTCGTGGCCCGCCTCCGACATGCACGCCGACCAGGAGGCGGCGGCCTCCTCATAGGCCGGGTCGCCCACGACGCGGTCGCGCCGCATGCCCTCCAGGGCGTCGACGGTGGTCGTGGCCTGGAACCACGCCTGCAGGTCCCCGTACAGCTCGCGCTGGGCCTGTGAGCGGCACCCCTGGTCGCTGCGGCCGAGCTCCATCCCGTCGGGGGTGGTGGCCTCGATGCCGACCGGGCTCGGCCCGTTGGCGGCGCGCAGCGCCTCCCGCCTCCGGTCCTCGGGAAGGGCATTGAAATAGCGCTGGTTGGGGTCCTCTTCGCGGAGTTCGGCGACCTCTCTCCGCAGCCCCGAACCGTAGCCGTGTTCGGCCGCCCATTCCGGGTCGTCGATAACATAGGGGAACTTCCCGATTTCGGCCGGGGTCTCGTCCTCGACGATCCGGTATTCGAAACCGTGATCCTTCATGCATTCACGGAGGAGGATCTCCTCAGCGCGTCCGAGGAGCCTTTCCTCTCCGTCCGTCACGGCGCGCGGATCCCCCTGTACGCCTCCCGGCCCGCCCCCGTGGGCCGAGCACGCGGCCACCGCCCCCGAGCCCATGAGGAGCGCCAACGCGGCCGGAGCGGCCGTGCGCACCGCCCTGCGCACCCCCGCGCGCACCGCGGCGCGCGCTGGGCCGGGCACGGGCGCGGCGGACTTCCGCGCCGTTCCCATGCGTCCCCCTTCCCATCGGTCCACCCCGCCCCCGAATGAATTCTCGGCGGGGTCGGGGTTCATCCTGGGGACCCGGGGCCCGATACGGGTGTACGTTTTCCTCGACGCGACATCGTGGCCGCCCCCGGCCACACGAATTGGAGATGTCCGACATGTCAGATAAAGGCGGCGGACTGCGTATCCATTTCACCCGGGATGATCTCGCGCGCGTCCGATTGGCGGACGCCCCGGACCCGATGTGGGAGGCCGTGAACAGCCTCCACCTGCTCCAGCACCGGCAGGGCGCGGTGGCCTTCGGCGCCTGGCGGGGGGAGGTGCGCCGAACGCTCGCCGACGGCGGTGCGGATGAGCGGGCGCTGCGCACGCTGCTGGCCCTGGCTCCGAACGCCAGCTACTGCCCGGACTTCCTCACCCCGGCGGACCCCGCCGCCGACCCGGAGGAGGGCATCGAGAACGTGCTGGCCACACCGCGGCCGCGGATCCGGCGGGAGCTGGACATCATGGCCGCGCGGGTACGCGCGCCGACGCCGCCGCTCCCGCTCGCCGAAGGAGGGGCCGGTGCGCTGAAGGCCCTGGGAGACGCCCTGCGGACCTACCGCCGCGGGGCGCTGTCCCCGTACTGGAACCGGGTCCGCGACCATGTGCAGGCCGATCTGCACGGTCGGCTCGGCGCGCTGCGGTCCGCCGGCACCGAAGGGCTCCTGTCCTCGCTCGCCCCGATCCTGCGATGGCGGCCGCCGGTGCTGGAGGCCGATTACCCGTTCGACCGCGAGGTCCACCTCGGCGGGCGCGGCCTGCTGCTGGTGCCCTCGCTCTTCTGCTGGGCCCGCCCGGTGATGCCCGCCGACCCCGCCCTGCCGCCGGTGCTGGTGTACCCGGTCGACCGCGCTCCGGACTGGGCCCACCCGCCGGAGCGCCCGACCGGCCTGGAACCGCTCCTGGGACCGACCCGGGCCCGTCTGCTGGAGCTCGTGGGCGACGGCGGCGGCCGGACGACGACGGGCCTGGCCGGCGTCGCCGCCGTGTCGCCGGCGACGGTCAGCAAGCACCTCAACGTCCTGCGCGACGCGGGCCTGGTCCGCACGCGCCACGAGGGCCGCCGCGCCCTGCACTGGGCCACCGGACTCGGCCGGGACCTGCTGGAGCGCTCCTGAACACGCGGAGCGTCCCGCCGCGACGGGCGGCGGGGCGCACCGCCTACCCCTCCTGCACCCGGATCTCCGGCTCGTTGCGCACCGGGAAGTTGACCGACCGGGCGATGAAGCACGCCGCGTGCGCCTTCTCGTGGAGCGCCTCGGCCTTCCCGACCATGGAGGCCTCCGCCACCGTCACCACCGGGTGCAGCACCACCTCGGTGAACTCCCCGCTGGAGTCGGCGTGGGTGACCATCGTGCCCGTCGCCCGGTCCTCATAGGCCACGACGTTCACGCCCGCGCCCACCGCCAGCGCGAAGTAGGACAGCATGTGGCACTCGCTCAGCGCCGCCACCAGCATGTCCTCGGGGTTCCAGCGCTCCGGGTCGCCCCGGAACGCCTTGTCGGCCGACCCCTTCAGCAGCGGCCGCCCCTCCGCCTCCACGTCGTGGTCGCGCCCGTAGGCCCGGTAGGACGCCGTGCCCTCGCCCCGGTTGCCCGTCCACCGCACGCGCACCTCGTACCCGTGCTCCTTGTCCCGGTGCCGCGTCTCCGCCGCCATCGCCCCGCCCTTTCCTCCGGTCGTACGCCCGCGGTCGTCTGCCCGCGGCGCCAGCTTGGCACGCGCGCGACCTGACGAACCCGGTAGGCCCCCCGCACCCGGCGGCTAGGCTGGTGGCATGCCTGCATCCGCACCGCACTGGCCCGCGCCCACCGCCGAGCACCCCGTGGACGCCGAGGTCGCGCTGCCCGGCTCGAAGTCGATGACCAACCGCGCCCTCGTGCTGGCCGCGCTCTCCGAGACGCCCGCCACCGTGCGCCGCCCGCTGCGCAGCCGCGACACCCGCCTCATGGCCGAGGCCCTGCGCTCCCTGGGCGCCGGGGTGCGCGAGGACGGCGAGGACTGGGCCGTCACCCCCGCCACCCTGCGCGGCCCGGTGCACCTGGACGTGGGCAACGCCGGGACCGTGATGCGGTTCGTGCCCCCGCTCGCCGCCCTCGCCGACGGCGACGTGCGCTTCGACGGCGACCCGCGGGCCCGCGAGCGCCCCGTCGGCCCTCTGCTGCGAGCCCTGCGCGCCCTCGGCGCCGACATCGACGACGGCGGCCGCGGCGCCCTGCCCATGACCGTGCGCGGCACCGGCTCCCTGCGCGGCGGCCCGGTCGAGCTGGACGCCTCGGGCTCCTCCCAGTTCATCTCCGCCCTGCTGCTCAGCGGCGCCCGCTTCACCGAGGGGGTAGAGGTCCGCCACGCCGGCCCGCCCGTGCCCTCCCAGCCCCACCTGGACATGACGGTGGAGATGCTGCGCGAGGCCGGGGTGCGGGTGGACACCGCCGAGCCCGATGTGTGGAAGGTCGCCCCCGGCGCGGTCAAGACCGACGCCGTCACCGTCGAGCCGGACCTGTCCAACGCCGCCCCGTTCCTCGCCGCGGCCCTGGTCACCGGCGGCCGGGTGACCGTGCGCGACTGGCCCCGCCGCACCACCCAGCCCGGCGACGCGCTGCGCGGCCTGTTCACCCGGATGGGCGGCGAGGCCGTGTTCACCGACGCGGGCCTGGAGTTCCGCGGCACCGGCACGGTCCGCGGCATCACCGCCGACCTGCGCGCCGTGGGCGAGCTCACCCCCACGGTCGCCGCGGTCGCCGCCCTGGCCGGCTCCCCCTCCCGGCTGACCGGCATCGCCCACCTGCGCCGGCACGAGACCGACCGCATCGCCGCACTCGTGCGCGAGGTCAACCGCCTGGGCGGGGACGCCGAGGAGCTCCCCGACGGCCTGGTCGTCCGCCCCCGCCCGCTGCACGGGGGCCTGTTCCACAGCTACGAGGACCACCGCATGGCCACCTCCGGCGCCGTCATCGGCCTGGCCGTCCCCGGGGTGGAGGTGGAGGACATCGCCACCACCGGCAAGACCCTGCCCGACTTCCCGGAGCTGTGGGCGGGGGTCGTGGCGTGAGGGGCGGCGGCCGCCACCTGGACGAGGACGACGTCCGCGTCCGCGCGCGGGGGGGATCGCGCCCCCGCACCCGCAAACGCCCCAAGCACGAGGACGCCCGCTCGGCGATGGTGACGGCCGTGGACCGGGGCCGCTACCGCTGCCTGGTCGACGGCCGCGAGGTCACCGCGATGAAGGCCCGCGAGCTGGGCCGCGGCAGCATCGTGGTGGGCGACCGGGTGGCCCTGGTCGGCGACGTGTCCGGAACCCCCGACACGCTGGCCCGCGTGGTGCGGGTGGAGGGCCGCACCTCCGTCCTGCGCCGCACCGCCGACGACACCGACCCGGTGGAGCGGGTGATCGTGGCCAACGCCGACCAGCTGGTGGTGGTCTGCTCGCTCGCCGACCCCGGCCCGCAGCCGCGGCTGATCGACCGCTGCCTGGTCGCCGCCTACGACGCCGGGCTCGACCCGCTGCTGTGCCTGACCAAGTCCGACCTGGCCCGACCCGGCGGCCTGCTGGACGACTACGCCTCGCTGGGCCTGCGCCACGTGGTCACCGAGCACGAGGGCGACCTGTCCGACCTGGAGGCCCTCCTCACCGACCGCGCCAGCGTGCTCGTGGGCTCCTCCGGCGTGGGCAAGTCGACGCTGGTCAACCGGCTGGTCCCGGAGGCCGAGCGGGCGGTGGGCCACGTCAACCCGGTCACCGGCCGCGGCCGCCACACCTCGACGTCGGCGGTGGCGCTGCCCTACCGGGGCGGCTGGATCATCGACACCCCGGGCGTGCGCAGCTTCGGGCTGGCGCACATCGACCCGGACGACGTGGTGGCGGGCTTCCCCGACCTGGAGGAGGCCGTCGCCGAGTGCCCGCCGGGGTGCCCGCACACCGGCGAGGCCGAAGGGTGCGCCCTGGACCTGTGGGCGGCCGGCGGGAGGCTGTCGGAGCAGCGCGTCGCGTCCCTGCGCCGCCTGCTGGCCAGCAGGACGGGCGAGGAGGGGGCCTGACCCCCGCGGCCCCGCCTCACACGTCCACGGTGCCCCCGCACCTCCAGTAGCGGGCGCTGTCTCGGTCCAGGAAGCCCTCGTCGACCAGGGCCCGGCGCAGGGACGCGTGGTCGGAGTGGAACGCCCGCAGCACCGCGTTCACCTCGGGCTCGCTGTAGCGCACCCCGGGCTCGAACGCGCGGGCCACGTGGTCCAGGACCACCAACCGCTTCGCCCGCTGCACCGGAAGCGCCACGATGCGGCCCTCCCGCAGGAACGACCGCAGCACCTTGGCCTCCTCGCGGCCCGCGCCCTCGGGCGCCGGGTCCTCGGCGCGGGACTCGGCCGCACGGGCCACCGCCTCGCGCAGCGCCTCGGGCCGGGGCAGCCACCCGCCCTCCTCGCGCACGGCGACGCCGCCGCGCTCCAGCCTCTCCAGGGCCGCCAGCGCGTCCCTGGCCGGCATCCCGGTGCGGTCGGCGACCTCCTCCCCCGTGCGGGCGCCGAGCACGAGCGCCGACAGCGCGCGCAGCCGGTCCGGGGCGCTGAGGAGCCCGAGCAGGCGGAGTGCGTCAGGGTCGGACATGGCCCCCATGCAAGCAGAGGCCGCGCGGGACGTCACCCGCTTTTCCGGTCGCCCGCCGCCGCCCGTCACACCGCTTCGTCCCCCGATCGCACACCCAGCTCGTCGAGGCGCGCCAGCAGGTCGGCCGGGTCGGTGTAGACCCGGTAGGCGCCGGTGCGCTCCAGTTCGTCGCGGCCGTACCCGCCGGAGAGCAGCCCCACCCCGAGCGCCCCGGCGCGGCGGGCGGCCAGCAGGTCCCACACGCTGTCGCCGACGACCATGGTCTGCCGCGGGTCGGCGCCCAGCCGGTCGGCGGCGGCCAGGAACAGGTCGGGGTCGGGCTTGGCGAACCGCACCTGGTCGCGGGTGACCATGACGGTGTCCTCGGGCAGCCCGAGGAGCTCCAGGGCGTGCCCGGCGGTGCGGCGCTGCCCGCTGGTGGCGATGGCCCAGGGGATGCCCCGGTCGGTCAGGGTGCGCAGCAGTTCCACCGCGCCGGGCAGGGGGACCACCGACGCCCGCTGTTTGAGGTACTCCTCGGCGTGCGCCCGCTGCACCTCCTCGACCTGCTCGGCCGTGAGCTTGAGGCCGGTCTCCCGCATGAGGGCGTTGACGAACAGCCCGCCGCTCATCCCGATGCGCCGGTGGATGCGCCAGACGGCCAGGTCGATCCCGGCCTCGGCGAGCGCGTTCCGCCAGGCGATGACGTGCTGGTACACGCTGTCGATGAGGGTGCCGTCGAGGTCGAACAGGAGTGCGGGCGCCGCGGGGCGGGGCGGCGGCGCGGTCGTCGTTTCGCTCACCCTGCCAGTCTCATCCCGAAGGGGAGAAAAAGGAAACCGCCGCTCCGCCCTTGCGGGACCGCCGAAGGGCCGTCGGAGGGCCGGGGCCGGCCGGTGTCGGGGGGCGCGTCCTCGGGATCTCGATCCGACCCGGTCAGCGCCCCGGCCGGCGTCCCGCCCGTCCGGCGGTCGCCGTCGTCTCAGGCGGTCTCGCGCACCGGACCGGCCAGGGCGCGGGCCACCGCCTCGACGCGGGACGCCGCCACCTCGGGGTCGGTCGGCGACACCACGTAGGAGACCATGAGCCGGGCGGAGACCTCCACCAGCACCTCGCCCCGCTCCCCCAGGCGCGGGTGGTGGCGGCGCAGGTAGGCGTTCATCCGCTCCTGCAGCGCCAGGTGCAGCGGCCGGGAGCGGGTGGTCAGCACCGGCAGCAGCTCCCCTTCGCCGGTGATCACCGCGCGCACCAGCGGGTTCTCCGCCGAGGCGCGCAGCGTCCACAGCGCCGCCTCGCGGACCGCCTCGGCCGGGTCGCCCGGGTGGCCGGAGACGATCGCCTCGGTGCGGTCCAGGAAGCGGTCGGCCTCGCGGATGACCACCGCCTGCAGCAGCCCCTCCTTGGCCCCGAACTCGTTGTACAGCGTCTGCCGGGACACGCCCGCGTTCGCCGCGATGTCGGCCATCCGCATGCGCGTCCACCCGCCCGCGACCACGGCTGCGTAGGCGGCGTCCAGCAGCCGCTCGCGGACGTCGCCCTGTCGGGGGGCGCCCGCCGCCGGGGGCGCCGCGGGGAAGGATGCTTCGGAGGCCATGGGGCCATGGTGCCATCCCGGCCCCTCGGGAAGAGGGGCCCAGGTCGCGCCCCGCGGCGCGGATCCTCCGTGCGCGGGGGTGCCGGACTGCCGCGGGGCGTGCGGGGACGGTAGCGTTACCGGCCATGGCGTCCTTTGACGATGATCTGCGTCTGGCCCACGTCCTGGCGGACGCGGCCGACGACATCTCTCTGCAGCATTTCCGTTCCCTGGATCTGCAGGTGGAGACCAAGCCGGACCTGACCCCCGTGACCGAGGCCGACCGCGCGGTGGAGGAGACGGTCCGCAGCGTCCTGTCCCGCGCGCGCCCGCGCGACGCGGTCGTGGGCGAGGAGTACGGGAAGACCGGCAACAGCCACCGCGTGTGGGTGATCGACCCCATCGACGGCACGAAGAACTACGTGCGCGGCGTCCCCGTGTGGGCGACGATGATCGCGCTCCTGGAGCACGACCGCCCGGTGGTCGGCCTGATCTCGGCCCCGGCGCTGTTCCGCCGGTGGTGGGCCACGCTCGGCGGCGGCACCTGGAACGGGCGCAGCCTGACCAAGGCGACCCGCTGCTGGGTGTCGAAGGTCTCCGAGCTGGATGACGCCTCGCTCTCCTTCTCCGACACGGCCGAATGGGAGGAGCACGGGCGCCTGGAGGCGTTCCTGGGCCTGACCCGCTCGGTGTGGCGCACCCGCGCCTACGGCGACTTCTGGTCGCACGTGATGGTCGCCGAGGGCGCGGTGGACATCGCCGCCGAACCGGAGCTGTCGCTGTGGGACGCCGCGCCGCTGCCGGTCCTGCTGGAGGAGGCCGGGGGCCGCGCCACCGACCTGCGCGGGCAGAACTTCACCGACGGGGGCGCCCTGGTGTGCACCAACGGCGCCCTGCACGACCGCGTGCTGACGTGGCTGAACGGGGGGCCGACGCCGGTCCGCCCGGTCTGAGCCGGACCGGCCCCCGGTCGGGCCGTGGCCCGGCCGCGCCCACCGATTCAGCGGATCGCGATCATACGGTCACTCTCCGTAGTAGATTTCGGTCCGTGCCCGCAGATCACCGTGACGCCCGCCCCGACCGCCGCGCACACCGGCCCGCGGCGGCGGCCGCCCTGGCCGCGGCGTGCGCCCTGGCCGCCGCCGGGTGCGGAACGCCCCGCCCCGACACGGCCGGGCTGGAGGCCCGGATCGCCGCCGACCGCGCCGCCGAGGCCTCGGCGGCCCCGGAGCCCGCCCCGTCCGCGATGCGCTTCGCCCCCGGCTCCGCCGCGTGCGAACCGCGCGCGTCGACCGCCCTGCCCGGCGCGTGGGAGACCTCCGCCCCGCGCGAGCCCGTCGACGGGGATTCGGCGCCAATCGGCCTGCGCGACGCCGAGGGCGGGGCCGACCTGGCGGTCCGCGCCGAGGTCGCCGGGCCCGGCGGCGCCCTCGGCGGCGCCGACGCCCGGGCCGCGGGCGATACCTGGGCCGAACTGGAGTTCCCGGGCGACTTCGGCGCAGCGGCCCCGGAGAAGGGCACCTACACGGTGGTCTGGTCCTCCGCCGAGGACGGCGCGTTCATCTCCTGCGACGGCTTCCGCGTGAAGTGACCCGACGACCGCTCCCGCGGTGATCTCGACGGAAGTGCTGCCGAACCCGCGGCGGTGTCAAGCGGTGGGTGCGGCTACGGGCCGGGCGCCGGGCCCGGGCGACGGCGGCCAGGGACGCGCCCTGGCCCCCCATGTCCTCCAGCACCTGGCCGTGCCCCGGTCCCACGGCCCCGGGGCCGGCCACGCTCCCCCTAGCGACCAGCGCATCTGCACACGTTGCACTGAAGTTGCACTGAACACGGGAAACCACCCGCGATTTCGACAGCACTTCCGTCGAGATCACCGCCAAGCCGTCCCCCTCTCCGCTCGGCCGGATCCGGCCACTCCGCGGCCCTTCCGGGGCGGTGCCCCCGTGCCGCCCTCCGTCCCCGCCCCCGCGCCGCCGCGGACGCGTCGGCGCAGGCCGCGCCGGTCCCCCCGGCGCGCTCGGGGCGGGGCCCACCGCCGCGCCGATCCGGACCGTCCGAAAGACCCGCCCGAATCCCGTGCCACAGCGGGGAACCGCCGCACCCTCCCTCCGCGATGATGTCGTCGGGCCCCTCCGGGTCCACCCCGTCCCCGACCCCGCCGAGGAAGGGCCGCCGGCTTGCTGCGCTCACTCACCTCGGGCCTCGTCCTGGCCTTCGCCGGTTCCCGGGCCAACGTCTCGCGGACCATCCTGTCCTGCGCCGGAATCGTCGTCGGCGTCGCCGCCCTGATCACCGTGGTCACCGCCGGGCACGTCGGCGAGCGCTACGCGGTCGCCTACTCCGAGGCCAACTGGGGCGTCGCCGCCACCTACGACGTCAACCTCCCCCCGGTCGACGACCCCGCCGCCCTGAAGGAGGACCTGCTGCGCGCCGGGGGGCAGGCCGCCGCGATGAACTTCACCCCCCAGTCCGGCATCCGGATGCGCCAGGGGGACCAGGAGGTCCCGGGCGTGCAGTTCACCGTCACCGACCCCGACCTGGACGACATCCGGCGGATGAACCTCACCGAGGGCCGGTGGTTCGAGGAGGGCGACACCGGGTCGCTCGCCCCGGTCGTGGTGCTCACCGACGAGCTGGCCGCGAAGCTGGAGGCCGACGGCGGGTTCGAGGGCCTGCAGATCGGCAGCCGCGCGTGGCGGGACGTACGGGTGGTCGGGGTCGTGGAGGCCACCGCCATGGACTCCTTCGGCGGCGAGGGCGGCACCGCCTACCTGCTCAACTCCCCCGCCTCCGAGGAGATGGCCTTCCCCGAGGGCGCCTCCGAGGCCGCGGGGATGATGGGCGGCCTCCGGTACGCGGTCCGGGTCCCGCCCGGAGAGGACGACCCGGAGGGGTTCAAGGAGCGGCTGGCCGGTGCCGCCTGGCGGTGGGCGCCCGGCGCCGGCGCGCACACCATCGAGGTCTACCGGATGGACGACGCCGCGGCGATCGACGAGGCCATGGGCTACCTGTCGCTGGGGCTGCTGGGCATCGCCGCCATCACCCTGACCACCGGCCTGCTCGGCGTGCTCAACGTGGGCCTGGTGACGGTCCGCGAGCGCCGCCGCGAACTCGCCGTCTACCGCGCGATGGGCGCCGACCGGCTGTCCATGTTCGTCGTGGTGGTCGCCGAGGCGGTGGTGGTGGCCCTGGTCGCCGGGGTGGTCGCGCTGGCACTGTGCTACGGCGCCGCCGGGGTCGCCCACTCCCTGCTCGCCGACCGGCTGCCCGAGGGGGTGGTGATCACCGTCCCGCTCTCCGGGGTGCTGGTGGGGCTGGGGAGCGCGGCCGGGGTGGGCCTGCTCGCGGGGATCATCCCGGCCTGGCGGGCGCTGCGCATCTCCGTCGTGGCGGGCCTGCGGGAATGACGGTCGACCGGAGTGACGAGCGGCCGGGCCGAAGGCCGCGCGAAGAGGAGCGGATCACGTGAGGAAATGGATCATCGTCGCGGCGGTCGCCGTCGTGCTGGTCGGCGGCGCGGGCGGGGCGTGGGCCCTGTGGGGCGGCGACCCCCCTCCGGAGGAGCCCGGCGGGGGTGACGCGCTCTCCGCGGCCTCCGCCTACCCGGTCGAGGTCGGCGACATCACCGACACGGTGGTGCTGGACGCCGTCGTCGAGGAGGACCCCGCCAAGGAGGTCGTCGCCAAGCGCGGGGGCACGGTCACCCGCGTGTGGGTCGGCGAGGGCCAGGAGGTGGAGCAGGGCGCGCCGATCGTCACCGTGCGCGCCCCCGTCGAGGCCCCGCCCGGCGGCGGCGAGGACGCCGACGGCGGGGACGGACCGCGGACGCGCGAGGTGAACCTCACCGCACCGGTCGACGGGAAGGTCACCGGCCTGGGCGACCTGGAGGCCGGGGACCCGGTGGAGCCGGGCGGCGCCGTCGCCTCCATCAGCGGGGGCCGGTACCGCGCGGTCGCCGAGATCCCGCCCAACGACCTGTACCGCTTCTACGACGACCCCGAGGAGATCACCCTCAAGATCGACAAGGGGCCGCCCGCCGAGACCTGCGAGCTGATGTCCCTGGGCGCCAAGGACGCCTCCTCCGACTCCGGCTCCGACGACGGGGGCGGTGAAGGGCCCGAGGGGCTCATGATGCCCGGCTCCGACTCCGGGGGCGGGGAGGCCACCGCCCAGCTCACCTGCCGGGTGCCCGACGACATGAAGGTGTTCGCCGGGGTCACCGGCAAGGTCTCGGTCACCACCGGTTCCTCCGAGGGGGCGCTGCTGGTCCCGGCCACCGCGGTGCGCGGCGGCAGCGAGGAGGGCCAGGTGGTGGTGGTCGGGCCGGACGGCGCCGAGGAGGAGCGCGACGTGGTGCTCGGCATCACCGACGGCGAGATGATCGAGGTCACCGAGGGCCTGAAGGAGGGGGAGCAGGTGCTCGACCCGGTCCCGCTGTCCGAGGAGTTCGACGTTCCCGGCGGCGGGGGCGGCGAGGGGCCCGAGGGCGGCGTGGTGGAGGTCGGCTGATGGGCGCTTCCGATCCGCTGCTGCGCATCAGCGGCCTGCACAAGTCCTTCAGCGTGGACGGCCGGCGCCTGCCGGTGCTGGTCGACTGCGCGCTGGAGGTGGGCCGCGGCGAGGTGGTGGCGATCGTCGGCCGGTCGGGCTCGGGCAAGTCCACGCTGCTGAACATGATCGGGCTGCTGGACCGGGCCGACGGGGGTGAGCACGTCTTCGACGGCGTCGACGTGACGCGGCTGGGCGAGGGCCGCCGGGCGCGGCTGCGCAACACCGGCGTCGGGTTCGTCTTCCAGACCTTCCACCTGCTGGAGCGGCGCACCGCGCTGGCCAACGTGTGCGTGCCGATGGTGCTGGGCGGGGTGCCCGCCGTCCGGCGCCGGGCGCACGGCCGCAGGCTGCTGGAGTCGGTGGGGCTCCGGGACCGGGTGACCTCCCGGCCGCACCAGCTCTCCGGCGGTGAGCAGCAGCGTGTGGCCCTGGCGCGGGCGCTGAGCATGGACCCCGCCATGGTGCTCGCCGACGAGCCCACGGGCGCCCTGGACGGCGCCACGAGCGAGCAGATCATGGACCAGCTCCTGGTGCAGGCCCGCACCCGGGGCACGGCGGTCGTCATCGTCACGCACGAGCCGTCGGTGGCCGCGGCCGCCGACCGCAGGATCGCCATCGAGGAGGGGCGCACGCGCCCGGCCGAGTGAGGCGCCCGCCCGCCGCGGTTCCCCGGGAAACGCGGAAGGGGCCCAGTACCTCGGTACTGGGCCCCTTCGCCGTGGTAGCGGGGACAGGATTTGAACCTGCGACCTCTGGGTTATGAGCCCAGCGAGC
>NZ_JAQFWP010000004.1 GCF_027706745.1 Nocardiopsis suaedae | reverse complement strand
GCGAAGTCGGCGATTCCAGAACACGTTCTGGAAACGGAATGCCCGGTTCATGTCCCTTTGGGGTATCCACCTCAGGCGTCGGGGCGGGCCCGGGGGCACCTGGTCGCTCCCGCCGGGCGCTCGGGGGCCGCTCCGGGCCGATATCGGCTACCCGTAGTGACAACGTGGGTGGCAAACGGCACCACCGTGCCGATTGGGGCCCTCCTGGAGGCAGAACGTGTTCTGGAATCACGATGACCGCGCACCCCCGACGCCCGCGTGTCCGCCCCGGGCGTCGAACAGGGCGAGGGAGGGGCCTCCATGCCCCGAGGGCCGGGCAAACCGGACACTTGACAGGTAGCGGCTCGACCGGAAGCCGCCTTCCGGACGCCGCGCGCGGCCCGGGGCCCTCCCGCGCGGCGAAAGAGACGCTTTCAGCGTGGTCGCGCGGCGAATCCGCCACGCGGGATCGCCGAACCCTCCCTGCCACGCCCGGTATGCCCGGAGTGTCCGGCATCGAGGTTCCCCTATCGCGCGTTCAACGCGCCCCGGGGCAACGAGTGTGCGCTTTCGACCACTCCCACGCGCCCGGAGTGCACTCTTGTGCACACTCGATGCCCGACAACCCGCCCCGCGCCCGGAATGCCCGGAATACGGCGCCCGTTCGCCCCGCCGCAGGCGGGCGAGCCCCCGCCCACCACGGCGCCGCCTTCCCGGGGCGCGAGGAACCCGGTGCCCGGCCAGGGTCCGTCAGCGGGGCACCGGCCGAGCCGCCCTTCCCACCTGCACCGCGAGGAACCCGGCGCCCGGCAAGCAGGCCCGGGGAGCCGCCCCGCTCTCGCCGTCGCCGCCAAATACGGTGACCACGCACACACCCGGCGGCCGACAACGTTGCAGGTAGGGCCGCTGCCCTTCGTCGTTGCCGCCATCTACCTGGCACTCCGGCGACCCGCCGCCCGGGCAGGGTCCGTCAGTGGGGAACCAGCCGAGCCGCCGACCACCCGGACCGCGAGGAACCCGGCGCCCGGCAGGCAGGCCCGGGGAGTCGCCCCGCTCTCGCCGTCGCCGCCAAATACGGTGACCATCCGCGCGCCGGGCGGCGGGCAACGCACCAGGTAGGCCCACCCGCCTTCGTCGTCGCCGCCCTCCACCCCGGCACCCCGGCGACCCGGCGCCCGACCGGGGGCCGTCAGCGGGGTGGGTGCGCACACCACCAGGGCGCAGGTGAGACGGCGCCCGGGGGGCGAGAGGGGTGCCGCTCGAGGCCTTCTGTATGGATCCGCAGGTCATCGCCTATTTCCTACTTTTCCGGTTGACAAAAACGGTTAGCGGGCGCACCGTTGGACCACGGCCGGGCCGCGCGGAGCCCGGACGAGGGGCGGTGGGGGTGCGGGCCCACCGCCCCCTTCCTCCACGCCCTCCCGCCCGGAAGGCCCCATGCGCACGCTCGTCCTCCTCGGGATCGTCGGATTCCTGGCCCAACTCGTCGACGGCGCCCTCGGCATGGCCTATGGCGTCACCTCCACCACGCTGCTGCTCGTCGTGGGGGCCAATCCGGCCTCCGCCTCGGCCACCGTGCACCTGGCCGAGATCGGCACGACGCTGGCCTCCGGCGCCGCCCACTGGCGGCTCGGCAACGTCGACTGGCCGGTGGTGCGGCGCATCGCGCTGCCCGGCGCGGTCGGCGCCTTCGCCGGGGCGACCTTCCTGAGCCGCCTGTCCACCGAGGCCGCCGCCCCCGTCATGGCGGGCATCCTGCTCGCGCTGGGCACCTACGTCCTGGTCCGTTTCACCCTGCGCGGTGCCCGGCCGCGCCCGGCCGCCCCGCTGCGCACCCGCTTCCTGGCCCCGCTCGGGCTGGTCGGCGGCTTCGTCGACGCGACCGGGGGCGGCGGGTGGGGGCCGGTGGGCACCCCCGCCCTGCTGGCCTCGGGCCGCATCGAGCCGCGCAAGGTCATCGGCTCCGTCGACACCGCCGAGTTCCTGGTGACCGTCGCCGCGAGCGCCGGGTTCCTGCTCGGCCTGGGCACCGCGGGGGTCGACCTCGCCTGGGCGGCCGTCCTGCTCGCCGGTGGCGTGCTCGCCGCGCCGCTCGCCGCCTGGATCGTGCGGCACGTCCCGCCGCGGGTCCTCGGCTCGGCGGTCGGCGGCCTGATCGTCCTCACCAACACCCGCACCCTGCTCGGCACCGGCGCGGTGCCCGCCCTCGGCGGCGCCGGGGAGGCGGCCGTCTACGGACTCGTCTGGGCGGTGTGGGCGGCGGCGGTCGCCTGGTCGGTCCGCGCCCACCTGGCCGGGCGCAGGGCCGAGCGGGCGGCCGGGCGGCACGCCCGCGCCGCCGGGGATGCGGAGTCCGACCAGGTCGGGCCGCTAGCGTGAGGAGGCCACCGGAAAGGCGAAGGAGGCCACCGGACAGGCGCGCGAGGAGGCTGCGGTGGCCGAGGGGGTCCCATGGGGCGAGCCCGACGGGGACGCGGGCGGGGGCGCCCGCGACCCGGCGCGGCGCGAGCGCGCCGAACGGATCCGCGAGTCCTTCGTGGTCGTGCCGCTGCTGGGCATGGCGGCGGCCGTGGCCCTGGCCGTCTTCACCATCCTGCTCGACATGGCGCTGTCGTGGCTGGTCGCCGAGTCCGGCGCCCAGGACGAGCTGAGCACCACCCTGCAGACGCTGACCGACAGCGCCAACGCGGTGCTCGGCACCGCGGGCCCGGCCACCCTCACCGTCCTGGGCGTGGTCTTCAGCATCACCCTGGTGGCCCTGCAGATGGCCACCGGCCAGCTCACCCCGCGCGTGCTCTACATGTTCACCCGCGGGTGGCTGGCCAAGCTGACCCTGGCGGTCTTCCTGGGCACGTTCGTCTTCACGCTGGTGGTCCGCTACGCCGGGGGCCTACTGGCCGATGACGACACCGGAACGCCCTTCGTCCCGGTGTCCTCCACGGCCGTGGCGATGCTGCTCGTCGGGGCGAGCCTGGTGGCGTTCGTGTACTTCGTCGACGGCACCGTCAAGATGATGCGGCCGACGACGGTGCTGGACCGCGTGGGCCGGGAGACACTCCGGCAGATCCGCGCGCTGCCCCGCGACACGGTCCCTCCGCCCAGGAAGGCCGCGGTGGCCCCGCTCGGAGAAGGCGGCGGGGACGGGCACGTCCGCACCGTGCGCTCGCGTTCCGACTCGGGCGTCCTGGTCCGTGTGGACACCGCGCGCCTGCTGCGCTGGGCCGTGAAGAACGACGCCTTCGTCCGCGTGCTGCGGGAGGCCGGGGACTACGTGGCCACGGGCAGCCCCGTGCTCGAAGTCCGCTCCCCGCGGCCTCCGGAGCGCCTGGACCGGGTCGCCAAGGCCGTGCGCACCGGCGCCGAGCGGTCCACCTTCCAGGACCCGGCCTTCGGCGTCCGCCAGCTCGTCGACATCGGCGTCCGCGCGCTGTCCCCGGGCGTGAACGACCCCACCACGGCCGTCCAGTGCATCGACCGCCTGCAACTCCTCGTCGAGGAGTTCGCACAGGTGCCCCAAGGGGAGCGGGTGGTGCGCGACCGCGGGGGCCGCGTGCGCGCGGTCGTCCCGCTCCCGCAGTGGGAACCGCTGGTGGAGCTCGCCTTCACCGAACTGGTCCTGTTCAGCAGCGGCCAGCCGCAGGTCACCCGGCGGCTCGCCGCGGCGCTGGACGACATCGAGGCGCACGTCCCCGAAGCCAGGCGGCCCGCGCTCCACCGTGCGCGCGGGGAGCTGCGCCGCGTCTGTGCGCGCAGCATGCCCGAGGGCCTGGTGGAGTTCGCGCAGACCGCGGACCACCAGGGCCTCGGCGGCTGAGCCCGGCCCCGGAAAGGGACGGGGCGCCTCAGCCCTGCGGGGACAGCTCGGCCATCTCGCCCCAGCCGTCGACGGGCGCGTCCACGTTGATGATGCTCGGCGTGGCCGCGATCGCCCCGGACATCGCCTCCAGCCCGGCCTTGAAATGGTCGGACTCCACGTGCGCCTTGCCCGCCTCGGCGTCGGCGAAGCCCTCCAGCAGGACGTAGGTGTCCGGCTCGTCCAGGCTGCGGGACCACTCGAAGAAGACGTTGCCCGGCTCGGCGCGGGTGGCCTCGGTGAACGCGGCGACGCGCTCGGGCCACTCCTCCACCAGCTCGGGGCGGACGGGGAACTTCACCGCGATGAAGATCATGGCTGCCTCCTGGTGTGACGGGATCGGTCGCGGCCATCGTGCCCGTGGCGGCCCGGCCGGCGCGACCACCGCCGTCCCGGATTCCAGCGGTGCCGGAATCTCCGCACACCGGCGGCGAAGTTCAGGCGGCGAAGCTCAATCGGCGAAGCGCTCCGCCGCCCGCTGCAGGACCTCCGCGACGCGCGGGTGCCGGTCCCCGTACTCCCGCGTGGGCAGGGAGACCGACAGCGCCTGCGCCTCGGCGCCCGCGCCGTCCGCCCCGCCGAGGGGCGCGCCCAGCGGCACGGCCAGGCAGGACAGCGCGTCGTCGGCCTCCCCCACCGACACCGCCAGCCCGGTGCGCCGCACCCGCGCCAGTTCGGCCTCGAACTCCTTCCGCGCCGTGATGGTGCGCGCGGTCAGGCGTGGCAGCCCGTGCCGGTCCAGATAGCGGGTGCGCGCCGCGCGGGGCACGGCGGCCAGCAGCGCTTTGCCGTGCGCGGTGGCGTGCGCCCGGCGCTCGCACTCCACGACGAACGGGTCGCCTCCGTCCCCGGGCGGTGCGGTGCTGTCGACGACGGAGATCTCCCCGCCCCGGAACACGGTGAAGTAGGCCTCGGCGCCGGTGGCGCGGCGCACGGCCGGGAGCACCTCGCGCATGGCGGCGGCGGTGCGCACCTGGCGCCCGTAGGCCCGGTGCAGGTGGGGGACGCGGTGCCCGAGCGCGTATCCGCGCGCGGTGCGGACCACGTGGCCGCGCTCGGTCAGCGGACCGAGCAGGTGGTAGACGGTGGACAGCGAGCAGTCCACCCGGCGGGCCAGCGCCTTGGCCGACACGGGCCCGGCGCCCTCGGCCACGGCGTCGAGGAGGTCCAGGGCCCGCTCCACCGAGCGCGGTCCGTCCGACGCCGCCATGGTCCCCTCCCCGCCGTCGCCCGCCGGTCTGCCGCGGGTCCTTGTGCCGGCCCGCCTCCCCAGCGTATGAAGGGCGGGGGAGTGGGCCCCGACACACCCTTCGCCGCGCCGTCCGCAGCGTCCCGGAACCCATTGGAAAGCCGATACCTGCCAGTGGTTTTCCTATTGGTCCGCCATGACGCCGCAGGACTACGGTCGTAGGCGCCGCCGCCATGACGGCGTGGCGGCGCCGTGCGCACTGAGGGGGACGACACCGATGGCCCGCATTCTCTTCGTCATGACCGGGTCCGACCACTGGACGCTGGCCGACGGCACCCTGCACCCGACCGGCTTCTGGGCCGAGGAGTTCCTGGCGCCCTACAAGGCGTTCACCGCCGCCGGGCACGCGGTCACGGTGGCCACGCCCGGCGGCGTCGTGCCGCCGGTCGACAAGGGCAGCCTCGCCCCGGAGGCCAACGGCGGCCAGGAGGGCGCCGACGCGGCCGCGTCGGCGCTGGAGGCCGCTTCCGAGCTGCACGCGCCGGTCGCGCTGGAGGACGTCTCCGCCGCCGACTACGACGCCGTGTTCTACCCCGGCGGCCACGGACCGATGGAGGACCTGGCGGAAAGCGCCGACTCCGCCCGCGTCCTGACCGACGCGCTGGCCTCGGGCCGCCCGCTGGCGGTCGTCTGCCATGCCCCGGCCGCGCTGCTGGCCACCGAGGGCGCCGACGGCGGCTCCCCGTTCGCCGGGTACCGGCTCACCGGCTTCACCAACACCGAGGAGGGCCAGGCCGGGCTCGCCGACAAGGCCCGCTGGTTGCTCCAGGACCGGCTGACCGCCCTGGGCGCGGAGTTCGTCGAGGGCGAGCCGTGGCGGCCCAACGTGGTGGCCGACCGGAACCTGGTGACCGGCCAGAACCCCGCCTCCTCCGAGCCCCTCGCCCGCGAGGTGCTGTCCCGGCTCGGCTGAGGGCCGCCCCCCCGCCGACCGCCCCCCGCCGACCGCTCCCACCGACCGCCCCCCACCGACCGATCCCGTCCCTGAAGAAGAAGGAGCCCCATGCCGACCGAAGGCCGCGAAGTCCGCCTCGTGAAGCGTCCCGTCGGGGAGCCCGCCCCGGCCGACTTCTCCCTGGTGGAGACCGAGGTGCCCGACCCGGGCCCCGGCCAGGTCCTCGTCCGCAACGACTGGTTCAGCGTCGATCCGTACATGCGCGGCCGCATGAACGACGTGAAGAGCTACGTTCCGCCGTTCGCGCTCGACGCGCCCATGGACGGCGCCGCCGTCGGCACGGTCGTGGTTTCGAACGCGCCCGAGGTCCCCGAGGGCACCGTGGTCCGCCACGGCCTCGGCTGGCGGGAGTACGCGGTGCTGGACGCCGCCGGGGCCGACGCGGTCGACACCTCCCTGGCGCCCGCCCAGGCCTACCTCGGTGCGCTCGGCATGACCGGGCTGACCGCCTATGCGGGACTGACCGAGGTCGCCCCGGTGCGCGAGGGCGACGTGGTGTTCGTGTCCGGCGCCGCCGGGGCGGTCGGCTCGGTCGCCGCCCGCATCGCCAAGCACCACGGTGCCTCCCGCGTCATCGGCTCGGCCGGGGGCCCGGAGAAGGCGCGGCGCCTGACCGAGGAGTTCGGCTACGACGCCGCCGTGGACTACAAGGCGGGCCGCCTCGAAGAGGACCTGAAGGAGGCCGCGCCCAAGGGCATCGACGTCTACTTCGACAACGTCGGCGGGGACCACCTGCGCGCCGCCCTGGCGCAGCTGCGCGTCGGCGGCCGGGTCGCGATGTGCGGGGCGATCTCCCAGTACAACGCCACCGAGCCGGTCCCGGGCCCGGACAACCTGGTGCTGGCCATCGGCAAGCGCCTCACCCTGCGCGGGTTCATCGTGACCGACCACATGAACCTGGGCCGGGAATACGCGGGGCTGGCCGCGCGCTGGTTGTCCGAAGGCACCCTTCCCTATGAGGAGACGGTGGTCGAGGGCATCGACAACGCCGTGGACGCCTTCATCGGGATGCTCAAGGGCGCCAATACCGGCAAGATGCTCATCCGTCTCGCCTCGGACTGACCGGAACGGTCCTCCCGCCGCAGGGAAGCGCTGTCCCGGAACCGTCCGGAGCGGACCGGAAGAGGCAAGCAAACCGCGAGACCAGTCAGAGAGCAGGTCAGCGAATGATCGACGTGACGCTCAACACCGGTGCGGCCATGCCGCAGCTCGGATTCGGCGTCTGGCAGGTGCCCGACGAGGACGCGACCACCGCCGTGGCCGCGGCCCTGGACGCGGGCTACCGGAGCATCGACACCGCGCGCGTGTACGAGAACGAGACCGGCACCGGCCGCGCGCTGCGCGAGTCGGGCATCGCGCGCTCGGAGCTGTTCGTCACCACCAAGCTGTGGAACTCCGACCAGGGCTTCGACGAGGCGCTGCGCGCGTTCGACGCCAGCCTGGATCGGCTGGGCCTGGAGTACGTGGACCTGTACCTGATCCACTGGCCGGTACCCGAGCAGGACAAGTACGTCGAGTCCTGGAAGGCGATGGAGCGGCTGCACGCCGAGGGGCGGGCCAAGGCCATCGGCGTCTCCAACTTCAGTGAGAAGACCCTGGGCCGCCTGCTGTCCGAGGCCGACGTCGTCCCCGCGGTCAACCAGATCGAGCTGCACCCGCGCCTGGCCCAGAAGCGGATGCGCGGGCTGGACGCCGAGCACGGGATCAGGACCGAGGCCTGGAGCCCCCTGGGGCAGGGCAAGGACCTGCTCCAGGAGCCCGTCCTCGCCGAGATCGGCGCGGCGCACGGCAAGTCCCCGGCGCAGGTGGTGCTGCGGTGGCACCTGCAGTCGGGCAACGTCGTCATCCCCAAGTCGGTGACGCCGGCCCGGATCAAGGAGAACATCGACGTCTTCGACTTCGAGCTCTCCGAGGACGAGGTGCGGCGCGTCGACGGTCTGGACACCGGCGCCCGCCTGGGCCCGGACCCCGACCAGATGAACTTCCTGGGCTGAGCCCGCCCCCTTGTCGTTGATCTCGGGAAAAGCGCCCCTAAAACCGCGGTTTTGGCGTCCTTTCTCCCGAGATCAACGCGAGGTGCGCCGGGCCGCGCGCGCGTCGAGGATCGCCAGGACCTCCCCGCCCCAGCGCAGGTTCTCCTCCTCGAAGTACCGCCCGCGCATCAGCGTCAGGTACGGGCCCACATGGTCGGTCTCCCGGAGGTACTCCTCCTCGGAGCGGCCCTCCAGCAGCCGATCGCGTATGCGCTCGTAGCGCGCCAGCTTGGCCCGCGCGCGCTCCATCCGCTCCATGATCGTGGTGCGCACCGCCTCGGCGTCCCCGGCGTCCACCGCCTGCAGCTTCACCAGCATCTCGTCGCGGATCGCCGTCGGCTTGGCAGGGCGGCGGGTGAACGCGTGCAGCGCGCTCCGGCCCTCCTCGGTCAGGGAGAACACGCGCTTGTTGGGGCGCCGCTCCTGTTCGACCACGCGCGCCCGGATCAGCCCTTCGCCCTCCATGCGCTCCAGTTCCCGGTACAGCTGCTGGGGGGTGGAGGTCCAGAAGTCGGCGGTCGCGGTGTCGAAGCGCTTGGCCAGGTCGTAGCCGGAGGCCTCGCCTTCGAGGAGCGCCGCCATCACCGCGTTTCGCAGAGCCATTCGGTCAACCTACCAGCGGGGCGAGGGGCCGATCCGGGGCGCTCACAGCGCGGCCGCCAGGCGCGTTCCCTGGTCGATGGCGCGCTTGGCGTCCAGCTCGGCGGCCACGTCGGCGCCGCCGAGCAGCAGCGGCTCCCTCCCGGCCGCGCGCAGCTCCTCGTACAGGCCCCGGTTCGGCTCCTGCCCGGTGCACAGCACCACGGTGTCCACGTCCAGCACCTCGTCGCGCCCCTCCACGGTGATGTGCAGGCCCTCGTCGTCGATGCGCCGGTAGGCCACGCCCGGCACCATCTCCACGCCGCGGGCGCGCAGCTCGGTGCGGTGGATCCACCCGGTGGTGGTGCCCAGGCCCTTGCCGACCTTGGTGGTCTTGCGCTGCAGCAGGTGCACCTTGCGCGGCGGTGCGGCGCGGTGGGGCTCGCCGAGCGCCCCGCGGCCGGAGTAGCCGGTGTCCACGCCCCACCGGCCGAAGAAGGCCTGCGGGTCCAGGGCGGCCCCGTCGCCCTCGTCGGTGAGGTACTCGGCGACGTCGAACCCGATGCCCCCGGCGCCCATGATCGCGACCTTCTCACCGACCTCGGCGGTGCCGCGGAGCACGTCCAGATACCCGACCACGCTGGGGTGGTCCGTGCCGGGCAGCTCCGGCACGCGGGGCAGCACGCCGGTCGCCACGGCGACCGCGTCGAACCCCTCGGCGGCGAGCCCGTCCGCGGTGGCTGCGGCGCCGAGCCGCACCTCCACGCCCAGCTCCTCCAGCCGCACCCGGAAGTACCGGAGGGTCTCGTCGAACTCCTCCTTGCCGGGCACCCGGCGGGCGACGTCGAGCTGGCCGCCGATGCGGTCGGAGGCCTCGAACAGCACCACCCGGTGCCCGCGCTCGGCGGCCGAGGTGGCGAAGGCCAGCCCGGCCGGCCCGGCGCCGACCACCGCGACGCGCTTGGGGGCCGCGGTCGGGGCGAGCACCAGCTCGGTCTCGTGGCAGGCCCGGGGGTTCACCAGGCACGAGGTGATCTTCAGGCTGAAGGTGTGGTCCAGGCAGGCCTGGTTGCAGCCGATGCAGGTGTTGATGGCCTCCGGGCGGCCCTGCTCGGCCTTGGCGAGGAAGTGCGGGTCGGCCAGCAGCGGCCGGGCCAGGGACACCATGTCGGCCTCGCCGTCGGCGAGGATGCGCTCGGCGGTCTCGGGGGTGTTGATCCGGTTGGCGGTGGCCAGCGGCACCCCGACGGTCCCCATCAGCTCCTTGGTGACCCAGGAGAAGGCGCCGCGCGGGACCGAGGCGGCGATGGTGGGGATGCGCGCCTCGTGCCAGCCGATGCCGGTGTTGACCATGTCGGCCCCGGCGGCCTCGACCTCCTTGGCCAGCGCGGTGACCTCGGGCAGGGTGGAGCCGCCGGGGACCAGGTCGAGCATGGACAGCCGGTAGATGATCGCGAAGCCGTCGCCGACCCGGTCCCGCACCCGCCGCACGATCTCCAGGGGGAAGCGCGTGCGGTTCTCGAACGAACCGCCCCACCGGTCCTCCCGCCGGTTCGTCGCGGCGCAGGTGAACTCGTTGATGAGGTAGCCCTCCGAGCCCATGATCTCCACGCCGTCGTACCCCGCGCGCTGGGCGAGCTCGGCGGCGCGGGCGAAGTCGTCGACGGTGCGCTCGACCTCCTCGTCGGTGAGCGCGCGCGGCGTGTAGGGGCTGATGGGGGCCTTGAGGGCGCTGGGAGCGACCAGCTCGGGGTGGTAGGCGTACCGGCCGAAGTGGAGGATCTGCATGGCGATCCGGCCGCCCTCGGCGTGCACGGCGTCGGTGACGGTGCGGTGCCGCTCGGCATCCTCGTCGGTGGTCATGGTGGCGCCGCCCTCATAGGGGCGGGCCTCGGCGTTGGGGGCGATGCCGCCGGTGATGATCAGGCCGACGCCGCCGCGGGCGCGCTCGGCGTAGAAGGCGGCCATCCGCTCGAAGCCGCCGGGGGCCTCCTCCAGCCCCACGTGCATGGAGCCCATGACCATCCGGTTGGGCAGGTCCAGGGGGCCCAGCCGGACGGGGGAGAAGAGGTGGGGGTAGTCGGTCATGGGCCGCCTCCTGGGTCGGCTCCCGCGCGGAGCTCAGTCGCAATGTTGCTATTCAGAAAATTGAATATACATCAGAGCGCCTGAAGAGGGGAGCCGGGCGGCGGGCGTTCAGAGCTTCAGGGCGGGCTCGGGCAGCGACCCCGGCGGCACGCAGACGACCCGCAGCCGCACCGCGCCCTCGGCCTCCAGCTCGGCCAGTGCGGTCCCGGCAGAGCCCCGGAGCCGGGCCGCGACCCGCGACCCCACCTCCTCGGCCCGTTCGGGGTGGAAGTGCGGTCCGTAGCGCAGCTCGACCTCCACACGCAGTTCCGGGGGCCGACACGACGCGTCGAGCCGGGCGCGTGCATACGGCAGCCCGCCCAGCGTCCGGTCGCGCACGCTGCGGACATGGGACGCCCACTCCACGGCGCGCACGTCGGGCAGTTCGGCCAGCACCGCGTTGAGCTCCGCCGGGAACAGCAGCCAGCGCCGACGGCCCTGGTGCTCCAAGGTGACCGCGCGCCCGTGCTTGCCCAGGAACTCGAAGGCCGGCGTGGGCCCGCACCCGTTCTTGCTCCGCATCACCAGGTCCCCGGCGTCGTACCGGATCATCGGCTGCATCTGCACGAACGGGTGGAAGGCGGTCAGCACCAGCCGCCCGGGGCCCTCGGTCACCGGCGCGTCCGACCCCGGTTCCAGCACCTCGCCGTACACGTGCGGGTCCAGGTGGAACAGGTCGCACCCGGGGCAGCGCGAGGCGCCGCCGAGGACCTCGGTCAGGCTGAAGCGGTCGGTCACCCGGCACCCCCAGGCCCTGTGCAGGAAGTGCCGCCAGTGCGGCGCCGCCGCCCCTCCGGCGACCGACACCCCGCGCAGCCCCAGCGAGCGCGGATCGGTGCCCTGCTCCATCAGGTGGCCGGTCAGCAGCAGCACGTGGTTGACCAGGCCGCTCAGATACTCCACGTGCGTGCCGTAGCCGGGCAGGTCGTAGCGGGCGGTGAGGGCGCGGGCGGTCTCGGCCAGCAGGAGGTCGTCGGTGACGCCCGAGGACAGGGACAGCCCCGGCGCCGGGAGCCGCAGCGGCGTGCCGTGGTAGGCGTTCGGAAGGTTCAGCGAGATGGGGCGCCGGTGGCCGCGCGCCAAGGGCTCCGACAGGCTCGCGAAATAGGCGGAGGTGAACTCGGCCTCCTCCACCGACCGGCGCACCTGGAGCGGGGTGCCCGTGCTGCCGGAGGTGTGCCCGAGCGCGCCCAGGGTGACGTCCTCGGCGACGAAGCGCGCGGGTGTGGCGGCCACCACCGCCCGGTCCAGGACGGGGAGCCCGGACATCAGCTCGATGGCCGGTCCCAGCGCGCCCTCGGGCAGCGCCCACCGGGCGTATTCGGGGTGGTCCCGGTACCAGGGCACGTTGGCGCGGGCATGCGCGACGGTCCGGTGGGCGAGGGCCGCCTGCAGGGCGTCGAGGAGGCGCGCGGGGAGTTCGCCCTCCAGTGAGGAGAGGGAGAACAGGCGGGCCAGGCCGCCGGGGTCGACACGGCCCATCCGCGCCAGGCGGTCGCGCACCTGGAGGGGCATGAGCGCGGGGTCGTCCACGGGAGGGGCGAGGTGAGGGGGAGGGCGGAGGCCGGACCGGCCCCCGCCCCGCTGCGGTGTGCTCACCGCCGCAGCAACCCTTGCTCGATGGCCTTGGCGGACTGCTCGGCCGAGACCTCGGCGACGATCTCGGCGGTCACCTGGGCCGCCAGCGCGCGCGACTGTTCGGAGTCGAGCTGGGCCTTGCTCTCGCCGATCGCCCGCTCCGCGACCGTGACCAGGTCGTTCATCTCGTGCAGCATGATCACTCGTCCTCTCCGTGTTCGGTCCTCGCGGACCCTGTGCCGATCTCTTCGGCCCTCCCGCACCTCACCGGGTGCGCAGGTCCGGCGGCAGGTGGTCCCATAGGTTCAGGTGGACCAGGTGCCAGCGGTCCCGTCGCCACTCAAGGGCGCACAGCCCGGTGTTGTAGATGCGGAAGCAGATCGCGTCGCTCCCTGCGGCCAGGCGCAGCAGGGTCTTGATCAGTCCGGCGTGGCTGACCGCCAGCACCGCCCCGCCCTCCTCGCAGCGCCGCGCGCGCTCTGCGGACGCGGCCAGCCCGGTGAGAGCGGACCAGGCCTGCTCCTTGAAGCCGTCGTAGGCCGCGCGGCGCTCGTCCTCGCCCGCCGTGCCGCCCCCGATCGGGGCGGAGCGCAGCCCGACCGGGGGCGGTCTGGGCCCCGGCGGCAGGTGCGCGGCCACGTGGAACGCGGCCTCGCGCAGGTCCTCCTGCACGGTCGGGGCGAGCGCCAGCAGCGCGGCAGGGTAGGCGGCCGTCTGCCGCGCGCGCTGGAGCGGACTCGTGTGGACGGCGGCGATGTGCAGCCTGCGCACGCCGTCGACCCTCGGAGCGGCGGCGAGCCAGCGCCCCAGTAGCAGGGCCTGCCGGTGGCCCAGGAACGACAGCGCGCTGTCGCCGCCGCATCCGGGAGTGAGCTGCCACAGCGACTGCCCGTGCCGGGCCAGCAGGATCCGCGCGCCGCTCACGTCCAGTGCAGGCCGAGCGCCTTGGCGGCCCTCCTGTACTTGGAGTCGGCGACGTAGTCGACGCCGAAGCGCTCACGCAGCAGGTCGGAGAGGACG
This sequence comes from Nocardiopsis suaedae, assembly GCF_027706745.1. Taxonomy (GTDB): domain Bacteria; phylum Actinomycetota; class Actinomycetes; order Streptosporangiales; family Streptosporangiaceae; genus Nocardiopsis_A; species Nocardiopsis_A suaedae. Next base: position 142,846 of record NZ_JAQFWP010000004.1, on the reverse strand, counting down.
CTCATCAGCCGGGGCACCCTGGGGTCGCGAGCCGTCTCCGGCGCGAGGCGCGGGAACAGGGGGAACTCCACCTCGCCGAAGGATGCCTCGGTGGCCTCCGGATCCGGTGCGCGCAGGTCCACCACGCGCACGCGGTCCATGGTGCAGCGCAGCGCGTCGCGCCCGTCCAGCCAGACGAAGAACGGGTGCCGGACCTGGCGCAGGCGGATTGCCGGGGACAGGTCGTCCCCGGTAAGGCCGGTGGCCTTGCGCAGGTGCACGCCCGGGTGGTCGATGTCCTCGCGCGCCAGCAGCCGCTTGACCGCGTTCACCGCCTCGGGCGAGTCGGGGCGGAGCTGGATGGTCCGCTTGTCCTCCCCGCCGAAGGAGTAGCGGTGGTCGCGCCGCACCCCGTTGGCGTCGGCGCCGAGCTTGAAGGCGCAGAACGCGTGCGTCTTGATGTTGCACGTGGTGCGCAGCACCATGTCGTCGCGGAGCAGCCGGTGGTCCTCGGTGTCGTAGTAGACACCGGTGTTGGTCCGGGGCTCGGTGCGCGCGTAGCTCTTCTCGGCGATCTCGGCGCCCTCGACCAGGGAGCCGATGGCCTCCTTGGCGGCGTCGAGCCAGTCGTAGTACTCGGCGTCGGGGATGGACGCCGGGAAGTCGAGCTTCACGCCGAGCTGGTTGAAGACCGCGAAGCCGCCTGTACGGGCGTAGACGGGCTCGTCCTCGGGCAGGCGCAGGCCGGGGCCGTCCTCCCCGCGCGCGCTCACCGGTCCGCCTTCCGCGTGCGAGTGATCTCCGCGCACAGTGCCTCCAATTTCTCGGCCAGGACATGCGGCGGGAACATGTCGTTGGCGGTCGGATCATAGGTGGCGGTGTTGCTGAAGACGCTGGCGAAGTTCTTCTGCCGGGGCCCGCGCAGGACCAGCGTGCAGGTCATCTCATCGCGTGGCAGGACGACCCGGTGGATGCGGTGGTAGCCGAGACGGTAGGAGCCCCCGGCCTCCTCGCAGGACGGTGCGGTCTCCCGCAGCGGGGTGCGCCCCATGGAGCGGTAGAAGTTGCCGACCGTCGCCTCCCCGCGCTTCTCAGGGATGTACTGGTACTCGCCGTAGTCGTCCCCGGAGGCGTCGCGGACGAAGTTCTGCGAGTCCAGCCGCCCGGTCAGGACCGAGGACCAGAAGCTGAACCGGTGGTCGTGGATCTGCTCGTCCAGGGCCTCTTCGGTGCTGTACGGCGGCCGCCACAGGTGCAGCGTCAGCCGGTAGCAGCGGCGCGCCCCCGAGTCGGCGAGCACGATCTTGTCGAAGTGGTTCGTGTGGTGGTACGAGCGTCCCGCGATGCGCGCCAGGAGCGGCGGGGTGTCGAGGACCTCGCGCAGCAGGCGCAGTACGGGGCCCGGGGCGGCCAGGTGCCGCACCAGGTCGAGGTTGGCCAGGCGCACCGGCGCCGAATCCTGTAGGGGGAGTGCGGCGATCGAACGGAGCGCCTGCTCGTAGACCGGGGTGCCGAGCGACGTCCGCGGCGTGGCGGGAAGGGCCATGTCCCCTCCAGAGGGCCGTGGGGAGCTCGCCCTCCGGCCAGGGGAGCGCGGGGCGTCCGCGCCCCCTCCGGCCCGGGAGCGAAAGGGGACTCGACATTAGGCCCGGCCGGGGCGCCGTTCCAGAGGGCGGACGGTGCGGCGTCTCCGGGAAGAAGGTCACCCCGGGCGGGGACGCTCGTCGTCCCAGCGGGCGAGGAGGAGCCCGACCAGGTCGTCGCGGTTGAGGCCCGCGGTGCGGGCGCGCCGGACGAGGTCGTCGGCGGCCGCGCTCAGCGGGTCGGCGGGGGCGGTGGCGGCGACGAAGGTCCCGCGCGTGCCCCGCCCGTCCAGGAGGCCCTCCTGCTCCAGCTCCCGGTAGGCGCGTGCGACCGTGTTGGCGGCCAGCCCCAGGTCGGCGGCCAGGCGCCGCACCGGCGGCAGGCGGTGCCCGGCCGGGAGCGCCCCGGAGCCGATGAGCCCGCGGATCTGTTCGCGCACCTGCTCGTACGGGGGGACGTGGGAGCGGGGGTCGACGGTGATGATCACCGGGCACCGCCGTCAGCGCCGTCCGCACGGTCCGCGCCGTCGGCACCGCCCTCAGGGGCCGGACCCTGCGGCAGCCCTTGGGGCCACAGCCGCGCGCGGTAGCGCCGCCCGCTGCCGACCAGGTCGACGGCGATGGAGGCGGCCGCGTACACCAGGGCGGCGGCGAACATGGCGCCCATGAACAGCACGCCGGCGGGGTTCTGCGCGGTGGTCCCGGTGGGCATCGCCGTCGCCGCGCCCATGACGGTCGTGGCGGCCATGGCGCTCACGCCCGTCGCGGCGGACAGCAGGGCGCGGACCCGGTAGGCGCGCACGGCGTCGTCGGCGGCGAGCTCGTGCGGGGCCGCCGCCCGGCGGGGGGCTGCGGTGAAGCGCGCGGCCAGGACGGCGGCGCCGCCGGTCACCACCGGGCCGACCACGGCACCGGCGGCCATCAGGGGCCAGTTGGCCTGTGAGGCGTCGACGAGGTCGGTGCCCAGGAAGAGCGCGATCAGTCCGACGCAGGCGGCGGGCAGGAGGCCGGAGGCCAGGGCCGCCCAGCGCGCGAGCGGGGAGACGTAGTCGGTGACCGAGGGCATGAAGGGGCGGGCGACACGAGGGGCGTCGTCGGCGCGGGCGACGGTGGCCCTCACCACGGGGACCACGGCGCCCACGGTGCGTCCGAGCAGGTAGGCGGCGACGAGGGTGACGGCCCACTGGTCGTTCTCACGCAGCGCGGGGACGGTGAGCCCCACGGCGAGGGTGGCCAGGATGAGGAAGGCCGAGGCCCCGGCGGCGGTGGATTCGTCGCCGTACAGGCGCCGGGCCAGTGCTGCGTCGGCGTAGGAGGGCGGCAGCCCGGCCCGCGCGGCGAACCGGCGGACGGGTTTGACGGCCGGCGGTTTCAGGCCGGACGAGATGGTTTGCGAGACGCTGAGGAAGACGACCGCGAGCGCGATCCAGCTGGCCATGGAATCTCCTTGTATTGCTCTTGTATCAACGTAGCAGTACAAGCTCCCGATGTGTACCCGGAGCGAGCGCGCCCGAGCCCTTCTGCGGGCACAATGGGGACATGTCCCGCACCGATCGGCACGTTCCCCCGCGCCCGAACCCCGCGCCGACCTGGACCGCCACCGCGTTGCGCCGCCGACCTGCACAACGCCGCAGCATGGAGCGGGTCGAGCGGCTGTTGCGCGCGTGCGCCGCGCTCCTGGAAGAGGAAGGGGCGGCCGCGGTGACCACGACCGAAGTGGCGCGCCGCGCGGAGATCCCCATCGGCACGGTGTACCAGTTCTTCTACGACAAGGACGGCCTGATCCGCGCGCTGGCCGCGCGGAACATGGAGCTGTACACCGACCGCCTGACCGAGCGCCTGGGCGCCGCCGAGGGCGCCGACTGGGCGGGGGCGGCCCTGACGGCCGTGGACACCTACGTCGACCTGCGCCGTACCGTGCCCGGATTCGGGGTGCTGGACGCCGACCCCGACACCGGATACGACCCCGAGGCGTGCGCCCCCCGGCCGCCGTCGGGGAGGTCGGGTCCCGGGCGCCGCGACGACCGGGTGTCCGGGACGCTGCTCGCCATGGGGCTGACGGCCACCGGAAGCCCCCCGGACCCGGAGACCGAGCGCAGGGTCCGCGTGGCGGTCGAGGCGGCCGACGCGGTGCTGTCCCTGGCCTTCCGGACCGATCCCGGCGGCGACCCGGACCTGATCACCGAGTGCCGGGAACTGCTGCGCTCCTACCTTCTCGACCACGCGAGCCACCCGAACCACTTGGACCACTCCGACCACCCGGTGGACGCCGCGGAGGGCGAGGCACCGTAGAGCGCCCCCACGCCCCTGCGGGTGCCCTCATGAGGACCTCCTCATGGCGCGGTCATGAACGCGTCATGAACACCTCCGAACCTTGAATCGGCGCCGGTTCCCCCGACCCCGGTGCCGCGCTCGGAGGACCTCTGTGAACGCGAACATCGCGCTCGCCCTCGCCGCCGACCTGGCGGCCGTCACCGTCCTGGCCGGTGCGGTCTACTTCCGCCGCCACCGCCGTTCGGACCTGCTCTTCGCCTACACGGCTCTGAACATCGGCGTCTTCGCGGTCTGCGTCCTGCTGATGAACCAGCGGGTGGAGCTGGCGGTCGGCTTCGGCCTGTTCGGCGTGCTGTCCATCATCCGCCTGCGGTCCGGCGAGATCACCCAGCGCGAGGTGGGCTACTACTTCATCTCCCTGGCCCTGGGCCTGGTCAACGGCATCGGCGCCGCAGGCTCTCCCGCCGCGGCCGCGCTCCTCAGCGCCCTGCTGATCACCGTCATCGCCGTCGCCGACCACCCCCGCCAGGCGGCTCGGGCCGAACGGAGGGTGCTGGTGCTCGACACCGTCCACCGCGACGACGACGCCCTGCGCGCCGACATCGAGCGCCGCGTGGGGCGGCCCGTGCTGGCCGCCATCGTCAACGAGGTCGACTACGTCCGCGACGTGACGGTGGTCGACGTCCGCTTCCGGGGCGCGTCCGCCCGCGCGGACCGGGGGAGCGGCGGCCGCAAGGCGCCCCGGAGGCAGGCCGCCATGGCCGGGAGCGGCCGGTGAGCCCCGCCCTTGCGGCGGCGTTCCCGCCGATCACGCTGGAGGAGGCCGTCGAGCGCGCCGGGCTGCAGGCGCGCGTCGACCGCAAGTACCTCATCCCCCGTGGGGCGTTCGCCGAGTTCGAGCGCCGCCTGGCCGATCAGGAGGACTGGCGGGAGCTGGAGATCGCCGGGCGCCGTGGAGGCGCCTACTCCTCCACCTACTTCGACACCCCCGACCTGCTCACGTTCCGGCAGCACCGGCAGGGGCGCCGCCGCAGGTTCAAGCTGCGCACGCGCGCCTACCTCGACACCGGAACCGCGCACTTCGAGGTCAAGCTCCAGGGGAGCCGCCGCGCCACGCTCAAGGAGCGCATTGCCCACCCCTTCGACCGCCGCGACGAACTCACCCCGGAGGCGCGGGACTTCGCCGCCGAGGCGCTCGGCGAGGGGTACGGGCAGGCGCCGCCGCGCGCGCTGGTGCCGTCGGCCGTGACCTCTTATCGGCGCCGCACCCTCGTGCAGGGGTCGGGGCAGGCCCGGCTCACCCTCGACGAGCGCCTGGTGTTCTCGGTCGGCGGCGACCGCGTCACCGTGCCCGACGGGTGGGTGCTGGCGGAGACCAAGTCGCCGGGGACCGACACCCCGGCCGACCGCGAACTCCGCCGCCTGGGCGTGCGCCCGCGCCCGGTGAGCAAGTACTGCCTGGCGGTGGCGTGCCTCTACCCCGGTACGCGCGGCAACCCGTGGAAGCGGACGCTGCGCGACCTGTTCGGGCCCGACGCCCCGCCTCCGGACCCGCCCTTCAGCCCGGCGGCGGTGCGGTGAACAACGGGAGGACCACCTCGTCCACCACCTCTTCGATCACGCGGTCCGTGATCGGAGTGCCCTGGAACAGGAAGTGGTGCCGCATCACCGCGTGCCCCGCCTCCAGGCGCCGCGGAGTCAGTGCCTCGGCCCGGACCTCGCCCCTGGCCACCGCCCGGTCGGCCACGCGGCGGATCTGGGCCAGGCTCTCGCCGCGGGAGGCCGACCGGATCTGCTCGGCGACCTCCGGGTCGTGCAGCACCTCCCCGAGCACCCCGCGCATCGCTTCGCCCGTCGGCCCCTCCAGCAGGAGGGCGACGCCCCGGAACAGCTCCAGCAGGTCCCCCCGCAGGCTCCCGGTGTCGGGTGCGTCCATGTACCGCGGCACCACGTGGTAGACCGCCTCCATCACCAGGCGCGCCCGGTTCGGCCAGCGCCGGTACAGCGACGCCTTGCCGGTCCGGGCCCGCTCGGCCACGCGCTCCATGGTGAGCCTCGCGTATCCGGTCTCCTTCAGCTCGGCCAGGACCGCTTCGAAGATCGCCGCGTTGAGGGCGTCGCCGCGCCTGCGCGGCCGCTTGCGCGGGTCCTCCTCGGCCGCATCCGGGCCGGACCCGTCAGGGGTGCCCACGGGGTCGCTCCGCCTTTCCGACTGGTGGGGGCCCAGGGCTCCGCCGGCCCGTCGGCGGCCGCCCGCCTCGCCGGGCCCCATCACGCGCCCCCGGTCCCCTCGGATCCTACGGACGGGCGCGGTGCGGCCGCCGTCACGTGCCCGGCGTCGCCGTCGACCCGCACTTCCGCCCCGTCGTCGAGCGCCGACGTGCCGTCGCCGGTGCCCATCACCGCCGGGATGCCGTACTCGCGGGCGACGATCGCCGCGTGCGATCCCAGGCCGCCCGAGTCGACCACCACGGCGGACGCGCGCTGGAACAGGGGCGTCCACGACGGGTTGGTGTAGGGGCATACCAGCACGTCCCCGGCGCGCATGCGCCCGAACTCCGAGGGGTCGCGGATGACGCGCGCGGGCCCGGTCACCGCGCCGCCGCCCGCCGGGGTGCCGCTGGCCAGTACCGGCGCGTCCGCGCCCTTCGACGAACCTCGGGAGGGCTCGTCGCGCGGCATCACCAGCATCGGCACGCTCGTCAGGGAAGCGCGCTTGGCGGCCCGGCGGCGCACGGCCGCCCGCAGCCGCGCAATCTGCTCCTCGGGCAGCCCCGGCAGGTCGGCGATGCCCTCCAGTTCTTCCAAACGCAGGTGGAAGACCTCGTCCGTGGAGTCCAGCACGCCCTCGTCCGCAAGGCGGCGCCCCATCTCCAGCAGCGCGCTCCGCAGGTGCGGGAGCGCGCGCGTGAAGTGGAAGTGGCTGTCCTCGCGGAAGGCGACCCCGGCGCGGAACCGCTCCACCAGGCGGGCCGCCCGCTGCCGGGCCGCCGGGTTGCGGCGCAGCCTCGGGTGGGCGTTCAGACGCGCCAGCGCCTTGCGCGCGCTGTCGGTGTCGCGCTTGGGCGGCTCGGAGGCGAGGAGCTTCACCATCCCCAGCACGGTCTCGGGAACCTCGCTCCACGTGGGGGAGGAGGCGTAGACGGCGCTCGCGGTCTCCCGGTTCCCATAGGCGGCCATGAACGCGTCGAACCTGGGGGCCAGCGGCGCGAGGACCGGGTCGGTGCCCACCGCCTGCGCCAGCTCTTCGGGGGTGCGGTCCGCGAACGCCTCCGCCATGGCGGGGTCCTCCCGGACGAGCTCCGCCAGCTCCTCTAGGGCGCGGTTGGCCTGCTCGGTGCAGGTGAGCGCCCCGAACGCCAGGTCGCTCGCGGAGACCGGGTGCCCCAGACGCGCCAGCATCAGGTGCGTGCGGACGAACGGCACGACGAGGTTCGGCAGGTAGTCCGTGCGAAGCTCGGTCATCAGGGGCACGAGCCCCAGGGCCTCTCGGGGCCGCTTGCGCAGCTCGTCCCAGGGCAGGTCGGCGGCCGGCCGGGCGGCCAGCGCGTCGAGCGCCTTCTCGTAGCGGGTGAAGCGCGCGTCCTTCGTCCACCGCTCGATGGGGAAGCGGCGCGCCTTGGAGGCGAGCCGGAACGGCGCGGCCAGGGTGTGCAGGGTCGGGCGGGGCGTGGGCGGAATGAAGCGCACCACGACGCCGTCCTCTTCGGGAAAGAGCCGGTCGAGCGAGGGCAGGCGCGCTCCGATGAGCCCCTTCATCATTCCGGCGACCATGCCCTCCAGCAGTTCGCCCGTCCAGGTCGTCATGTCGAGCGGGTAGGGGCGCGTCTGGAACATGTCGAGCAGGATCGGCCCGATGCGCTTCTGCACCGGGTTCAGCCGAACCGGCTCGGGCGGCACGGCGGTCATCGGCCGCGCCTGCAGGAGCAGCACGCGCCCGTCGGCCACCGCCCATTCGATGTCCATGGGGCGGCCCCAGTGCCCGGCGACCCTGCGGCACAGCCGCGAGAGCTCCTTGAGGGACGACCGGTCCATCCCCTCAGGGGACTCTCCTGGGGCCGTGGAGGGGGAGCCCTCCTCGTGGACGACGCCGCCGCCCTCGGCCGCGCGCACCACCACCTCGCCGCGGCCCGCACGGTGCTCGACCACCGCGCCGTGCGGGTCCAGCAGGTAGTGCTCGGGCGTGACCAGGCCTGAGACGACCGACTCGCCCAGGCCCCGCCCGGCATCCACGACGACCCGGTCGCGGCGCCCGGTGACCGGGTCGGCGGTGAAGGCCACCCCGGCCCAGGCGGCGGGCACCATCTTCTGCACGGCGACCGCGATGCGCACGTCGGGGCCGTCCATGCCGATGCGGCGGCGGTAGGCGATGGCGCGGCCGCTCCACAGCGATGCCCAGCAGCGCCGCACGGCGTCCAGCAGCTCCTCCTCGCCGACGACGTTGAGGTAGGTGTCCTGCTGCCCGGCGAACGCCGCCCCGGGCAGGTCCTCGGCGGTGGCACTGGAGCGCACGGCCACCGGGCCGCCGCCCATCCGCCGGTAGGCCTCGAGGATCGCGGTGCGCAGGCCGTCCGGCAGGTCGGCGGCCTCGAACGCGGCGCGCACGGCCGCGCCCTCGTCGGCGTCCCCGTCGGCGTCCCCGTCGGCGGGGCGCTGCTCCAGCGCGCGCAGGGCCGCGGCGGGCGCGCCCTCGGCGGCGGCGTGAGCGTAGGCCAGCGTGGTGACGGCGAACCCGTCCGGGACGGGCAGGCCCAGCCGGACCATCTCCCCGAGGTTGGCGGCCTTGCCTCCGGCGGTGTCCAGGTCCGATCGCCCGAACGCCGACAGCGGGGCGACCAGCGCCCCGGCGCCGTCGGTGACGTCGGCGCTGCCGGTGTTTCCGGTGCTGCCGGTGCGGGTGGTGTGCGTTCGGGTCATGGCGACTCCTCGGTCTCATTACCGGTGTTCCCCGTGCCGGGGGAGGTGTCGGACGCGTGCGCGGTCTCCCTCAGCGGGAGGGCGGGCAGCGCGGCGCAGAGCAGGACGGCCAGCCCCATCAGCGGGGCGGCCCAGGCGAACAGCGGCGGCAGGGCCTCGCCGAACGCGGTGGCGACCGCCGCACGGTCGGCGGGCGGGAGCGCGGCGGCGGCCTCGGGCGACAGCGCCGAGGCACCGCCCACCCGCGCCGCCGTCTCGGCGGGCAGCAGCGCCGCGAAGCGCAGGTTGACCAGGGCGCCGGTGAGCGCGGCCCCGGCCGAGGCGCCGACCTGGCGCCAGAAGACGACGGCGGCGGTGGCCGCGCCCAGGTCGGCGCGGGGCGCGGCGTTCTGCGCCACTAGCGTCATGACCTGCATGACCAGCCCCAGCCCGAGGCCGAGCAGCGCCAGCAGCCCGGCGACCTGCGCCGGGGTGCTGTCCGGCCCGAGCGCGCCCATGGCGGTCATCGCCGCGGCCGCCACCGCCGTGCCGACCACGGGGTAGGCGCGGTACCGGCCGGTGCGGGTGATCATCCGCCCGGAGGCCACCGTGGTGACCAGCACCCCCGCCATGAGCGCGATCATCACCGCGCCCGCCTGGGAGGCCGACGCGCCCAGCGCGATCTGTACGTAGGCGGGTACGTAGGCGGCGATGCCGAACAGGGCGGAGCCGACCAGGAAGGCGACCGCGACGGCGGTGCCCACCGAGCGGTCGCGCAGCAGCCGCGGCGGCAGCACCGGGTCGGCGGCGCGGCGTGCGGTCACCGCCCAGGCCGCGGCCCCGCCGATGAGCAGCGCGGCGGCCGCCGGGACCGCCCAGTCGGGGCGGCCGGGCCAGCCGGGCGCCGAGCCCAGCACCACCAGCCCGACCACGGCCGCGGCCAGGGACAGCGCGCCCGCGGTGTCGACCGGGCGGTGGGCGGTGGGCCGGGGCAGCCGCAGCGTGGCGGTCACGGCGACCAGCGCCGCCAGCCCCAGCGGCGGGTAGAGGTGGAACAGCCACCGCCACCCCAGGGCGTCGGTGACCGCGCCGCCCAGCAGCGGCCCGCCCACCGCCGCCAGGGCGAACACCGCGCCGAACAGTCCCAGGTAGCGGCCGCGCTCGCGCGGGCTGACCAGCTCGCCCAGGGCGGACTGGACGCCGACCATCACCCCGCCGCCGCCCGCCCCCTGCACCGCGCGGGCGATGAGCAGCGCCGCCATCGAGTCGGCCTGCCCGGCCGCCAGGGCGCCCGCGGTGAACAGGGCGATCGCGGCCTGGAGGGGGCGGGTGCGGCCGAACCGGTCGCCGAGGCGGCCGTAGAGGGGCATGAGCGCGGTGGCCGCCACCAGGTAGACGGTGATCACGAACGGCATCAGTCCGAAGCCGCCCAGGTCGCTCGCGACGGCCGGGAGGGCGGGCGCGATGGCGGTCTGGTCGACCGCGCCGAGCAGCATCCCCAGCAGCAGGCCGGGCAGGGCGCGGCGCACCTGCGGGGGCGTCGGCCGGCGGGTGCTCTCCATCGGGGTCCTCCTCGCCACGGCGGCGGGAACGGGGCGGAACCGTTTAATGAACGTTCCGTTCTCAATGTAGACCCGGCCGAGTAGGGAACGCAACGTTTCCAAACGGGTGGCCGGGTCCGGTCGCGCCGCCCTCCGTGCCGGGATCCGGCCGCACGCGTCCCGCGCCATCGGGGATGTCGGAGCGGATCGTACGGACCTGACCCCATATAGTTACGATTCGTATCCGGTGTGCTGCATACCGTGATTGCAACTTCGGGGTGCCGGGGGCGGGGGCGGAGGGAAGGCCGTTATTGACGGACGACGGGACCGACCGGGGAACCGACATGGCCAGACCGGAACGCAGACGCCGAGGGGGACTCCTCCCGACCCTGCTGTGCTGCCTCGCGGTCGCCCTCGCGCTGGCGATCGCCGTGGCCTGGCGCGCCGACGTCTACGACCGCAACATCGAGCGGATCACCGGCGCCGTGCCCGACGAGGAGGGCCGCCCGGTCGACGACCCCGGGGAGAACTGGCTGCTCATCGGCTCCGACATGCGCGGGGAGTCGACCGCACGCAAGTGGCGCGAGGGCGAGGCCGACGCCGACGTGGTCATGCTCCTGCACGTGCCCGAGGGGGAGGCCCGCGCCTACGTCATCGCGATCTCCCGGGACTCCTGGGTGGAGATCCCCGGCCACGGCGAGGGCAAGATCGCCGACGCCTACTCCCTGGGCGGCCCCCGGCTCCTCACCTCCACCGTGGAGGCCCTGGGCGACGTGCGGGTGGACCACTTCGCCGCGCTGGACTTCGCCGGGTTCGAGGCGATGACCGACGCCCTGGGCGGCGTGGTGATCGACCTGCCCCGCGAGGTGTACGACCCGACCAACGGGTGGTACTGGGAGGCGGGGGAGAACCACATGGACGGCGAGGAGGCGCTGCGCTTCGTCCGCGAGCGCAAGGGGCTCTCCGGCAGCGACCAGGACCGGATCAAGCGCCAGCAGGTGTTCCTGCGGGCGATGGCCGAGAAGGCGGTCAGCGAGGAGGTCCGCACCGACCCCCGCCGCCTGGACGCCTTCCTCACCGCCGCCAGCGAGTCGGTGGCCGTGGACGAGGACACCACCATGGGCATGATGCGGGGCCTGATGATGCGCCTGGTCGGCATCGGCCCCGAGGGGGCCGTCTTCCTCAGCCTGCCCGCCGAGTCCACCGGCTGGGAGGGCGAGCAGAACGTGATCTACCTGGACGAGGAGACCGCCGCGGGGGTATTCGAGCGCGTCCGCGACGGAAAGCTCATGGAGTACATCGCCGAGGAGGGCCTGGAGCACGAGGCGGAGAGCCTGGAGGTCCAGAGCCCCGAGTACTGAGCGCCCGCCCGGCCCTGCGCGCCGTGTGGCCTGCGGATCAGGGGTCCGACTCGTCCGTCACACCGGTCCGCAGAAGGGAAGAGCGTGGGCCCCGCGCCGGTTGCCCCTGCTCGGGCGGGTGCGCCCGCGTTCGCCGCGCCGCCCTTCCCGACTTCCGTCCACCATCCGTGCGACCACCGAGGAGAACCATGTCCACCACCGAAGCGCCGACCGCGACCAGTCGCGAATGGCGGCTCGCCGCCCGCCCGCAGGGCTGGCCCACCACCGACGACTTCCGGTTCGTCGAGCGGGACCTGCCGCCGCTGGGGCCCGGCGAGGTGCGGGTGCGCAACGCCTACCTGTCGGTCGACCCGTACATGCGCGGCCGCATGGACGACAAGCCCTCCTACGTGCCGCCGTATGAGCTGGACAAGGCGATGGAGGGCGGCGCGGTCGGCCGGGTGGAGGCCTCGCGCTCCGACGACCTGGCCGAGGGCGACCTCGTCCTGCACACCCTGGGCTGGCGCGACGTCGCCCAGGGTGCGGCGGCCTCCTTCCGCCGTATCGACCCGGTGCCGGGCGTGCCCGAGTCGGCCTACCTGCACGTGCTGGGCATGACCGGGCTGACCGCCTACGTGGGCCTGCTGGACGTGGCGCGGATGGAGCCGGGCGACACCGTGTTCATCTCCGGCGCGGCCGGGGCCGTGGGGAGCGTCGCCGGGCAGATCGCCCGCCTGAAGGGGGCGTCCCGGGTGGTCGGCTCGGCCGGGAGCGACGCCAAGGTCGACCTGCTGACCTCCAAGTACGGCTACGACGCGGCGTTCAACTACAAGAGCGGCGACGTGGGCGCGCTGCTGCGGGACGCCGCGCCGGACGGGATCGACGTCTACTTCGACAACGTGGGCGGCGACCACCTGGAGGCGGCGCTGGCCGCGTTCAACCGGGGCGGCCGCGCGGCGGTGTGCGGGATGATCTCGGCCTACAACACCGAGGAGCCCCCGGCGGCGCCGCGCAACCTGTCCGAGTTGCTCAAGAAGGGCCTGACGCTCAAGGGCTTCACGGTCGGGTTCTACGCCGACCGGATGAAGGACTTCATCGCCGAGGCGGGCCAGTGGCTGGCCGAGGGGAGCCTGGTCTACGACGAAACGGTCGTGGACGGCGTGGACAACACGCTGCAGGCGTTCCTGGACATGATGCAGGGAGCCAACACCGGGAAGATGCTGGTGCGCGTCTCCTGACCCCTCTGCCCGGCCCGGCCCCGTGCGGGGCCGGGCCGTCTCCGGATCTGCGATCGCCGGGGGTGGCCGAGGCGACCCTTCTTCCCGGCCCGTGGTGGCCGACGGCGCTCCTCGCCCTCCTCCTCGGGGAGGCCGCGATATCCCTCCGCCCGCCGGCGTTCATCCGGGACCGCCTCGACGGGTGGGAGTCCCGCGTGAACGGTGGTGGACGCTCATCGCCGCCGAGACCCTGGCGGCGGCCGGCCTCGTCACCGGCGTCTGGAGCCCCGGAATCGCGGCGGCCGCCCATGCGGCGAGTGTCATCGCCTACTTCCTCCGTGCCGCCGCCGCGCACATCCGGGCGCGTTTCACCGGCCAGGCGTTGTGGGTGAATTGTTTGGGAATGCTGGCGCTCTCAGCCGTCTCACCTGCGCTTTTCCTTCACTCCGTGAGGTCGCCCGTGCGCCAGCAGTGATATTTCAGATTTATACAACTGAATCCGGATTCGCCGCATCAGAGGTAACGACTGCCCCCCAGCCATCGCCGCTCACATGACCCCCGCAGCGGTGCGACCGTTCCATCCCCATCACCGGAAGGTGCCGACGATGTTCCGTATCCCCACCCTTCACCCCCCGGCCGGGGCCGTCCTCGCACGGGCGGCCGCGGTGGTCGCCTCCGTGTCCCTCGCCGCGGGGCTGAGCGGCTGCAGCTTTTCCATCGGTGACCCGCAGCCGGTCGGTGAGGAGCAGGAGGGCTCCGCCGACGAAGAGGGGTACGACATCGACGAGGGCGACGGCGAGGCGAGCGCCGACGACGCGGACGCGCAGGACGCGGACGCGCAGGACGGAGGGGAGACGGGCACCGACGTGGAGAACCCGAACGACGGGCTCCCCGTGGACGCCTCCCAGGCGACGACCTGGGCGAGCGACAGCTACTGGCTCCAGGGCACCGGTGAGGGCCTCTACCGGTTGGAGTGGACGCCGACGGACGACACGACCGTCGAGCTCACCCACTCCGGCAGCAAGAACTTCATCATCGAGACCTACGGCGAGGACGGGGACCGCTACGCGAGCCTCGTGAACGAGATCGGCGTCTATGAAGGCAGCTCCCGATTCGGCGACCTGCCCATGGTCGACGGGTCCGAAGCGGTCGTCTACCTCTACGTCCGGGCCGACGGCGCCTGGACCATCGGCCGCTGACCCTCCGCCCGGAGGGCCGTGACGCCATTGGAGGCCGGGGGTTCGTCCGCCCCCGGCCTCTCCTTCACGGCCCGCCGTCGGCTCAGGAGAGCGTGCGCGGATCGATCCCCACGGCGGGCAGGATCGCCTGGTCCACGATCATGTCCAGGTAGGCGTCGTCCGGCGGCTGCATCGTGTCGAGCATGTGCTTGAAGACCATCGCCTCGCCGATGTCCGCCACCACGTCCGTCACGCGCTCGCGGTCCACGACGCCCTTGTCGGCGTAGTGCAGCAGGGCCCGCTTCGTGAACCTCTCGCCGCGAGGGTCGAACACCTCCCGGTACAGCCGCTCGTGGAGGTCCGGGCGGGCCCACGACGCCACCAGCACGGCCATCAGCGCCTGCGCGTACTTCGGGCGCGTGTCGAAGGAGTCCCGCATCAGCCGGAGCGCGCGGACGAGGTCCCCGCGCAGGTCGTCGGCGGCCGGCGTCGGCTCCTCCATCGGGTAGGCCGCGTGCAGCGCCTCCAGCACGATGTCCTCGGGCGCCTCCCACCGCCGGTACAGCGAGGTCTTCGCGGTCCCCGCGCGCCGGGCGATGCCCTCCATGGTCGCCCCTTCGAGCCCGCGCGCCGCCGTCTCCTCCACGGCCGCGGCGTGGATCGCCCCGACCAGCGCTGCCCCGCGCCTGCGCGTGCCCTTCGGGCGGGTCTCAGGCGCCTCGGCCGTCCCGTCGGCCCCCCGCGTCTCGTCCATCCCGTTCTCCACCCGGTTCGACCGCTTTCCGTCCAATAAAGAAAACGCTTGCGTATCTTAGTGGGGTCATGTTGGATACGATTCCGTAGCTAAAACCGTCAACGGGGGACCCCTCATGTCCACGCCATCCTCCCTTGCGCCGGCCGCCGTCCCGGCCGCGCGGCGCTCTCTGGCGCCCGACCTCGCACGCGGCCTCATGCTGCTGGTGATCGCCACCGTCCACGCCCACATGTTCCGCATCGCCGTCGGCGGGAACGCCGGATACTCCCTCGACGGCCCACTCGACACCGCCGCCACGGCCGCCGTGGCGCTCTTCGCCGAGAACCGCGGCTACCCCATGTTCGCGGCCCTCTTCGGCTACGGGCTGGCGCAGATCGCCCTGCGCCGCACCGCCGAGGGGCGGGAGTGGCCCTGGGTGCGCCGCCTGCTGCGCCGCCGCGGCCGCTGGCTGGTCGCCATCGGCCTGGCCCACGGCATCCTGATCTTCTTCGGCGACGTCATCGCCGTCTACGGCCTGATCGCCCTGCTCTTCGCGGGCGTCATGCGCTGGACCGACCGCCGCCTGCTCGCCCACGCCTTCGCCTGGGGGTCGGCGGGCACGCTCGTCTACGCGGCGGTCAACGGCCTGGCGATGGGCGCGGCGGCGGAGGGCGGAACCGTCTCCTCGCCCCTGGACGACCTGGTCATGCGAGTGGTGATGCTGCCGTTCTTCCTGCCCCTGCTGATCATCATCTCCGTGTTCCCGTTCATGGCGGGCGTCTGGGCGGCCCGGCGCCGCCTGCTGGAGGAGCCCGAGCGGCACCGCGCGTTCCTCACCCGCCTGGCCGCGATCGGCATCCCGGCGGCCGTCGTCGGCGGGGCCCCGCACATGCTCATCGCCATCGAGGCCTGGCAGCCCGCCGCCCCCGTCGTCACCGGGGCGTTCTGGCTGCACCTGCTGGTCGGCTACGCGGGCGGGTTCGGGTACGCCGCGCTGATCGCACTGGTCGCCCTGCACACCGGCGACCGTTGGGGCCCGGTCGTGAGGGCCCTGGCGGCCACCGGACAGCGCTCGATGACCTGCTACCTGCTCCAGTCGGTGGCCTGGCTGGTGCTGATGCCCGCCTACACCCTGGGCCTGGCCGCCGACCTGGGCGACGCGGCCGCCGTCGGCACCGGCGCGGGGGTGTGGCTGGCCACGGTGCTCCTGGCCGACCTGATGCGCCGAGCAGGCTTCAAACAGGGCCCAGCCGAATGGCTCCTCCGCCGCATGACCTACGGGACCCCGGCGAAGGTGGCGCCCTGACCGCCACGAAGGCGAACGTACGGTTCGCTCGCGGGTCATGCGAAGCAGTCTCTGCGGGACCCGTCGATCACCTCCAGCAGCTCGGTGCGGGACAGGGCCAGCCCCCGAGCGTAGGCATCGCGATGGGCGTCCTCTCCGAGTGCCGCCCATGCCGCATCCGCCGTCCGGATCGCACCAGGAGCGGACGTTTCACGCCCACCACGGAGGGACGCGCTCGCGCCCAGTAGCACAACGGCCCGCTCGGCGTCGCCGCAGAGCAGTGAGGCGGCGGCGAGGACCTCGGCCGCGAGCGTGGCCTGGGTCGGGTACCAATGCGCCGGGTCTCCGACCAGCGCCTGTTCGAACCTGTCGCAGGCCGACTCGATGTCGCCGTCGGCGATGGCCAGGTGGCCCTGTTGGGCCAGCACACGCCGCGCGATCACGGCCTGCTCTCCGGCCTTGCCCGCCCCGTTCGGCTCCCATCCGGTCCGCACGAGCCGGCGCGCCTCGTCCAGGTCGCCGCGCAGGCGCGCGATCTCGCTGAGCCCGCACCTGGCGGTGAGCAGGACTCCGCGCGCCGCGCAGCGTCGGGCGAGCTCGACGGCCCGCTCGAACGCCTCCTGCGCGCCGTCGGGATCGCCTCCGTTCAGCAGCCCCTCGGCGCGCAACCGGACCAGGTCGGCACTGTCCTCGGCGGCCCCGAGCAGGTCGGTGTCCTCCAGTGCCTCGTCGGTGAGGGCGAGAGTGCGGGGGAGGTCCCCCCGCCAGGAGCTGATGGTCGCCAGTCCGGCGAGCGCTTGGACCGCGCCCCATCGGTCGCCCAGGGCACGGAATGCGGACAGGCCGGTGGTGAAGGCCTCCTCCGCCTGGCCCGTGGCGCTGCGGAAGAACCGCATGTAGCCGGAGACGACATCGCAGGCGGCCCGCACCCAGGGATCGGTCGCTCCTCCAAAGCGTTCCACGAACGGCCGGATTCCGCCGTCTCCGCGGCCGGACCGGCCCGCGGCGGTCGGCCAGAGCATCGCCAGAAGCGGCCACCGAAGGCGGGGACCGAGTGCGCCGACCAGTGATCCGGCCCTGTCCCAGGCGGCCTCGTCCACGGCGTCGGGCTCGAGGGCGACGGCGTTGATCAGGCAGAGCACATATTCCTCGGCCAGGTCTGCGGGCACCGAGTCCCCGATGCGCTGGATCAGCGTGACCGCCAGAGGGGCGCTTTCCGTGTGTCGGCCACGCTGCCACCAGTAGGTCGAGAGCGCGGCCACCAGTTCCAGGGCGGTTCCGGTGTCGTGTTCCACGGCCCAGCGCAGGGCGGTGTGCAGGTTATCGTGGTCGGTGAGGAGCCGGTCCAGCCACTCCCGCTGAGCGGCGCCCCGCAGATGAGGCTCTGCGGTGCGGGCCAGGCCCAGGAAGTGGGCCGCGTGCGAGCGCCGGGTGCCGTGCTGCTCACCGGCCTCGGCGAGGTGCTCGGCGGCGAACACCCGGATGGTGGACAGCATCCGGTAGCGCCGGGCCCCGTCGACCGCCTCGATGAAGGACTTCTCGACGAGGCCGGCGATGACGTCGGGGGTCGTCTCGCCCAGTCCGCAGACGTCGTGGACGGCGTCCAGGCCGGCGCAGCCGCTGAAGACCGTGAACCGCCGGGCCAGACGCTGTTGGCGTTCGTCCAGGAGGCTCCAGCTCCACGCGACCACGGCCCGCAAAGTCCGGTGCTTGGGCGCTGCAGTACGGCTGCCTCGGGAGAGCAGGGAGAACCGGTCGTCGAGCCGGTCGGCGACCTCCTCGGGCGGCAGCGCCTTCAGGCGCGCGGCGGCGAGTTCGATGGCCAGCGGAAGACCGTCCAGGGCCCGGCAGATGAAGGTGACCGCGGCCGCGTTGGACTCGTCCACGACGAAGTCGGGGCGGGCCGCCGTCGCGCGCTCGGCGAGCAACTGGACGGACGGGTAGTCCGAGGCCGTGGCGGGGTCGGCGCCGCTCGGGGGCAGCGGCAGCGGCGCGACCGGCAGCAGTGCCTCGCCGGTGATGCCCAGTGCCTCCTGGGTCGTCGCCAGGATGCGCAGCCTCGGACAGCCGCCGAGCAGTCGGCCCGCCAAGGCGGCCGCCGCCGGCAGCACGTGCTCGCAGTTGTCCAGGACGAGCAGCAGGGCGCGGTCGTCCAGCGCCTCGACGATCCGATCCACGGGCTCGCCATGGACGTGTGTCGGGGAGTTCATCCACCCCGGATCACGCATCCCGAGCGTGTAGAGGACGGCTTGGGCCACCGAGGCACCGGGGTCGGTGAGGGACAGGTCCACGAAGCACGCGTCCTTGGTACGGCGGGCCGTCTCGATCGCGAGCCTGGTCTTGCCGACACCGCCCGGCCCGGTGAGGGTGACCAGGCGGGACCGCTCCAGCAACGCGCTGACACGGCGCGGTCGATCGGCGCTCCCGACGAAACCGGTGATCTGGGCCGGCACTCCGGCCGAGGCCGCGCGGGCCGGGACCGGCGATTGTTCGGATTCCGGGGTAATCGTGGAGGGACGGTCTGCGGCGGAACGGTCCCCCATGTCCTCAAGGGGGACTCCGCGCAGGATGGCGGTGTGGATGCGGCCCAGCTCCGGTGAGGGATCGGTGCCCAGCTCCTCTGCCATGAGGGACCGACCGTCCGCGAACACGGCGAGCGCTTCCGCTCGACGGCCTGCGGCGTGCAGCGCGCGCATGAGCAGGCCCCGTGGCCGTTCGCGCAGTGGATGGGCGCTGATCAGCCCATAGAGCTCACTGACGAGAGCGGTGCCTTCCCCCTGTGCCAGCCCGATGGCCAGCCGGTCCTCCAATGCCGTCAAGCGGAGTTCGGCCAGCCGCTGCGCCGCGGGCCGGGCGAAGTCGGCCTCCGCCACGTCGGCCAGAGCCGGTCCCCGCCACAGCGTCAGGGCTTCGTCCAGCCGTGCGGCGCCCTCGTCGAGCCTTCCCGCCCCCAGAGCGTCGCGCCCGTACCTGGTGAGGCGTTCGAACCTGTGCGCGTCGACATCGAGAGGATCGACCGCGAGCCGGTAGCCGGTCGATCGGAACTCCACGATGTCGTGGCCGGCACCGCGTAATGCGCCGCGCAGCCGGGAGATCTGGGACTGCAGGGCGTTGGCCGCCCCGGCCGGGGGCCGCCGTCCGTAGACGTCGTCGATGAGCCGCTCCCTCGTGACCAGGCGGCCGGCCTCCAGCGCCAGCACGATGAGCACCGCCTTCCTGCGGGCGCCGCCGATCGCCAACAGCGCGCCGTCGTCATCGCGCACTTCGGTCGACCCGAGGATTCCGAAACGCATGGCACCAGTATTGCTGATCGGTGGGGGTCGGCGCGGCCGGTCGGAAGTCGGCTCCTCTTTCGCGGCTCAATTCTCGATGGAATGCGGTCGGTCCGCATCCCCTGCTGAACCGCATACTTCTCAGCAGGGGTGCTGTTCCCCGTCCTGAAATGAATGCGTACGTGGATGCACCCGTTCCCGAGCCGGCCGATGTCGCGGCGGAAGGGCCTCTGGGGCCACCCCTGGCACCGGTCCCGGAAAGCAGGGCCGGGCCGGTCAGCGCACGGTGCGTGCGCGGTCAGCGGCAAGGAACAGGGTGGGGGCATGGATACGACGGAACCTTCGGCTCCGCCTCCCACACGGGCGGGGCGGCGGGAATGGGTCGGCCTCGCCGTGCTGATCCTTCCCGTGCTACTGATCTCCATGAGCGTCACCGTGATGAACTTCGCGGTCCCGCATCTTGGAGCCGACCTCCAGCCGAGTGGGACCGAGCTGCTGTGGATCATCGACATCTACACGTTCCTCCTGGCCGGGATGCTCCTGACCATGGGAAGCCTCGGTGACCGCATCGGTCGGCGCCGACTGCTGCTCATGGGCGCCGCCGCGTTCGGCGCCGCATCGGCCGCTTCGGCGTTCGCGACCTCTCCCGCCATGCTCATCGCGGCCCGCGCGGTGCTCGGGGTCGCCGGTGCCACGCTCATGCCGGCGACATTGGCCTTGATCCGGACCCTGTTCGACGATCCCGCCCAGCGGAAGATGGCCATCGGGCTGTGGACCGGAGGATTCATCGGCGGGACGGCCATCGGCCCGTTGGGCGGGGGCATCCTGCTGGAGTTCTTCTGGTGGGGCTCGCTGTTCCTCGTCAACGTCCCTGTAATGGTGGTGCTCCTGCTCACCGCACCATTCCTGCTCCCGGAGTCCAAGGGCGACCAGAAGGGGCGGCTCGACTTCCTGAGCGCGGTGCTCTCCGTGGCCGCGGTCATTCCGGTCGTCTACGGGATCAAGCAGTTCTCTGAGAACGGTCTCACCTGGACGGCCGCCGGATCCGTGGTACTCGGGCTCGTTGTCGGGGCGTGGCTGGTGTTCCGCCAGCTCCGGCTGTCGGATCCGCTGATCGACGTTCGGCTGTTCCGCAACCCTGCGTTCAGCGTCGGGGCGCTCACCGTGATGCTCGGGGTGTTCTCCCTGGTCGGGTTCATGTACTTCGTTTCTCAGTACCTGCAGCTGGTCCTGGGCCTGCGGCCGATCACAGCAGGGCTGTGGATGCTGCCGATGGTGGCCATGTCGGCGACGGGGGCCGCGTTGTCCGTTGCCCTGTCGATGCGCATCCACCCGGGCAGGGTCGTCGGTCTCGCGCTGGTGCTGGGGACAGGCGGCATGTTGACGCTGACCCGGGTCGGCCCGGATACGGGCATCGCACTGCTCTTGGTCGGTATGGGAATGGTGGGGGCCGGGATGGGTGCGATCGCCTCGATCTGCACGGATCTCGTCGTGGCGAGCGCCCCGCGTCGGAGTGCAGGGTCCGCGGCCTCACTGTCGGAAGCGGCCGGCGAGCTCGGCGGCGCACTCGGCATCGCGATCCTGGGCAGCATCGGTATGGCGGTCTACCGGAGCGGGGTGAGCGCGGAAGCCCCCGAGGACGCGCCGCCCGAGGTCGCGGAAGCGATTCAGGAGACTCTGCCCGGCGCGGTCGCGATTTCCGAGCACCTTCCCGCAGAGGCCGGTGAACAAGTGCGGGAGGTCGCCTTCAGAGCCTTCACCGAAGGGATGCAATCGGCCGCCTTGAGCGGAGCCCTCATCCTGGCCGTCACGGCCGTGCTGGTCTTCGGGGTCTTGAGCCGAATCCCGAAGGACGACCTCGTCGGGGAGCACGACATGTAGCCGGTCGACGGGGACCGGCCGCCGCTCGGGGCACGTGGTCGACACCCGCCTCCCGGGGCGGGCCACCCCTGGTCGTCAGTGGCGGTCCCCCCGTCCGGCGTGCGCAGGTTGGCCGCCATCGTGTCCAGCATCCTTCTGAAGGACTCCCGCTCCTCCTCCGTGAAACCGCGCAGGGCCCGGTCCGACAGGGCGTTCATCTGGGCCCCGACGCCGCCTCCGTGACCGCCCCGGGCGATGACGGCGAGACCAGGACCAGGGTCCTCACCACGCGCACCGGCGGCCGGTGGACCGACCTCTACTCCTTCACCGACGCCCTCTGCTTCCGGAGCGACTACGCGATCTTCAATCACTACCTGTGCACGCACCCCCGGTCGCCGTTCCGGGCGCGCCTCATGGCCCAGCGCCTCGGCGACGGGGTCGGCCACCGGCTGACGAACACGACACTGTCCGCCGAACGCCCCGATGGCACTACCGACAGCCGCGAACTCGGCCGCGACGAGGTCCCCGAAGCGCTATGGGACGTGTTCGGTCTGCGGCTCGACCCCGGCGCGGCGGTACGCCTTGCCGAGGGCGAGCAGGCATGGCCACCCGCCGCGCGGCGGGTTCCACATGGCAGATCCGGCCGCGGGTCTGCAGGATCAGACGCCGCCGCACCCGAGCACCTCGCCGTGCGGGACACCCTCGTAGGAGCCTGGGCCTCCTTCGCCGCCACCGGTGATCCCGGCTGGCCCGTCTACGTCCCGGACGCGCCGGGAAACTCCCGCGCCATCGGGGGCACCCGGAGGGAGGGGGACCAGAGGGTGACCGAGCCGCCGGCCGACGGCGCCACCGCGCTCTGGCCCGTCTGACCCTCCGGGAGTCGGCCTCACGTCCTGGGACCCGGTCCGCAGGACGGGTCCCAGGACGTGCAGGCCGGGTCCTCAGGCCCGGGCCACCCCGGCCAGGGCGCGCATCAGGAGGGCCGACGACGCCGCGCCGGGGTCCTCGTGGCCGATGCTCCGCTCGCCCAGGTAGGACGCCCGTCCCTTGCGGGCCTGCAGCGGCACGGTCGCCTGTGCGCCCTGCTCGGCCGCGGTGGCCGCCGCCTCCGCGGCCTCGGACAGCGGAGCGCCCTGCCCCGCCGCCTTCTCCAGCTCCTCGACCGCCGGGGCCAGCGCGTCCACCAGCGTCTTGTCGCCCGGCTTGGCGGCGCCCATCTTCTGCACCGCCTCCAGGCCCGCCCGCAGCGCGGCGGCCAGGTCGGCCACCCCCGCCTCGGGCCCCTCCAGGCGCTTGCCCGCCGTGCGCAGCAGTGTCCCGTAGAGCGGCCCCGACGCCCCGCCGACCCGCGAGATCATCGTCATCCCGGTCTTGACCAGCACCGGCCCCGGCCCGTCGGCCTCCAGGCCGTCCACGGCGGCCCGCGCCGCCGTCAGCCCCCGGTCCATGTTGGTCCCGTGGTCGCCGTCGCCGATGGCGGCGTCGAGTCTGCTCAGCCCCTCGGCCTCGTCCGAGACGGCGTCGGCGGCCGCCGCCACCCAGGCCTTGGCCAGTGCGGTGTCCATGGCGTGCACGTTCCCCACTCCTTCTCGTCCCCGGCTCACACGCCCCAGCGCAGGGCCGGGGTGTTCACCGGGGCGTCCCACAGCGGCAGGAAGCCCTCTTCGACCCGGCACAGCGTGATCGAGCAGCCCTCCATGTCGAGACTGGTCACGTAGTCGCCGACCAGGTTGCGGGCGATGGTGATGCCCTTGTCCCCGCACACCCGCGCGACCTCGCCGAACACCAGGTACAGCTCGCTGAGCGGGGTGCCGCCCATGCCGTTGACCATCACGACGGCCTCGTCGCCCGACTCCAGCGGCGAGTCCTGGAGGATCGCCTCCATCATCTCTCCGACGATGTCGCGCGCGCTGCGCAGCTTCTCCCGGCGCCGCCCCGGCTCACCGTGGATGCCGACGCCGACCTCGATCTCCTCTTCCGGCAGGTCGAACCCGGGCCGCCCCGCCGTGGGGACCGTGCAGGCGGTCAGCGCCACGGCGAAGGAGCGCGACGCCGCGTTCACCCGGCGGCCCAGCTCGGCGACGGCCTCCACGTCGTCCCCGCGCGCGGCGGCCGCACCGCAGATCTTCTCCACGAACACGGTGGCGCCGGTGCCGCGCCGCCCGGCGGTGAACGTGGAGTCCTCCACCGCGACGTCGTCGTTGACCAGGACCTGCTCGACGCGCAGCCCCTCGTCCTCGGCCAGCTCGGCGGCCATCTGCGCGTTCATCACGTCGCCGGTGTAGTTCTTGACGATCAGGACCGTGCCGCGCCCGGAGTCGGCCGCCTTGGCCCCCGCCAGGAACCCGTCGGGCACCGGTGAGGTGAACACCTCGCCGGGGCAGGCGGCGTCCAGCATCCCCTCGCCGACGAAACCGCTGTGCAGGGGCTCGTGCCCGGAGCCGCCGCCGGAGACCAGGCCGACCTTGCCCTCCACGGGCCCCGGGGCCCGCGCCACCACGCCGTTCTCGGCGTCCACCCGCAGCTCGGGATGGGCCGCGGCGAGGCCGGCGAGCGCGTCGGACAGATAGCTTTCCGGGGTGTTCAGGAACTTCTTCACGGTGCGGCTCCCTAGTGTTCGCCGGGGGGTGGCGGTGTCGATCCTGAAGCGCGGACGCTCGGTCAAGTACCCTAATCCCCCATGGGTGCAACGGTCGGCATCGTCCTCGTGTCGCACAGCGAGAGACTGGCCGCAGGAGTGAAGGAACTGCTGGAGCAGCTCGGGGCGCGGCCGGAGACGGTCGCGGCCGCCGGGGGCGACCCCGACGGGGGCATCGGCACCTCCTATGAGCGCATCGCCGAGGCGGTCGCCGGGGTCGATCAGGGGGCGGGCGTCATGGTCCTGCCCGACATCGGCAGTGCGGTGATGACGGCCCGGCTGGTCTTCGAGGACGAGCCGCGCGACGACGCCGTCGTCGTCGACGCCCCCTTCGTGGAGGGCGCCGTGGCCGCCGGGGTGCTGGCGTCGACCGGCGCGTCCCTGGACGCCGTCGTGGCGGCCGCGCGCGACGCCTACACGGCCCGCAAGATCCAGGAGTAGCCCCACCCTCTGGCGATGATCTCGACGAAAGTGCTGCCATTTCAGCGGTTTTGGCAGCACTTCTGTCGAGATCAACGCGGGTGGGCCCGGCGCCGCTTGCGCCTCATCCGGCGTCCGCGCGCCGCGATATCGGCCGAGCGCTGGGCCACCTGCCCCGCGCCCGCCGACATGTCGGCGTGCATGGCGCGCACCAGGGCGATCATCATCAGGAAGCCGATCAGGAAGAACGGCAGCCCGACCACGGTGATCACCTGTTGCAGGGCGTCCAGCCCGCCCTTGCCCGTGGCGGCGAGCAGCGTCGCGGCCACCACGCCCTCGGTCACGCCCCAGAACACCCGCTGCCGGGTGGGGGAGCCGTCCGCGTGCCCGGTGCACAGCATGTCCACCACCAGGGACGCCGAGTCCGAGGAGGTGGTGAAGAAGATGACCACGATCAGGATCGCCAGCCCCGACACCAGCTCCGTGGCCGGGAAGTGCTCCAGGAACACGAACAGCGCGCCGGGGATGTCCTTTTGGTCGACGACCTCGTTCACCAGCCCGCCGCCGCGGTTCATCTCGATGTCGATGGCCGACAGGCCGAACACCGCGAACCAGATGACGCTGAACGCGGTGGGCAGCCCCAGCACGCCGACGATGAATTCGCGGACGCTGCGGCCCTTGGAGATCCGGGCGATGAAGATTCCGACGAACGGCGACCAGGTGATGGTCCAGGCCCAGTAGAAGGTCGTCCAGTTCTTCTGCCACCCGGAGTTGTTGAAGGTGTCGTTCCAGAACGCCAGGGGCACCAGCCAGCTCAGGTAGGTCCCGGTCGTCTCGATGATGCCGCGGGAGAGGAACACCGGCGCGCCGAACACGAAGATGAACAGCAGCAGCCCGATCGCCATGGCGATGTTGAGCGTCGAGAGCCGCTTGACGCCCTTGTCCAGCCCCAGCGCCACCGAGGTGACGGCGATGGCGGTCACCACCGCGATCAGCACGACCTGCGTCAGGCGCCCCTCCTCGATCCCGAAGAGGGTGTTCAGGCCGCTGTTGATCTGCATCGTGCCCAGGCCGATGGAGACCGCCACGCCGAACAGGGTGCCCAGCACCGCGACGATGTCGATGGTGCGGCCGATGGGGCCGTGGATGCGGTCGCCGAGGAACGGCTGGAAGATGGAGCTGACCCGGAACGGCAGGCCGCGGCGGTAGACGAAGTAGGCGAAGGCCAGCGCCGGGAGCGTGAAGATCGTCCAGGTGTGCAGGCCGAAGTGGTACAGCGTGAAGCCCATGGCCTCGTTGGCGGCCGCCACCGACTCGGGCGGGACGTCCTCGCGCGGCGGATTCGCGAAGTGGCTGATCGGCTCGGCCACGCCCCAGAACATCAGGATGGTGCCGATCCCCGCCGCGAACAGCATCGCGAACCAGGTCCAGTTGCTGTAATCGGGCTCGGAGTCCGGACCGCCCAGTTTCAGCCGTCCGTAGCGGCTGACCGCGATGACGATGAGGAAGACGAGGAACACGGTGACGCCGAAGATGTAGAGCCAGCCGAGGTGGGTGAGCACCCAGTCGGACGCGGCGCCGAACATGGCGTCGACCGCGCCGGTGAAGGTGATCGTGCCGAGCACGAAAACGGCGACCAGCGCCGTGGACACCCAGAAGATGACCGGGTCGGTCCGCAGCCCCAACCGGTCGCTCACCTTGTCCAGCATGGAACCCCCACGATCGCGTGCACCCGTATTCCGCCGACGGCCCGGAGCGGTTCGCTGCGCTTCCGTTCCGGCCGCGGCGATGCCCTATGGGCGGTTCCGGGACTGTACACGTCGATGGCGTGTTTCGTGAATTCCGACATGCCCCCGTGGGGTTTTTCGAACCCGAATTTCGGATGGCGTCCGTTCGGAATCGGAGTCAAGCGTCCGATGATCCGGGGATGAACGCCGGACCTTTGCCGGGGCGCGGGGTTCGGGAGGGGCGGTGAATGGCGCACCGGCGAATGCCAGGCGAAGGCCTACGAATACGGAGGAAAATCACAAGGCGGACCTCCCGGACCTTCCGGGCGTCCGCCGGGCCCGCGGCGCCCGCCGCGCCCGCCCGGCCCGGGAATGCTCCGTACCCCCGCCGCGTTGTGCCCTGAGGCCGCCCGGGGCCGCCTGCCGGGCCGCCCCGGCCCGCCCCCGCGGGCCCAGCGCCCCGCCCACCCGCGAAAACCCGTTGCCGCAGCCTTCTATCCTTGAGTCCGATATGTTGACCTCGCCCTCGGACACACCGACGTCCGCGGACCCGGAGCGAACCTCCCTCCGCGACCGCCTCTCCGGCCTCACCTTCGCCGACCGCCACCGGTTGCGCCGCCGCATCGACGGCCTGCAGAAGATCCGTGACCGCCGCAAGCGCGAGAACGTCGCCGGGAAGATCGCCGACGACATCGACCTGGCCGAGCTGCGCGTCGAGCAGCGCCGCTCCGCCCTGCCCGAGCCGAGCTACCCCGACGAGCTGCCGGTCAGCCGCAAGAAGGACGACATCGCTGAGGCGATCCGCGACAACCAGGTCGTGATCGTGGCCGGCGAGACCGGGTCCGGGAAGACCACCCAGCTCCCCAAGATCTGCATGGAGCTGGGCCGCGGCGTCCACGGCACCGTCGGCCACACCCAGCCGCGCCGCATCGCCGCGCGCACCGTGGCCGAGCGCATCGCCCAGGAGGTCGGCACCGACCTGGGCGCCACGGTGGGCTACAAGGTCCGCTTCACCGACCAGTCGTCGGACGACACCCTGGTCAAGGTCATGACCGACGGCATCCTGCTGGCCGAGATCCAGCAGGACCGGATGCTGCGCGCCTACGACACGATCATCATCGACGAGGCCCACGAGCGCAGCCTCAACATCGACTTCCTGCTCGGCTACCTCAAACGCCTGCTGCCCAAGCGCCCCGAGCTGAAGGTGGTCATCACCTCGGCCACCATCGACCCCGAGCGCTTCTCGCGGCACTTCGGCGACGCCCCCATCGTCGAGGTCTCCGGGCGCACCTACCCCGTGGAGGTGCGCTACCGGCCCATCGACGACGAGGACGGCGCGGGCGGCGGCGCGGGCACCGCGAACTCCGCGGGCGGGAACGGCGGCAGCGGCGGCGGGAACGGCGGCCGGGGCGGCTCCGACGAGCGCGACCAGGTGCAGGCCATCTGCGACGCCGTCGACGAGCTGCGCCGCGAGGGGCCAGGCGACATCCTCGTCTTCCTCTCCGGCGAGCGGGAGATCCGCGACACCGCCGACGCCCTGGAGAAGCGGCGGCTCCCCGAGACCGAGGTCCTGCCGCTGTACGCGCGGCTGTCGTCGGCCGAGCAGCACCGGGTGTTCCAGCCCCACCGCGGCCGCCGCATCGTGCTGGCGACCAACGTCGCCGAGACGTCCTTGACCGTCCCCGGCATCCGCTACGTCATCGACCCGGGCACCGCCCGGATCTCCCGCTACAGCCACCGCACGAAGGTGCAGCGGCTGCCCATCGAGCCGGTGTCCCAGGCCTCGGCCAACCAGCGCAAGGGCCGCTGCGGCCGCGTCGCCGAGGGCATCTGCATCCGGCTGTACTCCGAAGAGGACTTCCTGTCCCGCCCGGAGTTCACCGACCCCGAGATCCTGCGCACCAACCTGGCCTCGGTCATCCTCCAGATGGAGTCGCTGGGGCTGGGCGACATCTCCGCGTTCCCCTTCGTCGAGGGCCCCGACCACCGCCAGGTCAAGGACGGCGTCCACCTGCTGCAGGAGCTGGGGGCGCTGGACCCGCAGGCCGAGGACCAGCGCAAGCGCCTGACCGGCATGGGCCGCAGCCTCGCCCAGCTCCCCGTCGACCCGCGCCTGGGCCGCATGGTGCTGGAGGCGGAGAAGCGCGGGTGCGTGCGCGAGGTGATGATCATCGCCGCCGCGCTGTCCATCCAGGACCCGCGCGAGCGCCCCGCCGAGCACCAGCAGGCCGCCCAGGAGCAGCACGCGCGCTTCGCCGACAAGGACTCGGACTTCCTGGCGTTCCTGAACCTGTGGAAGTACCTGAAGGAGCAGCAGCGCGCGCTGTCGGGCAACCAGTTCCGCAAGCAGTGCCGCAGCGAATTCCTGAACTACCTGCGGGTGCGCGAGTGGCAGGACATCTACAGCCAGCTCAAGCAGGTCGTGAAGGGCATGGGGGTCACGCTCAATTCGTCCGACCCCGACCCGCAGCAGGTGCACACCGCGCTGCTGTCCGGCCTGCTGTCGCACGTCGGCCTCAGGGACCCGGACAAGAAGGAGTACCTGGGCGGGCGCGGAGCGCGCTTCGGGGTGTTCCCCGGCTCGTCGCTGTTCAAGAAGCAGCCCCGGTACGTCATGGCCGCCGAGCTGGTGGAGACCTCGCGCCTGTGGGGGCGCATGTGCGCGCGCATCGAGCCCGAGTGGGCCGAGGAGCTGGCCGGGCACGTCGTCAAGCGCACCTACAGCGAGCCGCACTGGGAGAAGAAGCGCGGCGCCGTCATGGCGTACGAGCGGGTGACCCTGTACGGGGTTCCGCTGGTGGCCGAGCGCAAGACGGGCTACGCCAAGGTCGACCCGGTGGTGTCGCGGGAGCTGTTCATCCGGCACGCGCTGGTCGAGGGCGACTGGGACACCAACCACAAGTTCTTCCACTCCAACCGCAAGCTCCTCGAAGAGGTCGAGGACCTGGAGCACCGCGCGCGCCGACGGGACATCCTCGTCGACGACGAGGCGCTGTTCGCCTTCTACGACGAGCGCGTGGGCGCCGAGGCGGTGTCGGCGGCGCACTTCGACACCTGGTGGAAGAAGGCGCGCCGCAAGGACCCGAACCTGCTCGACTTCGAGAAGTCGATGCTGATCAACGACGGCGCGGAGAAGGTCAGCGAGGAGGACTACCCCGACTCCTGGACGCACGGGCAGTTCGCCTTCCCGCTGACCTACCAGTTCGAGCCGGGCAGCGACGCCGACGGCGTCACCGTGCACATCCCGCTGGAGGTGCTGAACCAGGTCGGCGACGAGGGGTTCGACCGGCAGATCCCCGGGCTGCGTCGGGACCTGGTGACGGCGCTCATCCGGTCGCTGCCTAAGCCGCTGCGGCGCAACTTCGTGCCGGTGCCCGACAACGCCGAGCAGGTGATGGGGCGGCTGCCGAAGGACGATGAGACGCCGCTGGTGGAGCTGCTGGCGCACGAGCTGGGGCGGATGTGCGGGGAGCGCATCACCCCGGAGGACTTCGACCTGTCGAAGGTGCCCGACCACTTGCGGATCACCTACCGGGCCGTGGACAAGTCCGGCGGGAAGCTGGCCGAGGGCAAGGACCTGTCGGCGCTGCGGGGCAAGCTGAAGCCCAAGCTGCAGAAGGCGATCTCGGCGGAGGCCAAGGGCATCGAGCGCTCGGGGCTGACGGAGTGGGGCTTCGGGCCGCTGCAGCAGGTGTTCGAGCGCAAGTCGGCGGGGCCGGTGGTGAAGGGGTACCCGGCGCTGGTCGACGAGGGCGGGACGGCCGGGGTGAAGATCTTCGACACCCGGGCCGAGCAGCGGGCGGCCCATTGGAAGGGGCTGCGTCGACTTCTCCTCCTCAGCGTCCCCTCCCCGGCGGCGGTGATCCGGCGGGGGCTGGACAACCAGCAGAAGCTGGCGCTGGGGCACAACCCGCACGGCGGTGTCGACAAGCTGCTGGACGACTGCATGTCGGCGTCGGTGGACGCGCTGATGGGCGAGTGGGGGGCGAAGCACGCGCCGGCGGGGGAGCGCTGGATCGGTGTGTGGGACCCGGACTCGTTCAAGGAGTTGAAGGAGTTCGTGCGGGCCGAGCTAGGGGACGTGCTGGACGAGGTCGTGCGCGCGACGGCGCAGGTATTGGCGGCGTCGCACCGGCTGCAGAAGAAGCTGAAGGGGTCGACCAGCATGGCCGTGCTGCCGTCGTTGAACGACGCGCAGGGGCAGCTGGCGGGGCTGATCCGGCCGGGGTTCGTGACCGAGGCGGGGCGCGCGCGGCTGCCGCGGCTGGTGACGTACCTGAAGGGGATCGAGTACCGGCTGGAGAAGCTGCCGGAGAACCCGCGCCGGGACCAGGTGAGCATGGCGAAGGCGGAGCAGATGCGCCAGGCCGTGGAGAAGGGCGTGGCGGTCCTGCCGGAGGGTCGGGAGGACGATCCGGACGTGCGCGAGCTGCGGTGGATGCTGGAGGAGTTCCGGGTGAGCCTGTTCGCGCAGCAGCTCGGGACGGCGTACCCGGTGTCGGAGAAGCGCATCCAGAAGGCCGTGGAGGCCGCCAAGGAGGCGTGAGGCGGCCGGACCCGCGTTGATCTCGACGAAAGTGCTGTCATTCCGGCGGATTTGACAGCACTTTCGTCGAGATCAACGCGGTGCCCCGCTGGCGGCCCCCGGCGAGAGCCGGGGGCCGTCGGGCTACCTGGGCCGAGATGCGCGCAGCGACCGGACGAAGGCGGCCCACTCCCCGGAGGGGAAGTGGAGCGTGGCGTGCGACCGGTGCTTGGTGTCGCGTACGGCGGAGTGGCAAGGGGAGTCGGCGACCTCGACGCAGTTCTGCTGTTGTGTGTAGCTCGACTTTCGGAAGCTTCTAGAGTCGGTCATGCTTGGCCTGATGGAGGAAGGCGTGCCACTCGGCGGAGCTGAAGAGCAGGTGGCCTCTCTCCGGGTGCTGCGAGTCGCGCACGGCGGTGGCGCTGTGATCGTTGGCGACTTCGACGCAGTTGTCGCGATCGGAGTAGCTGGACTTCCGGAAAGCGAGCGTGAAGTCTGATGGCTTGTTCATCGGTGGTCCTTGAGCATGTCTTTCAGGATCTGAAGTGACGCGTCAGGATAGCGCGCCGATGTCCTGACGTGGTCGAACAGGCGCCGATACCTATCTATCTCCTCCGAGTCCTCCAAGTACAGGCCATCGGTGTCGGTCTCCGTGTAGACGATGGGGTTCACCCCTTCGACGAAGTCGAGGAGGACGAAGCTCCCCTTCAGGCCAGCGTGCATGCCGCTGCTGAACGGCAGAACCTGAATCGTCACGGTGTTGTCGTCCTCGGCGAGTTCGATCAGGCGCTGAACCTGCTCGCGGAACACGGGCACGTCGCTCTCGAAGCGCCGCAGTGCACCTTCGTCGATCACTGCCCAGTACTCAGGCGCATCGGCCGCATCGAGGATGGCTTGTCGCTGCTTGCGGGTCTCGATGACTCGGTCGATGTCAAGCGGGTTCCTGCGCAGGGTGGCGCGCTGAAGGAGCTCGACATACCCCGGTGTCTGGAGGAGTCCAGGGATCATCGCCAGCTCGTAGGTGTGGATGACCCGAGCTTCTGACTCGAAGGCGGGGTACTCGCTGACGAAGATGTCGGAGTACTTCGACCACCAGCCCTTCTCCCGGGCCTGGCGCGTCAGCGAGAGCAGGGCCTGTCGCTTGGGCTCGTCGGTGACACCGTAGACATCGAGCAGCCCCTTGATCTCCATGACGGTCGGCCGGAGACGGACGCCGGTCTCGATGTTGCTGATCTTGCCAACCGACCACTCGGTTGCCTCGGCCACGTCATCGATCGTCATGCCGGCCTCGATCCGAGCCTTCTTGATCTCGGCGGACAGGCGGCGTCGCCGGATCGATTGCCGCTTCTGATCGGCCATGGCCCCTCCTGCGCTCGGATCGCTACCAGGGACCTTACGAGCACGACGTGAGCTTCGCGAACCGGTCATACGTGAACACCTACGTTCTGAAGATCGTGGGATGAAGCTACAAACAGTGATGTAGCTTCTTGTGAAAGCTTGAAAGTCTGAAGATTCAGAGTCAAGATGAGGTCCTGGCCTCCGCCGGACCACTTCCGGCCCGATCAGAGGACACCCTCATGCCCACACGTCTCTTCACGTCACTCTTCGCGCTGGCCAAGCTCGTCTTCGTGGCCCCGGTCCGGGTCCTTCGCCCGGCCCGGCCCTCCCAGGAGGCCCGCCTGAAGGCGGCCATCGCCCGCGCCGACAAGGCCGCGGCGGCCCGGCCTCCGCTCCCGCCTCCCGACGCCTTCCGGCACCGGCCCCGCCACGCGCGCCCGCGCCCCTACGCAACGCCCACCGCCATCCCCGACTACGCGCGCTTCTGCCAGGCCGACGTCCGCCACCGCGCCCTGTGGCGCCTCACCTACGAGCCCGACGACCGCGCCCCCTACCAGGCCCACCACCGCACCCGGAAGGACATCACCCTCGCCGCCAGCGACGTCGACGCCCTCGACTTCGCCCTGACCGAGTTCACCCCGCCCGGCTACGCCCGCAACTACCTGCGCGACCGCGAACTCCGCGCAGTCCCCGCACAGCCCGCACCCGTACACCCCGCACTCGACGGAGGCACCCGATGACCGGCCCCGACGCCGATCCCCACCGCACGCTCTCCAAGCTCACCCCGGACCAGATCCGCATCGAGGAGCAGGGCGACAAGATCACCCTCACCCTCGCCCCGGACACCGACATCGTGCTCGACCGCACCGCGCCCGACCGGGACCTCCAGCACGACTACGTCCAACACCTGGCCTGCGCGGCCCGGATCGCCCGCACCCTCATGCGCCGCGCCAGTCCATGACAGGACCGAGAACCCGCCCCCACCCATCACCGACGGCGGGGCCCTCCCGCCCACGGGAGGGCCCCGCCGCATTCGGTCGATCGCCTCTATCCTGGTCGCCCGAGCCCCCCACCCCCGCCGGAAGGCCCCATGAGTCGCCGATCGACCGTCGCCAAGGCCCTCACCGGTATGGCCGCGCTCCTCGTTCTGGCCGCAGTGCCGGTGCTCGTGGTCAGGCCCGTCGTCCCCGCAGACGAGAGTCATCGCGATGACGGCGTCGGCTTCGTCCAGCTCCTCAGCATCTCCTCCATCCCGGGCGCTGACGGAGTGGAGGTGTCATGGGACGTGGAGTTCCTCAACAAGACCGGTCGGGATCTGCGGTTGGCGGCGTATTCGGACTGCGGTCCCCGTGTGCTGCGCCCCTGGAACGACTCCGCCTCCGCGTCGGAACCGACTCGTGTCACCGTGCCCGCCGGAGAGGCGACCGTATGGAGCGACGCCTGCAGAGTCGAACAGATCCGTGACCGCTTCTTCTACGAGCTGGACCTCCGCGAGGTGGACGGGGGTTCTTCGAAGATGAACCTCGTCTTCACCGGCCTCGCCCCGCGCCCTTGAAGGGTCACGCGGCTGAGCCTGTGTGCCCGGTCGCCGGTTCGCACGGCTCTCAGGGCGTGTGGCCGTCGGCGTACTG
Source organism: Nocardiopsis suaedae (assembly GCF_027706745.1). Taxonomy (GTDB): domain Bacteria; phylum Actinomycetota; class Actinomycetes; order Streptosporangiales; family Streptosporangiaceae; genus Nocardiopsis_A; species Nocardiopsis_A suaedae. Next base: position 109,409 of record NZ_JAQFWP010000004.1, on the reverse strand, counting down.
CCCGGCGTACTCCTCGCTCGGCGGTACGACCGTGATCACGTCCACCAGCACCCCGTCCGGCGCGGTGACGATGAAGTGCCGCTGCCCGAACTCCTCCGTGCGCAGCGGCAGCACCTCGCTCAACCCTTCCTCTCCCACGAGCCTGCGGTGCTCGGCGTCCACATCGTCGACCTCGAAGTTGAGCAGCAGTCCGCCCTGCACAGGCGCGCGGTACCCCTCCGGCAGGGTCGGGTGCGCGGCGTCGAGCAGGGCCAGTTCGTACTGCGGGGCGTCCGGGCGGTGGAGGCTCACGTACCAGTCGGCCTCGAAGGTGACCTCGAAGCCGAAGTGCCCGGTGTAGAAGCGGCGCGCCTCGGCGACGTCGCGCGTGGCGATCACGGGGTAGAAGCCTGTGAGCTTGGCCGGCATGTCCTGTTCTCCCTGTCTCCCGCTCCCGAGGGCTCGTTTCACATACCTCGGGTATGTGAAACGGGACGCTAGCATACCCCGGGTATGTGAATGAGGGGAGTGAGCCGGACATGGCCGGAACGCGGGCCGAGCAGCGGGCGGCGACACGGGCGGCGCTGCTGGCCGAGGGGCGGCGCAGGTTCGCCGCCGACGGCTACCACGCCGTGGTCCTGGCGGACGTGGCGGCGGCGGTGGGCGTCACCAAGGGGGCGGCCTACCACCACTTCGCGAGCAAGGCGGGGCTCTTCCGGGCGGTGGTCGCCGACGTCCAACACGAACTCGGCGAGCGGGTCGCCGACGCCGCCGACCGGCACGGCGACCCCTGGGAGCGCCTGCGGGCCGGGTGCAGGGCCTTCCTGGCCGCCGGGAGCGACCCGGTGGTGCGCAGGATCGTCCTGGTCGACGCCCCGGCGGTGCTCGGCTGGGACGAATGGCGCGCCATGGACGAGGACTCCTCGGCCCGCCACCTGGCCGAAGCGCTCGGCGACCTGGCCGAGGCGGGCGTCATCGACGCCCAACCCGTCGAACCGCTGGCCCGACTGCTCTCCGGGGCGATGAACGAAGCGGCCCTATGGCTGGCACGCTCAGCGACCCCTGACGCCCTCGCCCAGACGGAGAAGGCCCTGGACCGCCTCCTCGTAGGACTGCGGAGCCGGGCGGATCACCCGTCATAGCCGTTCGGCCTCCACCCGCGCTCCGCTCCACCTGCGCTCCGCCCGGCCGCTCCCTAGGGCCGTGCGGCATCCGGCGACCGGCTCACCCCTTCTCGCCGAGCAGCGGGAACAGGCCGGAGAAGCCCTCCTCCCCGTGGCCGTCGGCGATCCGGCGGTCCATCAGCCGCTTCACCTCGACCATGCGCGTGGTGTCGACGCCGTTCGAACGGCGGTGCTCGATCAGGTCGTCCATCAGGGCGGCCTGCACCGACAGCGGACCCATGTCGGGCGGGAACGCGCCGTCGCGCACGGCCTTGCCGATACCGCTGATCAGCGGCGGGTAGCTCGCGGCGACGGAGTCCGCGACCCGGTCGGCGAACTCGGCGGGGTCGGCGCCCTCCGCCTTCACCAGGCGGAGTGTGTGCAGGAAGCCGATGAGCAGCTCGTAGGCGGTCCCGACCTGCGCCATGAACTCCACGGAGGCCAGTCCGGCGTCCTCGCCGTAGTACGTGCCGTTGCCCAGCTCCATGAGGGTCGGCTCGTGGGCCTCGAAGGCCGCCCGGGACCCGCTGAAGGAGAAGTGGGCGTGCGAGGTGCCCAGGTCCGGCGGGTCGGCCATGATGCCGCCGTCGATGTAGGCGGCGCCGTGCTCGGCCGCCCACCGCTCGGTCGCCCGCGCCTGGGCGGGGGAGCCGCTGGTGAGGTTCACGAGCGCCTTGCCTTCGACGGCGCCGCCGACGTCGGCCAGGACGGCGTCGACCGCGTCGTAGTCCAGCAGGCAGACCACGACGAGCGGGCTCGCCGCGGCGGCCTCGGCCGCGCCGGCGGCCACCGAGGCCCCGGCTTCGGCCAAGGGGGCGGCCTTCCCCGCGGTGCGGTTCCAGACCGTGACCGGGTGGCCCCGGTCGAGAAAGGTCCGGGCGATGGCCGAACCCATCGCGCCGAGTCCGAGCACGGTGACGGGTGTGGGGGAGTCGCCGCCGGTCGTGGTGGTCATGCTGTTCCTCCCTGGGGGTGTCGCGGCACGACGGCCGAGGCCCGGGGCGCGGGGCACCGCGGACGCCGTCCGAGTGCCCTGCGCCCCGGGCCTTCCGATTTCATGGGAGAGAACTTAGAACTTCGAGTTAAGTCGAAGTCAATGACCGGTCGCGGCCACAGGGGGCGGGCCGCGGGCTCCCGGCGGACGGCCCGCCCCGGCCGGAATCACCCGTGCAGGGTGGGGCGGTAGACGAGTTCCTGCGTGCGGCCGTCGAGCGTGCGCTGCTCGACCAGTTCCAGGTCGAAGTCGGCCGCGCCCTCGAAGATCGGGGCCTGCCCGGTCCGGCCGGTGATCGCGGGGAAGAGCGTGACCTGGACACGGTCGACCAGGCCTGCGGCCATCAGCGCCCGGTTCATCGACAGGCTGCCGTGCGAGCGCAAGGGGACCTCGGACTCCTTCTTGAGCCGCGCGACGGCGTCGACGGCGTCGCCCCTCGCGACGGTCGCGTTCGGCCAGGCGAGCGGCTCCTCCAGCGTGTTCGACACGACCGTCATCGGCAGGTTCCGCATCCGGACGACCCACGGGTCCAGGGCCTCGGGCAACCCGGCGTCCGGGTCCAGGAGTGCGGTGAACTCCCGGTAGGTGGTGGTCCCGAAGACGATCCGCTGGTCCTCGCTGAACAGCGCGAGACGGTGTTCAAGCAGCTCGGGGCCCTGCTTGCCCCAGTATCCGGGCCAGTCCCCGCTGGTGGAGCCGAAGCCGTCGAGGGTGGTGAAGACGTCGAAGGTGTACGTGGCGGTCATCGTCTACTCCGTAGCCGTGTTCGATTTCCGGTCATGGAGTTGGACCACGAGTGACGACAGGATTCATCGCCGCCCCACCCGGTGGGACACCCCGCCGAGCGGGCCGGACGCCCTGCGGCTCCGATCCGTGCATGCCGACGATGGCGGGGCGGTGCCCTAGGCTGCTGCCGCCCCCACCCCCAGCCCCCTGGAGGGAACCGTGCACCGACGGTGGTCTCCCACTGGAATCCTCGCCGGAACCGTCGCTGTCGGAGTTCTGGCAGGGACTCTGCTCTACCTGGACAGGCCCGTCCTGTCGGCACGGGGCGACTACGAGGTCGACGGCTACGGCTTCGTCCAGGTCATCGGCATCACCTCGGAGGCGGCACCGGACGGGGTGGAGGTGTCCTGGATGGCGGAGTTCGGAGGGAGAACCGGAGGAGACATGGACCTCGTCGCCTACACCGAGTGCGGGCCGCAGGTGCTGTCCCCGTGGAACGACCCGGCCGCCTCCTCGGAGCCGAAGGCCGTCGCCGTGCCGGAGGGGTACCTGGGGACCTGGCAGGACTCCTGCACGGTGGACGAGGTCGGTGACCGGTACTTCTACGCACTGGAGCTCCGGGACGCCGAGACCGGGGCGACCGGGCTGAACGTGGTCTACACGGGGACCGCCCCGGCACCCCGGTGGTCGTGACCGGCGCCTCTCCGTTCCGGCTTGTCATACGGGTAGGGGTATGGGGTACCGTGATCACGATGAAGGGCGGTGGACGATGGAGATGACCCCTGAACTCGTGGGTGATGCCCTGACGCGGCTGCGCCGTGCCCAAGGGCAGCTCGCCGGGGTGATCCAGATGATGGAGGAGGGCGCCGACTGCAAGGCGACGCTCACCCAGCTCGCCGCGGTCTCCCGGGCGCTCGACCGGGCCGGGTTCAAGATCGTCGCGAGTGGGATGCGGCACTGCCGCCAGGCCCGCGAGGACGGCGAGGAACCGCCCATGACCGAGGATGAGCTGGAGAAGCTCTTCCTCGCCCTGGCCTGACCGAGGAACCGGCGCGCTCGCGCGCCGTCCTTTTTTGCCCGCTTGATACCCCCCGGGGTGTGTGACGAACAGTAGCTGTAACCAACGGAACGTGACCAGGGGTCCGGTGTCCGGACCCGCCCGGCCCACCCGTCCCCGGACCCGCACGCATTCCCCGCCGACCCTGCCCATGCCCGACACGGAGGCCCACATGACCACCACGGCCATCGACGTCCACGTCATCAGCACCTCGTCCCTGGGGGATCGCAGCTACCTCGCCACCGACGGCGCCTCGGCGCTCGCCGTCGACCCGCAGCGCGACGTCGACCGGGTCCTCGCCCTGGCCGGACGCCTGGACGTGCGCATCACCCACGTCCTGGAGACCCACATCCACAACGACTACGTCTCCGGCGGCCTGGAACTGGCCCGCCTCACCGGCGCCGCCTACGGGGTCGCCGCCGCCGACGGGGTCCCCTTCGAGCGGGTCCCGCTCACCGACGGCGACGTCCTGGAGGTCGCGCCCGCCATGCGCGTCAAGGTGCTCGCCACCCCGGGCCACACCTTCCACCACCTCTCCTACGCGCTCGAGGGCCCCGACGGGGTCGAAGGCGTGTTCACCGGCGGCTCCCTGCTCTTCGGCACCACCGGCCGCACCGACCTCCTCGGGCACCACCACGCCGAGGACTTGGCCCGCCACCAGCACGCCTCCGCCCGCCGCCTCGCCGAGCTGCTGCCCGAGGGCGCCCGCGTGTGGCCGACCCACGGGTTCGGGAGCTTCTGCTCGGCCACCCAGGCCTCCGGCGACGACTCCACCCTCGGGCAGGAGAAGGAGCACAACCCGGCGCTGCGCCTGGCCGCCGACGACTTCGTCCGGGAGACCCTCTCCGGGCTGGACGCCTACCCCGCCTACTACGCGCACATGGGGGTGGCCAACCTCGCCGGCCCCGACCCCGTCGACCTGCGCGCCCCCGCCCAGGCCGACCCGGACGAGCTGCGCGACCGGCTGGAGCGCGGCGAATGGGTGGTGGACCTGCGCAACCGCAAGGCCTACGTCGGCTCCCACCTGGCCGGGACCATCAGCCTGGGGCTGGACGGGCCGATGGCGACCTGGCTCGGCTGGATGATCGAGTGGGGCGCGCCGCTGACCCTGCTCGGCGAGACGCCCGACCAGGTCGCGCAGGCCCGCCGCGAGCTGGTGCGCATCGGCATCGACCGGGTGGCCGCCGCGGCCACGGGCGAGCCGGAGGAGCTGGCGGCCTCGCCCGATCAGCTCGCGTCCCTGCCCACGGCCACCTTCGGAGGGCTCGCCGACGCGCTGAACGGGTCGGCGCCCGACGGGCTGCCCGGTCCGGACGTCGTGCTCGACGTGCGCCTGAAGAACGAGTGGGCGGCGTCGCACGTGCGGGGCGCGGTGCACATCCCGCTCCCGGAACTGGCGGGGCGCCTCGACGAGGTCCCGGCCGGGGCGGTGTGGGTGCACTGCGGCAGCGGCTACCGCGCGACGGCGGCGGCGTCACTGCTGGCCAGGGCGGGGCGGCAGGTGGTCCTGGTGGACGACGCCTTCGCCCGCGCGGAACCCGAGGGCGTGCCGATGGTCGCGGCCTGATGGGCCTCCGGGCGCCGGGTGACCAGGGTGGTGGAACGGTCGCCTCCGCCGCGAGAACGTGGCGGTTCCACCACCTTCAACGGCTTCTGGGGCCCGAAGCGGCCATCGGACGGTGCCCCGCTCCCGGCCGGAGGCCGGGAGCGGGGCACCAGCCGAGCCGTCCGCCGAGCCGGACCGAGGGGGCCTGCCGGGCGGCGAGCAGGGGCGGGGAAGCACCCTGCTTCTGCCGTCGCCGCCATCCACGCTGACGACGCACACGCCGGACGGCCGACAGCGTTGCGGCAAGGGTCGCCGACCTTCGTCGTCGCTGCCTCCTACCCCTACACCCCGCGGCCCGCCGCCCGGCCGGGGTCTGGGAGCGGGGTACTGGCGAAACCGACCCGACCCGATACCAACCTCCCCCCGAAACCCAATCGACGAAATCGAGGAACCATGACCGAACCCACCCGCCCCGCGTCCCCCGCCCCCGCGCTCCCCGTCTCGCTCACGGTCGACGAGGCGCGCGCGCTGAAGACGAACGACCCCCGCGCCCGGCTGATCGACGTGCGCACGCCGGGCGAGTTCGCCTCGCTCCACATCCCCGGCTCCTACAACGTGCCCCTGAACCTGCTGCGCGAGCACCGGGCCGACCTGGCCGCCGACCACTCCGACCCCGTCGTGCTGGTCTGCCGCTCCGGGATGCGCGCCGAAGAGGCCCGCAAGCTGGTCGACGCGGCCGGGCTGACCGGGATCAGCGTCCTCCAGGGCGGCGTCACCGCCTGGCAGGCCGCCGGGGCCCCGGTCGAGAAGGGGCGCGGGACCTGGTCCATGGAGCGGCAGGTCCGCTTCACCGCCGGGGCCATCGTCCTGGCGTCGGTCCTCGCGGGCCTCGCCTTCCCGCCGCTGACCTGGATCGCCGCGTTCATCGGCGCGGGCCTGGTGTTCGCGGCGGTCACCGACACCTGCGCCATGGCCCGCGTCCTCGGCCTGCTTCCGTGGAACCGCGCCGCCTCCTGCGACGCGGGCGCGATGCTCACCGCCCTGACCGGCCCGGCGTCCGGATCAGGCGGGGAGGCCCAGTGAGCACGGACGGCCGTCCCGGGCTCCGGAGGCGGGCATGCTAGCGGCGATCATCTCCGGGGTGGCCGTCGGGACGCTCATGGGGCTGCTCGGCGCGGGCGGCTCGGTCCTCGCCGTGCCCGCCCTGGTGTTCGGCGTCGGCATGTCCGTCCACGCCGCCATCCCGGCCTCGCTCGCCGTCGTCGGGGCCTCCGCCGTCGCCGGGATCGTGCCCCGCCTGAGGCAGAGCCGGATCCGCTGGGGTGTGGCGCTCGCGTTCGCCGTCCCGGGGCTCCCGGCGGCCTACGCGGGGACGGCGATCGGGCGGCAGCTCCCCGAGCGCTGGCTCATGCTCGGCTTCGCCGCCGTCATGGCCGTGGTGGCCGTGCGCATGCTCACCTCCTCCTCCGGCGGGGGCGGGGCGTGCCGCACGGGCACGGGCGGGGTGGACGTCCGCAGGTGCATGCCGAAGGCGGCCGCCGCCGGTGCGGCGGTCGGCCTGCTCACGGGCCTGTTCGGGGTGGGCGGCGGGTTCGCCGTCGTGCCCGCCCTCACTCTCCTCCTGGGGCTCGACGCGGCCGAGGCGGTGGCGACGTCGCTCGTCGTCGTGGCGCTCAATTCGGCGTCCGGGCTGAGCGCGCACCTGGGGGCGGCGCCCGTCGACGGGGCGGACGCCGCCGTCATCGCCGGGTTCGCGGCGACCGCGGTGGCGACGTCGCTGGTGGCGGGGCGGCTGTCCCGCCGGATCGCCGCCGACCGTCTGCGGAGGGCGTTCGGCGCCGCCGTCCTCGCCGTCGCGGCGGGCACCGCGGCCGCCGCGGTGTGGGCACCCGGCCTCCTGGCGGGCTGAGCGCCCTTTCCGCCGACAGGTCAGCCGTCCATGCGTTCGCGCAGGGTCGGCACACCGTCGCCGGTGAGCTCGTCGAGGTGGGCCGAGCGGCCGGTCATCGCCATGATCAGCGCCAGTGTCCCCCCGGAGACCTCCGGCCCGGTGCCGGTGTCCAAGGGCCCGTCGGTGGCCTTCAGCCGCAGCCCCTCGACCCGGCTCTTGGCGACGACGACCTGGTCCGAGCCCTGGTAGTACTCGGCCACCGTCGTCAGAGCGCCGATCGGGCGGTCGCTCGCGATGCCCAGCGGGCGCCGGATGTCCTCGCCGTGCACGATCACCTCGCCGAGGACGGCGGGCTTGGGCAGCGGCGGTGACGTCGTGCTCGCGGTGACCGCCTGGAACCGGGCGAAGGTCTCGGCGGCGGAGCCGCCCATCTGCTCGGTGAGGCGCATCAGGACCTGCGCGTCGAAGTCGAACCGGCAGCGGACGACCCCCGCGAACCACCGGGGGCCGTTCAGCGTCGCCGCCGCGGTGAGGTGGGCGAGGACCTGGCGCACGGTCAGCCCCTCGCACAGCGAGGGCGTCTCCCACTGCTCCTCGGTCAGCTCCGCCAGGTCGTCGGCCAGCGCCGCCCGCTCCTGGTGGATGAGCGGCCACAGGTCCGCGCGGCCGCTCATCGGCGGGCTCCACGCGATGGGCCCTGCAAGGGTGACGGCATCGGGCGCTCCTCTGATCCGGTTGTCGTCCCGCCGTCGCGCTGACGGCGGTCGCCGCCATCCTGTCGGCCGCCACCGACAGAAGGGCGGAAGGCGCGCAGGCCGCCGCGCCTTCCCACGGTGCATCGCCCCGAAGGACAATCGGAGAACGACCGATCGAGCGGAGAGGTCTCCGATGTCTCGTTCAACGCCGTCCACCCCCTCCGACTCCACCGTCTCGGCCGCGCCGACCGTTCCCGGGCCCGCACCGGCCCCCGACGACATCCGCGTCGCGTCCCCGCCCGACCCGCTCGCCCCCGAGGACGCCCTGACGCTTCCGCTCCCACCGGCGGCCCGCCCCGCTCCCGGCGTGGAGCTGCTGCGCGGGGCGCACTTCGCCTTCAGGCCCCGGCTCCGGCCGCTGGCCATGGACCTGTGGTTGCCCGAGGACCGGCGACGGCCCGTCCCCTTGGCGGTCTTCGTGCACGGGGGCGGGTGGCGCGCCGGGCGGCGCGACGACCTCGGCGAGCGGTTCCGGCCGTGGGATCCGGGGCCGTTCGCGCGTCTCGCGCAGGAGGGGGTGGCGGTGGCCTGCCCTGAGTACCGGCTCAGCGGCGAGGCGGTCGCGCCTGCCCAGGTCGAGGACGTGACCGAGGCGCTGGTCTGGTTGCGCGCCCGCTCCGGCGAGATCGGTGTGGATCCGGACCGCGCGGTGCTGTGGGGCGAGTCGGCCGGCGGCCACCTCGCCGCGATGGCCGCCCTCGCACCGGCGCACCACCACGCGTCGGCGCCGACCGGGCCCGAGGATCCGGCCGGGGTGACCGTCACCGGCTGCGTGACCTGGTACGCGCCCACGGACCTCCGGTCCTTCGGCACCGACCACCCCCGGAGCCGCTTCGATCCGAGGGACCCGGGAAGTTCCGAGGCGCGGATGCTCGGGGTCGCGCCCGCCGACGACACCAAGCGCGCGCGGGCGAACAGCCCGGCCGCGCTGGCGTCCGCGGGCGCGCCGCCCTTCCTCATCCTCCACGGGCGCGAGGACACGTCGGTGGCGCCCAAGCAGGCGGAGCGCCTGGCCGACGCCCTCGGCGCGGCCGGGGCGCAGGCCGACCTGCGGCTGGTCGACGGCGGCGGCCACCGGTGGGAGGGCCTGTCGGAGGAGGCGCTGCTGGGCTGCTGGGACGCGACGGTCCACTTCATCCGCGCCCGCGCAGGCCTCGACGGCGGCGGGGGAGAAGGGGCGCCGAAATAGGGGGAGGGGGAGGACCCGGGTCCTCCCCCTCCCGACCTCTCTCCGGAATCCCGCTTCCCGGCCCCATCAGGTCCGAGATCGCGGACCCGCTGCAGCAGGTCGGCACCGCTGTACGCCCGCCTCCGTCCGCATCGTGGCCGCCGGGGGTTGACGCGGCGCCCGTAGGTGAGCTTAGGCTAACCTAAGCAAACTGCGAGAGGGGACGGGATGAGCCGGTTCGAACGCGCCGTACTGCGGGTGCTGCGGGCGCCCGACCACTGGATCACCGTCCGCGCCGTCACCGACGTGACGCCCCGCTACCGCAGGATCCGCTTCCACGGCCCCGGGCTCCTCGCCGAACACCCCACCCCGCCCGCGTTCTGGCTGCGGCTCTGGTTCCCCGCAGGGGAAGACGAGTACCAGCGCGGATACACCGTCACCGATGTGGACCGGGACGGCGGCGCGTTCTCCGTCGAATTCGTCCTGCACGACGGCTCCGCCCTCGCCTCGGACTGGGCGCGCGCGGCCGAGGAGGGGGACCGGCTCCGGGCGACGGTCTACCCGGGCAAGCCCTTCGCCGTCCCCGACCCCGCGCCGACCGGGTACTTGCTGGTCGGGGACCCCGCCTCGCTCCCCGCGATCAACGACATCCTGCGCGCACTGCCCGAGGGCACCCCGGCACGCGTGCTGCTCCAGCGCCAGCACGCCGAGGACATGGACCTCCCGGCGGCCATCCGCGAGGGCGACGAGCTCACCTGGGTCGTGGAGGAGGACGGGCTGCCGAAGGCGGTCGCGGCGCTCAAGGGCGACCTGGACGGGTGGCATGCGTGGGTGGCCACGGATACCGGCACCACCAAGCGCGTGCGCACTCTCCTGCGCGACACCTGCGGCCTCCCGAAGGACGCCGTCACCGCCCGCGGCTACTGGATCAAGGGCCGTTCGATGGGCGGAGCGCCGAAGGGGGAGTGAGGCCTGGTCAGCGCAGGCGGCGGGCGCGCCCCGGGGTGTCCGGGGCGCTGTGGAACTGCGGAGCGTTCGGAGTACGGCGGAACGCGAACGCGTGCGGCCGGGGCCCGTAACGGGCGCCCCTGGCCGCACGCCTTTCGCGGCGGAGGCCGTCACATGGACGTGTAGCCGCCGTCGGCGATGAACTCCGAGCCGGTGGAGTAGCTCGACTCGTCGGACGCCAGGAACAGCACCAGGTTCGCCAGCTCCTCCGGCTCACCGGTGCGGCGCAGGGGCTGGATCCTCGCCAGGTCGTCGACGCCGGAGCCCTCCGTCATCGGCGTCGTCACGAAGCCCGGGTGGACCGAGTTCACCCGGATGCCCTCTGGGCCGAGCTCCTGGGCGGCGCCCTTCGTCATGCCGCGCACCGCCCACTTCGTGGCGGTGTAGCCCATGATCCCCGAGAAGGCGATGATCCCGCCGATCGAGGAGATGTTGACGATCGAACCGCCGCCGGCCGTGCGCATCGAGCCGATGACCGCCTTCATGCCGAGGAACACCCCGACCTGGTTGACGTCGATGTCCTTGCGGAAGTCCGCCTCGGACATCTCCTCCAGCGGCTCGTTGTGCACGATGCCCGCGTTGTTGACCAGCACGTTCACCGGTCCGAAGAGCCGCTCTGCCGCGGCGACCGCATCCTGCCAGCCGTCGGCGTCGGTCACGTCCAGGTGGACGAACCCGGCGGGGTCGCCCAGCTCGGCGGAGAGCGCCACGCCCTCCTCGTCCAGCACGTCGGCGATGACGACCCGCGCGCCCTCGCGCACCAGCGCCCGCACCTGCGCGGCGCCCAGCCCCCGCGCCCCGCCGGTGACGATCGCGACCTTGCCTTCGACCCTGCCCATGGTGGACCTCCGCGTCCTCTCGAACGGGCGGCGGCCCCAGTGTCGTCGCCCGGCCATGAGGGGGAACGGTGAACGGACGCCGAGTATTCCTAATAGGAAGTGAGGGGGCGGGGTTGACCGGAGACAGGTGTGAGTGGTTTATTACTCACATGACGACAGCACCCTCCCGCCGACAGCTCTCGACCGCCGGCGAACGCAGGCGGACGGTCCTGAGCACCGCGGTCAGCGCGTTCGCCGAACGGGGCTACTTCGGCACCACGACCACCGACGTGGCCCAGCGGGCGGGGATCTCGCAGGCCTACGTCTACCGGCTGTTCCCCGGCAAGGAGGCGCTGTTCGCGGCGGTGGTGGAGCACTGCTTCGCCCTGATCCGCGACAGCCTGGACGAGGGGGTCGCCGCGGTCGGCGGCGGCTCGCCGGAGGCGGTCCTGGACGCGATGGGCGACGCCTACGCCCGGCTGATCGCCGACCGGAACCTGCTCCTGCTCCAGTTGCACGCGCAGTGCGCGGCGGCCTCGGAGCCCGCGATCGCCGAGGTCGTGCGGGCCGGGTACGCCCGGCTGGTCGAGTACGCCCGCGGGGCCTCCGGTGCGGCGGAAGCCGACGTCCAGCGGTTCTTCGCCACGGGCATGCTGTGCCACCTCGTGGTCGCCCTCGACGCCAACCGCATCGAGGAACCGTGGGCGCGGACGCTGTCCGGCGGCCTCCGCCACTTCTGACGCCGCGCGGCGCCGCTTCCGTCCGGTCGCGGCGGCTCCGGGGCGGCCGGGGTGGAAGGCCGGGGCGAGGTCACGCCCGCACGTGTCCGTCCTGGGGGCCGCGCCGGGAGCGCCACGGCACTGACCCGGCGCGCCGCCGCCTCGGCGGCCGGTTTTTCGACCCAAAGAGTGAGTGGTCAACCACTCATAAGCCGGAGTGGAACCGGCCCCGCCTGACGGCGTGACCCTGCGCCGAGCCCCGACCGGCGCGCCACGACCGCTTGTCCCAGAGAGGAGCGACCCCATGCCGCTCGCACCGACCCGGCCAAGCCGACCGACCCGGACGCGCCGGGAACCACCGCGTCCGGAGCCCTCGCGCCCGGCGCGCGCCGCCGTGCTGGCCTCGGCCATGATGACGCTGATGGCGGCGGCGATCATCGCGCCCAGCCTGCCCGCGATGCGCGAGGCCTTCACCGGAACCCCCGGCGCCGACCTCCTCGTCCGCTTCGCGCTCACCGTCACCTCCCTCGCGATCGCCGTCAGCGCACCCGCCTCCGGGCTGGTCGCCGACCGTGTGGGCCGCCGCCCGCTGCTCGTGGGCGGCCTGGTGCTCTCCGCGGCCAGCGGTACCGCCGGGTTCCTCGTCACCGACCTGTACGTGCTGCTGGCCACCAGGGTGCTGCTCGGCGTGGCGGTGGGCGCGATCATGACGGCGGTCGGCGCCATGATCACCGACTGGTTCGAGGGGCCGCGGCGCGCGTCCTTCCTCGGGCTGCAACAGGCGTTCGCCAGCCTGGGCGGGGTCGTGTTCCTGCCGCTGGCCGGGCTGCTCGCCGCGGCCGACTGGCGCGCACCGTTCTGGCTCTATGCGGTCTCCGCGGCCGTCGCCGCGTTCGCCATCGGCGCCCTGCGCGGGGAGCCGCGCATCCAGCGCACCGAGAGCCCTGTGGACACCGAGAACACCGGGCGCACCGAGCAGGCCGGGCGCACCGAGCAAGCCGGGCGCACCGAGCAAGCCGGGAACGACGCGGCGCCCCACCGCCCGCCCCGCCGGACGATGACCGGCCGCATCCTCGGCATCTACGTGCTGGCGCTGGTCGCGACGCTGGCGTTCTACATGGCGCCCACCCAGCTGCCCTTCCTGCTCAGCGGTCACGGCGTCGGGCCCGCCCCCACCGGCGCGGTGATCGCCGGAAGCACCCTGACCAGCGCGGTCGGCGCGCTCGTGTTCCCGGCCCTGCGCCGCCGCCTGGCACCCGCCGCGATCACCGCGCTCGGCGTCGCCCTGCTCGGGGCGGGCTGGCTGCTCGTCGGCACCGGCGACGGCGTCGGCCCGATCGCGGCCGGGCTGCTCGTCAGCGGCGCCGGCGTCGGGGTCACCGTCCCCAACCTCAACCTGCGGCTCAGCGAGCTCGCCGCCCCCGACCGGCGCGGCCGGGTCCTCAGCGGCCTGGTCACGGCGATCTTCCTCGGCCAGTTCCTCTCGCCGCTCGTCGTCGAACCCCTCATCCGGACCACCGGCCTGGCCGCCGCGTTCACCTGGACCGGGGGCGCGATGGCGGCGGGCGCCGCGCTCGCGGCCGTCGCCGCCATCGGGCCCAGGGCGGCCCGCACGGGCCGGCACGGCAGGGCCTCCGACTGAGGCCCTGCACCGCACCGGTCCACCACACCGATTCACCGCACCGAAAGGAAGAACGATGATCCAGCACGGCATCCGCTTCACCCTCAAGCCCGGCGTCACGCAGGAGCAGCGGGAGGAGGCGCTGGAGAGCCTGCGCGAGCAGGGGAGGACCATCCCGTCGGTGACCTCCTTCGTCGTCGGCCGCGACTACGGCGGCGAGTACGAGTGGGGGGCCACCTTCGAGATCGAGGACCTGGACGGCTACTGGGAGTACCTCATCCACCCGGCCCACCTGCGCACCGACCGGATCGGGCTGCCGCTGGTCGACAGGTTCGCGTCGTTCGACATCACCGACGACCTGTCCCCGGACTTCGGTGAGAGGATCGCCGCCCTGCACCAGCGCCGGTACGACAGCATCCCCGACATCTCGGAGCTGGTGTCCGACCTGGGCGAGTACAAGGGCAGCGCCGCCCCGGGCCCACACGGGGACTGACCAGCCCCCGACCATGCGCGGGCAGCCGCCCCTCCGAGGCGGCTGCCCTAGGCGCTTGCGCTGACCGCTCGGGGCCGGGCTCGGGGCCCGATGGCGCCCCGATCACGCCTGAGGCGACCGTTCCACCACGCCGGGTGCCCGAACCGGCCTTCCCGCCCCCTGGTATGCCCGGGAGAAGGCCCGGGACCGCCGCTCCGCGCAAGGGCGGTCCCGGGCCGTGCGGCGCCTCCGACCCCAGAGGAGGAAGGCCGGGCCGCCGCTGAGGGCGTGGGCCTTCCCCGGGGGAGGCCGTGGGTCACCCCGCGCGCGACGCGCGTGGAGGGGGTGCGCGCCCCGGTGACGGGGCCGCCGCGCCGCCCTCGGGCGCGGCGAGGCCCAAAGCCTAGGCGCATACCGGGTGAATAGCGGATCAATACGCTCGCACTGGACCGGTTTCGGCCATGCCTTCCCGGGCTTCCCGGCGAGGCGGTATAGCGCCGGGGGCAGGGGCGACCTTGGCCTCCGGTCGACGGGCAGGGCGTCGGCCAGGGCTTCCGAGAGCCGGACAGGTCCGGACTGAAGCCGCTGCGAACGGGGAGGGAGGGAAGGCGCCCCGGGACGGGACCCTGCTGCTCGGGCGGAGCGCCTCCCCGGTCTTCGGCCATGGGCCGTCAGTCGCCGAGCGGCGGCCGCCCGTCCCCGGCCAGGCGGGTCAGCAGCCCGGCCAGCAGCGCCACCTGGTGCGGCGTGCGGCCGACGCTCACGTGCTCATCGCGCGAGTGCGGGCCCGCACCGGCCGCCCCCAGGCCGTCGAGCACCGGGCGGCCCAGCGCCGCGACCAGGTTGCCGTCGCTCGCCCCGCCGACCGAGATCTGCCCCAGGTCCTCGCCGAGCCCGCGCGCCACCTCCCGCGCCGCCGCGAACGCGCGGTCGGTCGAGGGGCCCGGGTTCATCGGCGGGCGGTTCCACCCGCCGGAGACCTCCACCTTCACCCGGCCGTCCGACGGCGCCAGCGCCGCCAGCCCCGCGTCGATGCGCTCCGTCTCCGCCGGGTCCTGGATGCGCACGTCCACCTGGCACGACGCCGTGCCCGCCACCACGTTGCGGGCGGTGCCGCCGCTGAACACGCCCACGTTCACCGTGGTCCCGCGCTCCGGGGCGGCCAGCGCCGCCATCCGCGGCACCAGCTCGGCCAGGGCGTGCACGGCGCTCGCCCCCGCATCCGGGTCGAGCCCGGCGTGCGACTCGATGCCGGTGGCCGTGACGTTGAACAGCCCCATGCCCTTGCGCCCGGTCTTGACCCGGCCCTCACGGCTGGGCTCCAGCACCAGCGTCACGTCCGCCGCCTGCCCCGCCCGCTCGATGTGCGGGCGCGACGCCGGGCTGCCGACCTCCTCGTCCCCGTTGAGGAGGAATCGGACCGAGGGCACGGGCAGCCCCAGCGCGCGCAGGTGCCTGACGGCCCAGACGCCTTGGACGATCCCGGCCTTCATGTCGAAGCAGCCCGGCCCGCTGAACCGGTCGCCCTCGATGCTCACCGGCCACTCGGCGAGGGTGCCTTCGGGCCACACCGTGTCGTAATGGCACAGCAGCAGCACCTCGCCGCCGGTGTCGGCCGTGTGGCCCGTGTTGCCCGCGTCGCCCGGGTAGAGCAGTTCCAGCACGTCGCCGTCCGCGCCCCCGTCGTGGCGGACGCGCTCGGCCGGGTCTCCCAGGCGGTCGGTGAGCCACGCCTCCAGGTCGTCCAGTCCGGCGTCCAGGAGGCGCTTGTCGCTGCTCGGCGTCTCCTTCTCCACGAGGCGCCGCAGGTCGTCCAGGATGTCCGGCAGGTCGCGCCGGGCCGCCTCGGTCAGGCCGTTCAGGTCGGCCGGGTCGGACGGATCGGCTGAGCCGGGCAGGGACGCATCGGTCACGTCGTCACCTTCTCTTCGGTCGGGTGTGGGGACGGTGGGGAGAACGGGGCGTCAGGGCGGGCCGTCAGCGCACCGGGGCGCCGGGGCCGAGCGGGATGCCCAGCCCCCACCAGGCCAGCAGGATCAGCGTCCACCCCACCAGCATGGCCACCGAGATCGGCAGCGTCATCGACAGCAGCGTGCCGATGCCCGCATCGCGGCGGTACCGCTGCAGGAAGCCCAGCGCCATGGCGAAGTAGGGGCTCATCGGGCTGATCACGTTGGTGGGGGAGTCCGCGACCCGGAACACCGCCTGGGTCGTCTCCGGCGGAATGCTCAGCAGCATGAACATCGGCACGAACACCGGCGCCACCAGCGCCCACTGCGCCGAGCCGCTGGTGATCATGATGTTCATGACGGTGCACACCAGCACCATCCCCACCAGCATCACCGGCGTGGGCACCCCCGCCGAGCCGAGCAGCCCGGCGCCGCGCACCGCCAGCACCTCGCCCAGCCCGGTCCACTTGAAGTACGCCAGGAACTGGGCGGCGGCGAAGAACAGCACCAGCACCGGCGCCAGGTCGCGCACGCCCTGCGCCATCGCCTCGGGGATCTCGCGCGCCCGGGACAGGCTCCCGGTCGTGCGGCCGAACACCGCACCGGCCACCAGGAACAGCAGCCCCATGATGAAGGCGATGCCGGTGATCAGCGGCGAGCTGAGCACGCCCCCGTCCTCGCCGCGGAACGGCGACCCGGACGGGATCAGCGCGGCCGCGATCAGCGCCGCCGCGGCCACCACCACCAGCAGCGCGTTGCGCAGCCCGCGGCGCTCGTCCGCGGTCAGCCGCATGTCGCCCAGCTCGGCGTCGGCGCCGTCGCCGTCGACCTCCATCCGGGCGGTGGCCGGGGCCAGCACGAACTCGGCGACCGCGGTGATGATCAGCGCCAGCAGCACCGCGCTGACCGCGGTGAAGAAGTAGTTGGCCACCGGCGTGACCGTGTACTGGGGGTCGATGATCTGCGCGGCGCCGGTGGTGAGCCCCGCGAACAGGGCGTCGCCCGGGGTGAGCGCGATCGAGGCGTTGTAGCCGGCCGAGATCGACCCGAAGGCCGTCACCAGCCCCAGGATCGGGCTGCGCCCCGCCGCCTTGAAGATCATGGCGCCCAGCGGGACGAGGACGACGTAGGCGGCGTCGGAGGCCACGCTGGCGGACACGCCCACCAGGGCCAGCGCGAAGGTGAGCAGCTTGTCCGGCACCCGGGTGACGCTCCCGCGCAGCACCGCGTTGAGCAGGCCCGCGCGCTCGGCCACGGCGACGCCGAGCATGACCACCACGATGAGCGCCATGGGCGGGAAGGCGGCGAAGTTGTCGACCGCGTCCCCGAACACCACCTGCACGCCTTCGGCGCTGATCAGGCTCTTGACGGCGATGCGCTCCCCGTCGGCGGGGGAGACCGCGTGGACGCCCAGGGCCTCCAGGACCGCGCTGAGCAGCACGACCAGGACGCCCATCAGGATGAACAGCCAGAACGGGTGCGGGAGCTTGTTGCCCGCGCGCTCGATGAGCTGGAGGAACCGCATGAGCACCGTCATGGCGCGGCCGGTGCTGCGGACGTCGGCAGTGGCCACCGTCGACTCCTCGGGTCGGAGGGCTGGGGGGACGCGCGCCGCATGAGCTGCGTCACGTCGTCCTATGACGTGTCAGAGTCCATCCCGGTGGTGAGTCTTGTCAATATCAAGCCGGAAAATGGTGGATTAAGTCAGCAGGAGCCCCATCGGTAGTGGCTATGATCCGAGTGTGGGTGCACAGGAATTGGACGGACTCGACCTCGACCTGGTGGCCGCCCTGCAGTACGCCCCCCGCGCGCCCAGCAGCGCGCTCGCCGAGGTGCTCGACAGCTCCCCGAGCACGGTGGGGCGGCGCCTGCAGAGGCTCCAGACGTCCGGGCAGCTGAGGGTCGTCGGGCAGCTCGACTGGTCGCTCGTCTCCGACGCCCACCCGCGGCACGTATGGCTGCACGCCGAGTCCGGGCGAGCGGTGGAGGTGGCGCGCAGGCTCGCGCGCATGCCCGAAGTACAGCTCGTCGCCCTGAGCAGCGGACGCGCCGACATCTACTGTGTGGTCCACCCCTCGGAGCGCGCGCGCTCCACAGAGCTCCTGATGACCGAGATCCCCTCGGTGGAGGGCGTACGGGCCGGGCAGTCGGACCTGGTGCTGCGCCCGGTCACCCGCGCCGACGCGTGGACGCTGGACCGGTTGCCGCCCGAGCGCCTCGAGGCCCTGAGGCCCTACCGGATCCACGTTCCGGAACAGGACGGCGGCGCCGCGGCGTCCGGCCCCCTCACGGGCGACGAGATCGAGGTGTCAGGCCTCCTGCACGCCGATGCCCGCACCGGCTCAGGTGACGTTGCGCGGGAACTCGGGGTCAGCCAGTCCACGGCCTACCGGCTCGTGCAGTCGCTCCTGGAGCGCGGGGTCGTGCGCCCCCGAGTGGAGGTCGAACCGGAGCTCCTGGGCATGCACCTGGAAGTCATCCTGTCCCTGACGGTGCGCCCCGGGTCCATCGCGCACGTGGCCGAGAAGCTGGCCGCCCACCCGTCGGCGCGCTACGTGTCGGTCGTGGCCGGAGAGGTGTCGCTGATCCACCACGGCGCGTTCCGCGACGAGAGGGAGCTGGGCCGCTTCATCACCGAGGACCTGGCGGCGCTGCCCGGGGTGGCCGATGTGCGGTCGTCGGTGCTGCTGGAGGTCATGCGCCGCTACTGGATCGACCGCGCCGACGGCCTCCTGGGCGAGGCGAGGCTGCCGTTCACGAGGAAGGACCGCCCGGGGCGCTGAGCATCCGGGCGCGCTGCATCGTTCCGATGATCTTCATCTGCGCGGGGTCGTAGGGGTGGGCCAGGTGGCCCGCCCGGATGGCCGACTTCTCGGCGGTGACGGCGGTGTCCGCGGCCCCCTGCTCGGCGGCGAGGTGGGCCAGCAGCAGGGCGTGGGAGTTCTGGTACTGGGACAGGCGCGGGTCGTCCGGGTGGGCGGCGGCGAGTGCGCGTTCGGCGACCTCCACCGCCTCGCCGATCCGGCCGGGCCCGTCGGCACCCTGGCCGAGGAGCTCGGCCACCTGCATCAGCCGGACCGGGTACTGCGGGCTGCCCTCGGGGGTGAGCTCCACGGCCTCGCGCGCCAGGCGCAGGCCCTCGGCCAGCTCGGCGGGGTCGGTGCCCCCGGGGTTCCGGGAGAAGGCGTTCGCCCACACGGCGGCCAGGGTCGCCGCGAGCTGCTGGCGGATCAGCGCGGCGTCGGGGTCCGTGCGCCCGCTCAGGCGCACCGCCTCGCGCAGCCGCTCCACGGCGCGCTCGCCGTCGGCGTGAACGTCCCTGTCGAGGTAGCGCATCCCCTGCGCGAGGCCCAGGATGAAGTGCGGCCACGGGTCGTCGCCCTGGGCGTCCACCAGGGCCTGGGCCCGCTCGATCGCGTCGTCGACGGCCTCCTTGGAGGTCGTGATGGGGGCGCCGTCGAGCCCGGTGGTGGGGTCCCGGGGGAAGAGGATGTCCGAGAGGAGCTCGGCACGGGTGCGGGCGAGATCGGACATAGGGGGTCCCTCGGGTCGTCCTGGCGCTGGGTGCCGATCGTAGCGCCCATGGTGCCGATGGGGCGGAGTTGGGGGAGATGGGGCGGGAACGGGCCATCGGGATAGAGTGATCCGAGCTCCGAACGGCCTCCGGCCGCACGCCCCCTGGAACGGAGACCGCGTGTCCGCACCTGAACAGCAACGGCCCCTCGTGCAGCAGGCCGTGGAGTCGTGGTCCCGGATGGAGACCCTCATCGGCACGCCTCTCGGGGAGCGCGCCTGGCAGGAGCACTGGGCGCTGGTGGCGCGCCTGCGCAGGAAGTACGTGCTCTTCTGCCTGGGGTTGGGGGTGTTCTCCGGAGGGGCGGCCGCAGTCGCGGTGGCGCAGCTCGGGCTGGTCTGGCAGGCGGGAGACGGCTTCCCCTTCACCGTGCTGCCGTTCGTGCTGACACCGGTGATCCTCGGACCGGTGTGGAAGCGCCAGACCGCCGCGACCGTGGCCCCGTTCCTGGGGCAGCGGCGCCACGTGTGGCCCCGGTGGCTGTTCTCGCTGGTCTACCCGGTCGTTCTGATCCTCGGCGTGTTCGTGCCGTGGAGCCTCGCCTCGACGGTGGCGGCCGCGCTCCTGTGCGCCGCCCCGTGGTGGCTCAGCGCCTTCCTTGAGGCGCGCCGTCCGATGCCGTCCTACCCGGAGGCCTGGCGCGCGGCTTGACCGGTGCAGGGGCGGGGCGCGCACCTCAGTCGGCGCCGCTCAGCCGGCGCCGTCCTGGTCCGCCGTCGCCTTGCGGACCACGTCGATGATGGTCTCCTTCATCGCCGCGTCCACGTCCCCCTCCCCGGCCTCCTCCTTGGAGACGTCCGCGATGACGCGGTTGAGCTGCGGCAGGATCGAGGGCCAGGCCGCCAGCCCGATCACCACCATCAGGAGCGAGGCCGCGCGGCGGTCGGCGCCGGTGCCCAGCAGCTCGGCCAGCGCGTCCACCTTGGTCGCGTAGTGCGCCTTGCGCTCCTCGCGGCCGGGGAGCTCGGACTCCTCGCCGTAGTGCAGCGCCTCCCACATCAGCAGGCGCAGCAGCTGGGGGTTCTGGCGGTGGTAGTCGAAGAGCCGCCCGGCGTACTCGGCGACGTCCCCGGAGGGCAGGCCGATGCCCTCGGTGTGCTCGCCGAGGGCGTCGACCATGACGGCTTCGAAGAGGGCGTCCTTGTTGCCGAAGTGCCCGTAGATGCGCTCCTTGTTGACCCCGGCGCGCTTGGCGATGCGTTCGACGCGCGCGCCCCCGATGCCGTGCTCGGCGAACTCGTCGCGGGCGGCGGCCAGAAGGCGGGCGCGGGTGGCGGCGGCGTCACGAGGCATGGCGCCCAGGGTAGCGGCCACCGACCGGTTCGTTGGAGCAGCGCTCGGCAGGGTGCCGGACGGCGGCAGGGAAGCGGACGGCGACGACGGATGGCGGTGGCCCGTTGGGCGGCGCTGTCGGCCGCCGGGCGTGTGCGTGGTCGCCGTGGCTGAGCGGCGACGGCGAGAAGTGGGTGGTTTCCCGGGCCTGCCTGCCGTCCGTCCGGCCCCTCGCGGTCCGGGGGCGGCGCGGCCGGGAGGTGCGTGGTCGTTCGCGTTCGTGGCGGCCGCCGGGTTGGCGCGGGTCCGCCGCCATGGGGCCGCCTCCCCGGGATCACCGGGGAAGGCTCCGCCCGTGGGGTGCATTTCGGGCATACCGGGAACGCAGTGCCGGTTCGCGCATCCAGTGTGGTGAGTGAACTCCCCCAGGGGCGATCGCGTGGCAGAACCACCACCCTCGTTGCCCCGGATGGCGGGGCGAGTCCGGTGGACGGGGCCGGGGGCGGTCTCGCGCGTTGCCAACCGAAAGGTTGGTTGGATATGGTCGCCGCCATGACCTCGCCCGCCACTTCCGGCAACCCGACCGAACCTGTACCGGCCACCGGGCCAGACGACACCGGCGACGCCGCGGCCGCCCGGGCGCGGACCGGACCGGCCATCGCCCTGCTCGCCGCCGCCTGCATCCCGATGGTCGGGCAGATGTACTCCGTCCTGGCCCTCCTCGGTCCCATGGCCGACGACCTGGGATCCACCCCGCACGCCCTCACCTGGGTCTCCACCGCCTTCGCCGTCGCCTACGCCGTCGGCTTCCTGGCGGCGGGCGCCCTGTGCGAGCGGTTCGGCCCCCGCGCCACCATCACCTGGGGGCTGGTCGCGACCGCCGCCACCACCGCGCTGGTCGCCGCCGCGCACACCCCCGGGACGGCCATCGCCCTGCGCGCCCTGCAGGGCCTGACCACCGCCACCCTCGCCCCGGCCGCCTTCGCCTACGTCGCCGAGCACATTCGCCCCGCCCACCGCCCGGCCGCCATGACCGCCATCAGCGGGGCCGCCCTCGCCTCCGCGCCGATCATGCAGATCGCCGCGCAGGGCATCGCGTCCGCCGCGGACTGGCGCGCGGTCTTCCTCGTCAGCGCCGTCGCGCTCCTGGCGGCGGCCCCTGCCGCGTGGGCCGTCATGCACAGGCCCCAGGGGGCCGGCCGCCCGCTCCTCGGCGCCTTCGCCGCGATGCCCGGCCTGTTCCTCACGCCTCGCCTGGCGGCCCTCTTCGCCGCCACCGCGACGCTCCTGGGCGGCTTCGTCGCCGTCTACACCGCCGTCACCATCGCCGGGCCGCCGGAGATCGCGGGCGACGACGGGGCCCTGCTCGTCCTGCGGGCCTTCGCCCTGCCCGCGATGGTGGCGGTCCCCCTCCTCGCGGGCTTCCTCGGCCGCTGGAGCGCGGGGGCGCGCGCCGTCGCGGGGCTCGCCCTCGCGGCGCTGTCCGTCCTGGCCGCCGCCGTCGTGGGCGGCGGCGCCGCCGGCCTCGGCGCCGTCCTCCTGGTGTTCACCGCCGCCATCCTGGTGGCGGCGCCCGCGCTGGTGCAGAGCATCGGCGAGCACGCGGGGCCGGAGGGCCGGGGCGTCGGGACGGCGCTCTACGCCTTCTCCATGTTCGTCGGCGCGGGGGTGGGCCCCCAGCTCGCAGCGGGCGCGGCGGGCCTCGGCTTCGCGGGGACCGCCACCGTGGTCGCGGGGGTGCTGGCCCTCGGGGCGGCCCTCGCCGCCCTGGCCCGGCGCCCTGCGAGCCGGGCGGGGTGACTCCGAAGGGGCACGGTCCGGCGGCCGGCCGGAGCGTGCCGGTGAAGACGGAGGGGCGGCCCGGAAAAAGGCGCGAACCGCGCGAACCCGGCGTGGCACAATCTCGCCATGGATCCCGCGCTGATCGCCGCCTTCTCCCTCGCCGTCCTCCTGCTCAGCATCGCTCCGGGGCCGGACATGCTCTTCATCGTGGCCAACGCCGCCGCCGGAGGCCGACGCGCCGGTCTGGTGGCAGCGCTCGGGATGTCCACGGGCCTGCTCGGCCACACCATCGCCGCCGCCTTCGGCCTGGGGATGCTCATCAGCGCCGCGCCGCAGCTCCTCGACGCGATCCGCCTGGCCGGGGCGGTGTTCCTGGTCTACCTGGCCTACACCACCCTCAGGGACGGCCGCCGCAGCCGGACCGAGGCCCCTGCCGCCTCCGGGGAGGCGCCCCCGGCACCGGCGGCGCGCCCGCTCCGCCGCGTCTACGCCATGGCGACCCTGACCAACCTCGCCAACCCCAAGGTGATCCTCTTCTACCTGGCGTTCTTCCCGCAGTTCCTGACGACGGGCGGGGGAGCGCTGCCGGTGACGGCCCAGATGCTGCTGCTCGGCGGCCTGTTCGTGGTCATCGGGCTGCTGGTGGACGGGACCGTCGGGGTGGCGGCCGGGCTGCTGTCCGACCGCCTGCTGCGCCGGGGCCCGGTCCGCCGGTGGATCGACCGCGCCTCCGCGGCGATCTTCGGCGCCCTCGCCGCCCGTCTGGTCCTCGACGTGCGGTGAGGCGGTGCCGGGCCCGCTTCGGCGGGCCCGGCGCCGCCGCGCTCAAGCGGCCGGACCGAGGCCGCCGACGTGCCCGGCGTACCGGAAGAGCCCGTCCCCGGAGCCGCCGTAGCGGTCGAAGGCGCGGTCCCCCGTCCCCCGCCTCCCGCTCTCGGTCAGGGCTCAACGGAGCCGGCCGCCCGATCCCGGGGCGGAGGCGTGCACGGGGAAGTACCCCCGGCCCCGGGTCCCCTGCACCCCCGTCCCCTCCCGGCGGTAGGCGTCCCCGTAAGCGTTTCCGTACGCGTTCGCGACCGCGCCGGGGCCCTTGCCCGCGCCGCCCCGTGCGCGCTCGGGCAGGCCCGCACCTGACGAAAGTCAGGGGTGCCCTCCCGTCGATCGGTTCTGTCGGCGCAGGCCACCGTCTCCGTAGCGTGCCGATCACCGTCGGACGTGCCCCGTGGCCGACACCGGCGGCACCGACGACACGCACCGACACGGAAACGGCGACATGCACCCACACACAGAACCCGCGGACGCCGCGCCCCGCCCGCAGGACCCGCAAGAGCCCGCCCTCCGCGCCTCGGGGCTCGTCAAGCGGTACGGCGACGGCCCCGCCGCCGTCACCGCCGTGGCCGGGGTCGACCTGGCCTTCGCGCGCGGCGGGTTCACCGCCGTCATGGGCCCCTCGGGGTCCGGCAAGTCCACCCTGATGCACCTGCTCGCCGGGCTCGACACCCCCACCGCCGGGCGCGTCACCGTCGAAGGGCACGACCTCGCCGCCCTCGGCGACCGCGAGCTGACCGCCTTCCGGCGCGAGCGCATCGGCTTCGTCTTCCAGGCCTTCAACCTCCTGCCCGCGCTCACCGCCGAGGAGAACGTCCTGCTGCCCCTCCGGCTCTCCGGCCGCCGCCCCGACCGGGCGCTCTTCGACGAGGTCGTGGGCTCGCTCGGGCTCGGCGACCGCCTCGGCCACCGGCCCGGGCAGCTCTCCGGCGGCCAGCAGCAGCGGGTCGCCGTCGCCCGCGCGCTCCTCACCCGCCCGGCCGTGGTGTTCGCCGACGAGCCGACCGGCGCCCTCGACGTCGCCACCGGCCGCGAACTCCTCGGCCACCTCCGGCAGGCCTGCGACCGCCTCGGCCGCACCGTCGTCATGGTCACCCACGACCCGGTCGCCGCGACCTACGCCGACCGGGCCGTGCTGATGTCCGACGGCGCCCTGCACGGCACGCTGGACGCCCCCACCGCCGACGGCGTCGTCGCGGCCATGGCCCGCGCGGAGGGTGTGCGCTGATGCTCGGCCACGCCTGGGCGCACGTGCGCGCCCGCCCCGCCCGCCTGGCCGCGGTCCTGCTCGCGGTCGCCCTGGGCACCGCGTTCCTCGCGGCGACCGCCGTGTTCACCGCCACCTCGGCGGCCGGTCTGCGGATGGTCGCCGCCGCCCCGCTGACCGGAGCCGACGTGGTGGTCGACCGCGACCCGGAGGCCGCCGGCGCCGACTCCGAGCCGGACTGGGCCGACCGGCTCGCCGACCGCCCCGGTATCGCCGCCACGGCCCCCGTCCACGCCCGGACCGTCCAGCTCTCCACCGGCGACCGGCGCGGCACCGCCAATGTCTCCACCATCGCCGACCGGCCCGGCCTGCGCTGGTTCGACCTGGACGAGGGGCGCTGGCCCGAGGCGCCCGACGAGGTCGTGGCCGACCCGGAGACCGTCGCCGGCACCGGGCTCGCCGTGGGCGGGGACGTGCGCCTGGTGGACGCGGAGGGCGCGGAGACGACGGCGACCCTGGTGGGCGTCGCCGATCTGGACTTCCGGCCGCTGACCGGCGTGCAGTACCGCCTCTACGCCCCCGAGGCCGCCTTCTCCGGGGACACCCCGCATTCGGCGTTGGCGGTGGTCGAACCGGGCACAACCCCGCGGGAGGCGGTCGAGGAGCTCGACGGCGCCCTGCCGCCCGGGTTCACCGCCGCGACGGCGCAGGAGCGGGCGGACGAGGCGGCCGACCGGTTCGCGGGCGGCTCCCGGCAGCTGGAGACCGTGCTACTGGCGTTCGCGCTGGTGGCGCTGCTCGCCTCGGCCATGGTCATCGCCAACACGTTCACCGTGCTGCTGGCGCAGCGCCGCCGTGACACCGCCCTGCTGCGCCTGGTGGGCGCCGACCGCCGCCAGGTGCGGCGGATGGTCGCTCTGGAGGCCGCGATCTCCGGAGCGGCAGGGGCGCTCATCGGCACGGCGGCGGGAACGGGCCTCGGGTACGCGGGCGCGACGGCCATGGGCCTGGCGGGCGGCGGCCTGCACGTGTCGCCCCTGGCGCTGGCCGGGGCCTTCTTGGTGGGCCTGGGGACCGCGGTGGGATCGGCCTGGCTGCCGGCCCGGCGGGCGGCGGCGACGGCTCCCGTGGAGGCGCTGCGTGCGGCCGACATGAGCGGCGGGGTCCGGTTCGGCGCGGTGCACGCGGTCGGCGCGGTCCTGGCCGTCGCCGGGGCGGCGGGCGCGGGCGTCGGGACGGCCTCCGGGTCGCCCCTGGTGACGGTGGTCGGCGGGTTCGTGGCGGCGCTCGGCCTGCTGGCGGCCCTGCGGTATCCGATCGCCCGCTCGTTCGGGGCCGTGCAGGCGGTGTTGCGCCGTATGGGCGGAACGGCGAGCCTGGCCGGGGCGAACCTGGCCCGCAACTCCGGTCGGGCGGCGACGGCGGCGCTCGCGCTGGTCCTCGGACTCGGACTGATCACCGCGCTCGCCACGGCGGCGTCGACGGGGCGGGCGACGATCGACGCGGACCTGCGTGACCGCTACCCGGTGGACGTGGGCGCGCGCGTGGCGGAGGGATCGGTCGCGCGCGAGACCGTGCAGGCGGTCGAGGACATCGACGCGTTGGGGACGGTGGAGGCCGTCCGCACGGCCGATGTGAGCATCGGGGCGCTGGGCGAGACGACGCTCGCCGGGATCTCGCCGGAGATGGCGGAGGCGGCCGGGGCCGAGCGGCTGAGGGAGGAGCCCTCGGGTGGTGACGGAGGTGAAGAAGCGGCGCCGGTGATGCTCGTCAGCGACCAGCAGCTCGCCGCCCTGGACGCCGAAGAGGGCGAGCGCATGCGCCTGGCCGTCGGCATCGGGGGAGGGGAGGCGGAGCACGCCTTCACGCTCTACTCCTCCGGCCTCGCCGAGGCGGCGGGGACGGTCGCGCCGGTGGTCCGCGAGGACGTCCTGGAAGAGCTGGAAGGCCGGGACACCGGGGAGGCCGGGGGTGCGGGAGACGCCGACAGGTCCATGGTGTGGGGCGTGGCCGGGGACGACGCCGACCGCGACGCGATCGCGGACCGGATGGCGGCCGTCGCCGCCGACGACCCCGACCTCCTCGTCGGCGGGGCGCTGAGCGAGCGCGCCGACATCACCCAGGCCCTGGACGTCATGGTGAACCTGTCCGTGGCCATGCTGCTGGTGACCGTGGTGATCGCGGCCGTGGGCGTGGCGAACACGCTCGGGCTGTCGGTCCTGGAACGGACCCGGGAGTCGGCCATGCTGAGGGCGCTGGGGCTGACCCGGTCGGGCCTGCGGGGGACGCTGGCGGTGGAGGCGGTGGTCATCGGCCTGGTCGGCGCGGTGCTGGGCACCGTGATCGGGGTCCCGTTCGGGATCGTCGGCGTCGGCGCGATCGTGGGGGACCAGGCGCCGCTCGTCGTGGCCGTGCCGTGGTCCTCACTGGGGCTGGTCGTTGCTGCGGCCTCGGTGATCGGGGTGGTGTCGTCGGTGGCGCCCGCGCGCCGGGCGGCCCGCATCGCCCCGGCCGAGGGGTTGTCCGACGACTGACCGGGACGGGACCGGGGCAGGACGGGACGGGGCCGTCGGCCGCGCGGTGTGCGGTGGTCGGCGGCCCCGTCCGGCGGGGCGGCGGTGTGTCTGCGACCATGGACGTGGACTTCGCTATTCGGAATCACGGTTCCGTATAAAGGAATAATGTGGAGGTCGGTGCCCGTGCCCGTCGAACCCCTTGAGCTCGCCCCCGCCCCGGAGAACCTCCGGCTGCTCCGCGACGCCACCGCGCGCCTGCTGGCCACCTGCGAGCGCCTGACCGACGCGGACACCGGTGCGCCGACGCCGCTGCCGGGGTGGACCCGCGGGCACGTGCTGAACCACCTGGCCCGGCAGGCCCCTGCGCTCGAACGCCTGCTGGACTGGGCGCGCACGGGTGTGGAGAACCGGCAATACGCCAGCAGGCAGGCGCGCGACTCCGAAATCGAGGAGGGGGCGCGCCGGCCCGCGGCGGAGCTGGTCGCGGACATCGTGCGGACGGCGGGAAGCCTGGACGAGGCTGTGCGGACCCTGCCGGAGGAGGTGTGGGGGCGACGGATTCGCCCGTTCACGGGGGAGGACTGCACGCCCCGGAGGATCCTCGTCATCCGGCTCAGGGAGCTGGAGGTGCACCACGCCGATCTGGACATGGGGTACAGGCTGTCGGCCGCGCCCCAGGAGGCGACGCGCGTCGTCCTTGAGGACGTGGTGCGGTACTTCGCGGGGCGCGAGGGCGCCCCGTCGGTCGACCTGCGTGACGACGACGGGGCGCTGGTGGGGGCCCTGGGTGTAGAAGAGGGGGCCGGAAGTGCGCGCCGCACGGTGACGGGAACCCCAGGAGACCTCCTCGGCTGGCTCGCAGGCCGGACGGGTGGGGAAGGGGTGGCCTGCCCTGAGGGCCTGCCCGAGCTGCCCAAGTGGGTGTAGTCCGAGGCGGGCGACGACGAACACGCGTCGTGAGGCCGTGCGCCGCCGTCGCCGCCTGTCGCCCAGGGCTGCGGAGTAGGCGCCTTGGGCGGCGGTCGATCACTGGAGGGGGATCTCGACCCCGTACTCCTCCTTGGGGCGGGTCCCGAAGATGCGTCGGTCGGCCTCGGCGATCGGTACGTCGTTGATGCTGGCCTCGCGGCGGAGCATCAAGCCGTTCTCGTCGAACTCCCATTGCTCGTTGCCGTGGCTGCGCCACCACTGCCCTGAGGCGTCGCGGCACTCGTACTGGAACCGGACCGCGATCCGGTCGCCGTGGAACGCCCACAGGCTCTTTCGGAGCGCGTAGTCCGACTCGCGCTCCCATTTCCGGGTCAGGAAGGCGGCGATCTCTTCGCGCCCCTGTAGGAACGTGTCGCGGTTCCGCCAGACGGAGTCCGGCGTGTACGCGAGCGCCACGCGTTCCGGGTCGCGGGTGTTCCAGGCGTCCTCAGCGGCCTGGACCTTCTGCAGGGCCGTCTCCTCGGTGAAGGGCGGGAAGGGCGGGCGGGGCTCGGTCACTGCGGTCTCCCGTCGTTGAGAACGTGCGTTCTCCATTGGTGCGGACTAATGTAGGGAACGACCGTTCTCGACGTCAAGGAGTCCCGATGCCCGCCCCCATCAGCGAGGAACAGAACCGCCGGGACCGCGAGGTCCTCCTCGACGCGGCGGAAGGGCTGTTCTACGAGCACGGCATCCGGGCGGTCGGCATGGACGCCGTCCGGGCCGGGGCGGGGCTGCCGCTCAAGCGGATCTACCGGTTCTTCCCGGCCAAGGAGGAGCTGCTCGTCGAGGTACTCCGGCGCCGCGACCGGCGGTGGCGCGGCGACCTGGCCGAACACGTGGGGCGCGAAGACGACCCGCGGGCCCGGGTGGCGGCGGTGTTCGACTGGCTGGCCGAATGGTTCACCCGGCCCGGGTTCCGCGGCTGCGCGTGGATCAACGCCTTCGGGGAGATGGGCACGGCGTCCGAGGCGGTCCTGGCGGAGGTGCGCGCGCACAAGGAGGCGTTCCGGGCCCAGGTGGAGGGATGGGTGCGCGACGCCGGAGGCGGGCGGGAGGAGGCCGACGCGGTGTTCCTCCTGGCCGAGGGGGCCATCGTCACGGCGGGCATCAGCGGCGGCCCCGCCCCCGCCCGCCGAGCGCGCGCGGCGGCGGAGCGGCTTCTGCAGACGCGTTGACGGAGAAGGGCGTGCGACGGAGAAGTACGGAGAATTGGCCGCCCACTGCCCACCTCCTGGTCCTTCCCGGGGCAGGTGAAAAGGACCGGAACGGTTCGTCCGAGAGACCAGGACAGGGGCGGGAGGCGCGCGATGGCCGAGGGAAGCCTGCCGGGCGGCGCGGCGGCGGGGGCCGGGGGCGGCCCGAAGGAGGGGCGCAACGCGCTCCAGGCGGTGCCGCCGCGGGTGTGGGTGGCGCTCGTCCTGCTGGTGCTGGCGGTGCTGTTCATTCTGCAGAACCGGGACGCGACCCAGATCCAGGTCCTCTTCTTCTCTCTAGGCGCGCCTTTGTGGGCGACTCTGGCCGGGGCCGTGGTGGTGGGCGTGGTGATCGGGTTCCTCCTCAGGCCGTCCGGCCGGAAGAAATCCGAGAAACGGCGCTGACCCGCGCCGTACACCCCCGCCTACGCGGGAATCAAAGAGGGGCCGGACGGAGTCTTCGCCCCGAGTTCGGTCCATCCCGGTGTGACGGGGCGCTCCGTCCGGTCCGGCCGCGGTGCACCGCCGCGCCCCCGTCCCGGCGCGCTACTCGGGCCCGCCGGCCGATCCCGCCACCCCCGCCTCGTGGGCCAGAATCGCCGCCTCGACCCTGTTCCGCGCCCCGAGCCGGGTCAGGATCGTGCTCACGTGCCCCTTCACCGTTCCCTCCACGAGGAACAGGCGCCGGGCGATCTCGCCGTTCGACATTCCCGCCGCCAAGAGCGCCAGCACTTCGCGTTCGCGCTCCGTGAGCTGGGACAGCTTCTCCCGCGCCCTCAGGCGGCCCATCGAGCGGTCGTGGTCCATCCGGTTCAGCACGCGCCGCGTGACCTTCGGCGAGAGATAGGCGCCCCCGTCGGCCACGGCCCGCACCCCGAGAAGCAGCTCCCGCGGGTCGCCGGTCTTGATCAGGAAACCGTCCGCCCCCTCGGACAGGGCGCGGGCGACGTACTCCTCCTCGCCGAAGGTCGTCAGGACGGCCACCCCGATGCCCGGCGCAGCGCGTTTGATCTCGGCCGCCGCATCCAGCCCGTTCATCCCCGGCATCCGGATGTCGAGGAGAACGACGTCGGGGCGGTGCGACAGCGCCACGTCCACCCCCTCGCGTCCGTCGGAGGCCTCCGCCACCACCTCCACGTCGGCGTCCGCGTCGAGGATGGAGCGCACCCCGGCGCGGATCATCGCCTCGTCGTCGACCAGCAGGACCCGGATCGTCCCCGGCTTGTCCACGCCCCTGTTCACCGCCCCACCGTCTCCGCCGACACCAGCTCTCCGCCATCGAAGCACAGCCGGTAGCGCTCGCCGCCTCCGTCGAAGACCTCTCCGCCGGATCGGTAGTAGGCGCATTCCAGGCCGTCCGGGTCGGCGGGACGTCCTCCGCTCCCCAAGGGGCCGTCGTAGAGGTCCCTCTCCGGCAACGACTCCTCCACCTCCTCGCGCGCTTGGCCGGGCTCCAGGGTCGCGAATACGGACGGCGCCAGGGAGGCGGTCTTCGCCTGGTAGACGGTGAAGGCGATCGAGGCGGCATACCCGGCGGCCACCATGGCGACGGGCAACCCGACGGCCGCCGCGACCGCCCACCCCGCGCGGCGCCGCGCGCGCCGGAGGTGGGCGTCGGCCGCGTCCACACCGCTCCCGGGACGGCCCGCCCCCTCGTCTCGCGACTCCGCGACCGGAAGAGCCTCCGGCACCTGCAGCGGAAGGCGCGCGGCCACCGTCCACCCGCGCCCGTCGGGGCCGGGGCCCGCGTCCAGGGTGCCGCCGACCAGCCGCACGCGCTCCCGTAGGCTGACGAGACCGGTCCCGCCGCCGGGCGGTGCGGCGGCTGAGGCGCAGGACGCCGGGCCGGAGTCGTCCACCCGCACCGACACCTCGCTGTGCGCGCCTTCGACCAGGACGCGCACGGCCGCACCCGGTGCGTGCTTCGCGGCGTTGGTCAGTGCTTCTTGAACGACGCGGTGCGCGGCGCGTTCGACGAGGACCGGGACATCGCGCAGGGCGCCGTCGCCGCTGAGCACGACGTCCATCCCCGATGCCCGCGCGCGCTCCGCGAGGACGTCGAGCGCGGTCTCCCCGTCGCCGAGCGGGTCGAGCGGTGGCGCCTCAGGGGCGGCGTCGTCGCGCAGGACGCCGACCGCTTCGACGAGGCGGTCGGCGGCCCGTCCAGCCGCCTCCCGCAGCTCGGCCGCCTGCCCCCGCCGCTCCTCGGAGAGGTCGGACGCCATCTCCAGTCCGCCCGCGCGCAGCGCCAGCAGGCTCAGTTCGTGGCCGACCGCGTCGTGCAGGTCCTGGGCGATGCGGGACCGCTCGCGCATGCGGGCCCGTTCCGCGACGAGGCCGGCCTCGCGCTCCAAACGGCGGGCGCGCTCCCAGCCCGCCCGCTCCAGGGCGGCGGCGCTGCGCAGGTACAGGCCGACCAGCCACGGGAGCAGGACCGTGAGCAGCGCCAGTCCGCCGCTGACGACCCACATGCCGACCGGTTCTCCGGCGAGGACGAACCGCAGCGCCCAGGCCCCCGTGCCGACGCAGTACAGCACGGCCGCGGGCCGGGGGTCGGGGGACAGGCGGCCGGTGAGGAGCGTGGCCAGGGGGAGGGCGAACAGCGACATCGGCCACCACCAGGCCCCGAGCCCGACCAGGGCGGCGCAGGCGAGCGCGGCGTGGCCGGGAGGGACGCGGAGGCGGGAAAGGTGCATGCCAAGGACGCTAGCCAGTCGTGATCACCGCCGTCACCTGTCGAAAGTAAGGAGCGGCCCGCGCGGGCAGGGGCGATGGGGACCACGGCGGCCCGACACCCCGCCGGACTGGGGAGTCGGAGCATTCCCGACCCGTACCGGGGGCGCGTCGGCGCGTCGTGCGATGCTCGGTCGAGCACGGCGACCGTGGACGGGAAGGAAGGCGCTGCGGATGGGCGAGAGGCTGCTTTGGGTCGGGACCTACACGCGCGACTCCGAGCCGACGGGGACCGGCGTCGGCGTGTACCTGGCATGGATGGACACCGGGAGCGGGCGGCTGGGCGGCGGCGGTGCGGCCGTGGAGGCGGTCGGACCGTCCTTCCTGGCGATGCACCCGGACGGCGGCAAGGTGTACGCGGTCTCCGAGCGCATGGAGGGGGCCCTGTCCTGGTTCGCGGCCGGGGAGGGCTGGGCGTCGGTGACCCTGGGCGAGACCCCGACGGGGGGCAAGGCGCCGTGCCACGTGCTGGTGCACCCGGCGGGCAAGCATGTGATCGCCGCGAACTACTTCAGCGGGTCGGTGAGTGTGCACCCGATCGAAGGGGACGCGGCTCCTGGGCCCGCGGTGGCGCTCCTGGAGGGGGAAGGGTCAGGGCCGGTGCCCGGCCGCCAGGAGGGGCCGCGCGCGCACTGCACGGCGATCGCGCCCGGTGGGCGGCACCTGCTCATCGCCGACCTGGGGGCGGACCTGCTGCGGGTGCACCCCTTCGACGCGGAAGCGGCGGAGCCCGTGGGGGAGGCCCAGGAGCCCGTGCGCCTGGAGCCGGGGACCGGGCCGAGGCACATCGCGATGCACCCGGCCGGGTTCCTGTACGTGTCGGGTGAGCTCGACGCGCGGGTGCACGTCCTCCAGTGGGACCAGGACAAGGCGTCGGCGTGGCCGGTGGGGACGGTGGACGCGTCCCAGTACGAAGGGGAGGTGGAGGCCGTCTACCCGAGCGAGATCGCGCTGTCGCCGTCGGGGGAGCGGTTGTACGTGGCGAACCGGGGGGCGGACACGGTGACGACCTTCGCGGTGGAGGAGGGCGGAGCGTCGCTGCGGCTCCTGGCGGAGTACCCGACGGGCGGCAAGTGGCCGCGCCACTTCGCCGTGACGAGCGGCCACGTCGTGGTGGCGAACCAGATGAGCGGCACGGTGACGACCATGCCGATCGACGAGGAGGGCGTGGCGGGAGAACCGGTGGACCGCCTGTCGATCCCCGACCCGGCGTGCGTGCTTCCCGTGGGAGAGTGAGGACCGTTCCTGGCCGCGACGGGGTCGAGTGGGTCGCTATCGCCCAGAAGGCCGACGTCGAGGGGTGACCGCTCCTATCGTGGAGGCCGGCGCACCGCCAGGAGGGTCGACCATGAGCGATGCCCGCACGCCCTACCGCGACACCGATCCCGAGACCATCAAGGCCGCGTACGCGTCATATGGGCGCATGATGCGCGGAGCGCCGCCGCCCTCGGGATCCGCCACCTTCCACGCCCACAGCGCTGAGGATCTCCTTCGGCAGCTCAACGAGCATCTCGGGCTGCCCCGCCCTGACTCCGACGAGGCGCCTCCCGATGCCGCGTCCGGTCATGTTCGGGCTCCGCGCTGATGGCGCTGAAGTCGCCCCGCGCCGCGGGGATGGACTCTTGGCTTGGAGTTCGGCGATCTGGCGCTCCACACGGTCCCCGCACGTGCGGGGGAGGAGCACCGATCCATCGCCTCTGAGGGGCGGACCCGCCTTCCGGGTCCGCCCCTCGTTGTCGGTCGGTACTAGAGGGGGAGCCGACAAACCCCCTGCCCCGAACCCTGTGGCTCGGCACAAGGGGAACTCAATGCCGCAAACCGGACAATGGGTCGTGTCCCCATCACCGCGGCGCCCTCTCCGGGCGCCCCCTGACCCGAGGACCCTCCTATGGCCGAATCCCCTGCTCAGGCTGTCCGCTACCGCGGGCTCACCGCTCGCGATCTCGCCCTCGTCGCCGTGTTCGCGGCCCTCCTCGCCGCGCTGAGCATGCCCTTCGCCATCCCCGTCGGCCCGGTGCCGATCACCCTCCAGACCCTCGGCGTCATGCTCGCCCCCGCCATCCTCGGCGCGAAGCGCGGCACCCTGTCCATCCTCGCCTTCCTCGCCCTCACCCTCGCCGGGCTCCCCCTCCTCCCCGGCGGGCGCGGCGGCATCGAGCCCTTCCTCGGCCCCACCGGGGGCTACCTCCTCGGCTGGGTCGTCGGCGCCCTCGTCATCGGCCTGCTCACCCAGACCCTCATGCGCCGCTACCGCTTCTGGGGCGGCTTCCTGATCAACATCGTCGGCGGCATCGGCGCCATCTACCTCGTCGGCGTCCCCTGGAGCGCCCTCTACCTCGGCGACACCCTCCTCGCCGGCTTCATCGGCGCGGGCGTCTTCCTCCCCGGCGACCTCGCCAAGGCCGTCCTCGCCGCCGCCATCGCCGCCGCCGTGCACCGCGCCTACCCGGTGCCCCCGGCCGGGCGGCGGGTCGCGAAGGGGGCCGACACCGAGTCCGGGCGCGCCCGAGCATGATCGAGCTGCGCGACGTCTCCCACGCCTACGGCGACCGCCCCGTCCTCCGCGGCATCGGCCTCGACCTCGCCGAGCACCGCATCGGGATCATCGGCGCCAACGGCTCGGGCAAGTCCACGCTCGCCCGCACCCTCAACGGACTCGTCGTCCCCGACTCGGGCACCGTGCGGGTCGACGGCCGGGACACCCGCCGCGACCCGCGCGCCGCCCGCCGCCGGGTGGGCTTCGTCTTCTCCGACGCGTCCACCCAGATCCTCATGCCGACCGTCGCCGAGGACGTCGCCCTCGGCCTGCGCCGGTTGGGCCTGACCGCCGACGCGACCCGGAGCCGGGTCGACGCCGTCCTGGACCGCCACGGCCTGCTCGACCACCGCGACCACCCCGCCCACCTGCTCTCCGGCGGACAGAAGCAGATGCTCGCGCTCGCCTCGGTGCTGGTCACCCAGCCCGATGTGCTCGTGTGCGACGAGCCCACCACCCTGCTCGACATGCACAACGCGCGCGTCATCGAGCGCACCCTCCGCGCGCTGCCGCAGCGCCTGGTCCTGCTCACCCACCAGCTCGACATGCTCCAGGGCTTCGACCGCGTCCTGGTCATGGACGGCGGCCGCGTCGTGTTCGACGGCGCCCCGGACGCGGCCACCGCCCACTACACCGCCCTGATGGACGCCCGGGCGGCGGACATGGAGCCGTCCGACCTTGGAGAGCGGGCGTGAACGTGCTCGGCCTCTTCGTCCCCGGCCGGTCGGTGCTGCACCGCCTCCCGGCCGGGGCCAAGATCCTCGCTCTCCTGGCCCTGGTCACCGTCCTCGTCGCCCTCGACGACCACGCCGCGGGTCCCGTCGCGACCCCCGCCGCCGCCCTCGCCTGCCTCGCCGCCTATCCCGCCTCCGGCCTGGGCCTGCGGCGCCCCCTGCGCCTCCTCGTGCCCCTGCTGCCGTTCCTCGCCGTCATCGCGCTCTTCCAGGCGCTCACCGGCGACCCGCGGGCGGCGTTCCGCGTCTGCCTGCTCCTGGTCGCCGCCGTCCTGGCGGCGGGCCTGGTCACCTTCACCACCCGCGTCAGCGCGATGCTCGACCTGTTCGAGCGCCTCGCCCGCCCGCTGGCCCGGTTCGGCGTGCGCCCCGACCGTGTCGCGCTCGTCCTCGCCCTGACGGTCCGGTCGGTGCCCATGGTCGCCGCGGCCTGGCAGGAGTCGAGGGACGCCTGCGCAGCGCGCGGCCTGCCCGCCTGGCCCCACCTCACCGTCGTCCCGGTCATCGTCGGCATGAT
This sequence comes from Nocardiopsis suaedae, assembly GCF_027706745.1. Taxonomy (GTDB): domain Bacteria; phylum Actinomycetota; class Actinomycetes; order Streptosporangiales; family Streptosporangiaceae; genus Nocardiopsis_A; species Nocardiopsis_A suaedae. The sequence continues at coordinate 73,679 of NZ_JAQFWP010000004.1, read as the reverse complement.
CCGCACGGCCGAGGCCATGGGCGAGGCGATGACCGCGCGCGGGGTCGACTAGGGGGTGTTGTGTGGATCATGGCCGTAGCGAGCGGCGTCCAGGTGCGTTCATCGCGAGAACGCTGTGTTTCCCGAAAAGCAGGGGAGTCAGCCTGGGTGCGCTGTCGACCGATGAGGACGCAGCGAGGGGCGTGCCCGGGCGTCGCGCAGTAGGCCGTGATCCGCACAACACCCCCTAGGGGCCGACGCCCGGATCGCCTGCGGGGCGGGCACTTCTGGCGCCGAAGTTAGCGCAATCGATATGAGCGGGTAGGAATCGGCAACTGTCGGATGTGCCAGCATTGGCACCACAAAGCCATGGATTATGTGCGAACGCGAGGCATCGCCCGCCTATTACCCGGTCGCGAAACGGCCTTGAGATGGGCCGCGGTCGCGGCCGCCGCCGTGCTCGCGGCCCCCATGGCCGCGGCCCTCGATCCTCCGCCCGCGCGCGCGGACACCGGTTCGCCGTCGGCCTCCGCGCCGTCGGTGTTCGACCCCCCGTGGCGTGACCCCGGGGCATCGGTCCCGACCGACGAGGAGAAGGCGGTCCTTTCCCTCGCCGTCGAACGCGATCTCGCCGAGGACCTGGACGCCTATCGCGCCGACATCTCCGGGGACTTCTCCGTCGCCGCGGTCGAACTCGACAGTGGCGCCGCGTTCGGCTATCGCCACGAAGAACCGTTCAACCCGGGAAGCGTCATCAAGCTCGATATCCTCTCCATTCTCCTGCTCCAAGCGCAGGCAGACGGACGCACCCTCAATGACGCGGAGCGCGCGCTGGCCAAGGCCGCGATCGGCCACAGCTCCAACGACGCCGCGGACGGACTCTTCGAGCGCATCGGCATGTACGCCGGGTTCCAGCGGGGCCGCGCCCGGCTCGGCCTGACCGGAGCCGAGGACCGCCTGGGCGGCCGCTGGGGGCTCGTCTCCACCACCGCGCGCGAACGCCTCACCCTGCTCCGCGGCATCTACACCGACGAGGGACCGCTGACCGCCGACTCCCGGCGGACCGTGCGCGGGTTCCTCTCCGGCGTCGCCCCGGAACAGGCCTGGGGCGTGTCCGCCGCCGACCGGGGAGACGGCGCCGAACTCAAGAACGGGTGGGTGCCGGTCGAGTCGGACGGCGGCCGCTGGGCGGTCAACAGCACCGGCCGGATCGTCGCCGACGACGGGCGCACCTACCTCGTCGCGGTGCTCTCCTCCGGGCACCCCGGCTACGGTGCGGGCGTCGAGTGCACCGAGCACGTCGCCGAGGCCGTGGTCGACGCCATGGCCGCCGACATCGCCCGCCAGGCCCCGCGCGGTCCCGTGGGGAGCGCCTGACTAGGGTTGGCCGGGTATTCGACGTGTAAGGAACGGGAGCCGCCCATGCCCGCGACCGCGCTTGAGATCGACCTGCGCTCGGACACCATGACCCGGCCCACCCCCGAGATGCGCCGCGCCATGGCCGACGCCGAGGTCGGCGACGACGTGTTCGAGGAGGACCCCAGCGTCCGCGCCCTTGAGGAGCGGACCGCCGAGATGCTGGGGCGGGAGGCCGCGCTCTACACCCCCTCGGCGCACATGGCCAACCAGATCGCGGCCTACCTGGCCGGGCGCAGCGGCGACGAGATCTGGGCGCACGAGCTGTCGCACATCCTCGGAAACGAACAGGGCGGCACGTCGGTGCTGTCCCGCCTGCTGCCCCGGACCTTCTCGGGGCCGGACAGCACCCCGCCCCGGGAGTGGCTGGAGCGCCTGATCAAGGGCACGGACGACGTACACCGCGCCCAGCCTGCGCTGATCTGCCTGGAGAACACCTTCACCGGCCGCGTCATGCCCCTGGAAGGGCAGGCGCGGGTGTCCGCGTTCGCGCACCAGCACGGGCTCAAGGCGCACCTGGACGGCTCGCGGCTGTGGAACGCCGCGACGGCCCTGGGTGTGAGCCTCGCCGAGGCGGCTGCGGGCCCGGACACGGTCACCGTCTGCTTCTCGAAGGGGTTGGGCGCGCCGGTCGGCGCCGCCCTGCTGTCGGACCGTGACACCATCCGCCGCGCGCGCCGGGCGCGGAAGCTGCTGGGCGGCGGTATGCGCCAGGCGGGCATCATCGCGGCGGGGGCGTTGTACGCGCTCGACCACCACGTGGAGCGGCTTGCCGACGACCACGCGCGGGCCGAGCGCCTGGCGGCGTCCCTGAGCGCGGCCCCGGGGCTGTCGGCCGAGGCCCTGACGAACATGGTGATCGCCAAGACCGAGCCGGGCGAGGCCCCGAAGCTGGCCGAACTGGCGGGCGCCCACGGCGTGGGCTGCATCGCCATCGCCCCGGACACGGTCCGGATGGTCGTGCACCTGGACGTCGGCGAATCCGACATCACCGAGGCGGCGGCGAGGATCACCAAAGCAGCAGAGGCACTGGCCGCCTGAGGAGCGGAGGAACGTGACGGGGACCGCGTGCGGCGGCCCCCGTCACGTCTCAGCACGAGGCCAAGTAACAGCCCGCCTGGTCGAAGTCGCCCTCGCGCAGGGCGGCGGCCGGGATGTCGAAGGTGACCATCCCGCCGTCGGCCCACTTCCAGTGGGCGTCGCTATCGAGCTGGAGCAGGTGCACACGGTTCTCGGCCGTGACCGGCCCGCCCTGCATGGGCCATGCCCAGCCGAAGGCCCGGTTCCCCGCCGCCCGATCACTGTCGATCCGATGGGGCACGTTGTGGAACGGCCACGCGGTGGCGTCCCCGACGATCTCCGGCAGCCGCTGCTGCATCCGCTCGAACGCCTCCCACAACTCTTTCTCCTCGGTGGGGGAGGGCTCATTGAAGGTCGAGTGCGGGTCCGGCAGGGCGACCATGGGGTCGGCGCGGACCGGACGCGCGGGGATCAGGATGTCCTGCGTCGGCGGAGCGGTCTCCTGCGCGACGGCAGGATCGGCGGGGACGACCTTCCACGTGCACGGGCCCTCGAAGCCGATCGTCCATCCTTCCCGGATGTCTTCGGCGATGCCCTCCTCATGCCCCTCATAGAAGAAGTTGAGCAGTTGGGCCCCTCTGGGGAGTTCGACGTCGAGCCCGGTGCGGAGCGCGGCCGTGTCCAGGACGGCGAGGAGGGGCATCGGTCCGTTCTCCCCCTCGGGCCAGGGCGTCCCGGGGGCGAGCAGCGCGGTCCCGCCGAAGCAGGACCGGCCGGCGGGGACGTCGTCGACGTCTGCGGGGTGGAGGTCGAAGCCCCGCCGCGCCAGCGCGCCGACACGCGGCCCCATGTCCGGCCCGAGCTCGTCGGCGCAGAAGCGGCGGAAACGTTCGATGAATTCGTCAGGTCGCACGGCGCAGAGTAAACCACGGGTGGCCGATGTCCTGGCAGACGAACGGCCGGTCAGTCGGGGCGTTTGTACCCCGGGCACGTCCAGGGCGGCCCCGCCACCCCATCCCCGCGCCTGCGGGGCCTTCGTCATCTACGAGGACGGTCTGTGGGAGTTGATCGGTCCATCCCCGCGCCTGCGGGGCTTTCCCTGGAAGACCACCGTCGTCGAGGAGTACAGCGGGTCCATCCCCGCGCCTGCGGGGCTTTCCGCAAAACCCCAGCTCAAACCCAAAGTGCGGTTGGTCCATCCCCGCGCCTGCGGGGCTTTCGTCGAGGATTTGCAGCCGCTCGTCGTATCCGGCCGGTCCATCCCCGCGCCTGCGGGGCTTTCGCGACGCCCGCAAGCAGAAGGCGGCCGCCTGTCGGTCCATCCCCGCGCCTGCGGGGCTTTCGGTCGGACAGCAGTGCGCCCCGCCCGACGCGGCGGTCCATCCCCGCGCCTGCGGGGCTTTCGCTCGGCGAGCGGGTGGCCTCCCGGCTGCGGGAGGTCCATCCCCGCGCCTGCGGGGCTTTCGTGGTCTCGGCGGTGTAGGGCATGGGGGGCTCCGGTCCATCCCCGCGCCTGCGGGGCTTTCATTGGACGGCCGGGGCAAAATGGCACCTCGTGCGGTCCATCCCCGCGCCTGCGGGGCTTTCCCGCAGGTCGTGAACGTGGGCGGCCAGAACATCGGTCCATCCCCGCGCCTGCGGGGCTTTCGAAGCCGTCCTCAACCAGGCCACCATCACGGTCGGTCCATCCCCGCGCCTGCGGGGCTTTCCCGCGCACACGGGGCCCCGCCCGGACCCCCCGAGGTCCATCCCCGCGCCTGCGGGGCTTTCACTTATCTACGTGCGCCTTTGCGGGACGTTATCGAAAAGCGACCGACCGCGCACCCCTCGTGGACCGATCCTGTCCTCATTGGTCGCGTCCTTGTGAACCATGAAGCACGAGAGGGGGTCGGGCCAGGAATTCCTCCCATGGCCCACCCCCTCTCTCGCCACCGATCAGCGCAGGAGCACGACCCCCTACACCGACGGCAGCTCCACCAGTTCTGCCAACAGCGCCCGGTGCCGGTCGGCCGTCCCCAACGCGATCGCCGCGCTCTTGGTCCGCTTCAGGTACAGGTGTGCCGGGTGCTCCCACGTGAAGCCGATGCCGCCGTGCAGCTGCACCGCCTCCTCCGCCGCCTTCACCGCCACGCCCGACACGAACGCCTGCGCCATCGACGCGTTGATCCGCGCCTCCTCGCTCTCCTGGCCCGCCGTGTCGGCCGCCGCGCGCACCACCGCCCTCGCCTGGGCGATCGACACCCACAGGTCGGCCAGCCGGTGCTTCAGCGCCTGGAACGACCCCACCGGACGCCCGAACTGGGTCCGGGTCTTCAGGTAGTCCACCGTCGTCTCCAGCGCCCACTCCGCCGCGCCCAGCTGCTCGGCCGCCAGCAGGGCCGACCCGGTCCGCAGCGCCCGGGCGACGGCGCGCTCGGCCGCCTCGCCGGATGCCAGCAGCCGTCCCGGCGCCCCGTCCAGGCGCACGTCCGCCAGCGGGCGGGTCAGGTCCAGGGTGGTCAGCGCCGCCACATCCGCGTCCGCCGCCTCCACCAGGTACAGCTCCGACCCGCTGGGCCCCAGCGCGGGCACCAGCAGTGCGTCGGCCGGGAGCGCGTCCGCCACGCCCCCCACCGTCCCGGTCAGGCGGCCGCCCTCCGCGCGCACCACCGCGGGGAACGCCGCCCCCGCGGGAGGCGCCGTGGCCAGCGGCACCGCGAGGGAGCCCCACGTTTCGCCCGAGGCCAGGGAGCGCAGCGCCTCGGGCGCGGCCGCCGTGTCGGCCTCCACCCCGGTGCTGCCCTTCTCCGCCAGCGCGGCGACCTCCAGCAGCGCCGAGGTCGCCAGCACCGCGCTGCCGAGGAACGGCACCGGCGCCACCGCCCGCCCCAGCTCCTCGGCGACCACCGACGCCTCCCGCCAGGTGGCCCCGGCCCCGCCGAGCTCCTCGGGCACGGGCAGCCCGACCGCTCCCAGCCCCGCCAGCTCCTTGGCCAGCGCCCCGTCGGCGACCTGGTCGGTCTCCACCCGGGCGAGCACCGCCCCGGCGGGCGACTTGTCCGCCAGCAGCGCCCGCACGCTGGCGCGCAGCTCCTCCTCGACCTCGCCGTAGAGCAGGTCCACCGTGGCCTCGTCCGCTTCGGTGCTCATTTCGGCAGGTCCTTCCACGCGACGTCCTTGTCCACCCGGGGCTCGGCGGGCAGCCCGAGGATGCGCTCGGCGATGATGGTGCGCAGGATCTCCGTGGTCCCGCCCTCGATGGAGTTGCCCTTGCTGCGCAGGTAGTGGAAGCCCGCGCCGCGCTTGGTGAAGGCGACCCCCTCGGGGCGGCGGAAGGTCCAGTCGTCGTAGAGCAGCCCCTCCTGCCCCAGCAGCTCCAGTTCGAGGCCGGAGATCTCCTGGTTCAGGCGGGAGAAGGCGTACTTGGCGGCCGACCCCTCCGGGCCGGGCTGCCCGACGGCGAGCTGCTGGCGCAGCCGCTCCTTGGTCATCCGCGCGGCCTCGGCCTCCACCCACAGCCGCATGAGCGCGTCGTGCGTGCCCGGCGTGCGCAGCTCGGGCCGGTCGCGCCAGACGCCGGCCACGATCCCGATGAGCCCGCCCTCGCGCGGGTCGGGCTGGCCGCCGATGGCCACCCGCTCGTTCATCAGGGTGGTCTGGGCGACCTTCCACCCCTGGCCGGCCTCGCCCAGCCGCAGGTCGTCCGGCAGGTGCACGTCGGTCAGGTACACCTCGTTGAACTCGGCCTCGCCGGTGATCTGCCGCAGCGGCCGCACCTCGACCCCTTCGGCCCGCATGTCGCAGATGAAGTAGGTCATCCCGGCGTGCTTGGGGACCTCCGGGTCGGTGCGGGTGACGAGGATGGCCCACCGCGCCTGGTGGGCCAGGGACGTCCACACCTTCTGCCCGTTGACCGTCCAGCCGTCGCCGTCGCGCACCGCGCGGGTGCCCAGGGCGGCCAGGTCCGAGCCGGCGCCCGGCTCGCTGAACAGCTGGCACCACACCTCCTCGCCGGTGTACAGCGGCTTGAGGAAGCGCTCGCGCTGCTCGGGCGTGCCGAACGCGAGGATGGTGGGCGCCGCCATCCCCAGACCGATGACCAGCCCTTCGCGGCCCTCGGGGGCGGCTCCCAGGCGGGCGAACTCGTCGTCGACGACGGACTGCAGGGCGCGCGGCGCGCCCAGGCCGCCCGCGCCCTCAGGGAAGTGGACCCAGGCGAGACCGGCGTCGAAGCGCGCGGCCAGGAACTCCTTCTGCCCGGTGGACGCGGGGTCGTGCGCGGCGACGAATTCGGCGACCCGCCGCCGCAGTTCGGCGGCGTCGAGCGCCGCCCCTTCGGTGACCGTTGACATGGAACCTCCGTGGGACCGCTGGGGTGGGGACGGTGCGTCAGTCCAGGGGCCCACCGGCCACGTAGATGACCTGGCCCGAGACGAATCCGGCCTCCTCGCCCGTCAGGAAGGCGATGGTGTTGGCGATGTCCTCGGGGCGCCCGGTGCGGCGCACCGGGATGTTGCCCGCCGCCGCCTTCTTGAAGTCGTCGAAGTCCACACCGACGCGGGCGGCGGTGGCCGCCGTCATGTCGGTCTCGATGAACCCGGGGGCCACGGCGTTGGCGGTGACGCCGAACTTGCCCAGCTCGATGGCGAGGGTCTTGGTGAAGCCCTGCATCCCGGCCTTGGCGGCCGAGTAGTTGACCTGCCCCCTGTTGCCCTGGGCGGAGCTGCTGGACAGGTTGACGATGCGCCCGAAGCCGGCCTCGGTCATGTGGGCCTGGGCGGCGCGGGTCATCAGGAACGCGCCGCGCAGGTGCACGTTCATCACGGTGTCCCAGTCGTCCTCGCTCATCTTGAAGATGAGGTTGTCGCGGATGACGCCGGCGTTGTTCACCAGGATGACGGGCGGCCCCAGCCGCTCGGCGACGGCCGCCACGGCCCGGTCGACCTGCTCGGCGTCGGACACGTCGGCGCCGATCGCCACGGCCTCGCCGCCGTCGGCGGTGATGGCGTCGGCGGTGCGCTGGGCGTCGGACTCGTTCAGGTCGAGCACGGCGACGGCGCGCCCCTCGGCGGCCAGGCGGCGCGCCGTGGCGGCGCCGATGCCGCGGGCGCCGCCGGTGACCAGTGCGACGCGGCGGGGGGTCTCGGCCATGGGAACCTCCTTGTGGGAACGGGTGTCGAGTGGTCCAGGACACATCCGGGGCGATCCTACCGAGCACGACCGACCGAGCGGTATGTGGGGGTGGGGCCGGGCGTGACCGAGATCGCGCCGGGCTGCCCCGCCTCGCCCGGATCGGCGCCGGTACGGCCGGTCCCCGGCCCCCTTCCGGCCGCCCCGGGGCCCGGGGCGGCCCGCTCCTGCGGCGGGGGGCGCGCGGCGGACGCTACGGTGGAGGCGGCGGACCCGCGCGCCGACGGGCCGCGCCAGGGCGGTCAGCCACCCCGTTCCGCCCGCACCGCATCCCCGGCTGAAAGGCGATGGCGTTGTTCGACGCCCACCTGCACATCATCGACCCCCGATTCCCGACGGTGGCCAACGACGGATTCACCCCCGAACCGTTCACCGTCCAGGACTACCGGGAGCGCACCGCGCCGCTGGGCGTCTCCGGCGGCGCCGTGGTCGCCGGGTCCTACCAGGGCACCGACCAGGAGCACCTGCTGGCCGCGCTGCGGGAGATGGGGCCCACCTTCGTCGGCGTCGCCCAGCTTCCGCCGGACACCTCCGACTCCCAGCTCCGCGACCTGCACGCCGCCGGGGTGCGGGCGCTCCGCTTCAACCTGTACCGGGGCATGACCCGCGACCTGGACGCCCAGGTCCAGCTCGGCCTGCGCGCCGCCGACCTGCTCGGCTGGCCCGCGGAGTTCTACGTCGACTCCCGCCGGCTGCCGCAGATCTCCTCGCTGATCTCCCCGCTGCCGCGGGTCGCCGTGGACCATCTGGGCCTGTCCGCCGAGGGGCTGCCCGCCCTGCTCGACCTGGTCGCCTCCGGCGCGCGGGTCAAGGCGACCGGATTCGGCCGCGTCGACCTGGACGTCCCCGAGGCGCTGCGCGCCATCGCCGGGGTGAACCCCGGCGCGCTGATGTTCGGCACGGACCTGCCCTCGACCCGTTCCGACCGCCCCTTCCTCGACTCCGACGCCGACCTGGTCGCGGACGTGCTCGGCGCCGACCTGGCCGAGCGCGCCCTGTCCACCAACGCGCGCGAGTTCTACGGCATCGCCTCCCGCGCCCACGTGGCCTGACGGGGCCGCGCGGCGGCCGGACCCGGCCGCCCGCCCCCGGGCCGGTCGCGCAGCGTGACAGGGCGGCGCGCGGCCCCCGTCCCGCCAACACCGGGGATCAGCCGCGCGCCTCACGGCCGAAACCGCGCGTTCGCCTCCAATTACGTTCGGTAGCAGTATGATGGCGCCCGCCCACCCGGTCCGGCCGTACGGAGGGGGCGCCCCCACCGGCCTTGTGGGGGTGGCACCACCGGGGCGGTAGGGGCTGCTGGCGACTACGTACGGTAACGAAATTCGGCGGGAAATCCGGGTATCGTTACGCTACGGGGTCGATCGGTCGGTTTCGCGGAGAAGGTCGGGGGTGGGTGGACGGTGATCGTGGTCGCACACCGGGGCGCCTCGGCCTATGCGCCGGAGAACACCCTCGCCGCCCTGGAGGCCGCGCCGCGGCTCGGCGCGCACATGGCCGAGATCGACGTGCGCCGCACCGCCGACGGGGAACTCGTCGTCGTGCACGACCCCACGCTCGCCCGTACCACCGACGCCGCGCTGCGCTTCCCCGGGCGGCGCCCCTGGCGCGTCCAGGACTTCACCCTCGCCGAGATCCGAACCCTGGACGCCGGGTACTGGTTCTCCGACCGCTACGCCGGGCAGCGCGTACCGACCCTGAGGGAGGCCCTCGACGTGCTGCGCCAGCACGGCTGCGGCGCCCTCGTCGAGCTGAAGGTGCAGCGCCGCGACCCGCTGCTGTGCTCGCGCGTGCTGGAGTTCCTCGCCCGCGACCCCTACTGGTGCGGCGCGCGCCGCGACGGCACCCTCATGCTGCAGAGCTTCGACTGGGTCCTGCTGCGCGCGCTGACCGAGTCGCTCCCCGGGCTGTGCACCGCCGCCCTCGGGCGCCCCTACGGGCGGATCGGGCTGCGCCGCCTGGCCCGCTACGCCCGCCAGGTCCACCCGCACCACCTCCGGGTCACCGCCCCCTACGTTCGCCAGGTCCACGACCAGGGGATGGGCATGTTCGGCTGGACCGTCAACCACCCCGGGGCCATCCGGCGGCTGGTGCGCGACGGTGTGGACGGCATCATCACCGACTACCCCGACCGGGTGTCCGGGGAAGCGCTCCTGGCCGCCTGACGCGGCCGCCCGGCGGCCCCCGGGCCCGGCGGCCCCGCGGGCCCCACCCCCTCCACCTGGGGCTTCGCGGAGGCCGAAGAAAGTACGAGGATGAACTATCGGAATCCCCTGAACCGGCGCGGCCGGTGTCCTAGGATGCGTGCATGAGGAAGATGCACGTGCATATGGGCCGTGCGCGGAGCGACTCGGCCGCCGGGAGCCGGTGCCTGCGGCCGGGACCGGCCATGGAGCTCGGGACTCGACAGGACTGCGAGGGGATCGCGGTGAGCGGACCGTCACGGGAAGGGGCAGTGCCGGGCGGCGGGACGGAGACGGCCCCGGCGGGTGGGGTGGGCGCGGCCTCCTGGTGGCCGGGGGCGCTGCGCTCGGGGGAGCCCCCCGCGAGCATCGCGGTGGAGGCCGCCCGCGGGCGCGCGGACGTCGCCTTCGACCTCCCGGCGGCGCCCGGCGCGCCCGGCGCGGCGCGCGAGATCGGCGCCCGCGTCCTGGGGGTCTGGGGGATGGGCGGGTTCGTCGGCGACGCCGAGCTGGTCCTGTCCGAACTGGTCACCAACGCCGTCCGGCACGGCACGCCGGAGGAGGTCGCCTCGTACGGATATGGGAACGTTATCCGCGTCCGCTTCCTGCGCCGCGACCGCCAGGCGGTCTGCGCCGTCCAGGACCCCTCCGCCCTCGTCCCCGCCCCCCGCGAACCCGACCTGCTGCTGGAGACGGGGCGGGGATTGCACCTGGTCGGGTGCTTTTCCCGGGAGTGGGGCGTGGTGTCCGTCCCGCCCCGCGGCAAGTACGTGTGGGCGCTGTTCGACTGAACCCGCGCCTCCCGCCGCCCCCGTGCCCGGACGCGGTGACCCCTGCCACACTCCCGCGGTGAGAGCGGTTCCACCCGCCGCCGACCGAACACGCGTCCGCGTCGGCGCTATCGTGGGGGGATGCAGGAGTGAGGACCACGGCGCCCGGCCGCCGAGCGGCCGAGGACAGGGCGGCGCCGGACGGCCACGTCTGGGGAGGCAGCGGTCATGAGCGGCATCGCGCGCATCAAGCAGGGCGCCGGTCCGACCGTGCGCCGGATGCTGCTCGGATCGGAGCTGCGCAAGTACCGGGAGAAGGCCGGTGTCTCGCGCGGCGAGGCGGGCCACCACATCCGCGGCTCGGAGTCCAAGATCAGCCGCATGGAGCTGGGCCGCGTCGGGTTCAAGGCCCGCGACGTGGAGGACCTGCTCCTGCTCTACGGCGTCACCGACCGCGACCTCATCCGCACCATGGGCCAGATGGCCCGGGACACCAACAAGCCCGGCTGGTGGCAGCAGTACGGTGAGGCGCTGCCCAACTGGTTCCAGGTCTACGTCGGCCTGGAGGAGGCGGCCAGCCGCATCCGCGTCTACGAGGCCCAGTTCATCCACGGCCTGCTGCAGACCGAGGAGTACGCCCGCTCGGTGATCAACGGCGGCGTCGGCCTGCCCGACCAGGCCACCGAGGACCGCGTCAAGGTGCGCATGCGGCGCCAGCGGCGGCTCGACGAGCCCAACGTGAAGCTGTGGGCCATCCTCGACGAGGCCGCCGTGCGGCGCCCTGTCGGCGGCCCCGAGCTGATGCGCCGCCAGATGCAGCGGCTGGTGGAGCTGTGCGACCACCCGCACATCACGCTGCAGATCGTCCCGTTCAGCGCCGGCGTGCACGCGGCTGAGGCCGGGTCCTTCTCCATCCTGCGCTACCCCGACTTCGAGCTGTCCGACATCGTCTACGTCGAGCACCTGACCGGCTCGCTCTGCCTGGACAAGCGGGCCGAGGTCGACGCCTACACCATGGCCATGGAGAAGCTCAGCGTGATCGCCTGCCCTCCCACCGAGACGCAGGAGATCCTCAAGGACATGGTCGACGAGTTCTAGCCCGCGCCCTCCGGCGCTGATCGCGGGGGCAACGGGGCTGCACGCGCGGTTTCAGCGCCGTTCCTCGCGAGGTCGACGGAGATCCGGCGGGCTCGGACCCGGGGCAGGGGGTCCGAGCGGCATCACGCCCCGCCCCGGTGTGCGTCGGGGCGGGGCCGAGGGGAGCGAGAGCTCCGTCCCCCGCTGTGGTCGTCCGGAGCTCCCTCCGCGGCCGGCGGGGACGGGCCGCGGATCGTCGCATGGGGTGTCAGCTCAGGAAGTTGTCGAAGTCGCCGTCCTTGGCGCCCAGGATCAGGGCGTCGATCTCGGCCTGGGTGTAGACCAGGGCCGGCCCGCCCGGGAACCGGGAGTTGCGCACCGCGATCGAGCCGTCGGGGAGCTTGGCCATCTCCACGCAGGAGCCGCGGGAGTTGCTCCGCTGGCTCTTCTGCCAGGCGGCGCTCGTCAGCTCGGTGGCGGGGATGCCGTTGTACGCGCTCATGATGCTGCGTTCCCTCCTTCATCCTTGTGTGCCACGGTGCTGTGCAAGTGTCGATGCACGTGCATTAGCACCGTACTTTGATCAGGATAGCGCACGTGCATCCGCTCTGTGGGGTGCTTTCTCCGGATGTAGGCGGCTTGTAAGCACGTGCAATCCCTCCTTTCGGGATTGCACAAAACAAAAAGGGACCCCGCCGTACGGCGGGGTCCCGGCTGTGCGGCGGGGTCCCGGCTGTGCGGCGCGCGGCGCCGCGGGGGCCGGTCGGAGGGGGTCAGGAGCAGCTGAGGCCGCTGCGCAGAGTCTCCAGGTTGGCGCGCATGACCGAGGGGTAGTCGTCGCCGGGGGAGTCGTCGGTGATGCCCTCGATCGGGTCGAGCACCGCGGTCTCGGCCCCCGCCTCGTCCGCGATGGTCTCCGCGACCGCCGGGCTCACCAGCGTCTCGGTGAACACGGTGCTCACGTCGTGCTCCTCGACCAGGTCGGCCACCTCGGCGATGCGGGCGGGGGAGGGCTCGGTCTCGGGGTCCAGGCCCGAGATGCCGATCTGCTCCAGGTCGTGGGCGTCGGCCAGGTAGCCGAAGGCGGCGTGGTTGACCACCAGCTCCCGGCTGTCGCACTCGGCCAGCCCCTCGTCGTAGGCGGAGCCGATCTCCTCCAGCTCGCCGCGGACCTTCTCGGCGTTGGCCCGGTAGGCGTCCGCGCCGTCCGGGTCGGCCTCGGCCAGCCGGTCGGCGAGCCCGTCGGCGGTCTCGGCCATCCGGTCGGTGTCCAGCCACATGTGCGGGTCCAGCTCGCCGTGGTCGTGGCCGTCGCCCTCGGCGTGCTCCTCCTCGTGGCCCTCCTCTCCGTGCTCCCCGCCCTCGTGGGCGTGCTCATCGCCGTGGTCGTGCCCGCCTTCGTGGCCCTCCTCGGCGTGCTCCTCCTCGCCGGGGTCGTTCGGGCGCAGCTCGACCAGGTCGGCCACGTCCAGCGCGGTGCCCTCGGAGGCGACCTCGGCCACGGCGTCGTCCACGGCCGGCTGCAGCCCGTTCACGTAGAAGACCACGTCGGCGTCGGCGACCTCGCCGGTCTGCCGCCCGGTCAGCTCCAGGTCGTGCGGCTCCATGCCGGGCTCGGTGAGGTTGGTGACCGCGGTGCGGTCCCCGCCGACCTGCTCGGCCAGCCACTGCAGCGGGTAGACCCCGGTGACGACGGTGACCTCGGCGCCGCCTTCGCCCCCGCCCCCGCCGGAGCCCCCGTCGGCGCCCCCGCACCCGGTGAGCGCGACCGCGGCGGCCGCTCCGGCCGCCATCACCTTGACCGTCATCCTGGTTCTCATGGGACGATGATCGGGAAAATGAAAATGGTTGTCAATTTTCCGATTCGCCTGGTCCCCGGGACGGCGGGTGCGCATCCCCTGCGGCTCAGTTGATCTCGGCGAACCGCTCCACGTCGTCGGTCTTGCCTGCGACCACGATCACATCGCCCTTCTGCGGCACGGTGTTCTCGGTGGCGTAGGTGAACTGCTCCCCGTGGTGCTTGATGCTGACCACGGTGATGCCGTACTTGGCGCGGATGCCGGTGTCGCCCAGGCGGCGGCCGATGACCTCGCGCGGGGCCCGCGTCTTGCCCAGGGCGAACCCCTCCTCGATCTCGACGTAGTCGAGCATCCGCCCGGAGACCAGGTGCGCCACCCGCTCGCCCATGTCGTGCTCGGGCAGCACCACGTGGTGCACGCCCACCTGCTGCAGGATGCGCCCGTGGCGGCGGCTGACCGCCTTGGCCCAGATGTGCGGCACCCCCATGTCCACCAGCAGCGAGGCGGCCAGGATGCTCTCCTCCAGGTGGGTGCCGATGGCCACCACCGCACGGGTGAACTCCTGGGCGCCGATCTGGCGCAGGGCCTCCTCGTCGGTGGCGTCGGCGACCACGGTGTGGGTCAGCGACTCGGCGTAGGCCTGGACCAGCCGGGGGCTGGAGTCCATGCCGAGGACCTCCCAGTTGTGCGCCACCAGCTCCAGGGCCAGGGAGCTGCCGAACCGGCCCAGCCCGATCACGAGGACGCGCTTGTCGTTGGTCTTGCTGCGCGGCACTGGCGTTTCTCCTTGTTCGACTAACCGATGATGGGGCGCGACTCGGGCAGGTCGTAGCGTTTGGTCCGCTCGCGCAGGGCCAGGGCCGCCGCGAAGGTGACCGGCCCGATCCTCCCGGCCACCATCAGGACGACCAGCAGGATATGCGCGCCCGGGGGCAGTTCGGCGGTGATGCCCATGGACAGGCCGACCACGCCGGAGGCCGAGATGACCTCGAACAGCACCGGCACGAGCGCGAAGGAGGTGGCGGCCACGACGGCGACCGTGGAGACCACCACCACCGTCATGGACAGGAAGAGCAGGCTGAGCGACTGCCGGACGACCCCGGGCGAGAGCTTGCGGCCGAACACGTGCACGCTCGGGTTGCCGCGGATCTCCGCCCACACCACGAGGAAGATCACCGCCAGCGTGGCCACCTTGATCCCGCCGGCGGTCCCGGCGCTGCCCCCGCCGACGAACATCAGCATCATGACCACCATCAGGGTGGACTGGTTCATCGCGCCCACGTCGACCACGTTGAACCCGCCGCTGCGCGGCATGATCCCGTGGAAGGTGCCGTCGAGCACCCGCTGCCACCAGCTCATCGGCCCGAGGGTCGCCGGGTTGTTCCACTCCAGGGCGGTGACGGCGATCGCGCCGCCGACGAACAGCAGCGCCGTGGTGACCACGGTCAGCTTGGTGTGCAGGGTCCACCGCCGCGGCCGCCCCAGGTGGCGGCGGAGTTCCAGCAGGACCGGGAAGCCCAGCCCGCCCAGGATGGTGGCCAGCGCGGCGGGCAGCACCACCAGCGGGTCGGCGGCGAAGCGGGTGAGGCTGTCGGAGTACAGGGACAGGCCGGCGTTGTTGAAGGCCGACACCGCGTGGAACACGCCCCGGTACAGCGCCGAGTGCGGCTCCATGCCGTGCTCCAGCCAGAAGCGGGGCACCAGGACGGCGGCCACGGCGGCCTCGCACACCAGGCTGACCACCACCACCCGGCTCACGACCCCGCGCAGGTCCCCCACCTGCAGGGCCCGCGTCTCGGCCTGCACGCTGAGCTGCATGCGCAGGCCGAAGCGGTGGATCACCACCACGCCCAGCACCGAGGCCAGGGTCATGATGCCGATCCCGCCGACCTGGATGAGGACGGCGACGACGACCTGGCCGAAGAGGGAGAGCTCGGCGCCCAGGTCGATGACGCTCAGGCCGCACACGGCCAGGGCGGTGGTGGAGGTGAACAGCGCGTCGACGAACGTGAGGTCCTCGCCCCGGGCGTGGGCGGCGGGGAGCATGAGCAGGCCCGCGCCGACCAGGTCCACCGCCACGAAGCAGAGCACGAAGATGCTCGCGGGCCGCTTCCACAGGCTGCGCAAGGGGTCGTCGCGCCTGCTCCGGGGCTGCGACTCGTCGTCGAACCCCGAGGCGGCCGTTCTCCGTCGCATCGCTCGCTCCGTGTCCTGGTGGCCTGCTTCCCGGCCCGCCTCGGAGCCCGGTTACGTTCCGGCCGTCAGTGTCCTATGAAACCGCGTTCCGGGAGGAATCGGGTCCGTGGCGGGGGCGTGTCGGAGGAGCGCTCCTCCGAATCACTCCGCGGAGCGGGCCGTCTCGCCCCCGCCGCCGGGATCGGCGGTCCGCGCCCCCAGGCGCCGGTAGTGGGCGCTGCGGACGGCCAGCACGCAGGTGGCGAGCACGGTGGCGATGAGGGAGGCGATCAGCACGCCGGACTTCGCGTCCTCCATCATGTGCGCGTCGCCGGGGAAGGACAGCTCGGTGATGAGCAGGGAGACGGTGAAGCCGATCCCGGCGAGCATCGCCATCCCGGCGATGTCGATCCAGCTCAGGGACGGGTTCAGCTCGGCCGAGGTGAGCTTGGTGGTCACCCAGGAGCCGCCGAGGATGCCGATCAGCTTCCCGGCGACCAGGCCCAGGATGACGCCCACCGCCGCGGTGTCGGTGAAGATGGTGCCGAACCCGGTGAAGACCACCCCGGCCGACATCAGCGCGAAGACCGGCAGCACCAGCCCGTGGGCCCAGGGCCGCAGCAGGTGCTCGGCGCGGTGCGAGGGCGCCTCGAACTCCCCGGAGCGCGCCACCGTGCGCATCAGCATGCCCATCGCCACCCCGGCGATGGTGGCGTGCACGCCGCTGGCGTGCACCAGCACCCAGATGGCCGCGGCCAGCGGCACGTACACGGCCCAGTTGGGCAGCCGCGAGGCGTCGAGGCGGGCCGCGAGGCCCTTTCCGCGCTGCAGGTAGCCGAAGAGGGCCAGCAGCGCGATGGCGCCCATGAGCGGGAGGAAGGAGACGTGGTCGGTGTAGAAGACCGCGATGACGATGATCGCGCCGAGGTCGTCGACGATCGCCAGGGTGAGCAGGAAGGTGCGCAGCGCCGGGGGCAGGTAGCGCCCGATCACGGCGAGCACCGCCACCGCGAAGGCGATGTCGGTGGCCATCGGGATGCCCCAGCCGCCCAGGGCCTCGGGGCGGCCCAGGTTGACGCCGGTGTAGATGAGCGCGGGCACGGCCATGCCGCACACCGCGGCCACGATGGGCAGCATCGCGCGGCGCGGGTTGCGCAGTTCACCGTGGACGAACTCCTGCTTGAGCTCGTTCCCGACGATGAAGAAGAAGACCGCCAGCAGGGCGTCGGAGGCCCAGGCCTCCACCGACAGGTCCAGGTGCAGCCCGGAGGGGCCGAAGGCGAAGGTGCGGATGGCCTCGTAGGAGCCCCCGGCGGGGGAGTTGGCCCAGATCAGCGCCGCCGCCGCGCCGAAGATCAGCAGGAACCCCGCGACCACGTCCTCGCGTAGAAGGTCGGCGACCCCTTTGAGGCCGCGGCGTTGTGAGGCCATGTCTCGCGCTCCCCCCGAACCGGCTCGGCTTTCCTGCTGCGGCGTGTGCCGACGTCGTCCCGGAACCGGCCGTGCGGGGGGTCTCGCGGCCGCGGGCGAGCGGCCGCGCCCCCGGGACTCCGCGCGGCGCGCCGCGCGGATGCGCCGGGCCGCTCGGGCCTGTCGTGGACGGGGCGCCGTCGACCCGACCCCGTCGAGGATACTCACGGGGCGGCCCGGATCGGACCACCAGGTCGGGGGGAGGCGGGCCCGGGAGTGTCGCGCCCGGTGCCGTCGATCACGGGGGGCCGTTCTCCGCGAGGCCGACGGGGGACCGAACGGGCGGCACATGCCGGGCGCCTGCACACCGGATCGGCTGCCCAGGGCGGTGGACCGGTCGTCTCAGGGGCGATCGGGTGGTGGAACCGCCGCCTCGGCCTCCTTCTCCGGGGCCGCTGCCGGGCCCTGGAGCGGCGACGGCGGACCGCGCCCTAGCGGTGCCGGGCGCCCTCGTGCTCGGCGTGCCCGGCGGGTTCGAGCTGGAGCGTGGAGTGCTCCACGTCGAAGTGGCCGTCCAGGCAGGCGTGCAGCTCGTCCAGCATGCGCCCGGCGTCGGCCAGGTGGTCGTCGGCGACCACGACGTGGGCCGAGAGCACCGGCACGCCCGAGGTGATGGTCCAGGCGTGCAGGTCGTGCACGTCGATCACGCCGGGCTGGCGCAGCATGTGCGTGCGGACCTCCTCCAGGTCCACGCCGCGGGGCACCGCCTCCAGCAGCACGTGCACCGACTCGCGCAGCAGCGACCAGGCGCGCGGCACGATGACGGCGGCGATGATGAGGGAGACGGCGGTGTCCACCGCCGACCAGCCGGTGACCCAGATGACCACGCCGCCGACGATGACGCCGACCGAGGCCATGGCGTCGCCCATGACCTCCAGGTAGGCGCCGCGCACGTTCAGGCTCTCCTGCTGCCCCGAGCGCAGCACCAGCAGCGCGACGATGTTCATCACCAGCCCGAACGCGGCCACGGCGACCACCCCGGGCCCGGCGACGTCGCGCGGCTCGGAGACGCGCTCGATGGCCTCGTAGACGATGAAGGCGCACAGCACGAAGAGCAGTACCGCGTTGATCGCGGCGGCCAGCACCTCGGCCCGCTGCAGCCCGAAGGTGCGGCGGGCGTCCGGCGGCCGTGCGGCGATCCACACCGCGAACAGCGCCAGCATCACCCCGGCCGAGTCGGTGACGGTGTGCCCGGCGTCGGCGAGCAGCGCCAGGCTGCCCGACAGCGCGGAGCCGACCACCTGGACGACCGCGACGGTGAGCATCAGCCCCAGGACCAGGGCGAGGCGGCCGCGGTGGGCGCCCCCGGCGGTGGCGTGCCCGTGGCCGTGTCCGTGGCCGACTCCCATGGCGCCTCCTGACGGTGCGGGCGGCGGTGCGCCGCCGTACAGTTCAGCCGTCACTGTTTATACAGTGTCGGCTGTCTATACAGCAAATACTGTAAAATGGTTTTCATGTTGACCTCCGAGCAGCGCCTCTCCGCGATCCACCGCCTCGGCCGCGCCCTGGCCGACCCGACGCGCTGCCGCCTGCTGCTCGCCCTGCTGGAGGGGCCCAGCCACCCCGCCGGGCTCGCCGACACGCTGGGTCTTACCCGGCAGAACGTCTCGAACCACCTCGCCTGCCTGCGGGAATGCGGCCTGGTGCAGGGCCGCCAGCAGGGCCGCCAGGTCTTCTACGAGCTGGTCGACGCCTCCCTCGTGCACGCCCTGGAGGACCTGCTGGACGTGGTCTGGGGCGTGGCCGAAGAGCACACCCCGCCGGGGGAGAGCACCCCCGTGCCCGCGGGCTGACCCTCCGCCCCTCCGCCCGCGTCCCCGGCCCGTCCGAGCGGAGTTCCCCGGAGGCCGCATCCGGACCGCCCGTGTCCGGCCCTGGACACGGGCCGGTAACGCCGTCCCTGACACGGGGCTGACACGCCCCTGAGAGACCCCTGAATCCGGCCCGCCCCGGCCCATCCTGCCCCGAGACGCGAAGTATCGTGTGTTTCGCGTGCCCGGCACACCCTGCGGCCCCGTTCCCGCCCGCGGGTGAGACCCAACCGCCCGGCGCGGCACCGCGCACAGGCGCGCGGTCCGGCGCGGCGGCGACCGCACGATCAGAACTTCCGTCGAGGAGCACCGACTCTCATGTCCTCATTTGCCGAGAACGCCCTTGGCGACCCCGCGACCGGCCGCCCGTCCTCGGGCGCGCCCCTGAGCGGAGGCGCGCGATGAACCGACTGGTCACGACGTCCCTGGGCAACCGGGCGCTGATCCTGCTGGTGACGCTGTCGGCCGTGGTCTTCGGCGTGCTCGCCGCCGGCTCGGCCAAGCGCGAGCTGATGCCCTCCATGGACCTGCCCATGGTGATGGTCGGCGCCCAGTACCAGGGCGCCTCGCCCGAGGTGGTGGAGAACGAGGTCACGCTGCCGCTGGAGCAGGCGGTCAAGGGCGTGTCCGGCGTCTCCTCCTACAACTCCACCTCCTCCAACGGAAGCGCGCAGGTGGTCGCCGAGTTCGACTACGGCGACAGCACCGATGACGTGGTGCGCGACGTCCAGCGCGCCGTCGACCAGGTCGAGGGGCAGCTGCCCGACGACGTGGAGCCCAGCGTGCAGTCCTTCGGCCTGGACGACATGCCCGTGGTCATGCTCGCGGTCGGCGCGGGCGACGACGACGCCCAGGCGCTGGCCGAGCCGCTCCAGGAGACCGTCGTCCCCGACATCGAGTCCATCGACGGCGTGCGCGGCGCGATGGTGACCGGCGTCAAGGAGTCCTCGGTGGCGGTCACCCCGGACGAGGACGAGCTGGAGGACGCCGGGCTCAGCGAGGCCGACGTCACCGCCGCCCTGCAGTCCAGCGGCGTGCTCTCGCCCGGCGGCGACATCACCGAGGACGACCGCACCCTGACCGTCACCACCGGGTCGCGCCTGGAGTCCCTGGAGGACATCGAGGACGTCCAGGTGGTGCCCGGAGCCGGAGGCGGCGGGGCCGCCGCGGGCCAGGCGGGCGCCGCCGGCGCCGCGGGAGCGGGCGGGGCCGCCGGGGCCCAGCAGGCCGCGCCCGAGCCGGTGCGCCTGGGCGAGGTCGCCGACGTGGAGATGGAGACCGAGGACAACGGCTCCATCACCCGCACCGACGGCAAGCCCAGCCTGGGCCTGATGGTGCTGAAGACCCCCGAGGGCAACACCGTCGAGATCTCCGAGGCGGTCCAGGACCGCATGGACGGCATCGAGCAGGCCCTGGGCGGCGACGCCGAGGTCAGCGTCGTCTTCGACCAGGCGCCCTACATCGACGAGTCCATCGTGGCGATGTTCGAGGAGGGCGTGCTCGGCCTGGCCTTCGCGATCGCCATCATCCTGGCGTTCCTGCTGTCGGTGCGCTCGACGCTGGTGGCGGCGGTGTCCATCCCGGTCTCGCTGCTGGTGTCGATGATCGGCATGGAGATCTTCGGCTACAGCCTGAACATCCTCACCCTGGGCGCCATCACCGTCTCCATCGGCCGCGTGGTCGACGACTCCATCGTGGTGCTGGAGAACATCCGCCGCCACCTGGGCTACGGCAAGGAGAAGATGGAGGCGGTCGCCACCGGCACCCGCGAGGTCGCCACCGCGATCACCTCCTCCACCCTGACCACCATCGCCGTGTTCCTGCCGATCGGCTTCGTCGGCGGCATGGTCGGCGAGCTGTTCCGGCCCTTCGCGGTCACCGTCAGCATCGCGCTGGCCGCCTCCCTGCTGGTGGCGCTGACCATCATCCCGGTGCTGGCCTACTGGTTCATGCGGCCGCGCCCGGTCCCGCCGGAGGAGGCCGAGCGGATCATGGCCGAGGAGCGCGCCAAGGAGCTGCGCTCCCCGCTGCAGCGCGCCTACCTGCCGGTCATCCGGTGGACCACCCGCCACCGGGTGCTCTCCCTGACCGCCTGCGTCGCGCTGCTGATCGGCACCTTCGCGCTGGCCTTCAGCCCCGCCCTGAAGACCAACTTCCTGGGCGACGAGGGGCAGAACACCTACCAGGCCACGCAGGAGCTGCCGCCCGGCACCTCGGTCGCCGAGGCCGACGCCGAGGCCCAGAAGGTCGAAAAGGAGCTGGAGGGGCTCGCCTGGGTCGACTCCTACCAGGCCTCCGTCGGCGGCGGCGGGGATCCGATGGCCGCCATGGCGGGCGGCGGCGGTGCCGGGTCCACCAGCTTCACCATCACCACCGACCCCGAGGGCGACCAGGCGGCCTACAAGGAGAAGCTGCGCCAGGCCTTCGCCGACGCCGACACCGAGCACGAGGTCGTCCTGGCCGACTCCGGCGGGATGGGCTCGGCGCTGGAGGTCGAGGTCACCGCGGACGACCCGGAGACGCTGACGGAGGCGGCCGACGAGGTCGAGGAGGCGGTGCGCGGCATCGACGGCGCCGCCGACGTGGAGAACAGCATCTCCGCGGCGCTGCCCATGCTCGAGGTGAGCGTCGACCGGGAGGAGGCGGCCGAGGAGGGGCTGAGCGAGGCCCAGGTCGGCCAGGCCGTCTCCCAGGCCTTCCGGGGCGAGACCGTCGGCAGCGCCACCATCGACGAGCGCCGCCACGACGTGGTCGTGCACGTCCGGGCCGCCCCCGAGTCGGTGGCGGACCTGGAGGAGCTGGAGCTGGCCGCGCCCGCCGGGGGCACGGTCGAGCTCAAGGACGTCGCCGACGTCGAGGAGGTCGTGCAGGCGCCCGAGCTCAACCGCGCCGACGGCGTCACCAGCGCCACGGTGTCGGCCTCGCCGACCGCCGACGACCTGGGGCGGGTCAGCACCGAGCTGGCGCAGGCGCTGGACGGGCTGGACCTGCCCGAGGGCGCCTCGGCCGAGATCGGCGGCGTCAGCTCCGACCAGACCGAGGCCTTCGCCCAGCTCGGCATCGCCATGCTGGCCGCGGTGGTGATCGTCTACCTGATCATGGTCGCCACCTTCAAGAGCCTCATGCAGCCCTTCATCCTGCTGGTGTCGATCCCCTTCGCCGCCACCGGGTCGCTGGGCCTGCTGATGCTCACCGGCCAGCCGCTGGGGCTGCCCGCCATGATCGGCCTGCTGATGCTGATCGGCGTCGTGGTCACCAACGCCATCGTGCTCATCGACCTGATCAACCAGTACCGGGCCCAGGGCATGGAGCTGCGCGAGGCGGTCGTGGAGGGCTCCCGGCACCGGCTGCGCCCGATCCTGATGACGGCGCTGGCCACCATGGGGGCGCTCACCCCGATGGCGCTGGGCATCACCGGCGGCGGGGCGTTCATCTCCCAGCCGCTGGCGCTGGTGGTCATCGGCGGCCTGTTCACCTCGACGCTGCTCACCCTGGTGCTCGTGCCGGTGCTGTACACCATGGCCGAGGGCCGCAAGGAGCGCCGCGCCAGGCGCCGGGCCGCCAAGCGCGAGGCCGCGCTGGACCAGGTCCGCGCCGAGCGGGAGCGTGAGCGCGCCGGGGCCGCCGCGGCCGCGGGCGAGGGCCCAGAGGCCGACTGACCCGGTCCGGCCCGGCCGGACCGGAATCCCCGCGGGCGGGGAGCCGGATTCCGGTGCGGGGGCGGCGGGCGGAGTACTCCGCCCCCGCGCGTCTGTGCGCTGGGGCGCCGCCCCCGGACGCCCCCGACCTGGCCCGCCGCCCCCGCGGCGGTGCCGACCGACACCGCCGCGCCGTTGTGCGATCCGCTGTTATTGCAGGCAAGCTGCCCCTTATGGATAGCAGGGACAGGGACCTCGACGACCTCGTCCGCCAGGAGCTGGGGGAGGAACCGTCACAGGAGGCCAAGGACTACGCCCGCGAACTCTACGAGAAGTACCGCGCCAAGGTGTTCGGCGCCGACGCGGGCGAGCAGGACGCGCAGACCGACGGGACCGAAGGGAGCGAGTAGTGCTCGGGCCCGGGCCCAGCCACAACCGACCACAGCGACACACCGAGGGACGGGGTCTCCCCCGCGGGGGAGGCCCTTCGTCGTGTCCGGGGGTGCGGCGCCCTCAGGCGGTGCGGCGGGCGGCCTCGGGGCCGGCGCCGAGCGCGGGGCCGGGCGCCTCCCCGGCGTCCCCCGGGTCCTCTTCGGCGAGGGGGGCCTCGGTGTCCTCCCCGGTCGCCTCGCCGAGCGGTTCGGAGTCCGGGGCGGTCTCGTCGGCCACCTCCCAGACCAGCTCGTACCAGACGGTCCGGCCCAGCCCGCCGGAGCGGTGCTCGGTCCCCCACTTGGCGGCCAGCGCGTCCACCAGGTCCAGGCCCCGCCCGTGCTCGGCGGTGTCGTAGGGGTCGCGGTGCTGGGCCTGCGGGTGCTCGGGGCTGCCCAGGTCGCGCACCTCCACCCGGGTCCACCCCGGGGCGGTGCGCACGGTGACCTCGAACTTGCCGCCGGAGGTGCCCGAGGCGCTGTGGGTGATGGCGTTGGTGGCCAGCTCGCTGGTGAGCAGGGTCGCGGTGGCGGCCTCGGGGCTGTGCGCCAGCGCCCGTTCCACGAAGCGGCGCGCGTGCTTGATCTGGTGGGCCAGGCCCGGGAACCGGCGGCGGGCCGGAGGCCCCGGGGCGTCGGGCTCTGCGGGGTGCTCTGTCATGGTCATCGCCGGACGATCGATGGACGGATGGATCGTGCCCGGGCGCGGGGCGCGTCCGAGCGGGTCCTCGCCGGGCGGCGTCCGATGCCCGCGCGGGTCACGGCGCTGGAGGAATCGGCCGAGGACCGCTCGTCTGGGGGACGGTGTGGACGTGTCGGGCGGACGGCACCGGAAGGGGAGCGCCGACCGCGGTCAGGGGAGACGAATCCAACGGACAGGATACGCCCGCTGACGTCCGGTGAGTCGCACGGGGGGTGGTGCGGGGCACAGAACCCCTGTGCGGCAAGGGATGCGGCACACCAGTGGACTCGGGGCGACCTCAGGGCAGAGGCCGGACGACGAGCCGGTGAAGGGGTCTCCACTCCGAGAGGTGTTTCGGCTACGGTGCGTCTCAGATGTGGGCCCGGACACATGGGGAGGGCAATGCGTGCCGGCGTGTTGGCGGTGCATTCACCGCGTCTTCACCGCCGCGAGCGGCGCCTTCGCCAGTGTCGGTACGGTCCGGGCGCCGCCGGCCACGGCTCGCACGGCCGACGGGGCCCGCACGCATCACCCCGTTGACCTCCAGGAGGAGTTCCGTGCCCGATTCCGCGCCCCGACGCTCGCTGCCGATCATCGGCCAGGCGGGCGGCGGGAGATCCAGGGCCACCTGCCGCCTCCGGTGCGGTGACGCCTGCTTCCACGAGGCCCCCAACACCAGCGCCAACCCCTATTTCGGCGACATCTTCAGCGCCATGGTCTCGCGCCGCAACGCCCTGCGCGCCGGGGCCGTGGGCGCCGGGGCGACCGCCGGATTCGCCGCCCTCGGCGGGCTGGCCGCGCCGGCCTCGGCCAAGCCGGGCAAGGGCTGGGGCAACCCGCGCCTGCGGTTCGAGGGCCTGCCCCCGGGCCACTCGGACGCCGTCGAGGTGCCCGAGGGCTACGAGCAGGAGGTCGTCATCAGCTGGGGCGACCCCGTGCTGCCGGACGCGCCCGAGTTCGACTTCGACAACCAGACCCCCGAGGCCCAGGCCAAACAGTTCGGCTACAACTGCGACTACGTCGGGTTCCTCCCGCTCGACCGCGGCCACGGCCACGGGTACGGCCACGGCAAGGGGAGGGGCCGCGGGCACCGGCCGAAGCGCGCGCTGCTGTACGTCAACCACGAGTACACCAACGAGAACCTGATGTTCCGCGGGTACTCCGACGACACCGCCACCGAAGAGCAGATGCGCACCGCCATCGAGGCGCACGGCGGCTCGGTCGTGGAGATCGAGCGGGTGGGCCGCTCCGGGCGGTGGAAGGTCGCCGGAGGCGAGCGGCGGTTCAACCGGCGCATCACCGGGACCACGCCCTTCGAGCTGACCGGCCCGGCCGCCGGCGACGAGCTGCTGCGCACCGAGGCCGACCCCTCGGGCACCGAGGTGCTCGGCATGCTGAACAACTGCTCGGGCGGCACGACCCCGTGGGGCACCTTCCTCTCCGGCGAGGAGAACTTCAACCAGTACTTCGTCAACGCCGACAGCGCCCCCGAAGACGTCCGGGAGAAGCTGGCCCGCTACGGGATGCGCGGCGGTGAGGAGGGGCGCCGCTGGAACCGCGTCGACGAGCGGTTCGACCTGTCCAAGAACCCCAACGAGGCCAACCGCTTCGGCTGGGTCGTCGAGATCGACCCGACCGACCCCGACGCCAAGCCGCGCAAGCGCACCATGCTGGGCCGCTTCAAGCACGAGGCCGCCAACCCGCGCATCACCGAGGACGGGCGCGTGGCGGTCTACATGGGCGACGACGAGCGCTTCGACTACATGTACAAGTTCGTCAGCACCAAGCGGGTCCGGTGGGGGTCGGCCCGGCACAACGCCACCCTGCTCGACTCCGGGACGCTCTACGTCGCCAAGCTGAGCGGGAACAGCCCGGCCGAGGAGTTCGACGGCTCCGGCGAGCTGCCCTCCGACGGCGCCTTCGACGGCGTCGGGGAGTGGATGGCCCTGTGCACCGACACCGAGAGCTTCGTCGAGGGCATGAGCGTGGCCGAGGTGCTGGTCTACACCCGCATCGCCGCGGACAAGGCGGGCGCCACCAAGATGGACCGCCCTGAGGACTTCGAGCCCAACCCGGTCACCGGCAAGGTCTACTGCGCGCTGACCAACAACAGCGCGCGCGAGCCCGGCCAGGCGGACGAGCCCAACCCGCGCGGGCCCAACAAGCACGGCCACATCCTGGAGATCACCGAGGCCGGGAACGACTCCGGGGCCACCGAGTTCACCTGGGACGTGCCCATCGTCTGCGGCGACCCCGACGACGAGAGCACCTACTTCGCCGGGTTCGACAAGTCGAAGGTGGCGTCGATCTCGTCGCCGGACAACCTCACCTTCGACGAGCACGGCAACCTGTGGATCTCCACCGACGGCCAGGGCAAGCTGGAGATCAACGACGCCCTGCACGCGGTCCCGATGCACGGCAAGTACAAGGGCGAGCTGAAGACCTTCGCCACCGTGCCCGTCGGCGCCGAGTGCTGCGGCCCGCTCATCACCGAGGACCAGAAGACGGTGTTCATCGCGCCGCAGCACCCCGGTGACGGCGGCACCGCCGAGGACCCGCAGAGCACCTGGCCCTACGGGGACTTCCCGCGCCCCTCGGTGGTGTCCATCTGGCACTCCAGGGGCAAGGACATCGGCAGCTGAGCCGGTAGCCGGACCCATGGCCGGGGCGGCCCCCGGGGGCCCCCCCCGGCCGGCCCTGTGCGGTGGGCCCCCGGACCTCAGGGGCCCACTCTCCGCCCATCGGTGCACGTCCCACTGTTCCGAGATGGAATGATGGGACCCATGGTGCGAGAAGCAGACATTCCGCGGTTGGACGTGCCGAGCGCGGGGGTCCACCGCGCCGACCCCGAGCGCTACGACGGGCGCATGCCCTACCGGCGCACCGGGCGCAGCGGCCTCGACCTCCCCGCCGTCTCGCTGGGGCTGTGGCACAACTTCGGCGACGACCGGGCCCTGGCCGACCAGCGGGCGGTGCTGCGCCGGGCCTTCGACCTCGGCGTCACCCACTTCGACCTGGCCAACAACTACGGCCCGCCGCCCGGTTCGGCCGAGCTGAACTTCGGCCGCGTCCTGCGCGAGGACTTCCGCGCCTACCGGGACGAGCTGGTCGTCTCCACCAAGGCGGGGTACGAGATGTGGCCCGGCCCCTACGGCAGCGGCGGGGGTTCGCGCAAGTACCTGCTGGCCAGCCTGGACCAGTCGCTGGCCCGGATGGGCCTGGACCACGTCGACATCTTCTACAGTCACCGGTTCGACCCCGACACCCCGCTGGAAGAGACGATGGGCGCCCTGGACACCGCCGTGCGCTCGGGCAAGGCGCTCTACGCGGGGATCTCCTCCTACTCCCCGGAGCGCACGGCCGAGGCGGCCGCGATCATGCGGCGGCTGGGCACCCCGCTGCTCATCCACCAGCCCTCCTACTCGATGGTGAACCGGTGGATCGAGGAGACCGGGCTGCTGGACACCCTGGAGGCCGAGGGCATGGGCTGCATCGCCTTCTCCCCGCTGGCCCAGGGCATGCTCACCGGCAAGTACCTGGACGGCGTCCCCGAGGACTCGCGGGCGGCGTCCGGCAAGAAGTCCTTCCGCCCCGAGTGGCTCAACGACGACAGTCTGGCCACGGTCCGCGCCCTCAACGGCATCGCCGCCGACCGCGGGCAGACGCTGGCCCAGCTCGCCCTGCAGTGGGCGATGCGGGACTCCCGCGTCACCTCGGTGCTGATCGGCGCGAGCAGCGTCGGACAGCTGGAGGACAGCCTGGAGGCGGTGCGCGGCCCCGAGCTGACCGCCGACGAGCTGGCGGCGATCGATGCCCACGCCAAGGAGCTGGGCGTCAACATCTGGAAGCGCTCCAGCGACGGCTGACCCCCCGCGTTGATCTCGGGAAAAACGACCCTACAAGTGCGGTTTTAGCGTCCATTCTCCCGAGATCAACGACATGGGGGCGGGACGGGGAGAGGGAACGGGCGGAGGGGGCCGATGGGCGGCACGACGATCGCGGTGCGCGGTGCGCGGCCGGGGGACGCGGAGGCGATGGCCGAGGTGTTCCGCGAGGCGGGCGCGGCCGGCTGGCGCCACTTCCTGCCGGAGGAGGAACTGCGGGCCGAGCCGCTGCGGCCGGGCGTCTACGCCGCGGGGATCGGCGCTCCGGAGACGCGGGTGTTCGTCGCCGAGGCCGCGAGCGCTGAGGCCGCGAGCACCGGTGCAGCGAGCGCTGATGGCGGGGGCGCGGACGGTCCGCCCTCGGGGCGCATCGCCGGGTTCGCCCTGTGGCGGCCGCCCGTCGACCCGGCGGCCCCGTGCGACGAGGCCGAGCTGCACCTGTTCTATGCGCACCCCGACCACTGGGGCGACGGAACCGCGCGGCTCCTGATGGACGCGGTGCTGGCGTCGATGCGCTCCGAAGGGCGGCGCAGGGCCACCCTGTGGACGGCCGAGCTCAACCACCGCCCGCGCGCCTTCTACCAGCGGGAGGGGTGGGAGCCCGACGGGGGCCGCCGCTCCAAGACACGGAACGGGGTCACCTTCACCGAGCTGCGCTACGCCCTCGACCTGTGACGGCGGCCCTTCGGCGATGATCTCGACGAAGGTGCTGCCATTCCAGCGAATTTGGCAGCACCTTCGTCGAGATCATCGCGGGTGCGGACGCGCGCGGGGGCGGGCGCCGTGCGCCCGCCCCCAGGGCGGTCCCGTCCGGGGTGTCCCCGGGGAGGTGCGTGGACCGGCCGGAAGGGAGGCGACCGGTCAGCCGTGCACGTCCTCCCTTTCGCCCGAGCCGCCCTTGAGCAGGCTCATCATGCGGTCGGCGCCCTCCGGCTTTCGGGTCACGGCGCTGACGGCCACCACCGCGGCGGTGGAGGCGATGGCGCCGGGGACCAGCTCGTAGAGGACGTCGGAGAGGGTGTAGTACCAGACCACGGTGACCACGGCCCCGGTGATGATGCCCGCGGCGGCTCCGGCGGCGGTGGTGCCGCGCCAGAACAGGGCCAGCAGCAGGGGCGGCCCGAAGGCCGCGCCGAGCCCGGCCCAGGCGAACAGCACCAGCCAGAACACCAGGTCCTCCATGCCGGGGACGTACAGCAGCCCCACCGCCAGCAGGCACATGACCATCACCACCATGCGGCTGACCGTCACCAGGTGGCGCGGGTTCAGGTCCGCGGCGTCCTTCTT
Organism: Nocardiopsis suaedae; assembly: GCF_027706745.1. Lineage (GTDB taxonomy): Bacteria > Actinomycetota > Actinomycetes > Streptosporangiales > Streptosporangiaceae > Nocardiopsis_A > Nocardiopsis_A suaedae. The sequence continues at coordinate 44,888 of NZ_JAQFWP010000004.1, read as the reverse complement.
GACGAGCCGCTGGTAGATGTCGCGGACCACGCCCGAGGTGGCGACGAGCAGCTGGGAGTCGGCCGAGGACATGATCGCCGCGAACACCGCGGCGATGAGCAGCCCGGCGACGATCCCCGGCAGATAGGCGTTGGCCAGGAAGGGGAAGAGCTGTTCGCTGTCGGCGCCGGGCAGGGCGTCGACGTCGCCGTAGACCGCGCGGCCGGACAGCCCGATGAACACCGCGCCCCAGCCCATGAGCACGTTCCAGACCGTGCCCCACAGGGCGGCCGGACGCAGGCTGCGCGGGTCGTCGATGGACATGTAGCGCACGACGATGTGCGGCTGGCCGGGCGAGCCCAGGCCGATGCCCACGGCGGCGATGATCCCGCCGAAGCCGATGGCGTAGGGGTCGAGCAGCGCGGGGTCCAGGGCGCGCAGGGTGTCGAACATCGGCCCCCACCCCAGCGACGCCACGACCACGACCGGAAGCACCACCAGGCCGACGATCATGAAGATGGCCTGCACGGCGTCGCTGAGCGCCACCGCCACGTACCCGCCGAGCAGGGTGTAGACCAGGACGACCCCGGCGGTGATCCACACGCCGGTGGTGTCGGCGACCCCGAAGGTCCCGGCGAAGGCCTTGCCCCCGGCGGCGAACTGGGAGGAGACGTAGGCGGTCATGAACAGCACGATGACCGTCACGATGAGCACCCGCAGGCCCGGGCCGCCGCCGAGGCGGCTGGCGAAGAAGTCGGGCAGGGTGATGTCCTTCATCCGGCCGGTGAACCGGCGCAGCCGCGGCGCGGCGAACAGGAACAGGAACAGTTCCACCGTGGTGTAGCCGACCACCGACCACACGGCGGCGGCGCCGTCGACGAAGGCCAGGCCGGTCACACCGAGCACCAGCCATCCGCTTCGGCCCGAGGTCACCGCGCTCATCGCCACGACGAAGTGCTTCATCGCGCGGCCGCCGAGGAAGAAGTCGGTCATCGAGCCGGACCGGGAGCCCGCCGCGTACACGGCGATGCCGACCAGGAGCAGGAGGTAGAGCGCGAACGAGGCGATGACCGCCCCGTCCGCGTCCACGGAGACGGCGGTATCGCTCACCGGGCCACCCCCTTGTCCTTCGTGGCCGTGGCCGCGTAGCCGAGGACGGCGGCGACCAGCACCAGGAGCGGTAACACGAAGAGGGCGAAGTTCATGGGGGGTCCTCCGGTTCTGTGGGGAAGGCGGCCTTCGCGGGCGGGGAGGCCGCTCCGACCGTCACGCAAGGTAGTGGTCCGGACTCCGAAACACGACCGCGTCGAAGTGGGACGTCTGGAGCCAAGAGTGATCCGGTGTGACATACGCGGCACCCGATTCGGAAGATCGCCAGGGGTGGTGACCGCCGCGTGATCGAAGGGTCGTCGATTCGTGACCCATACTCGGCGGTCGGTCGACGCGGGCACGCGGGGGAATGCGGTAAAGGGATCCCTTCGTGGTGTCGTCCGACCACTCGCGGGGGACGGTGGGGGTGCGGGGCCGCGGGTATTGACACCCCGGGGCCCCGGTGGTCCACTGACGGCGTACCGCCTGCCAACCAAGCACTCGCTCGGCGCGACGATTCCACCCCCCTCACGGAAGGCCGAACGCCACGATGCCGAACACCGCGACGACGGCGCGCGCCGCCGCGATCATGGAGCAGCCCGGGTCCTGGCGGATCGTCGACGTCGAACCCGGCGAGCCCCGCGCCGGCGAGGTCCTGGTGCGCTTCAGGGCCGCGGGGCTGTGCCACTCCGACGCCCACGCCGCCTCCGGGGCGATGCCCGTCTCGCGGCTGCCGCTGATCGGCGGGCACGAGGGCGCCGGCGTGGTGGAGGAGGTCGGCCCCGGCGTGGACCGGCTGGCCCCGGGCGACCGGGTGGCCGCCCAGTTCGTGCCGACCTGCGGTCGGTGCCCCAACTGCCGCCGCGGCCGGATGAACATGTGCGACCTGGCGGTCTTCGGCCTGGCGGGCTCCATGCCCGACGGCACCTACCGGGCCCGGGTCGGCGGGCGGGAGGCCGGGCAGATGACGATGCTCGGCACCTTCGCCGAGCGGGCCGTGGTGCCGCAGTACTCGCTGGTCCCCATCCCCGGCGACGTCTCCTTCGAGGCGGCCGCGCTGGTGAGCTGCGGCGTGCTCACGGGGTGGGGCTCGGCGGTCAACGCCGCGGGGGTGGAGGCCGGGGACACGGTCATCGTCATGGGGACCGGCGGCGTGGGCATGAACGCCCTGCAGGGGGCGGCCGCGCGCGGCGCGGCGCACGTGATCGCCGTCGACCCGGTCCCGTTCAAGCAGGAGGCGGCGCGCGGGTTCGGCGCCACGGCCGCCTTCGGCACCATGGCCGAGGCCGCCGACCACGCGCGGCTGGCCACCGGAGGGCAGGGGGCCGATTCGGCCATCGTGTGCGTGGGGAACCTGGAGCCCGGCCACGTGGCCGAGGCGGTCGCCGCGATCGGGCGCGGTTCGACGGTCGTCGTCACCGGGATCGGCGACGCCTCCGAGGTGGGGCTGCCGATCAGCCTCTGGGAGCTGGCGATGACCGAGAAGCGCATCCAGGGGACCCTGTACGGGACCCACACCCCGGGCGACGGCATCCCGCGCCTGCTGGAGATGTACAAGGCGGGGCGGCTGAAGCTCGACGAGCTGATCACGCGCCGGTACAAGCTCGACGAGATCGGCGCCGCCTACGAGGACCTGCACGCGGGCCGGATCATCCGCGGAGTGGTCCTGCACGGGGACGAAGACGGGGCGGGCTAGGGGCCGGGCGGGGCCGGCGCCTTCACGGGGACGGCGGGCGGAATGCCCCGGGCCGCAGGTAAGTGCGCGCTAACAACGGCGTGAAACGGTCATGGGAACGGCCGATATCGGAGCGCCGGATCGGGCCGCGACCGCTTCTGGGGAAGAGGTCGCGGTCCGCCGTACCGGGGTGTCGGCCTCTGTTCCGACGTGCGGCGGGATGATCATGAAGGGGGAGGTCGCCGCCCGCGATTCGGCTCATGGCGGCGCAATTTCGGACACGCGCCCGTGCGCAGGGACGGCGCGAGACGGAAGGGCGTTCGGGGCACCGGGAAATTGGACGGTCTGCCCCTCGTTGTGCTTTCTTGATGTCACGGTGACCGGTCGGTGTCCAGTGACCCAGCACACTCGTTGAAATTCCGGGCACGGACCGTGAATCGGAAGAAAAGCACGTTTCGGTGGTCGTCGGGAGCGAACCTCGCCGGTGGCGCACGGGATCCCCACCCCCCTTGATCGCCCGCGGTCGCGGGGGAGCTCCCCGCGGCTCCGGCCCCCGCGCGTCCGGCGGCCTCCGACGCACCGGTGCGGTCGGCGCGTGTCCGCACCGCACCGCGCAGGGTAGGAGGCCCCCTTTGTGGTTGTTCCTGGTCAGACGACTAGTGAACTATCTGGTCCTGATCGTCGTGGCCACGACCTGTGCCTACCTGCTGGCGGCCTCCGCGCTCAGTCCCCGCGTCAACTACGAGAACCAGAGCCCGCGCCCCAGCGAAGAGGCGGTCGACGCGCGCCTGGACGAGCTCAATCTCAACGACAAGACGCCGTTGGCCGAGCGGTGGGTGGTCTGGGCCGGAGACGTCGTCACCGGTGATTTCGGAAAGACCGTCACCGGCGGCTCGGTCAACGAGGAGATGGAGATCCGCATCCTGGTCTCCCTGCGCCTGATCATCGCCGGGACCGTCCTGGGCGCCACCGCCGGCGTGGGGGTCGGCGCATATGCGGCGGTCAAGCAGTACGGGGTGTTCGACCAATTGTCGACCGGCGCGGCGTTCACCGTCCTCGCCGTTCCCGCCGTGGTCGTGGCCATCTCCCTGCAGGTGCTCGCGATCTGGCTGAACGGCGTCGCCGGAGAGACGCTCCTGGTGTTCAACGGGGAGGCCACCCCCAGCCTGGACGCCGGATTCTTCGGAACCCTCTGGGACCGGGCCAAACACATGTTCCTGCCGACGGTGGCGCTGGCGCTCGGGCAGTTCGCCGTGTTCAGCCGCTACCAGCGCAACATGATGCTCGACGTCCTGGGATCGGACTTCGTGCGCACCGCCCGCGCCAAGGGGCTGACGCGGCGCGCGGCCCTGCTCAAGCACGCCCTGCGCACCGCGCTGATCCCCACGGTCACCTACTTCACCTTCACCTTCGGTGTGATGATGGCCGGCACCACCTTCACCGAGAAGGTCTACAACTGGAAGGGCATGGGGTCCTGGCTGATCGACTCGATCGCCACCAACGACGTGCACGCGGTCGCCGCGGTCTCCTGCTTCATGGCGGTGTGCGTGATGGCGGCCGCCTTCCTGTCGGACCTGCTCTACGCCTGGCTCGACCCGAGGGTGAGGGTGGGCTGATGGCCCGGAAGGAAAGCGCACCGACCCGGCGCACCGCGCCCCCGACCCCCGCCCAGGAGACCATCCGATGAGCCTGTCCGCAGAGCTTGCGCCGGACGCGGAGGGAGAGGCGCCGGCCCGCACCCCGGGCCGCTGGTCCTCCGTGCTGCGCCAGATGCTTCAGACGCGCCGCGTCGTGTTCGGTGTCGCGACCATCGTGCTGATGGTCGTCATGGCCTGGGTGGGACCGCTGCTGAGCCCCTGGGACTTCGGCGAGCGCGACTACGCCGCCTTCCTGCAGCCGCCCTCGCCCGACCACTGGTGGGGCACCGACTCCACCGGGCGCGACGTCTTCGTCAGCACCATGGTCGGCCTGCAGAAGTCGGTCATCATCGGCCTGCTGGTGGCGGTGCTGTCCACCGCGGTGGCCGCCGTCGTCGGCGCCTTCGCCGGGTACTTCCTCGGCGTCACCGACCGGGTCCTGATGTGGATCACCGACCTGCTGCTGGTGCTCCCCAGCTTCCTGATCCTGGCGATCCTCTACCCGGTCCTGCGCGACCAGGGCTGGCTCGTGTTCGTCGGGCTGCTGGCGGCGTTCCTGTGGATGGTCACCGCCAAGATGGTGCGCGGCATGACCATCTCCCTCAAGGAGCGCGAGTACGTGCTGGCCGCCCGGTACATGGGCGTGCCCGCCTGGAAGATCATCTTCCGGCACATCATCCCGAACATGTCCTCGCTGCTGATCGTGGACGCCACGATCAACGTCAGCTCGGCCATCATCGTCGAGACCAGCCTCTCCTACTTCGGGTTCGGGGTGCAGCCGCCCGACGTCTCGCTCGGCTCCCTCATCTCCGACGGGGCGAGCCAGGCCGTCACCCATCCGTGGACCTTCGTGTTCAGCACGGGCCTTCTCGTGCTGCTGGTCCTGGCCGTCAACCTGATCGGGGACGGGCTGCGCGACGCCCTCGACCCGCAGTCGAAGCGCCGGGCCTAGGGGGAGAGGGAAGAGATGACCGAGACCATCACCGCGAACGGCACCGGCGACCCGGGGTCGGCCGAGACCGGCGCGCCTGTCCTGGAGATCGAGGACCTGCACGTCACCTTCCCCGGACGGGGCAGGGAGCCCGACGTCAGGGCGGTGCGCGGCGTCGGCTACAGCGTGCGGCGCGGCGAGATCCTGGGGATCGTCGGCGAGTCCGGGTCGGGCAAGTCGGTGTCCTCCATGGCCGCCATGGGGCTGCTCCCCGACAACGCGCGCGTCACCGGCTCCATCCGGCTCCACGGCGAGGAGCTGCTCGGCCTGGACGACAAGGCCATGTCCACAAAGCGCGGCGACCGGATCGCCATGGTGTTCCAGGACCCCCTGTCCGGGCTCACCCCCGTGTACACCGTCGGCGACCAGATCATCGAGGCCGTCCGGGTCCACAACCCCAAGATGAGCAAGGAGCGGGCCGCCGAGCGCGCGGTGGAACTGCTCGGCATCGTGGGCATCCCCAATCCGGCCCAGCGCGCGAAGGCGTTCCCGCACGAGTTCTCCGGCGGCATGCGCCAGCGCGTCATGATCGCCATCGCGATCGCCAACGACCCCGACGTCATCATCTGCGACGAGCCCACCACCGCGCTCGACGTCACCATCCAGGCCCAGATCCTGGAGGTGCTCAAGGCCGCGCAGCGCGAGACCGGCGCCGCCATCGTGATGATCACCCACGACCTGGGCGTGGTCGCCGGGCTCGTGGACCGCATGCTGGTCATGTACGCCGGGCGCCCGGTCGAGGTCGGCGCCGTCGACGACGTCTACTACCGCACCCGCATGCCCTACACCATGGGGCTGCTCGGGTCCGTGCCCCGGCTGGACACCGAGGAGCACGCGCCGCTGGTGCCCATCGAGGGCAACCCGCCCTCGCTGAGCTCCCTGCCGCCCGGGTGCCCCTTCGCCCCCCGCTGCCCGATCGCCACCGACGAGTGCCGCGCCGAGGAGCCGGAGCTGCTGGAGGTCGGCGGCGACGGGCACACCGCCGCGTGCATCCGCGCCCCCGAGATCGAGCGCGAGGGGTGGACCGCCGCCGACGTCTACCCGGTTCCCGAGTTCGGCGAGGCGTCCGCGTCCCGCACCCGCCGCGCCGACCGGGAGACCGTGCTGCAGGTCGACGGGCTGGTCAAACACCACCCGCTGATGAAGGGCGCGGTGTTCAAGCGCCGGGTGGGCACCGTCTACGCCGTCGACGGGGTCAGCTTCGACATCGCCGAGGGCGAGACGCTGGGCCTGGTCGGCGAGTCCGGCTGCGGCAAGTCCAGCACCCTCATGGAGATCCTCAGCCTGGAGCGCCCGCAGGGCGGGACGGTCGACCTGCTGGGGCGGCGCTCGGGCACGATGGGCGCGCGCGAGCGCTTCGCCGTCCGCCGCGACGTGCAGGTCGTCTTCCAGGACCCGATGAGCTCCCTGGACCCGCGCATGCTCGTCTTCGACATCGTGGCCGAGCCGCTGCTCACGCACGGGTACTCCAAGGACCGGCTGCGCGCGCGGGTGAACGAGCTGCTCGACCTCGTCGGGCTGGACCCGGCGCACGCCGGGCGCTACCCCCAGGAGTTCTCCGGCGGGCAGCGCCAGCGCATCGGCATCGCCCGTGCCCTCGCGCTGGAGCCGCGCCTGCTGGTGCTGGACGAGCCCGTCTCGGCGCTCGACGTGTCCATCCAGGCGGGCGTCATCAACCTGCTCGAAGAGCTGAAGGTGCGGTTGGGCCTGTCCTACCTGTTCGTGGCGCACGACCTGTCGGTGGTGCGGCACATCGCCGACCGGGTCGCCGTGATGTACCTGGGGCGGATCGTGGAGATCGGCGAGGTCGGGCGGATCTTCGGCGATCCGGCCCACCCCTACACGCAGGCGCTGCTGTCCGCGATCCCGGTGCCGGACCCGGAGAAGGAGCGCGCCCGCTCGCACATCGTGCTGGAAGGCGACCTGCCGAGCCCGGCCGATCCGCCCTCGGGCTGCCGGTTCCGGCCCCGCTGCCCCAAGTTCGCCGGGCTCTCCGAGGCCGAGCGCGTGCCGTGCCTCGAGGTCTCCCCCGACCTGGAGTCCACCGGCGAGGACGACCACGCCGCCGCCTGCCACTACGCGCAAGGGCGCGCCGTCGTCTGACCCCCGGGATCCCCCGCTCCGGCCGCGGCCGGCAAATCAAGGAGGAATGAGCAGTTATGCGTACGAGACGGACAGTGGCCTACGCCGCTCCGGTCCTGGCGCTGGCGCTGGCCGCCACCGCGTGCGGCGGCGGCGGAGGCGACGACGGCGGTGGCGGAGAGGCCCCGTCGCTTGACGACATCGCGGCCTCCGACCTCAACCCGCAGCCGCGTGAGGAGCTCCAAGAGGGCGGCATCTTCATCTACGGCAGCTCCCAGCCGGTGCCCCAGCTGATGACCCACCACACCGACGGCAACCTGGGCGCCGGTGTGGAGATCATGAAGGCGGTCATGCCGAGCGCCTTCCGCTACACCGACGAGGGCGAGGCCGAGCCCAACCCCGCCTACGTCGAATCGTTCGAGCAGAACGACGAGGGCACGGAGATGACCTTCGTGCTCAACAAGGACGCCGAGTGGTCCAATGGCGAGCCGATCACCTGGGAGGACTACGAGCAGCAGTGGAAGACGCTGTCCGGGCAAGAGGACGGCGACTTCGGCGCACCGGGCGAGGTGTACGCCTACCAGAGCGTCGAGGACATCGAAGAGGGCGGGGACGAGTACGAGTTCACCGTCACCTTCTCCGAGCCTTTCGCTGAATACGGGATGCTCTTCGAGAACCTCTACCCGAAGGAGGTGATGGAGGACGCCGACAGGTTCAACAAGGACTACATGGACGACATCCCCATCACCGCCGGGCCCTTCGACTTCAAGGAGCTCGACAAGAGCTCCGACACCGTCATCCTTGAGCGCAACGAGGATTTCTGGGGCGAGAAGGCGCTGCTGGACGAGATCCACTTCCAGCCGGGCGACCCCGAGGGGCAGGCGCAGGCGTTCGCCAACGGTGAGATCGACGGCTTCTACGTCGGCTACACCGCCTCGACCTATGAGACGGCCAGCAGCCGCGAGGACGGCCACGTCACCCAGGCCATCGACAACGGCTACCGGTACATCGAGATGAACGCCGACAGCCCGGTGCTGTCCGACGTGGACGTGCGCCACGCGGTCATGCTCGGCATCGACCGGAGCGCGCTGGCGCAGCTCTCCCTCGAGGGCATCAACTGGCCCAGCGACCCCACCGCCAACCGGCTGCTGCGCTCTTCCGACCCCGCATTCCAGGACAACTCCGGCGACCTGGGCGAGCAGGACCCGGACCGGGCCCGCGAGCTCCTGGACGGGGCGGGCTGGACCCTCGACGGCGAAGACGCCAAGGTGCGCACCAACGAGGACGGCGAAGAGCTGGAGATGCGCTACTTCTGCCCGGCCGGGTTGAAGGTCTGCGAGTCCGAGGCCGAGGTCACCAAGGAGATGCTGGGCGAGATCGGCATCAAGGTCACCACCGACTCGATCCCCACCGAGGCGTTCTTCAACGACCACATCTACACCGGCGACTTCGAGCTGGCGTCCTTCGTCCAGGTCGGCACCACCCCCTACGTCGGGGAGAGCTTCGAGAACCACACCGGCCCGTTCGGCGACGACGGCGAGGACTGGGGCAACAACAACGCCCGCACCTCGACCGACGAGATCAACGAGAAGTTCGACGAGCTCCGCCAGACGGTCGACCCCGAGGAGTACGGCAAGCTCGCCAACGAGATCGACGCACTGCTGTGGGAGAACGGCCAGGGCATCCCGTTCTTCCAGCGCACCGGTACCTACGCGATGGCCGATGGTCTGGCCAACGTCGGAGGCCCCGGCCTGCAGTCCAACTGGCACTACGAGGACATCGGCTGGACCGAGCTGCCCGAGCGGTAGTCCCCGGGCCGGGCGCCCGGCGCCCGGCCTGAGGGGGCCCTCCCGATAGAGCGGTGCGGCCCCGCCCCGGAACCGTCCCGGGGCGGGGCCGCACTCGTTTCACGAGCACGACCTCTTCAGGCGCGCGCGCCCCTCCGTCGTACTTCCCGAGATCAACGAGGATCCCGTTAGGCCCCCTCGCGGAGGATCTGCTCCAGCTCGGCCTCGTCGATGATGGTGATGGCCTGGCCCTTGGCGCGGTACTCCTCGGCCTTGCGGCGCTTGCTCGTGGCCTGCCCGTGGTCGCCCACCACCAGCACGGTGACCTTCTTGGTGACGTTCTTGGCGATGGCGCCGCCGACGGCGGCGATCTCGGCCCACAGCTCGATCTTGTCGCGCCGGGTGTCGCTCAGGCAGACCACCGCGCCGTACAGCGGGCCGTCGGGGTCGGCGTCCAGGTCGGGCTCGGGCGGTTCGGCCTTGCTGTGCTCGCTCCAGCGCGCGAAGCGGCCGTCGGGGCGCTGGGGCCGGTCGCGCCTGCGGCACCAGAGCGGACGCTGCCCCGGGGAGGTGCGGCCCAGCAGGACGTTCTCGGCCGTGTACAGCTCGCCGAGGGTGCGGGCGCCGCGCTCGCGCATCAGCGCCAGCACGATCTCCGCGCTGCCCTCGGCGTCGGAGAGCGGGTTGTGGTGGTCGAGCGGGAAGCCGACCCTCTCGCACAGCGTGGGCAGCTTGTGGTTGCGACTGGTCGGCCACACCGCGTCGGAGAGCACGTAGGAGCAGCAGAAGTGCAGCTCCGGCACGTCGGTGGAGGTGTAGGCGCAGGCGCGGTCGATGACGTCCATCTCCATGCGCGCCCAGTGCGCCACCACGGGGTCCTCCCCGGCGAAGGCCGTGATGCGCTTGAGCGCCTCGGGCCACTCGGGGGCGTCGCGCACGTCCTCGGCGGTGACGCCGCCGTTGTAGGGCGCCAGCGCGGGGTCGAACCAGTCGGCGGGTGCGGGCGGCCGGACGTACTCCAGGTGGCGCTCGGCGACGCGGCCGCCGCGGACGCGGACCATGCCGACGCGGCACACGCTGCCGTTGTCCTCGTTGGCCGTCTCGAAGTCGAGCGCGACCCAGGTATCGGCGGGGTCGACGCCGGGGGACCCGCCCTCCGCGGGCCCGAGCCCTTCCAGGGGGAGCGGTTCGGGGATCCCGTCAACCATCTGCGCACCTCCACTGCCGCACACCTCCGAAGCCGCGCGGCCCTCGCCTGCGGCGGCCACGGGGCCTGCGGCACCCACGGATCGTCCCGCACACCGGTGACGTCTCGGGCCGGGGCGGGGGACCCTTCCGAGGCGACGATATGCGGTGACGACGATATGCGCTCCCGGACCGGGAAAAGGCCGCTTTCGCGGGCGGGGGCCCCGAATGCGGATCAGGACACACCCGGGGCGTCCGCGGAGTCCGGTACCGTCCCGCGCCGTCCCGTGACGTCCGGTGGCGTCCCGCGCTGGGAGTCCTATCCTGTCCGGCACCGTTCCGTGCTCTCCCGTGCTCTCCCGTGCTCTCCCGCGCTGTTCCGTGGCGTCCCGCGGGTCCCGTGGGCCCCGCGCCGTTCCGCACCGCCCCGAGCCCGCTCGGGCGCCCGCTCAGGCCACGGCGGGGTAGGCGGTGGCCGTCCCGTCCTCGGCGAACCGCAGCCCCACCACGCCGTCGGTCAGGTCCGGCGCCGTGCCGGGGTCCAGCTCCAAGTCGTTCTGGAAGTCGAGGCTGTAGATCCCGGGGGAGCCGCCGTTCAGGCCCTTGTCGGTGTAGACGACCCCGTGCCACACGCCCCGGATGCCGGTCGGCACCCCGCCGCCGAAACCGGGGTCGTTCCACAGGCGGTCCCCGCCCTCGGCGGTGTAGACGTCCACCTCGGGGGAGGTACGGCCGCCGTTCCAGCACACGAGCATCGACTGCTCGTCGTAGCGGCACACCTGGTCGCTCAGGCGCTCGGTCCAGTAGACGACCTCGCCCGCCCCGGCGTCGACCACCGCCCACTCGGGGGCGGGCTCCGCGCCCGCCTCCGGCGGCGTCTCGCGGCCCACGAGGAGCCGGGAGCCGTCCATGGCGGAGATCCGCAGGGGGTGGGCCCACACGCCGCCCTGGCCGCTCTCCGCCTCCCACTGGCTCCAGCGGCGGGCGCCGTCGGCCGCCCCCGCGGCCGTGAGCACCCCCGTGGGACCGGCCGCGGTCTCCGCGCCCTCCTCGTCCCCCGTGGCCCGGGGCACCGACCAGCCGACGACGGTGCCGTCGGCGAGGGCCTCGGGGCGCATCCCCGAGTCGGTCCACAGGAGTTCGCCGTCGCCGGGGGAGAAGGCGACGGCCGTCCCGTAGGAGACCACGACGGCGTCGTCGTCGGCTCCGACCGCGAACACGTCCTCGGGGTCGGGCGGCGGGCCGCCGGGGATGTGCTCGGCCTGCCACAGCAGCTCGCCGTTGCGGGCGTCGGCGACCAGCACCTCCAGCCGCTCCTGCCGCACGGCGCTGCCCCGGCCGGGGTTGCGCGTCTCGAAGGCGCCCACGACCACGGCGCGGCCGTCGATCTCGGCGAGCACGGCGCTGTCCGCCCGGGTGTCCACGACCGGCTGGCGGGTGGGCACCGACCACAGGTCCCGGCCGCCTTCGGCGTCCACGGCGTGCAGGCCGTCCTCGTCGCCGTAGTAGACGGTGCCGCCGTCCATGGCGGGCCGCAGCGCGCGCCCCTCGGCGCGGGAGTCGGCCCCGAGGTCGATCTCGACGCCCTGGCCGGTGTCGAACTCCGTGGGCGGGTCGAACACCCGGTCCTCGGCCCCCTGCTGCTCGGCGGTCTCGCGGGGGCCGTCCGCCGCGGTGCCGGTGCAGGCGGGGGCGGCGAGGACGGCGACGGCGGCCAACAGGGGAGCGAACCGGCGGCTCGGCCGGGGCGAGGGCTCTCCGGTCTGCACGGAACACCTTCGGGCGGAGGGGACGGGACGTCGCCGACGGCTCCGGCGGCGACGCGGGGGCAGGAGTCCCTCACTCTAGAGAACTCCCCGCGATGCGTCGCGAAGCGGGTGCACGGAGCCGCGGCGGACCCGGCTATGGGCCCACCCAGTGGGCGGGGGAGGACTTCCCGATGAGATGGGACGACCGGGCGGCGTCCGCCGCGGCGGCGGACGCCCGGCGGGCGCGGTCGTTCCCTCTGACCTGCCCTGATGCCCATCAGGCCAGGTCAGTGCCCTTGTCGCCGATGAAGGCCATGGGGTGAGAACGGCCGTCGGAGGCCGCGTCCTCAGGAGTGGTGGAACGCTCGGCGGGCGCTTCCCGCGGACCGCCCCCGGGTCCGGCGGGATGCGCCTCGGGCCGTCGGCCCCGGTGCCGTCCTGAGGGGCGCCCGGGGCCCACACCGGGCGGTCAGACGCCGACGGTCTCCGCCGCGCGCCAGCGCTCGATGGCCTGCGTGCGGTTGCGCACGTGCAGCTTGGCGTAGATGTGGTTGATGTGGTTCTTCACGGTCTTCTCCGACACCACCAGGTGGTCGGCGATCATCGCGTTCGACATGCCGCCCGCCACGAGGCGCAGCACTTGGGCCTCGCGCTCGGTCAGGCCGCTGTCGGCGCGCAGTGCCGCGGCCGCCGCCGGGCCGCGCACGCCGATGATCGCGTCCACCTCGTCCTGCCCGGCTCCGGAACGGGCCACCGCCCGCACCGCCTCGGCCAGCTCCGGAGGGGTGAACGATCCGTAGACCAGCGAGGCGGCGGCACCCTGGGCCACCGCCTCGCGGACGGCCTCCCCGTCGCCGGGGAACGCGAGGAGGACCACCGGCGCCACCGCCGTCAGGTCCTTGATCGTCCCGGAGGTGGCGAGCGCGGGGATGCGGGCGCCGACCAGCGCGGCGTCGGGGCCGGTCTCCTCCGCGATCTTGACGGCCTCGGCGCCGCTCGCCGTCTCCACGACGGTGAGGCCGGACCCGCGCTGAAGGGTGCTGGCGAGGCCGGCGCGCAAGACGAGATCGTCGTCGGCGATGAGGACGGTGAGGGGAGACGAGAGGGTCATGGGGGCTCCTGGATCGTCGCTCGGGTGCAGCGTCGCTACTCTCCGCAGTCGGGCCGGACGGCGAGGTCCCAGGGTTCGGAACCCGACCGTCCGCGCGGGCGACGTTTGTGGGGTTGTGGGGGGTCTGTCGCGGGGGTTGCCGGTGTTGCGGTACTTGTGCCCCGGATTGTCCGGAGGTATGCCGCGCCGAGGCGTGACCGGAAGCGGCCGTCCCGAAAAGGTTCACCGAACCGTCGTGTGAGTACCGGAACCCGGGCGTGGCAGGCTACGTCCTACAGGATTGCGAATGGTCCGCCTACACGAGTCAGGACTCCCCCGAGATGCTCAACAGACGTGCACTGCGCATGATCGGCACGGTCGGCGTCGTGGCTCTCCTGGGTGCCGGGTGCACCGGTTCGACCGGTCAGGACGATCCGGAGGAGCCGCCCGCCGATCCGCAGCCCGCGGTGGTCGAGCCCGAAGGGCCCTTCCAGCGTTCAGGCGTTTTCGGCCTGGGCACGCAGTTCCGCGCCCAGTTGGAGATTTACGAGGTCGAACGGCGCGAGGACCGGACGGTCCTGCGCTTTGCCACCACGCCTTTGCAGGACGGAGAGCACAACGCCAAGGGGGGATTCGGAGGGGGCTTCCGGTTGGTCGACCCCGTGGGCGGACGTCTCTATGAGCAGCTTCCCAATCCCGCGTGGGAGGAGGGGGACACCGCCGATCCGGACGCCGATCCGGACGATTACGTACCGGAGAATCTCGGCAACGACCTGCCCGACACGGTCATGGGCGACGCCGTCTATGTCATGGAGGCGCACTTTCCGCCGGTGGCCGAGGAGGTGGAGGACGTCACGGTGGTGACCCCCGGGACCGCCGGGGAGTTCACCGGGATCCCGGTCACCTCCCCGGAAGAGGAGGACGGGCAGGGCGAGGAGGAGGAAGAGGAAGGCGCGGAAGAAGGAGGGGAAGAGGGGGACGAAGAGGAGGAGGGCGTTCGCCCCGGCGACGTCGTCGAGCTGCCCACCGTCGACTCCCCTCTTCCGGACGACATGGGGGACCATGTCGAGAACCTGTACTCGGTGACGGAGCAGGGAGGTGTCACGACCCACACGGGACGAACGGCCGAGCGGGTGACGCTGCGGACGGACGGGATGTTCTCCGAGGCTTCTGGTGACGGCGAGGACGACGCTGAAGAGCCCGCCGGCCAGGAGCTCACCGCCGAAGGACGCCAGGCCCTGGAGGGCGTCGCCGAGGACCTCGCGGAGCGGATCGATCCGGAGGAGCCCGAGGTCTCCATCGGCGTGCACTCCGACGGCGACGGCAAGGACGAGGACAACGCCCGGGAGACCGCGGAACGCGCCGACGCCGCGTCGGCTTACCTGACGGAGGCCTTGGGCGAGGACGTCTCGGTGAGCGCGGAAGGACACGGGAGCGACCGGCCGGTCGTCCATGAGGAGGGCGACGGCAAGCCCGAGGCGCGCGCGCAGAACAGTCGGATCGAGATCTCCTACAAGGTGCCGCCGCCCCCGGCCGGGGACGCGGCCGCCGAAGAAGGCGAGGACGGGGAAGGCGGCGGATCGGACGACGGTTCCGGCACGGGGGAGGACCCGAGCGCCGATGAGAGCACACCGCCCCCTGGGCCCGGCGAGGACGGCGAGGAGGCTGAAGGCGGTGGGCAGGAGGACGGCGCCTGGGGGCCGACGGAGCCCGCCCCGTACCGTGCCCAGGACCCCGATGTGATCGCGGACGTGACGGCCACCGTGGACGGGCAGGACTACCGCCTCCAAGTGATGCCGTTCTACCGGGACGGGAACTACATGGTGGCGAATTTCCTGGTCTTCAATAAGAGTCCGGAGCTCCTGAGCGAGGACGAGAAGCCGTTCGGGTCGGACCTGCTGCCCGGTTCCGTCTTCGGTTCCTTCTCGGCGGTCGACCCCGAGAGCGGCCGCACCTACAGTACGGTCCGGATCGGCGGGGGCGACACCGTGAGCGACAAGCGGAAAGGGCGCCGGTACCTGGACCCGGTCTCCTATCCGTATGCGGTCCGCACCAATGAGGAGAACCGCACGTGGCTCTATCTTCCGGCGCCTCCTGAAGGCGTGGGTTCGGTGACCTTCAACGCGGGAGCCTTCGGCGCCATCGAGGACGTTCCGATCGAATGACCGCCCTCGCGCGGGCGGTCCGGCCGTCCGCCGAACCGATGTGGGCCCAGCGCTCACGGATATGCGGAGGAGGGAAAAATGGACGACGGCTTCCATGCCGGTCGGGGACCCGCGAACGCGGGGCGGCCCGTGGCACCCGAATACGGCCGCCGTGTCGTGGCCCGCCTGATCGATGCGGTGCTCGCCCAGATCATCTCGATGGTCCTCCTCGTCATCGCGATGGTCGGCATGTTCGTCTTCCTCTTCACCGCGAGTCCGGACACGGTGAACGGCCCGGGATCGCCTTTCCCGTTCTTCTTGGCGGTCTCCTTCGCGGGCTGGTTCGGCTACGAAACCGTCTTTTTGAAGGCCTGGGGCGCGACCCCGGGAAAGCGGGCCATGGGCCTGCGCGTCGTCCCGCTGGTGACCGCACAGGGGGTGGACGCCGGCGGGCTCCCGTGGGGCAGTGCGGTGGTCCGGGCGGCCGTCTGGTCCCTCCCGCTCCTGCTGAGCTGGAACATCGCCGTCAACGTGCTCAGCGCGGTGCTGTGGCTGGCCAACGGCCTGTGGCCGCTGCGCGACCGTCCATTGGGCCAGGCCCTGCACGACAAGGCGGCCCGGACGCGCGTGATCGACGCGCACTGACCCGAGGCCCAGAGCATGGGGACCGCAGGCCCGGTCTGCGGCTTGGGCCCCTGGGCCCTGTACGCCCTGATGCCGCGAATCCTACGCTCGACAGCGTTTTCCCTCGTCATCCCCGAATTCGCGAAAGAGGGCGACAATGGCGCCACACCACCGCTCCCGCGACGACTCAGGGGCGCAGCTCATTCAGTACGGCGCCCTCATCGTCCTGGCGTCGGTCGTGATGGGCGCCCTCACCTTCATGCTCGCCCCCTCGGTGATGACCGTCCCCATCGGCCGCGCCGTCTGCGAGATGTTCACCAGCGACGGTGACTACTCCCACTGCGACCCCGAGTTCCGGCCGGACGAGTTCTACGAGCCGGAGCGCTGCATGGTGACCCGGGACGCGGAGGGCACCAGCCACGAGGTCACCGTGGTGGTCAGCGGCGAGGACGGCACTACGTTCATCCGCGAGGAGTACTCCGACGGCTCGGTCAAGATCACCGCCGTGGACGAGAGCGCGCTCAGGGCCTCGTTCGGTATCGGGGCCGATGTGGACATCGGCCCGATCTTCCAGGCCGGTGTGGGAGCCGACGCCGGTGTGGAGTTCGGCTGGCCGGGATCGGTGTCCTGGGAGTTCGAGAACTCCGACGAGGCCGACCAGTTCCAGGGCGACATCGAGGAGGCCGCCAAGAACGAGGCCGGCAGCGGCGACTTCACCGACTTCGAGACCTGGGCCGACGGCGACCACGACCTGCCCGAGCCCACCTCGGTCGGCCGCGACTACGAGGGGGGCCTGAGCGGCGAGGCGCACGCGGGCCTGTCGGTCGGCAACAGCGGCGACCGCAAGAAGAACAACGACGAGAACGGGTCCGGCGGCGACTCCGGCGGTGAATCCGGCGGCAACGGCGACCAGCAGAACGACGACGGCGGCTGGTCGGCGGACATCGGCTTCGAGCCGGGCTTGGAGGTCGGAGTGGGCGTGGACGGCGCCTACGGCAGCGAGGAGCACGCCGACGGCTCCACCTCCAAGATCTACAAGCTCAGCGGCAACGCCAACTTCGGGGCCGACTGGGCCGTGGACAGCTTCGAGCCCAGCGGCGAGCGGCAGGGCGCGCTGAAGGTCACCCGGGACGCCGACGGCAACGTCACCGAGGTGGTCATCAGCCAGACGACCACCGTCAACGGGGAGATGAAGGTCGTGACGACCCAGCTCCCGGTGGAGAGCGCCGAACAGCGCGAGGTCGTGGAGAACTGGCTCGGCGCCGTCCCGGGGGGCAACGCGCTCCCCATCACCTGGGATGCGATGATCCCCGACGAGCTCCCCGAGGACCCCGACCCGTTCACGCAGCTCCTGTACGAGGAGGCCAACGTGACCAGGGCCAGCTACGACCAGGAGATCGACCAGCAGTCCTACGGGGCCGACGTCAAGTTCATCGTCTCCCTCGGCTACTCCTACAACACCTACTCTGAGGACACCGATGTGAACACGGCCGAATACCTCGGCTCCCCCGACGGCGAGGGCGGCCGGGAGTTCGTCGAGTACGAGGCGTGCACGACCGGATGACGGACGTGCGGGACCGGGCCCGGGCATCCGCGTCGACGGGGCGCCGGGCCGGAGACCTGAGGAGGGACGGCAGGTGCTGAGCATGCGCGCGATCGCACGTCGGCGTTCGGGAGCCGCCGTGGCGGGGGCGGCGGTGGCCGCGGCCGCCCTGGCCCTGACGGGCTGCGGCGGGGCGGAGGACGGTGCCGCGGGCCAGGGCGGCCAGGCGGGCGGTGAGGACGCCGCGATCGACGCCCCGGAGGGATTCCAGGCCGTCGACGCCGACTGGCTCGCCTATGCCGTCCCCGACGACTGGGAGCCGGTCGAGGGTTCGGAGGAGGCCGACGGCGAGCACATCTACGAGTCGGTCGCCGCCATTGAGGGCGAGGGCGATGTGATCATGGCTTCCACACGCGTGATCCCCGTCGAGGGGGTCGGCCCCGAGACCCACGCCCAGCAGCTCGCCGGGAAGTTCGGCGCCGAGGTCATGATCGGCAACAAGATCGATGACATGCAGGAGGCGCAGGAGCACGAGGTCGAAGGCGCCGACAGCTCCGCCCGGAACGACTACTCGGTCGAGCAGTTCCGCATCGACTACATCGACGCCGACGAGGTGACCGACGTGTTCGTCGTGGCCGAAGGCCCAGACGGCGAGCGGCGGGGGGCGATCCTCCGGGTCATCGTCTCCGACGGCCACATCGGTGAGGATGAGCAGGAGACGATCGTCGACTCCCTGCGGGTGGCGTCGTGACGGCCGTGTCCTCCTCCAAGCCGACGGGCGTCCTTGGCCTGCTGCGTCCGTGGGCCGGAGCGCTCGCCCTGTGGGTCGCCGGGGCGCTCTCGGGCCACCGGATCATGATCGCGTACGCGGACCTGGACACCCTGATGTCCATGTGGGGACACCTCATGTGGGTGGCGCCGTCGAAGTTCGTCCAGCTCGCCCTGGTGGTCCTGTGCGCCGCCCTGCTCTACAAGGGGGACGAGGGCCCGAGGACCGGGAGGTACCTCCTCGCCGTCCTCGGGGTTCCCGTGCTGGTCCTCGTCCAGGACGTGGGCTTCCTGGTGGCCGACAGCGGACCGGACTACCTCTTCTTCGCGCTCCGGGAGGCGGCCGCGGTCGCCGGTGCAGGGGTCGGCTACCTCGTGGCTTCGCGGATCCAGGCGCGCAAGGGCGCCGCCGACCCCTTCTGACGCGCACCCGGTCCCGGCTCGCACCACCGCCCCCGTAGGATGCTTGCCACTCCGAGATCGCGGCAGAGGAGGACCGGCGTGGGACCGTGGGTTCACGGAAGAGGCGCGGCCGTCCGATTCCTACCGCTCGCGGCGGGGCTCGCGTTGGCGGCCGCGGGATGCGTGAGCGTGCCCGAGGACGGAGCCGTTCCCGACAGCGGCGCCGGAGGGACGGAGGAGGCCTCCGCGGGCGGTGGTCCCGTCAATGCCGAGAGCGGCGGGGCGCCCGTCATCGACGTGGGGGCGGTCCGCACCGAGGCGGTCGAGAACGACACGGTCGAACTCGCCACCCGTCCCCCGGCCGAGGGCGACGCGGCCGATCAGGCGGGGGAGGCGCTGTCCGAGGGGGGCCACGGCGGCGACTGGCGGGCGGTCGTCAGGCTCACCTACACCTCGGCCTCACGCGAGAACGGCGCCCTGGTCGTCGGCGCCGAGGGGGAGTACCTGCACGACGAGGGCGGATATGCGCTGCACGCGGCCGACTTCACGCTGCTGACCCCTGTCCTGGGGGCGGCGCCGGATTCCGGGGACGGCTTCGAGCGCACCCCGGCGGCCGGGGACGAGGTCCTGGCCGAACTCGCCCCCGGCGATGCGCGCCCCTTCTCCCTGCGGTTCCCTGACGCGCCCGAGCGTCCGTCCGAGGAGGCCGTGCAGATGGTGGAGTACACCACCCCTGCCGAGGTGTGGGGGCACAGCACCGGTGGGGACTACACGCCCGGACGGGTGTGCGTGGTCGACGACGCCGACGGCGGCTGGCACGACCTCCCGCTGTTCGAGTACACGGACTACCCCTGCGGGTGAGCGCGCGGCGCGGCCGGGTCAGGTGCACTGGGCGTAATCCGTCGTGAAGTAGGCGCCCTGGGCCGTCGAGTAGCACAGTCCCACAGGGCCGGGCTGCGCCCCCGAGATCTCGGGGGTCTGGTAGACGAGCAGCCCCGTCTCCGGGGCGCCGGGGAACACCAGGGTGTTCTCGTTGGGCTCCTGCTCCATCGGGTAGTCGACCTGCGGTGTGTACGTGAACGGCTGGGAGGGGTCGATCCGCTCGCCGTCGGCGACGACGTAGAAGTTCGACTGGTCGAACGAGGGCACCTGCTGGCGGACGCCCATCGACTGGCCGTTCACCGTGATCTGCACGCCGTCGGGGCCGGATACGACGTTGTAGACGTTGGCGTACAAGGCGGCGACGGTCGGGGTCGAGAACACGCCCATGCTGCCGTCCGCCGCCCCGACTTCGGCGGTGGTGCTGACGCCGTTGTCGGTCGCCTGGTCGACGGCTTCGGGCGGCGGGCCGGAGGGGGTGTCGCCGTTCTCCCCGCCGTCACCGCCGTCGGTGTCCCCGGTGCTTCCGCCGTCGCCGGCGCTGCTCCCGCCGTCCTCGCCGCCTCCCGCGTCTTCGCCGGTGGAGCCGCCGCCCCCGTCGGCCTGCCCGCCGTTCCCGCCGTCACCGGACAGGGCCTCCAGGGCCGTGGGCGCGGCCACGGCCGCGGCGCCCGCCAACGCGAGCACGGCGACGACGGCGACGGCCGCCGTCACGCCCCGCCCGAGGCGCTTCGGGTTGCGCGCGGGCGCGGGGACCGGGGTCTTCATCCCCGTCCACACCTCGCCGAGCATCGCCTGGACGCCCGCGACGGGTGCGGCCGGGGTGCTCCCGGACCACAGCTCCACCAGCGAGGACACCAGCCCCACCGCGTCCGGCCGCTCCTCAGGGGCCTTGGCCAGCGCGGCCCGGACCAGCGGCAGCAGCGGTTCGGGCACCCCCTCGATGTCGGGCTCGCCCTGCATCACGCGGTAGGCCAGGGCGTCCACGGCGCCGGTCCCGAACGGCTCGCGCCCCGTGGCCGCGAACGCCAGCAGGGCGCCCCAGGAGAACACGTCCGAGCGGCCGGTGACCTCGTGGCCTGCGCACGCCTCCGGGCTCATCCACCCGGCGGTGCCCACGGCCCCGCCGGTCCTGGTGAGCGCGGTCTGGTCCACGGCACGGGCGATCCCGAAGTCGACCAGCTTGGGGGCGTCCGGGCCGAGGATGATGTTGCCGGGTTTGAGGTCCCGGTGCACCACGCCCTGGGCGTGGACACGCGCGAGGGCATCGGCCAGACCGACGCCCAGGCCCAGCAGGTGGTCGCCGGTCAGGGGGCCGCGGTTGCCGGTGTAGGTGCGAAGGGTCGGCCCGGGGATGTACTCGGTCGCCAGCCAGGGCAGCTCCGCCTCGGTATCACCGTCGAAGAAGCGCGGGATGCACATTCCCGACGCGCGCTTGGCGAGCTCGGTCTCCCGGGTGAAGCGCGCGCGGAACTCGGCGTTGCCCGCCAGCTCCTCGCGGACGGTCTTGACCGCGGCATGTCCGGGCACGCCCGGCTGGTGGCCGGCGTAGACGGCGCCCATGCCCCCGCTGCCGATGCGCCCGTCCAGGGTGTACGGGCCGATCTTCCGCGGGTCGTCACGGCGCAACGGGTCGAAGCGCTTGGGGGTGAGGGGGGAGGTGTCGCTCATGGCTCGCTTGTTCTAACGGGTCGGGAGGCGGGGAAGGCGGGGCGACGAGCCGGGACGGACGTCAGCCGCAGGGCAGGAGGGGGTCGAAGGCGGGTCCCTCGTACTCGGCGTTCCAGGTCGGCCCCTCTTGGAAGCACACCCGGGAGATGTCCTCGGCCGGCTGGAGCGTGTAGCCCCAGACCTGTTCGGGGAGCAGCAGGTCCAGATAGCGCAGCCCGTCGTACTCGGCCGGGTCCGCCTCGGGCACGTCGTTGACGGTCAGGGTGAACTCCTGGCGGGGTTCTTCGGCGGTCACCTCGGCGACGGCGGCGTCCGGGTCAGGGCGCCACGCCCCCTCCCACCCCCGCGGGTCGGCGTCGTAGGCGGGGCCGTCGCCCTGCATGTTGAAGTCGACGACCGCGTAGTCCCCGCCGAGGATGCGGTAGCCGCCCTCGTCGGCGAGGTATTCGGCGGTGCCGGAGACGACCAGGTCGGCCCCGTCGCGTTCGGCGGTGCCGTAGTTCAGGCGCAGGAAGGGGATGGGCCCCGCCTGCCCTGAGCGCCGCACCGCGAGCTCCACCGTATCGGGTTCGGGGACCTGGAGGTCGAGCCCCGAGACCGGGCCCAGGTCCGGGCCGCCGGGGACGGCCGCGTCGGCGCCCCCGACCGGGCCGCTCACCCCGGTGTCCCCGCCTTCGCCGGAGTCGCCGCCGTTCCCGTCGCCCCCGTCGCCTCCACCGCCGTTCCCGTCGGCGGCCTGGCCGTTCGCGCCTCCGCCGGAGCCGGTGTCCGACCCGCCGCCGGTGCCGCCGCCTCCGCCCCCGGCGGAGCGGTCGGAGGCGAGCCACACGGCTCCTCCGGCCGTGCCGCCCAGGACGAGGGCCATCGCCGCGGCGGCGGGCACCAGCACCTTCGCCGAGCGCCACGCGGGCCGCCGGGGCGCGGTGAGATCGATCCACCCGGTGGTGTCGGCGTCCGGCGCGTGGACCTCGGTCCAGCGCTCCTGCAGCAGACCCGGCAGGACGCGGGTGGCCTCCTCCGCCGCCGGGGCCGCGCCGGTCCATGCGCCGGTGACGGCCTGCAGCGCCTGGACCGCCGTGGGCCGCCGACCCGGGTCCTTGTCCAGGGCGGCGGTCACCACCGGCAGCAGCGCCTCGGGGACCCCGTCCAGGTCGGGGGAGGCTTCGAGGGTGCGCACCGCCAGCTCCTCGGCCGACCCGGTGCCGAACGGGCGGCGCCCGGTGGCGGCGAAGGCGACGAGGCCGCCCCAGGCGAACATGTCCGAGGAGGTGCCGGGGGCGGCGCCGCGGTACTGCTCGGGGGCGAGCCAGCCGGGTGTTCCGTACAGCTCTCCGGTTCGGGTGATGGCCGATTCCTCGACGGCGCGGGCGATGCCGAAGTCCAGGACCTTGGGGCCGGAGGGGGACAGGATGATGTTCCCCGGCTTGAGGTCGCGGTGGACGATGCCCGCCCCGTGCACGGCCTGCAGGCCCTCGGCGATCCCGGCGGCGAGCCCCATCAGCAGGTCCCCTTGGAGCGGGCCGTTCCGCTTGACGTGCGCGCTCAGGGTGAGGCCGGGGATGTACTCGATGCCCAGCCACGGCCGCTCGCCGGACGTCTCGGCGGAGATGAAGCCGGGGACGCAGGTCCCGGACACCCGGCGCATGAGGTCGACCTCGCGCGTGAACCGGGCCCGGAAGGCGGTGTCCGCGGCGTACTCGCGGTGCACCACCTTCAGGGCGAGCGGCGCCCCCGAGGCGTCCACGGCGGCGTAGACGGCGCCCATGCCTCCCGCGCCGAGGCGTCCGACGATGCGGAAAGGGCCGACATCGGTCGGGTCGTTCGGGGTGCGCGGGTCCACACCGGCGGCGGCGAAGCGGTCCTGGGCCGTCTCCACGTGCGTTCTCCGTGTCCGTTTCGTGGTGAATGCTGCGGAAGGTCCCCCGCGTGGGGAGGGTACACGGACACTGTGACGCGGACCGGCTCCGAGCGGTTGTGACAGAACGGCCACAATGCGGGAAGCGGAGCGAGAACCAGCGCATCGGCCGCCGGGCCCGTGCCTCGAGGGCGGTGGGAGCCGGACGGCTGCCCGGGGCGCCGGTCAGGGCGCTGCCCCGGCTTGTCGGAGATCACGCCCTTCCAGGGGGCAAGACCCGGCAGACATCCGCCGAGTCACGCCGTATGGCCGGTATTCACCCTGGAATACCGGCCATACGGCGTGACTCGGCGAGAACCGGCCCCGGAGCGCCCATCCGACCGGGCGCGTCAGTGCTCTGTGCCGGACCCGTTCGTGTCGGGCTCCTCCACGCCCAGTTCGGAGCGGAGGAAGCGGCGCAGGTGGGCTCTGGCCTGGTCGAGGTCCAGGGGAGGGGCCCCGCGCAGGCGGCGCAGGGCCAGGCCGTCCACGAGGGCGTTGAACCGCGTCGTCGTCTCCGTGACGTCCGCGCACGCGAACGACCCCTCCGCGCAGCCGCGCCGGATCAGTTCGGCCACCCGGTCGGCCCACTCCTCGTACCGGCGGCGCTGGCGTTCGTCGGGCGCCGCGTCGTCGCTGGCCGCCCAGTTGTCGAACCACAGCCGCCAGTGCCGGTCGGTCTCGGGGCTGAACACCCCCTCCACGAGCACCTCGAGCCCTTCGGCGGCGGTCGGGCGGGACAGCATCCGCTCGCCCAGCGGCCGGTAGTACCCGTCGATCTCCATGGAGACCGCCTCGGTGAGGATCTCCTGAACGCCGCCGAAGTGGTAGGTCACCGTGCCCACTGACACCCCGGCCGCGCGTGCGATGTCGCGCAGGCCGACGCGTCCGGCGCCCTTCTCGGCGACCAGGGGCACCGCTGCCTCCAGGATCAGCCGCCGCCGGACCTCGGTCGGCTGGCGGGTGCGGCGGCCCGGCGCCACCGCCCGCCGTTTGGGACCGGCTCGGCGGCCCGCGTCCCCGTCCCCGTCCGCGTCCCCGGAGGTCCGGGAGGCCCCGGACGGCTCGACGTGACCGGCGCCGGTGCCGCTTCCCCCCGTCGGCGGCGCCGGGCCTCCGGTCGTCTCCAGCTCCGTGCTCATCCGGCCGTCCTCGGGATCTCACGGCGCCACTCCCGCGTCGCGACCGTGTCCTCGCCCGAGACGGCCTCCACGGTGCTCTGCACGATGAAGTGCTCCGCGGTGGCGGTGAGCTCGCTCGACGTGCGCACCGTGATGTCCCATCCCTCCCGCTGCATACGGATCTCCCACCGGGAGCCTGCCACGGCCGAAAGAGGGTCGTCGACCCGGATCCGGTAGTACTCGCGGGCCTTCTCGGTGTACACGAGCCCGTCCGGGTAGGTCCGCGAACCCCCGTAGTTCGGGTCCACGTCCAGCACCCACTCACCGGTCCCCACGTCGTGCGTGACCAGGCGCTCCGGGCGGTACTCGCCCTCGCCCAGCACGACGGGGAGCGGCGCCGCCTGCTCCGGCTCCTCGAACTCCACCGCCGCGCGGCCGTCGTCGAACCCGTCCCGCCGCTCCGGCAGCAGCAGCGCGCTCTGCGCGGGCCACACCGTCAGCGCCTCGGCGCCGGGCTGCGGCCACACCCACGGCCAGTAGGCCGTGGACACCGCGACCCGGATGCGGTGCCCCGTTGGGAACGCGTACCCGGTGCCCGTCAGCTCGACTTCGACGTCCTCCGGCGTCCCGGGCTCCCAGGGCACGACCCGGTCCCGCCCCCGGCGCGACGACAGGTTCAGCACCCCGCGTGTGACGAGCGTCGACGCGCCGTCGGGCGCCACGTCGCACACACGCACCACGACCGTGCCCTTGGGCCGGTCGCAGTCCAGGCGCAGCCGGACCCGCACGCGCCCGAGGATCTCGGTGCGGCGCTCCAGGGGAGCCGAATCGAAGCAGGTCGAACGCCCGTCCTCCTCCCGCTGGTCCGGCGGGAGGTCGGTGGCGTTGCCATAGGGGAAGAACCGCCCCGCGTCCACGCCCGTGTGCTGCGGGCTGCGCACGACGACCGGGCGGGCGCCGTCGCCGTCGTCCAGCGCGCGCTCGGTCCACACCGTGGACGGGGACGGCCAGGCGTCGTCCGAGACCCACCGGCCCTCCCGCACCGGGTAGGCGGTCGCCGGGGGCACCGGCTCCTGGATGTAGGAGCGCAGCAGGGGTGTGTCCATCGCGCCGTTGTCGGCCCCCTTGAGCCAGTGGTCCCACCAGCGCAGCGTCTCCTGCAGGAAGCCGATCTGCGGCCCCGGCTCCAAGGGCCGGTCCGGGTACTGGTGCGCCCAGGGGCCGAGGATGCCCCGCACCGGCCCGGGCAGGTGTCCGGCGAGCCGCAGCACGGTGTCCCGGTACGGGTCGGCCCAGCCGCCCACGGCGAGCACGGCGGCCTGCACGGCCGAATAGTCCTCGCAGACGCTCCCGTGCCGCCAGTAGTCGTCGCGCGCCTGGTGGTCCAGCCAGGTGTGGACGAACGGCTCCAGGGCGTCCAGGCGCCGCTTCCACATCGGGAGCCAGTGCTCGCCGACCGCCGCCGGGTCCGGCGGGCGCGAGGTGAACGCCAGCATCGTGCCCGACCACCCGGCCATGTCGATGCCCAGCACCGAACCGCCCGTGTAGTGGACGTCATTGTCGTAGCGGTCGTCGGTGGAGCACACGGTGACCACGGCCTTGAGCGCCTCAGGCCGCAGCGCCGCGAGCTGCAGGGAGTTGAACCCGCCCCAGGAGATGCCGAACATGCCGACGCCCCCGGTGCACCACGGCTGGGCGGCCAGCCACTCGATGACGGCGAAGCCGTCTTCCAGCTCCTGCGGGGAGTACTCGTCGAGCATCACCCCCTCGGAGTTGCCCGCGCCCCGCAGGTCCACCCGCACCGACGCGTACCCGTGGCCCGCGTAGTAGGGATGGCGCTCGGCGTCGCGCGGCGCCGTCCAGTCGCCCTTGCGGTAGGGCAGGTACTCCAGCAGGGCGGGCACCGGCTCCTCAAGGGCATCGGTCGGCAGCCACACGCGCGCGTGCAGGCGGGTGCCGTCGCGCATCGGGATCCACATCTCGCGCATCTCGACGTCGCGCGGGAACTCCTCGCGGTACTTCATCTCCCCCGTCTCTCCGTGTCCTCGTTCTCGAAGCGGTCGGTCGGCAGGGCCGTGCTGACGGCCCACCAGGTGGGCCCGGGGCCCAAGGGCCCCGGGCCCGGCGCGGCGGAGCCCCTCACTCTCCGCCGCGCCGGATCCGGTGGCCGCCGCCGAGGTCGATCCATTCGCCCTCGGCGGTGCCTTCGGCGGCCCCTGAGCCACTGGCCACTGAACCGCCGCCCCCTTCACCGGCGGCATCGGCGGCACTGTCGGCACGGGCGGCGCCTTCGGTGCGGTCTGTGCGGTCGGCGGCCCCGTGCCCGAGCCCCGCGCCCCCGGCGGCGTCCGGCTCCAGGACCGCCTCCATCAGGCGGCGCGTGTAGGGGTGGTTCGGCCCGGTGAACACCGCCCCGACCGGCCCCTCCTCGACCACGCGCCCGTCCTTCATCACCGCCACCCGGTCGGCGATGCCCCGCACCACCGCCAGGTCGTGGCTGATGAACACGAACGCCAGGTCGCGCTCGGTGCGCAGGTCGTCCAGCAGGGCCAGCACCGATGCCTGCACGGACACGTCCAGCGCCGTGGTGATCTCGTCGGCCACGACCACGTCCGGACCGGCGGCCAGCGCGCGGGCGATGCCGACCCGCTGCCGCTGCCCGCCCGAGAGCTGCTGGGGCAGCCGGTCCGACAGGGCCGGGGCGAGGGCGACGTCCTCGATCAGCCCGCGCGCGCGGGTGTCGGCGTCGGACCGGGAGGCCAGACCGAAGAACCGCAGCGGCCGCCGCACCGCCTCACGGGCGATCCTGCGCGGGTTGAGCGACGTGTCGGCGTTCTGGAACGCGAGCTGGATGCGCCTCCGGAGCTCCGGCGGCCGCTTGCGCGCCCCCGCCGCGAGGTCGCCCTCCTGCTCCCCGTGCAGGCGCATCCGCCCCGACGCCGGGGCGCGCAGCCCCGCCAGGGACCACGCGAGCGTGGACTTGCCGCTGCCGGACTCGCCGACCAGGGCGAGCACCTCGCCCCGGCGGAGCCCCAGGGACACCCCGTCCACCGCCCGGCTGCGTCCGTACTGCACGACGACGTCCTCCAGGGACACCGCCTCGGGTGCCTCCTCGGGCACCGGCGCGCGGTCGCGCACGGTCCGCGTGCCGTCCTCGCCCACCTCGGCCAGGCCCGCGTCGGACACCCGCGGGACGCTCGCCAGCAGGCGGCGCGTGTAGGGGTGCCGCGGCGCGGTGAACAGGTCGGCGGCCGGTGCCGCCTCCACCACCGCGCCCTCGCGCATGACCACGGCCTCGTCGGCCATCCGCGCCACGACCCCCAGGTCGTGGCTGACCAGGACCGTCGCCAGGTGCAGCTCGGCGCTGAGGCCGGCCACCAGGTCCAGGATGCGGGCCTGGGTGACCACGTCCAGCGCCGTGGTGGGCTCGTCCAGGACCAGCACGCGCGGGCGCGCGGCCAGCGCCATCGCGATCGCCACCCGCTGCTGCTGCCCGCCCGAGAGCTGGTGCGGGTAGCGGCGGCCGATGCGGTCCGGCTCGGGGAGGCCGACCTTCTCCAGCAGGGTGCGCGCCTCGGCGCGCCGCTCGGCGCGGGCGGGAACGCGCGCCATGAGGGCCTCTTCGAGCTGGGTGCCGACGCGCATCGACGGGGTCAGCGCGTTGCCCGCGTTCTGCCCCACCATCGCGACGTCGCGGGCGCGCAGGGCGCGCAGGTCGCGGCCGCCCAGGGAGAAGACGTCGCGCCCGGCGACCTCCACCGACCCGGAGGTGATGCGCGAGCCGTGGCGCAGGTGCCCCAGCAGCGTCCCGGCGACGGTCGACTTGCCGCTGCCGGACTCGCCGACCACGGCCAGCGTCCGGCCGGCCTCCACCTCGAAGGACACGTTATCGGCGACCGTGATGTCGCGCCCGCCCGAGCGGTAGGCCACCGACAGGTTCTCCACCTTGACGGGGACCTCGCGCAGGTACATCCCCCCGCCCTTCCACGCGTCCGTGCCGGTGTGCGGGTCCGTGCCGGTGTGCGGCGCCTGCCCGGTGCTCATCGGGCCTCCTTCACGCGGTCGACGCCCCACGCCTTGGCGAGGCCGTCGGCGGACAGGTTCAGCCCGAGGACCAGCGTGGCCAGGGCGATGATCGGCGCCAGGGACGCCCACGGCACCACCGTCATGGCGGTGCGGTTCTCCGAGATCATCAGCCCCCAGTCGGGCGTGGGCGGGTTGGCCCCGAAGCCCAGGAACGACAGCGAGCTGATCAGCAGCACCACCCAGGAGGCGCGCATGGCGAACTCCACGGACACCACGTCGGCGATGTTGGGCAGTACCTCGCGTACGAGGATGGACAGGGTCCGCTCACCGCGCGCGCGGGCCGCCGTCACGTAGTCGAGCGGGGCGACCCCCATGGCGGCGGCGCGCACCACCCGCACCACCTGCGGGGCGTACACGATGGTGACCGCCAGCACGATCACCGCCGGACCGGCGCCCAACACGGTGACGACCACCAGCAGCGCCAGGATCGGCGGGATCGCCAGGACGGCGTCGAGGACCCGCATGACCAGGTCGTCGAGCCACCCGCCCTTGAGCGCGGCGGCGCAGCCCACCACGGTGCCCAGGGCCACCGCGCACGCCGTGGCGGCGAACGACACCATCAGGGCGTAGCGGCCGCCGTACAGGACCCGCGCCAGCACGTCCCGCCCGAGGGCGTCGGTGCCCGCCCAGTGGGCGGCGCTCGGCCCGAGCAGGGCGCTGTCCGGGGCGTTGGCGGTCGGCGCGTACGGGGTGAGCAGCGGGGCCAGCACGGCGATGAGCACGTGCACCGCCACCAGGACCAGGCCCGCGGTCGCGGGGCCGGACCGCAGCAGGGAACGGAGCGTCGTGCGGACCATCCCGGCCGGGGCGGCGACCGCGGCCGGTGCCGCCTCCGCCGCCTCGTTCGCGGGCTCGTTCGCGGGGTTCGGCTCGTTCATCGGGTGCTCCTCTCACCGGTGCGCAGGCGCGGGTTGAGCGCCATGGCGGCCAGGTCGGCGGCGAGGTTGCACAGCACGTACACGGCCGCGCCCACCACCGCGACGGCCTGCAGCACCGGCAGGTCGCGGCTGTGCACCGACTCCAGCATGAGTTTTCCGATGCCGGGGTAGTTGAAGACGTTCTCGACCACGACCACGCCGCCGACCAGCCAGGCCACGTTCATCGCGATCACGTTGAGGGTGGGCAGCAGCGCGCTGGGCAGGGCGTGGCGCACCACGACACGCCAGGCGCCCAGCCCTTTGAGGCGGGCCGTGGTGACGAACTCGCTCGCCATCACGTCGATGACGCTGGTTCGGGTCATCCGCACGATGTAGGCGGTCATCACCACCGACAGCGCGACCGTGGGCAGCACCACCGCCGGGAGCAGGTCGGCGACCGGTGCCGACGCCCCGTCCAGCACCACGGCCGGGAGCACCGGCACGCTGATCGACAGCGCCATGACCAGCAGGGTCGCCACGACGAACTCGGGAACGCTCATCCCGGCCAGGGTGAGCGAGGAGATCAGCGTGTCGGGCCAGCGGTCGCGGTACAGCCCGGCGACCACGCCCAGCACGATGGAGGAGGTCACCGCCACGGCGACGGTGGCGGCCGCGATCAGCAGGGTGTTGCGCAGGTGGAGCCAGAGCGCGCCGGAGACCGGCTCGCCCGAGACCAGCGAGGTGCCGAAGTCGCCGCGGACGGCCCCGGCCAGCCACTCGGCGAAGCGGAGTACGGCGGGGCGGTTCAGGTCGAGCTGGTCGCGCAGGGCCGCCACCGCCTCGGGGGTGGCGTCCTGGCCGAGCACTTGGGTGGCGACGTCGCCGGGCAGCAGCTGCACCGCGGCGAAGACGAGCACCGACGCCAGGAGGACCGTTCCGGCGGCCGAGAGCAGGCGCCGGGTGAGGAAGGTGAGCATCAGGGCCTCAGTCCGATCGAGCGGTAGTCGAACTCGAATCCGGTCTCGCGGTAGTTCAGGACCTCCCGGGACAGGCCGACCAGGCGGTCGGCGAACATGGGCGTCATGGCGCCGCCCTCGTCCACCACCAGGCGCTGGGCGTCCTGGTAGAGGCCCATGCGCCGCTCGGGGTCGCGGGTGCGGCGGGCCTGGTCGAGCAGGCCGTCGAAGTCCTCGTTCGACCACGCGGTCTCGTTGTAGGACGAGCCGCTGCGGAAGACCTGGTTGAGGAGCTGGTCGGCGGGGCGGCCGGTGTACCAGTAGGTCGCCATCAGCGGCTTGTTCATCCAGATCCGCGTGTAGTAGGAGTCCGCGGAGGCGTTGCGCACGGTCACGCCGATGCCCGCCTCGGCCGCCGAGTCCCGGTAGGCCAGCGCCATGGGAGTGAACACCGGGTCGTAGGAGGAGGTGTAGAGGTCCACCTCCAGGCCCTCGGCGCCGGCCTCCTTCAGCAGGGCGCGGGCGCGCTCGGGGTCCCGCTCCACGGAGTAGTCGGTGTGGTAGGGCGTGCCCGGCGGCACGGGGTTGTCGTTGCCGACGACCCCGGTGCCCTGGAGGGCCACGTCCACCACGTGCCCGGGGTCGTAGGCCAGCTTCATCGCCTTGCGCACCTTCGGGTCGGTGAAGGGCGCGGCGGTGGTGAGCATCGGCAGCACGTACCACTGGGCGTTCACCGAGCGCGCGATGGTGGCGCGCTCGGAGGCCTCCACGACGCGGGCGGTGGCGAAGTCCAGGTTGGTCTGGGAGATCAGGTCGATCTGCCCGGCCAGCAGGGCGTTGGTGCGGGCCTGGATGTCGGTCATCGAGTACATCTCGATGGCGTCCAGGACGGGCGGCCCCTCCCAGTGGTCGTCGTAGGCGACGATGCGCCCGCGCCCGCCGGGGGT
The DNA here is from genome assembly GCF_027706745.1 of Nocardiopsis suaedae. Lineage (GTDB taxonomy): Bacteria > Actinomycetota > Actinomycetes > Streptosporangiales > Streptosporangiaceae > Nocardiopsis_A > Nocardiopsis_A suaedae. The sequence continues at coordinate 13,733 of NZ_JAQFWP010000004.1, read as the reverse complement.
GAACGACTCCAGCCGGAACGGCCCGGTTCCGACGCCGGTGCTCCCGATGGAGCCGCCGGAGCCCTCGGGGACGACGTAGCAGTTGTAGTTGGTCAGCAGGGCCGGGAACTCGAAGTTGGGCTCCTTGAGCTCCACGGCCAGCACGCCCGGCTCGGGCGTGGCGACCTTGGCGGGGTCGACCAGCGGTGCGAGCACCGTGCCCTGCGGGGAGGCCAGGTCGGGGTCGACGATGCGGCGCAGGGTGTAGGCCGCGTCGGCGGAGGTGAACCGCGACCCGTCGTGGAAGCGGACCCCGTCGCGAAGGCGGAACGTCCAGCGCACGCCCTCGCCGTCGGACTCCCAGGACTCGGCGAGGTCGGGGACCGCCTCCCCGGAGCCGTCCATCCGGACCAGCCGGTCGTACAGCGCGCCCAGGTACTCGTAGGCCGACAGGGAGCCGGCCGGGTCGAGGGTCTCGGCCTGGGACGCCGGAGGGCGGGCGATGCGCAGCACGCCCCCGGCCGCGGGCGTGCCCGATGCGGCCTCCTGGGACAGCACGGGTGCGGCGGTGCGGCCGCCCGGGGAACAGCCGGAGAGCAGGGCGGCGGCGCCGACGGCGCCCAGGCCGCCCAGCAGGGCGGTGCGGCGCGCGATGGCCGGCGGCCCGCCGTCGCCCTGGCGTGAACGCGGCATGGGGTCTTCTCACCTCGTGGTCGGGGACGGGGGACGCGAGGGGGATCGTTCAGTGAACGGCTGATTCGTTCAATGAACGATTGATGCGAGTCATGAACGATAGGTGAGGGAAAAATTTGGTTCAACCCCTGACAAAACGGGTACACCCCCTGGGTTCATTCCGCTCTTTGTCCAGCTCACGCCGGTGAACCGCCGACGCGGTGCGGATCCGGTCCGCACGCCCGCGGCGGGTCCGCCCCGCGCCGCCGGGGCGGGATCGCGGCTTCCGCCCCACCGCCGGGGCGCCGTGTGCGACGGTGGTGGGGGCGGTGCGCACGGGCGCGCCGGTCGGCGAGCGAACAGGGAGGGCGTGTGGCGGGCAAGGTGGGGGAGAAGCCGTCGGAGACCGCGATCCGGGTCGAGCTGGTGGACCGCGACGGCAGGACGGTGGGCACCGAGGGGAAGCTGGACGCGCACCTGGCGCCCGGCCGGCTCCACCGGGCCTTCTCCGTCTTCCTCTTCGACGCCCGCGGCCGCCTCCTGCTGCAGCGGCGCGCGGGCGGCAAGTACCACTCGCCGCTCGTGTGGTCCAACACCTGCTGCGGCCACCCGCACCCCGGCGAGGCCCCGTTCCTGGCCGCCGCCCGCCGCACCGCCGAGGAGCTGGGGGCCGCCCCCGCGATGCTGGCGCAGGCCGGGACGGTCGTCTACGAGCTGCAGGACCCCGACTCCGGCCTGGTCGAGCGCGAGTTCAACCACCTGTTCGTGGGGGAGGCGCCCGAAGGGCTGAGCCCCGATCCCGACGAGGTGGCCGAGACCGCGTTCGCCTCCCCGGCCGAGCTGGCCGCGCTCCGCGAGCGCTCGGTCTTCTCCGTCTGGTTCACCACGGTGCTCGAAGCGTCCCTGCCCGAAATCCGCGGGCGCTTCCCCGGGGCGGGCTGGTAGCCTCCCGGCCGTGCAGCACTGACCCCCTCGTCCCAGGTCCCCGGCGCCGTCGAGCCGACTCCGGCGCCCGCCGCGCGTGCCCGCGGCACCACCACGACGCAGGAGTGCTCCACCATGCCGGAAACCGACTTCCCCACCCGCACCGCGGACCGGCTCGCCGGGCTCTTCCCCGACGGCGACACCGTGGAGGCCGTCGCGATCGCGAAAGGGCTCATCGAATCGGCCCTGACCGAAGCCGCGAAGGAGCTTCCCGGGGAGCGCTGACGGCGCTGAGCAGGCCCCCGGACAAGGGGGTCTTCGTGCTCGGGGCGGATGTCGGCCGCATGAGCGGGGAACACGCCCCACCAGGGGACGTGGACCGGCCTCCCGGAACGGCGTGCGTCCCCAAGGGCGCGCACCACCCCGGGTGACCTGTCGGCGCCCCGCCGTGGCCGGATCCGGCCGTCGGCGGGGTTACCGGGGGCCGGGGCGGGCATCGGCTTGATCGGGGGAGCGAACCCGCGCCCCGCTCCTGTGTCCCGTCCACGGAGGACCGCACGCCCATGGCCGACCGCCCGCTGCGCCGCCCCCGCCCCGCCTGGCTCGACCGGGCCGTCCTGTACCAGCTCTACCCGCAGAGCTTCGCCGACTCCGACGGCGACGGCATCGGCGACCTGCGCGGTATCGCCGACCGCCTCGACCACCTGGAGCGCCTCGGCGTCGACGCCCTCTGGCTCAACCCGGTCTTCGCCTCCCCCTTCCACGACGCCGGGTACGACGTCTCCGACTACTTCTCCCTCGCCCCCCGCTACGGCACCGACGACGACCTCGCCCACCTCGTCGGGCAGGCGCGGCGGCGCGGCATCCGCGTCCTGCTCGACCTGGTCGCCGGGCACACCTCCGACCAGCACCCCTGGTTCAAGCAGGCCGCCCGCGACCCCGCCGACGACCGCTACATCTGGTCCGAGGAACCCGTCCGCGGCTTCGTGCCCTCGCCCGGCCCACGCCCCGGCCACTACCTGCCCAACTTCTTCCCGCACCAGCCCGCGCTCAACTTCGGCCACGCCCGCCCCCACCCCGACCAGCCCTGGCGCAGCCCCCTCGAGGCCCCCGGCCCACGGGCCAACCGTGCCGCCCTGCTGGAGATCATGGACCACTGGCTCGGCAAGGGCGTCTCCGGCTTCCGGGTGGACATGGCGCACTCGCTGGTCAAGGACGACCCCGGGCACCGGCGCACCGCCGAGGTCTGGACGGAGCTGCGCGCCCGCCTGGAGGCCGACCACCCCGAGGCGGTGCTCGTCGCCGAATGGGGCGACCCGGCGACCTCGGTCCCCGCCGGGTTCCACGCCGACTTCCTGCTCCACTTCGGCGGCCCCACCCGCGGCGGCGCCCTGCGCTCCCTGTGGGACAACCGCGCCGGGACCGACCTGGGGCCGTGGAACGTCGCCGAGTCCACCTGCTACTTCGACGCCGGGGGCGGCGGCTCGGCCCGCCCCTTCCTCAACGCCTGGCGCGCCGCCGCGGCCGCCGTCGGGGACGCGGGCCACATCGCCCTGCCCACCTCCAACCACGACTTCTCCCGGCTCGCCTGTGGGCCCCGTACCCCCGAGCAGCTCCGCGCCGCCTTCGCGTTCGTGCTGACCTGGCCGGCGCTCCCGGCGATCTACTACGGCGACGAGATCGGCATGCGCTACGTGCCCGGCCTGCCCGACACCGAGGGCAGCTCCACCGGCCCCGACCGCAACCGCGCCGGGTCGCGCACCCCCATGCAGTGGGACCGCACCCCGGGGGCGGGCTTCTCCACCGCCCCCGAGGACCGCTTCTACCTGCCGCTGGACCCCGACCCGGACCGGCCCGACGCCGCCTCCCAGTGGGCCGACGAGGGCTCCCTGCTCAACCTGGTGCGGCGGCTGATCGCCCTGCGCAAGGAGCACCCGGGCCTGGGCACCGGCGGTACGGCCGAGGTGGCCTACGACGGGTACCCGCTGGTGTACGAGCGGGACGGGCGCTACCTGGTGGCGGTCAACCCCCGCCGGGAGCCCGCCCGGCTGGAGCTGCCCGGGTACGGGGAGGCGCACCCGCTGATCGCCGAGGGCGCCGCGTGCACCCGGACCGCGATCGAGGCGGACGGGTTCGGGTTCGGGGTCTTCCGGCTGTGACGGGGTCCCGGGGGAGGCGGGCGCGGGTCCGAGCCCACGTCCGGGCGTCGCCGGGCGGCAACCCCCGGGCCACCCGGCGGTCGGTTAGTGTCGGCACACTCTCCACCGCCCCACACGACGACGAGAGGTGCCCATGAGCCCCCGCCCCGCAGGCGCGGCCGCACTCGCGGCGGCCGCGCTCCTCCCCGCCCTCGCCTCCGCGCCCGCGCACGCGGCCCCCGCACCGGAGGGCGCCGCCCACGGCCGCGAGAGCGTGCGGTTCGCGACCTACAACTCCTCGCTGCACCGCGGCGCGGAAGGCGAGCTCATCGAGGACCTGTCCGCGCCCGGCGACGACCAGGCGGCCGCCGTCGCCGAGATCATCCAGCGCGCGGAGCCCGACGTCCTGCTGGTCAACGAGTTCGACTACGACGCCGAAGGGCGCGCCGCCGAGCTGTTCCAGCGCAACTACCTGTCGGTCGGGCAGGGCGGGGCCGACCCCGTCGACTACCCCTACCGCTATTCCGCCCCCGCCAACACCGGCGTCGCCTCCGGCTTCGACCTCGACAACGACGGGAACGCGGTCACCGAGCCCGGCGAGCCCGGCTACGCCGAGGACGCGTTCGGGTTCGGGCGGTACCCGGGCCAGTACGGCATGGTCGTCTACTCCAAGTACCCCATCGACACCGACCGGGTGCGCACCTTCCAGGAGTTCCGCTGGGCCGACATGCCCGGCGCGCTGCTGCCCGAGGACCCGGAGACCGGCGAGGGCTTCTACTCCGAGGAGGAGCTGGCCGAGCTGCGCCTGTCCTCCAAGAGCCACTGGGACGTGCCGGTGCGGGTGGGCCGCGGCAAGCCGGTGCACCTGCTGGCCGCGCACCCCACCCCTCCGGCGTTCGACGGCCCCGAGCGCAGGAACGTGCTGCGCAACCACGACGAGATCCGGTTCTGGGCCGACTACACCACCCCCGGCAAGGGCGGCTACATCTACGACGACCAGGGCGGACGGGGCGGCCTGAGGCCGGGCTCCCGGTTCGTCGTCGCGGGCGACCTCAACACCGACCCCCACGACGGCGACGGGCACCCGCGGGCCATCCGGCGCCTGCTGGAGGCGCCCCGGGTGAACGCCGACGAGGTTCCGCGCTCCGACGGCGGCGTTGAGGCGGCCGAACTGCAGGGCGGCGCCAACGCCGACCACACCGGGGACCCCGCCCACGACACCGGCGACTTCAACGACGAGGCGCCGGGCAACCTGCGGATCGACTACGTCCTGCCCTCGCGCGGGCTGCCGGTGCGCGGCTCGGGCGTGTACTGGCCCACCACCGACGACCCGGCGCACGGGAAGGCGGCGGCCGCCTCGGACCACCGCCTGGTCTGGCTCGACCTCCGCTGACCACGGCGGCGCGCGGCCTCAGAGGGCCGCGCGGAGGTCCCGGGAGGGGCGGCGTCCGGTGGGGCGCCGCCTCAGGAGCGCTCGTTCATGAAGCGGGTGTACTCCTCGAGCGTGATGAGGCCGTCGCCGTCGCCGTCCATGGCGCTGATGAGGGCCTCGGCGCGCTCGCGCGTCACCTTCCCGCCGAGCCGGTCCATCAGGCTGACCAGCTCCTCGGCGGAGATGCGGCCGTCGCCGTCGGCGTCGACCAGCTCGAAGGTGGCGGCGTACTCACTGGTCTCGGACATCGCGGGTGGTGCTCCTGTTCTCGGGAGGGAGCCGCGGCCCCGGGCACGGGCGCGCGGCGGGACGCGCCGGAACAGTACCAGCAGTGCGCCTCGGGGCCGCGGGCCCGGGGGCGCGCCGCCCCTGGCCCGGGGTCAGGACGCCATCCGGGCGATCACCGCGATCGTACTGCCGAGGATCGGGAAGACGACGCCGAATCCGATGAACACCAGGGGCATGACCTTCATGGAGGAGGCCCCGTCGGCGAAGAAGTGCGTCGGCTCGGACGGGTCGTACAGCACCTCGGTGTGCTCGCCGACCGTGCGCTGCCTGTTGGTCGAGGTCGAGCTGCGCTTGTGCACGTGCCGCCCGTCCGGCAGGACGTAGTGCACCGCGTAAGGGTAGGAGACGCGCGTCGTCCGGCCGCCGTCTGCGTCGCGGCGGCGCCGGACCTCCTTCCACGAATGCGTGACGGTGCCGGTGGTGCGGGCGGGCTCCTCGCGCAGGCGCCGCTGGGCGCGCCAGATGCCGATCCCGGCGAACAGGAACACCAGGCCGACGAGGGTGAACAGGCCGCCGACGGCGACGGGGACCAGGCTCCGGCCGCCGGAGAGCGCGGACAGCAGCAGGAACCCGAAGAGGGCGGCCGCCGCGATGAAGACGGGCGGGGCGGCGTACCGGAGCACCGGGCGGGGCTTCACGGGGTCCGGGGCACCGGGGACGGGGTGCAGGTAGGGGTTGTCGGTGATCTCGACGTTGTCGGGGTCCTCGGGGTCGAAGAGCACACGGACCCGCCAGCCGACGACGGGGACGATCCCCTGGAAGCCGCGGGTGAACTCGCGTTCGACCACCTGCCCGGCGGGGGTCTGGAAGCGCAGGGTGAACGGCACCTGCGTCCGCTCGGGCGGCGCGAGCTCGCCGGTGGCGACCACTTCGGCCTCGCTGCGGGCCCCGTCTTCGACGCGCCTGTTCCGCCGCCTGCGGCCGAGCACACCGCGGACGATGTTGATCCCGGCGAACACCACAGCGGCGACGATGAAGATGATGAGCGGGAGATTGAGGTCCTCCACCGGGGACCGCCCTTTCTCTTGTACTCGGGAGACGACCGGCCGGGCTGCGGCGGCGGGGGATGGCGCCCGATGCTAACAGCGGCCCCACCTGCGGACGCCCCGGCGGTCCCGGCAGGTGGGACGCCGAGCTGTGGGGCGCCGATGGTCCGGTGCGCCGGGGATCACAGGTCGAGGAAGGGCGCCATGGCCAGAATGAGGAGCCCTAGCCCGAACGTGAGGCCGCCGCCGAGCAACTGGAAGAGGGAGAGGGTCAGCACGTTCTCCTTGGAGCCGATCTGGGCGACGGTCGGCCGGGACGCGACGACCTGGACCGTTCCCTGAGTCCCCACCGCGCGCGCGATGCCTGCCAGTTCCATGGGCGTCTCCTGGTGGACCTGGCGCCCGTCGGGGAGGGGGTAACGGACCATCCAGCGGCTCTCCTTCTTCAGCGCCGGTCCGAACCGCCAGGTGTGTGTGACGACGCCCGTCGTGGGGAAGGTGTCCTCCTTCGTCAGGAGCAGGCGATGGAAGCGGCGCTGCCGCAGCTCGAAGAGCAGTCCCCAGAGCCCCGTGCCGATGAAGAGGAGGCCGGGGAGCAAGGCGAGGAGGTCCCGCTGGCCGACCGCGAGGACGACCGCCACGACGGCGGTGTAGACGGCGGCGGCCGCCCCCAGAAGCCGCAGGGCCAGCGCGATCCGGGCCGGTGTCACCGCGTTCCGGCGGCTCTCCGACGGTGATGCGCCCTGGACGGGGTGCAGGTAGGGGTTGTCGGTGATCTCGGCGTTGTCCGGATCGTCGGGGTCGAACAGCACGGTGACCCGCCACCCCGGCACGGGCACGATGCCGTCGAAGCCGTGGGTGAAGACACGCTCGTGCAGGACCCCCGGGCGGGCCGTGTACCGCAGCCGGACCGGGTGCTCGGTCTGCCTCGGTGGATCGACCGGCCTGACCTCCACGACCTCGGCGATGCCGTGGGCCCCGTTGAGGCGGCGCCGCCTCCGGCGGAGGAACGACGACGCCGGTCGTCCGAGGCATCCGACAAAGGCCAGCACCGCCAGGAACAGGATGAGTGCGAGAAGCACCGGACGACCGCCCTTTCCGGACCGACAGGGACGGGAACTGAGACCCGGGCAGCCGCGCCGCCGTTCCGTCCGGGTCCGGCCACGGGCCCGCCGCCTCCGGCCTCAGGCCTGTACCAGGGCGATGACCAGCAGCAGGAGGAGCGGTCCCCAGGCGACTGCGAGGAGGAGCGCGCAGACTCCGAGCGACATGCCGGAGCCCACGGAGAGCAGGCGGCGGAGCGACGTCGGCGTGCCCGCGTACACGACGGTCGGGTCGGAGGGGTGGTAGACGACCGGCCTCTCCTGCCCGATCGTGCTCTCGATGTGCGCGGAGTCGGCGGGGACGCCCCGGCGGAACAGGCGCCCGTCCGGCAGGCGGAACTCCACGGCGAAGGGGTACCACTTCCGGTTCCTCCCGTACTCCGTCCAGCAGTCCGTGACCACGGCCTGGGCCACGGCCGCCTCGACCGGGCCGCTCCACAGTCCGGGCAGGGTGTGGCCGTGGGAGAGCCACTGCCTGCTGACGACGAAGAGCGCGATCAGGCTGAACGGGACGCCGAGCAGGACGATCAGCGGCGTCATCTCCGTGAACGCGAAGGGCACGGCGAGAACGGCGATGAGCACGGCGAGGAAGGTGGGCCCGTAGAAGCGGGCCAGCGTGAAGGCACGACCGGGCGGCGGCAGGGCGGGCGCCCCCGGCACGGGGTGCAGGTAGGGGTTGTCGATGATCTCGGCCTTCTCCGGTGCGGCAGGGGAGAAGGCCACGCGGACCACCCATCCGGGTTGGGGGACGATGCCCTGGAACCCGCGGGTGAACGTGCGGCGGTGCACGGTGCCGTCGGGCGAGGAGAACCGGAGGGTGAACGGGTGCTCCGTCTGTTTCGGCGGGGCGAGGCCGTCGACCGCCACCACCTCGGCGTCGCTGCGGACCCCGTCGCGCAGGAGCCTGCGCCTCCGCGCCTGTGGACGCTGAACCCAGATGACGTTCACGCCGGCCAATACGGCGGCCAGGGACGAGAGCAGGGCGAGGCCGACAGGGCCCGTGAACATGTGAACACCACTTCGCGCTAGGGGGATGGAGACGAGCGGAACCGGACCGGAACAGGGGCCGCCGGATGATCTTACTGAGCGCGCGACCGGCACCCCGATCGGTCGACGCGTGCACCGGACCGACCGTGGATCCGGGGCCCGCACGCACCGCGGGCCGTCCCGGTTCCGAGACGGGGGTATGGAGGCGGAGCGGGAATGAGCACTACCCCGGTTTCGCCGGTGCCGGAGACCGTGCGAGAGTCCTGCCATGGCCGACCCGTCCCCGCTGCGCGCCGCACGCGCCGCCGTGTTCACTGCGGTGTGCGTCGGCATCAGCGGGGCCGGTCACGCGGTCACCTCCGGCCACGGCATCCCGGCGGGCGGACTGCTCGCCGCCGCCCTGCCGGTATTCGGCCTCGCCTACGCCGGAACGGCGCGCGAGCGCGGGTTCGGAACCGTCGCCGCGTGGCTCGGCTGGATCCAGCTCGCCCTGCACACACTGTTCGCCCTGGCTCAGGCGCCGGGCGGGCACCACGGCGCGGCCCCGACGGCGAACGGCCTCCCCGCCGGGTCCGCCGACCTGGCGGCCGGGGCGGGGTCCGCGGTGCTCACCGGCGGTGTGCCGATGCTCATGGCCCACGTCGCGGCCACCGCCGTCGCCGCGTGGTGGATCCGCAGGGGCGAGGCGGCCGCGTTCGCCCTCGCCCGGTATGCGCGGGCGCTGTTCGACCGCGCGATCCCGCAAGTCGTCCCGGACCCGCCGATCCTGCCGGTACGCGCCGTGCGGGTGCCGGACACCGCCGCCCGCGCCCTGTACCCGGCGCCGCTCCTCTACTCGGTCCGCCGCCGTGGCCCGCCGGTCGGGTCCCCGACCGGCTCTTCGGCCCCCCCTCGGGTGACACTCCGTTCCGAGAGGCGGTGTGCCCGCCCGCACGGAGAACCGGTCGGCACGACATTCCCCGTCCAGGGCCAACGTCGTCACGACCTCCGGTTCACCACGTCTCGAAGCCGCCGCCTCGCCTGAGCCGACGCATCACGCGCCACTGGGCCCGCCCGGAAGCCGCCGCGGTCGGCGCGGCATACGTGTGCGCGCTTCGACCGTTCTCCGGTGCACCGCGTCCCGTCTCCATGCCGTCGGCTCCTGGTCCGTGCAGACCCCGAGGAGTTGCCGACAATGTCCATCGAACCGGGCGTGCGTCCCGACGATTCCCCACCGGAAGGCGGACCCGCTCAGCCCACCACCGAACCGGACCGGACCCCGACGCGCCCGTCGGCCGGTGCGGCCCTGCGCGCGCTGGTGCTCCGGCTCCACTTCTACGCCGGAATCCTCATCGCGCCGTTCATCGCCGTCGCGGCGGCCACCGGTCTCGTCTACGCCTTCAGCCCGACGCTGGAGCAGGTGGCCTACCGGGACGTCCTCACCGTCGAGGCGGGCGGCGAACGGCTCCCCCTCCAGGAGCAGATCGATTCCGCCGCCGGGGCCTACCCCGAGGGGACCCTGGACGCCGTCAGGCCCGCCGCCGAACCCGACCAGAGCACCGGTGTCCTGTTCACCAAGCCCGACGGCGATGACAAGCGGATGAGCGTCTTCGTCGACCCGTACACCGCCGAGGTCCTGGGACAGTACGACTCCTACGGCAGCAGCGGCTCCCTGCCCATGAGGACCTGGCTCGCCGAACTTCATAAGAACCTGCACCTGGGCGACCCCGGCCGCATGTACAGCGAGCTCGCCGCGAGCTGGATGTGGGTCATCGCCGCCGGAGGCGTCGTCCTCTGGCTCACGCGCGGCCGCAGGAACCGCCGCCCGCGCAAGGTGCTCCTGCCCGAGGGCGGCGGCGCGCGCGGACGCAGGCGCACCCTGTCCTGGCACGGGGCGGTCGGCACGTGGGCCCTCCTCGGGCTCCTTGCGCTGTCCGCCACCGGCCTGTCGTGGTCGAACCTGGCCGGAGGCAACATCGGTTCCATACGCGAGGCGTTCGGCTGGCAGACGCCCGCCCTGGAGGCGGCTTCGGGCGGCCATGAAGGACACGGGGGCTCCGGTGAGGGGCACGGAGGCGATCACGCCGCACACACCTCCCACGGCGGGGTAGGGCCCGATGAGGTGATGGCCTCCGCGCAGTCCGCCGGGATCGGCGGACCGGTCGAGATCGCCTTCCCCGGCGAGGAGCGGCCGGTCTACACCGTTGCCGAGACCAGCCGGGAGTGGCCCGCCGACCAGGACCAGGTGGCGGTGGACCCCGCCGACGGCCGTGTCGTGGAGGAGCTGCACTTCGAGGACTACCCCCTGATGGCCAAGGTGACCAAGTGGGGGATCGCCGCGCACATGGGGCTGCTGTTCGGCCTGGCGAACCAGGTGGCCCTGGCCGCGCTGGCGCTGGCCGCACTGACGCTCATCGTCCTGGGCTACCGGATGTGGTGGCAGCGGCGCCCGACCAAGGCCGGGCAGAGCGCCTCCTTCGGCAGCCCGGTGCCGCGCGGGGCGCTCGCCCGGCTCGACTGGACCGCCCGGATCCTGGTCGCCGTCGTGGCCGTCGCCGTCGGCGTCTTCCTCCCCCTGCTCGGGATCTCCCTCCTGGCGTTCCTGGTCGTGGACACCGTCCTCGGCCTGAGGCAGAGGACGAAGGAGCCCCAGGGCGCCTAAGGGGCCGGAACCACCTCGGAACGAGGGGAGGCGGGGCGGCGCCCGCCGCCCCGCCTCCCCTCGTCAGGCCTGCTCTGTCCGGCCTATTCCGACTTCCGCACCTCGACCCGCATGTGCTTCATCAGTGGCTGGTCGCTCTGCGGGCTGTAGTCGCCCATCGGCACCAGGGCGTTCATCTCGGGCATGTACCCGGTCGCGCAGCCGCGCGGGATGTCGTACGGCACCGCGCGGTACCCGTAGACCGTCCGCCGGGACCCGTCCTTGCCGATGCTCGTGACATCCACGTGGTCGAACTCCCGCAGCCCCCGGTCGCCCATGTCCTCCCGGTTCATGAAGACGGCGGTGCGCAGGTTCCGCAGCCCCCGGTACCGGTCGTCGTCGGAGTACACCGTGGTATTCCACTGGTCGTGCGAGCGCACGGTGCTCAGCGTCAGCAGCCCGTCCCCGGGGTCGGTGTCCGGAACCCCCGCCAGGGAGAACTCCGCCCTGCCCGAACCGGTCAGGAAGACGCGCTCGCGCGCCGGCTGGGCGATGCGGAACCCGAGCGGGCGCCGCACCCGGCGGTTGAAGTCCTCGAAACCGTCGAGGACCTGCCCCATCGTGTCCCGCACGGCGTCGTAGTCGTCGGCATAGCGCTCCCACGGCGTCGCGCTCCGGGGCAGCGTGGCGCGCGCCAGCCCGCAGATGATCGCGGGCTCCGACATCAGGTGCGGGGAGGCCGGGCGCTTCATCCCATAGGACAGGTGCACCATGCTCATCGAGTCCTCGACCGTCACCCCCTGCTCGACGCCCCCGCGCACGTCCCGCTCGCTGCGCCCCAGGCACGGCAGGATCAGCGCCTTCTTCCCGTGCACCAGATGGCTGCGGTTGAGCTTGGTGCCCACGTGCACGGTCAACTCGCACCCGCGCAGCAGCCGGGCGGCGCGCGCGGTGTCGGGCACCGCCATCGCGAAGTTGCCGCCCATGCCGACGAACACCTTCACATCGCCGCGCTCCATGGCCTCAAGCGTGCGCACCGTGTCCAGGCCGGGTTCGCGCGGCGCGCGGATTCCGCACGCCTCCTCCAGCCGGTCGAGGAACGCCGTCTTAGGAGCGTGGGCGATCCCGCAGGTCCGGTTGCCCTGCACATTGCTGTGGCCCCGGATCGGGCACGGCCCCGCGCCCTCCTTGCCGACGTTGCCGCGCAGCAGGAGCAGGTTGACGATCTCCCGCACGGTGTCCACACCGTGCTCCTGCTGGGTTATGCCCAGGCACCAGGCGATGATGGTCCTGCGCGAGCCCATGTACACGTCGGCGAGGCGCCGGATGCGCTCCCGGGGGACGCCCGACCCCTGCTCCAGCTCGGCCCAGGGGGTCTCGGCGCAGATCCGCCGGTACTCCTCGAAGCCCTCCGCGTGGTGGTCGATGAACTCCCGGTCGATGGCGTGCGGGTCGCGCTCAGCGGCCTCCAGCACCGCCTTGGCGACACCGCGGATCAGCGCGAGGTCCCCGCCGATACGCGGCTGGACGTTCATCGTCCCCGTGGGCGTGGAGCGGAACGTGGCCATGGCGGCGAAGTCGTGCGGGACGATGGTGCGCCCCGCGGCCGCCTCCACCAGCGGGTTGATGTGCACGATGTGCGCTCCGCGCCGGTGCGCCGCCGCCAGGCGGGTGAGCATGCGCGGCGCGTTCGACGCGGCGTTGGCGCCCAGCAGGAACACGGCCTCGGCCTGGTCCCAGTCGTCGAGCATCACGGTGCCCTTGCCGGTGCCCAGGGAGGCGGTGAGCGCCCGGCCGCTGGCCTCGTGGCACATGTTCGAGCAGTCGGGCAGGTTGTTGGTGCCGAACTCGCGCACCCAGAGCTGGTAGAGGAACGACCCCTCGTTGCTCAGGCGGCCCGAGGTGTAGAAGGCGGCGCGGTCCGGCGAGTCCAGCGACGCCAGCTCCTCGCCCACCATGGCGAACGCGTCGTCCCAGGCGATGGGGGTGTAGCGGTCCGAACGGGGGTCGTAGACGAGGGGGCCGACGAGCCGTCCCTGGTCCTCCAGCGCGAAGTCGCTCCACGTCTCCAGCTCGGAGACGGTGTGCGCGGCGAAGAACCGCTTCCCCGCGCGCTTGGGCGTCATCTCCCATGTGACGTGCTTGATGCCGTTCTCGCAGATGTCCAGGTGCAGGCCCTTGCGGTCGTCGGGCCACGCGCAGCCCGGACAGTCGAACCCCTTTGTCTCGTGGTTCATCACGAGCGTCGAGCGCGGGCCCTCGACGGGTTCGCGGGTCCGGGCGAGCACCTTGGCGACGCTCAGGGCCGCGCCCCAGCCCGCCGTCGGGTGATGGTAGGGCTCCAGCGACGGCTCCCCACCGCCGGGCCCACGCCCCGAGGCCGGGACCCCCGGCGCCCCCTGGCTCAGCGGATCGGCGGCGGTCCCGGCGTCCCGGGCGTTCCGATCGCCGGTGGTCTGGTCAGCGGACATGCGCGCTCCTCCTCCGGTCGGCCCCGCCTGCGGCCGCTCCCACGGAGACCTAGCCGGGAGCGCCACGGGGGATGACCAGGCGCGCGTCCGCGTTCGGCAAACCCTGCGCAAAGCGGCCCGCCCGGCCCCCGGC
>NZ_JAQFWP010000003.1 GCF_027706745.1 Nocardiopsis suaedae | reverse complement strand
CCGCCTGGAGGCCCACTACCGGGCCCGCCGCCACCACGCCCGCACCGGAAAACACACCCCGGGCGGGGATTCGGAAGGGGAGGACGGGGACCACTCCCCACCCCGGGCCGTATAGGCCACACCGACCGGATCCGAGAAACCGAACCGAGAAGCACCCCCCCAGGGGCGAGGCATCCTGCCCCGGGGGCCATCGAGGGTCGCCGATCGGCCACCCCGCCTGCTCCCGAACGGTTCTTCCACCACGCCAGGTGGCCAACAGCCCTGCCCCGGCGCCCTGCCGCCCCACCCGGCGATGATCTCGACGAAAGCGCTGCCAAATTCGCTGGAATGGCAGCACTTTCGTCGAGATCATCGCCGCAAGGACGCACCGGTCCGGTGGACGGCCGGGGCCCGTGAGCGGGGGCCGGGAGTGGGCAGCGTTCCTCAGAGGGGTCGCTCGGCGAACCGCCGACGACTAGCTTTCGGCGGTCACCGGCCCCACTGTCGAAACTGTCGAACCGCGCGGCAGGTGCTCCAGGATTTCCCTCCGCAAATCCTCCAGGTCCGCCCACCTCGCTGACACCAAGGCCGCGTTCGTCCGGCCTGCGTCGGACTCGTCCGCCGCCTCCGCAGGGACGACGGCGTCCAGGTCGGGGACGGGTGGGTGGGCAGGATCGGCCACCTTGAAGGTGCCGAGGGGGCCTACGCGCGCGCTTTCGTCCGGGAACGCCCCCTCTGACCCCGGTGCCGGGACGAGGGCCCCCTCCCTCAGATCGCCCCACGCCCCCTGCTCACGCTCCTCCTCAAACACGCGCTGGAAACCGGCCAGCTCGTCCGGGTCGGCGGCGAGGACACGGGCCCGCTCGCCCACCACCGGTCCACCCGCCATAGGCCCGCCCGCCACAGACGCCACTGGAACCTCGCGCACCTCGGCCACCAGCACCTCTTCGATGTCCGGGTGCCCGACCATGAACCCCTTCGCCCCGCCGGGCAGCCGCTCCGGGGCCACCACGACCAGGTCCGCCCACGGTTCGCCGAAAGTTCGCTCATCCGCCTGCTCGGCTGTGGCGGGTGGTGCGGATGTGACGGTCACAGCCAGGGCCGTGGCGGTGGCCGTGGCGGCGAGTGCGAGGACCGTGGTCTGTCGGCTGCGCATGGGCCGATTGGAACACGAGAGCCCGTCCGTCGAGGGGGACGACACGGGCGCACCGTTCGGCGCCCCACATAAGCGCCCCATGTCAGCGCCCACATCAACGCCTCACATCAGCACCTCAACAGCCCCCGCCTCAGCACTCCACCCCGCGCTCCCGGAACGCCGCCCGGTACTCCGTCGGGGTCACCCCCAGCGTCCTGCCGAACGACCGGCGCATCGCCGCCGACGACCCGAACCCCGCCTTGTGCGCGATCGCCTCCACCGGGTGGTCGGTCCCCTCCAGCAGCCGCTGGGCCACCTGCACCCGCTGGTCGTGCAGCCACCGCAGCGGGGTCGCCCCCGTCGCCTGGACGAACCGGCGGGCCAGCGTCCGCTCCGACATGCCCGCGCGCGCCGCGAGCTGGCGCACCGTGAGCGGCACGTGCAGGTTCTCCCTGGCCCAGGCCAGGGTCTCGGCGAAGGGGTCGCTCCCGGACACCGGCGCCTCGATGTACTGCCGCTGCGCCCCCGACCGGTGCGGCGGGGTCACCATCCGGCGCCCGATCTCCGCCGCCGCGTCCGCCCCGTGCGCCCCGCGCACCAGGTGCAGGCACAGGTCGATCCCGGCCGCGGTCCCCGCCGAGGTCCACAGGGTGCCGTCGTTGACGAACAGCGCCTCCTCCTCGACCACCGCGTCCGGGAAGCGTTTGCGCAGCTCCTCGATCCACATCCAGTGGGTGGTGGCCCGCCGCCCGTGCAGCAGGCCGGCCCGGCCCAGCGCGAACGCCGCCCCGCACAGCGCCGCGACCGGGGTCCCGGCCCGGTCCGCCGCGCGCAGGGCCGCCAGCAGCTCGGGCGGGTAGTCGAGCAGCGGGTCCGGTCCGCCCGGCACCACCACCAGGTCGGCCCCGGCGACCGCGTCCATGCCGTGGGTGGCGCGCACGCCCGCCCCGGGGTGGGCCGCGGCCGTCGCGCCCGCGACCCCGCAGCGCCGCAGCTCGAACCGGGGGACCCCGGCTCCGGTGCGGTCGATGCCCCACACCTCTGCCGACACTGCGTAGTCGAAGACACTCATACCGTTATAGATCAGTACGGATACGACACGCATGGCATGAATTGAAGCATGCCCGCCGTTTTTCCACTTTCCCGGCGTACCGGCAAAAGCGGAGCATCGATTCGGCCCCACCCCCACGTTCACGCCGCCCCCTGACCCCGGCACGAGGAGCGACATTCCCATCATGAGTGGCGCCATGTCGGCCCCTGTCACACCGCGAGCGCCCCGCGACTGGAAACGCCGCGCCGAGGAGCTGTTCACCGACCGGCTGCTCGATGAGCGCTCCCCCTTCCCGTGCGTCTTCGGGGTGGACGCCCTCCGGCGCGGCACGCTGCGCTTCGCCTTCGTGGACGACACCGCGGACCCCCCCTCGGAGACCCCCGGGGACGGGATCGAGCCCGCGGCCCGCGGCACCGCCCTGGCCCTGGCCGACTACGCCGCCCGGGCGCCCTCCATCGGCCACCGCACGTCCCTCGTGGTCGTCTACCGCGGCGCCCTGGGCCCCCACCCCGGCGCGGGCCGCGACGCGGTGAAGGCCTACCGGGACCGGTTCTGGGCCCTGCTCCAGCGGGTGCACCGGCTCGACGCGCACCCCTGGCCCGACGGGATCCCCCACGACCCCGAGTCCCCGACCTGGGAGTTCTGCTTCGCCGGGACGCCCATGTTCGTGGTGGTCAACACCCCCGCCCACGAGCGCCGGCGCAGCCGCGGCTTCCCCTACTTCTGCATCACCTTCCAGCCCCGGTTCGTGTTCGAGGGCCTGGAGGGGTCCAGCTCCCAGGGCCGGAACGCGCGCCGCATCATCCGCGGCCGGCTGGACGACTACGACGACGTCCCGCCCGCCCCCGTGCTCGGCGACTACGGAACCGCGGGCAACCGCGAATGGACCCAGTACTTCCTCGAAGAGGAGGAGGGGGCCGCCGTGCCCCCGCGTTGCCCCTTCTCCGTCCGTGCACCCCGGGCGCCCGGCGCCCAGAGAGCAGGTGAAGGATGAGCGTCCGCTTCTCCGACCGCGTTCCCCCGTCCGTCCCCGCCGAGATTTCCGCCCTCCTTCCCATGCAAGGCAGCATCGAACTCCAGAACGACGGCCCCGGAAAAGTCCACTCCTGGCATTTCCACAGCCTGAAAGAGGAACTGTTCGTCGTCTCCGGAAAGGTCCTCCTGTTCTGGATCGACGGCGACGGCTACCACCAGCGGGCCTGCCGGTCCGGCACGCACATCGCGCTGCCGGCGCGGACGGTGCACGGCTCGGTGGCGGGGGCCGGGGGCGCCGTGTACATCATCAGCCCGGAGGGCGGGCGGACCGCCGAGACGACCTTCCTGGACGGCTCCGAACACCCGCGGCCGGTTCCCGACTTCGAGTAGCCGCGCCCCCTGGACCGGCGGGTCCGCGCGATGAACCCCGGCCCGGCGCAAGGCGGGCGGCCCCCGTGCCCGCTCTGCGCCGACCGCGCGGACCCGCCTCTTCCGTTCCCGACCGCCGCGGCCCCTCGACGGCCGCGGCCGCCCGACAGCCACGACGAGCGGGAAGAGGCCCCACGTGAGCAGTACCCAGGACCCGCCGGCCGAGGCCGGCCGGCTCCGCGGCCACCTGCGCCTGCCCGGGGCGGTGGCGCTGGCGATCACCGTCGTGGTCGGCAGCGGCGCCCTGGTGCTGCCGGGCATCGTCTACGGCCGGGTGGGCGAGGCGGCGCTGTACACCTGGATCGCGGCCTCGGCCGCCGCCGTCCCGCTGCTCATCGTCTTCGCCCGGCTCGGCGCCGCCCACCCGGGCGCCGGCGGGGTGGCCGGGTTCGCCCAGGCCGCGTTCGGGCGGCACGCGGCGGCCGGGAT
Organism: Nocardiopsis suaedae; assembly: GCF_027706745.1. Lineage (GTDB taxonomy): Bacteria > Actinomycetota > Actinomycetes > Streptosporangiales > Streptosporangiaceae > Nocardiopsis_A > Nocardiopsis_A suaedae. The sequence continues at coordinate 209,619 of NZ_JAQFWP010000003.1, read as the reverse complement.
GGAGGTGCTGGCGCTGGGCACCTTCGGGCTGGGCATCCCGGCGATCGCGCTGACCGGGGCGAACTACCTGACGGCGCTGCCCGGGCTGCAGGCGGTCCCGGTGACGGCCGCGGCGGCGGCGCTGCTGGCCGGTGCGGCCGGGGTGGTGGCCGCCGGGGTGAGCCTGTCGACCCGGGTGCAGGTGGTCCTGGCCCTGGTGCTGACGGTGATGCTGCTGGTCATCGGGGTGCTGGCGGTCGGCTCCGGTGATCCGGTGCGCCACCTGCCGCCGCTGGAGCCGGGGGCGGTGGTCACCGGCGTGCTGGTGATCGGCGCGGTCTTCTTCGCGTTCACCGGCTGGGAGATGCTCTCCTTCACCACCGAGGAGTACGCCGACCCCGAGCGCGACTTCCCGCGGGTGGTGGTCATCAGCTTCGTCATCGTCGTGGTGATGTACCTGCTGCTCGCGCTGGGCGTGCAGACCCTGCTGGACCGGGGCGACGCCGACGCGCTGGCGGCGCCGGTGGGCGCCCTGGTGGGCGCGGCGGTCTCGCCCGGCGCGGCCGGGGTGGTGGCGGTGCTGGGCGTGGTGATCATCGCCGCCAACCTGATCGGGGCGGTGTGGGGCGCCTCCCGGCTGGTCATGTCGAGCGCCCGGGAGGGGCTGCTGCCGCGCCCGCTCGCGCACCTGGGCGGCTCGGCGCAGCCGCGCCGGGCCGTGGCCGCGGCGCTGGCCGGGTTCTGGGCGGTTCTGGCGGCGAACGGGACGGGGCTGCTGTCGCTGGCCGAGCTGCTCACCATCGCCGGGCAGAACTTCTTCCTGATGTACCTGGTGTGCGCCGCGGCCTACGCCCGGCTGTTCCGGGGCGGGCACCGGGTGTTCGGGATCGCGGTCACGGCGGTGCTGGGCGGGGTGGCGGTGTTCTCCTTCGGCCCCTGGCAGCTGGCCTACTGCGCCGCGCTGCTGTCGGCGGGGGCGGGGGTGTGGGCGCTGCGCTCGCGCGGGGTCAGCCGCACCCCACGAACTGGGGGACGCTCGTGACCAGGTCCAGCCCGGTGTCGCCGAACCAGCGGTCCAGCAGCTCCTCCGCGGTGCCGTCCTGGTACATGAGGGTGATCGCCCGGTTGACCTCCTCACACCCGGCGACGTCCTCGGCGGCGATGCCCACCCCGTACTGCTCGTCGGTGAAGGGGGCGTTGACCAGGCGCAGCCCTTCGGGCTCCTCGGCCAGGTACCCGGCGAGGATGAGGTCGTCGGTGGTGACGGCGTCCACCTCCCCGTCCAGCAGCGGGGCGATGCAGTCGCCGTAGGCGGGCTCCTCGTGCAGCTCGGCGCCGATCCCCTTCTCCTCGATGACCCGGTCGGCCGAGTTCGACCCCTCGCCCTGGCACAGGGTGCGCCCTTCGAGGCCGCGCACGCCCTCCACGCCCTCCTCGTCCGCGCGCACCAGGATGTCCTGGTGGGCGACGTAGTAGGGGCCGCCGAAGCCGACCAGGCTCTTGCGCTCCTCGGTGATGGAGTAGGTGGCGAACACCAGGTCCACGTCGCCCGATCGCAGCACGTCCTCGCGCTGGGCCGAGGTGACGGCGGTGAACTCGACGTCCTCCTCGGCGACGCCCAGGTGCCCGGCGACGTACAGCGCCACGTCGACGTCGAAGCCCTCGAAGCGGCCCTCGCCGGTGCGCAGCCCCAGGCCGGGCTGGTCCGGCTTGACCCCGATCACCAGGGTGTCGGCGTCGGTGACCGACACCGGCCCGCCCAGGGCCGCCGAGCACCCGGCGGCGGCGGGCGCCGCCGCGAGGGCGAGAAGGAGTGCGGCCGTCCTCGTCATGGGTGCCTCCCCATCGCTGTCACCGGTACCGCGCATCACCGGTACTCCGCCAGGCGCGGGTAGATCCCGGCGACGACCAGCACCGCCAGGACCGCGGCCGCCGCGGGCAGGCCCCAGCCCCACCCGGTGGACCCGCGGTCGCCCGCCTCGACCGCCTGCTCGTAGTTGGCCCCGTGCGTGTCCTTGAGCTCCACGACGGCCGCGTCGAACTCCTCGTAGGCGCGCTGCACCTCGCCCACACGCACCTCGACGGCGGCGCCGGGACCGTCGTCGGAGGCGGTGCGGCGCAGCTCCCAGTCGGCCCGGGTGAAGGCGCGGTAGGCCAGCAGCACGTCGTCGACCTCGCCGGAGCGGCCCTGGTCGGCGAGTTCGGCGGCCTCCCGGCCGAGGATGCCGAGCATGCCCTCGCCCTTGGGGTACTCGCCGACCGCCCGGTCGACGCCGTCGTAGTAGTCGGCGAGGTCGTCGCCCTGGACGTACAGCAGGGAGCGCGCGTTCTGCAGGTACACCTGCTCATAGGTGTCGGCGCCCTCCCGGTCCAGCAGGAAGCGGCTCTGGTCGCCGTTCATGCCCGTGCACACGGCCCGTACCCGCGACAGCGCGAGCAGGGGGTCCAGGCCCTCCTCCTTGGCCTGGCGCATGCGTTCGGCCTGGAGGACCAGCACCCCGCCGGCGGCGACGGCGAGCAGCGCCGCCCCCGCCACGGCGGCGGCGACGGCGGGGTTGAGGACGCGTCTGAAGCGCGCGGCCGCCTCGTGGTGGGTCCACAGCAGGGCGGCGACGGCGAGCAGCCCCGCGGCGCCGGTGAGCCCGGCCCACAGCAGCACCGACGCGCGCTTGTCCTCGTAGGTGGCGCGCACGGTGGCGCCGCTGTCGAGGGTGAGATTGTAGGCCTTGGGGAGCAGCTCCAGCCGCATGAGGTCGGTGGCCTGGCGGTAGAGCTGCACGGTCTCCTCGGGCGGGTCGGGGTCCCCGTCCTGCTGGGCCAGTACCCGGGCCTCGGTGACGAGGCGCTGGTAGGCCACCAGGCCCCGCACCACCTCGCGGACGTTGCGCTCCTCGGCCCGGTCCCCCTCGGCGAGCTGGGCGGCCTGGACGACCGCCCGCCCTGCGTCATCGCGCCGCGCGTCGTAGGCCTCCCGCGCGCGCTCGGCCTCCTCTTCGCTGCGCTGCCAGACCAGCAGCATGGTGGCGGTCTGGGCGTCCATGTCGCTCAGCGCGTAGTACAGGTCGCCGGAGGCCGCGACCTTGGCCCCGGCGCCGTGCCCGATCACGGCGAAGCCCTCGCGGGCGTGCGCCATGCCGACCGCCGCCGCCGCGAACAGCAGCCCGACGGCGGCCAGGGCGGCGGCCGCCGCCCGGCGCAGCCGCCCCGGGGTGGTGGCGGGCCGGAGCACCGGGACCCCGGTGAGGCGCATCCCCGATCACCCTTTCTGGAGCGTGATGACGGTCCACGCGCCCACGTACACCCGGTCCCCGTCCCGGACCTCGTACTCGTGGTGCGGGGTGATGGGGTCGTCGGTGCCGTTGATGGTCGTGCCGTTGGTGGCCCCCAGGTCGACGATGACCCAGGCGCCTCCGGGGCGGGCCAGCAGGACGGCGTGCCGGTGCGACACCGCCACGTCCTCCGGCGGCCCGCCCAGGTCGATCTCGGGCAGGATGCCCCGGCGCTGGCTCCGGCGGCCGATGTGCACCTCGGGCTTGTTCAGGGGCACCCGCCGCACCTGGGTCCGCGCGGGGAAGGGGAAGGCCAGCGCGTCGGGGTCGAGCATCCCCCGGTCGGCCATGGCCTGGTAGACGGCGGGGTCGGCGGTGACGACGGCCCGCCACAGCCCCGGCATGGAGGCGGGGGCCGAGGGGCCGGAGGCGGGGCCGGCGCGGCGTCCGCGCCCGGGCCCGGAGGTGCGCAGGCTGCCGGGCTGGGTGGTGTCGCCGAGCGCGAAGTCGTGGCCGCACTCCTCGCAGAAGCGGCCCGAGCGCGGTGTGGCGCAGTTCGGGCAGGGTTGGGGGGCCCGCCCGGGTCCGCGCGCGTCGGTGGGGGCACCGATGCGCACACCGCACACGTCGCAGTAGTCCTGCGCCGCCGAGTCGTGCCCGGCGGGGCATCTGGCCATGGGGCGGTCCTTCCTCGCTCAGTCGCCGCCGGTGCCGGGGGCGGCGCCGCCCCCGCGCCCGCGGGTCCGGACGGTCCTGGTCGAGTAGGTGTCCAGGGTCATCTCGTCGGCCTTGTCCACGGCCGGGCGGAGGTGGACGGTTCCGGTGGACGGGTCGACGACGTCGACGACCCGGCGCAGCAGCTCGGCGGTGACCTCGTTGCCGCCCTCGTGGGCGAGGGCCACCGCCCGGCCCAGGCGCGCGGTGGCGGTCTCCGCGTCGCCGTCCCGGCGGGCGCGCAGCCCGTCCTGGATGGCGCGGGACAGCTCGGCCTGGCCGGTGTAGTGCGCCACCCGCGCGTTGATCTCGGTGGCGCGCGCCTCGTCCTCGGTCCATTCGGCGAGGACGTTGCCGGAGGCCAGCACGGCCGCGTCGGCGCCGGGGGCGACGAGCTTGACCCAGCCGGCGCGCATCTGGCGGCCCGGCTCCCCGGCGGGGACGCGCACGCACAGGTGGTATTCGCGGGTCTCCTGACCCCAGGAGCCGAGGGGGTAGTCGCGGCTCTGCGGCCCGCTGGCGGCGCCGCGCCCGGTCAGGTCCTCCACCGTGGGCGCCACCTGTTTGAGGAACCGCACCTCGGCCGCCTTGGGGGTCCACAGCCGAAGCGCCACGCCGGCGGTGGACTTGCCCATGGCCCGCGCGGTCATGCGGCGGAAGTCCTCGGCCATCCGGTCGGGGCTGCGGATGATGCCGACATCGCCCAGGAGGGCCGAGGCGAGCCGCCGCATCTCCTCGACCTTCCAGTCGGTGCCCACCCCGCGGCAGTCGCACACGAACCTGCCGGTGCACCGCCGCAGCTCGGCCTCGAAGTGGTCGGCGGTCTCGTTGTTCTGCCCGTCGGTGAGGAGGATGGCGTGCTTGAGGGCGCCCTCCTCGAAGGGGGCGAACAGCTCCGAGGCCAGGGCGAGCCAGGTGCCCATGCGGGTGCCGCCGTCGGCGTCCAGGCCGCCGATGGCGGCGCGCGCCTCCGCGCGCGTGCGGTCGTCGGCGGGCACGAGCGCCTTGCCGGGCGGGTAGACCATGCGCGCGATCCCGGTCCCGCTCACGATGCCGAAGGACACCCCGTCCCGGAGGGTGTCCACGGCGGCGCGGGCCGCGCGCTTGGCGGCGACGATCTTCTCCCCGTACATGGACCCCGAGGTGTCGACGATGACGACCTCGGCGGCGGGAGCGGCAGGGGCGGCGGGTCCGCCGCCCGTCCCGCCCGCGCCGCCCTGTGAGGCGACCGTGACGACGGCGTGCACCTCGGTGCCGCCCAGCGGCAGGTAGGGGTTCTGGTCCACATCGACCCGGAATCCTGTGCTCATACGGACATCACCACCACGGTCACGTTGTCGCGCCCGCCCGCCTCCAGCGCCGCCTCCACCGCCCTCCGTGCCGCGGCCGCCGGGTCCCGCTCGGCCCCCGGCAGGAGCGCGGCGAGGTCCTCGGCGGCGGGGGCGTAGTTCCACAGCCCGTCGGTGCACAGCACGACGGCGCCGGGGCCCTCGAGGGCGACGGTGGCGACGTGCCCTTCCACCTCTCCCGAGTCGGCCCCCAGCCAGGCGGTGATGGCGTGCGCGTACAGGGAGTTCTCGGCCTCCTCCTCGCTGAGGACCCCGCCCTCGACCATCGCCGCGCTCCAGGAGTCGTCCCGGGTGAGCAGCCGCGCGGGGCCGGGCGCCCCGCCGCCGGGCAGCCAGTAGGCGCGGCTGTCGCCGATCCAGGCGACGGTGACCGGCCCACCCCCTTCGGGCATGCACGCCGCCACGTAGGTGCAGGCCGGGGAGCCGGCCGCGTCGGCGAGCGCGGCCACCGCCCCGGCGGCCCGCGTCATCCCGGTGGCCGCCGCCTCGTTGGCGGGGGCGCCCTCGCGAAGCGCGCGGGCGGTCTCGGCGGCCCCGGTCTCGGCGGCGACGAGGGCCGCGTCGTCGGAGCGCGGCGCGGAGGAGACCCCGTCGCACACCACGCCGACGAGCGCGGGCGAGCGGGCGCCGGGGGTCAGCAGCGCCATGGCGTCCTCGTTGCGGTGGTGGCGCAGGCCGATGTCGCTGACCCCGGCGAGGGGGCCGAGCGCGGCCTCGACGCGGTCGCGTCCGACGCCGGCGTCCCCGCTGGGCACCGGTGTCAGGCGCAGCCCGCAGTTCTCGCAGTAGTCGTCGCCGCCGCCGATCGGATCGGCGCAGGCCGGACAGGTCGTCAGCACCGCCCACCCCCCGTCATGTCCATGTCCTCACCCGGCGCGCGTTGGCCCGGTCGACGAAGTCCCGCCTCCGGTCCGGGTCGAGCGCGGTGCGGGCCAGCGCCCGGTAGGTGCGCTCGAGGTTGCCGCGCAGCCCCCGCTCGTCCATGGGCGCGCCCAGCAGCTCCGTCCCGGGCGGGGCCGTGCCGCCGCCCAGCAGCCGTTCGAGGGCCGCCTCCAGCACCCGGGCGCGCAGCCGGTGGGTGGCCGCGCCCCGCCCGGCGGCCCGCTCCAGCCGCGCCCCGGCGGCCACCAGGTCGGCGGCGGACAGGTCGGCGGGGCGTCCGCGGACCTGGGCGCCGACGGCCGCTGTCTGCGCGGCCACGTGCAGGCTGGACAGCTCGGGGACGCTGTCGAGGACCTCCACCGCCGCGTCGCGCTCGCCGCGCCCCAGCCGGATGCGGGCCAGCGCGAAGGCGGCGCTGACGTAGGCCCGGTCGGTGCTCCACACGGCCTCCAGGCGCTCCTCGGCCTCCCCGGGGCGGCCGGCGGCCTCCAGGGCGGCGGCCAGGCCGAGCTTGGGCGCGGCCTCGCCGGGCAGGTGGGCGTAGAGCTCGTCGAAGCGCTCCCGGGCGTCGTCGGCGTCCGCGGCGCCCAGCGCTTTGAGGGCCAGGTACCAGTAGGTGCGCCAGTCCCCCGGCATCTGGGACTCGAACTCCTCCAGGACGGCCGCGGCCTCGTCGCCGCGCCCGGCGAGGACGAGGGCGCGGGCGAGCATCAGGCGGGTCTCCGGGCTGGGGGACGGGGCCGCCCGCAGGGTCGCCGCGAGCTCCTCGGGGCGGACCGCGGACAGGCCGCCGAGGAGCCCGGCCGCCGGGTCGCCGGGGTCGACCAGGGGCGTGGGCAGCACGGCGACGGTCTCGGCAGGGTCGGGGCGGCGCAGCAGCAGATCGGGGTCGGCCGCGGCCGCGGCGCCCGCGGCGTGGGCGAGGAACCGCTCGGGGCCGAAGAGGGCGGAGGGGCCGGGGTGGGGCTCGCCCTGGTCCTTGGAGAGCACCTCCCGCAGCACGCCGGTGAGCTGTTCGGACATGTCGGCGGCGTCGTGGAAGCGCGCGTCGGGCTCGACGTGGGTGGCCCGCTCCAGGAACCGGCGGTAGGACTCGTACTCGGCGAGGACCGGCGCCTCGGCCGGGTCGGGCAGGGCGTGCGGGTACCGCTTCCCGAAGCTGAACCGGCAGCTCAGCACCGCCATGGTCCGCCCGACCGTGTACAGGTCGGAGCTGACCGTGGGGCCGAGCTCGCGCAGCTCGCGCTCGGGCACCCGGTAGCCGGGGGTGGTGTAGACGGGGGTGAGGGCGTCCTCGGAACGGCGCACCCCGCCCAGGTCGATGAGCTTGATCTGCTCCTCGCTCTGGATGACGTTGTCGGGTTTGAAGTCGCAGTAGAGCAGGCCCTTGCCGTGCAGGTAGTCCAGCGCCCGCAGCACCTCCAGGGCGTAGGCGACGACCTGGGCCACCGGCAGGCCGGAGGCGCCGCCGCCGTGCCGCCGCTCGGCGATCAGGTCGCGCAGGGACTTGCCTCCGACGTACTCCATGACGATGTGCCCGGCGGGCACGCCGGTGCGCGGGTCGGGGTGCTGCACGAAGTTGTAGATCTTGACGATGTTGGGGTGCTCGACCTCGGCGAGGAAGGAGCGCTCGGCGGCGGCGGTCTTGTGCGCCTCGGCGTCGCCGCTGTTGAGCAGCCCTTTGAGCACCACCCAGCGGTCGCTGACGTTGTGGTCGCGGGCGAGGTAGATCCAGCCGAGGCCGCCGTGGGCCAGGCAGCCCAGCACCTCGTACTGCCCGGCGACCAGGTCGCCCTTGCGGAGCTTGGGGACGAAGGAGTACTCGGTGCCGCAGGAGGGGCAGTAGCCCTCGGTGCGGCCGGGGCGGCCGCTGCGGGAGCGGCCGACCTTCTCGCCGCAGCCGCCGCAGTAGCGGTTCTTCTCCGCGACGGCGGGGTCGGCCATGACGGCGGTGGCCGGGTCGCGGTAGGGCACCGGCGGCACCAGGACCATGCCCAGGCCGAGCATGCCGCGGCGGCTGGAGCCGGAGCGGCGGCTCACCCGCCCCGAGGGGGCCGAGAGGCCGCGCGGGGAGGGGCGGGACACGGCGGGCGACGGGGTCGGCGCCGGTGACGGTGACGGTGACGGTGACGGCGTGGGGGCGGCTGCGGGGGTCGGCGCGGGCGCGAGGCCGCAGACCGAGCAGAACCCGTCCTCGACGGCTCCGCCGCACGCGGGGTCGGTGCACTGGTTCATGGTCCCGTCCGCCCCATCCCCTTAGGATGCGCCGTGCCCCCGTTTCTATAGAGTCTCGGGCAGCCGTGCGCCGCGGGACAAGGGAGAGCGGGACCATCGGCCGTGTCCGGCCAGCGAGGGCGGGCTTACCCTGGCGCGCGGCGGACCGGGTCAGGACTCCGCCTCCCCGAGCAGGTGCGCGGGGAGCAGCTTGACCAGGAACACGGGAACGAACCATGCCAGGGCGCCGGCCGCGAGGGGGGCGGCGGCGACCGTCCCCAGGCACACGGCGCCGAAGGCCACCGGTCGCCGCACGGGGCCCGGTGCGGCGAGCACGGCCGCCGCACCGGCCAGGGCCAGACCGTAGGAGGCGGCCGCGGCGGCCCAGCCGAAGCCGGGGACCAGCACGGCGAGCGCGGCGGGCTGCACCGCGTGCGCGGCGACGAAGGCCAGGTGGTGCACGGCGGTCCGGCCCGGCCGGTGCCAGTGGCGCTTGGCGGCGCGCGTGGCGTTGGCCGCGGCCCCGCCGACCGTGTCGGCCGCGACCACGGCGACCACGGCCGAGGGCACCGCCCCGGTGCCGGCGGCGGCCGCGACGGCGGCGGCGACCGCCGCCCCTCCCAGGGCGGCGGCCAGGACCACGGCGTATTCGGCGGCGGTGGCCCCGGGCCCGACCAGCCGGGCGCCGACCGCGGCGGCCGCCCGTGCGACCGCCCTCATCGGGAGCCCTCCGCAGCCAGGCCCGTCCACCACATCCCGGTGATCGTCCCGGCCAGGTCCTGCACCGGCACCCGGGGGTCGGCGATCCACTGGATCAGGCACCCTTCGACCGCCCCGACGAGGACGGTGGCGGCGCGGTCGACGTCGCAGGGCCGCACACGGCCCAGGCTCCGCCCTTCGGCCAGCAGCCCGGCGACGGTCCGGCGGTATTCGGCGTACAGCCCGGCCGCTCCGGGCGGGACCGGCCCGCCCCGGTGGCCGGAGGCGGGCATCTCCATCATGGTCCGGACGAGGTCTCCGTCGTCGACGGCGAGGCGCAGGGCGTCTTCGATGAGGGCGTCGAGGCGGTCGACCGGGTCGCCCGGACCGGTGCGCGCGGCGCGTAGGCCCTCCCGGGCGCGCTCGGCGTAGGCCTCGAAGGCGGCCTCCAGCAGCGCGTCGCGGCCGGAGAAGTACAGGTAGACACTGCCCTTGGCGACCCCCGCCTCGGCGGCCACGTCCTCGACGCGGCTGGCGGCGACCCCGTCGCGGGCGAAGACGCGGACGGCCGCGCGCAGGATCCGGGACCGGCGCTCGGCGCGGTCGACGTGTCCGGCCATGCCTCCCCCTTTCGGTGACTGACTGGTCAGTCATTTTAGTGGGCGCCGAGCGGCCGCGGAAGGGCCCAGCGGGTCCGCCTCAGGACAGCCAGCCGGGGCGCACCAGGCCCGCCTCGTAGGCGATCACCACGAGTTGGGCGCGGTCCCGGGCGCCGAGCTTGGCCAGCACCCGGCTCACATGGGTCTTGGCGGTGGCGGGGCTGACCACCAGGCGCCGGGCCAGCTCCTCGTTGGTCAGCCCGGCGGCGACGGCGGCCAGCACCTCGCGCTCGCGCTCGGTGAGGCCGTTCAGCCGGGGCGCGGGCGGGGGCTCCTTGATGCGCCCGGCGAACTCGGAGATGAGCCGCCGGGTCACCGAGGGGGACAGCAGCGCGTCGCCGCGGGCGGCCACCCGCACGCCGTGGATCAGCTCCATCGGCTCGGTGTCCTTGACCAGGAACCCCGACGCGCCCGCCTTCAGCGCGCCGTAGACGTACTCGTCCAGGTCGAAGGTGGTGAGGATGACGACCTTGGTGCCGTCCAGCCGCTCGTCGGCGGCGATCCGGCGGGTGGCCTCCAGGCCGTCGGTGCCGGGCATGCGGATGTCCATGAGGACGACGTCGGGGCGCTCGCGCGCCGCCAGGGCGACGGCCTCGGCGCCGTCCCCGGCCTCGGCCACCACCTCGATGTCGTCCTCGCCTTCGAGCATGGACCGGAACCCGGCGCGCACCAGGGTCTGGTCGTCGGCGATGGCGACCCTGATCATGGGCGTCCCCCTGTCGTTCGTCGGTCCCATTATCGGCCCGTGGGCCGGTGCGGGACCCTCGCCTCGACCGTGAACCCCCCGCCGGGGCGGGTCCCGGCGCTGAACGCGCCGCCGAGCGCGGCGGCGCGCTCGCGCATGCCGCGCAGGCCGTTGCCCTCGTGCGGGTCCTCCCCGCCGCCGCGGCCGTCGTCGTCGACCTCCACCGCGATCGCGCCGCCGTCGTCGGCCACGCGCACGCGCACCTTGTGCGCCCCGGAGTGCCGCAGGGCGTTGGTGAGCGCCTCCTGGACGATCCGGTACACGGCCAGGGCCGTGGGGGCGGGCACGGCCGCGGCGGTGTCCAGCCCGGACGTGTCCAGCTCGACCTCCAGGCCGGAGGCGCGGGTGTGCTCGACCAGGTCGGGCAGGCGGTCCAGGGTGGGCGCCGGCGCGGCCGGGGCCCCGCCGGTGTGCTCCTCGTCGACCTGCCGGAGGGCGCCCAGGGTCGCGCGCAGCTCGCGCAGGGTCTCCTTGCTCGCGCCGCGGATGGCCTCCAGCGCGCGGAAGGCCTCCTCGGGGTCGCGGCGGTGCGCGGCGGCCCCGGCCTGCACGTTGATCAGGGAGATGTTGTGGGCGACCACGTCGTGCAGCTCGCGGGCGATGCGCAGGCGCTCCTCGGTGGCCCGGAGCCGGGCCTCCTCCTCGCGGCCGCGCTCGGCCTCGGCGGCGCGCTCCTCGACCTCGCGCAGGTAGGCGTTGCGGTTGCGGACGCTCTCGCCCACGGCGAAGATCACGATGAGCCAGGCGACGACGGCGAGCGCGCGCCACAGGTCGAAGGACAGGCCCTCGCCGATGAGGACCGCGCCCAGGGCGACGAGCACGGAGGTGGCCACACAGGCCCGGTTGCCCACCGCCGCCAGCCGGACGACGGTGACGAGCAGCAGCATCCAGGCCATCCACCCGTCGGAGGCGCTGACCATGTAGTACAGCACCATGGCGGCGGGGGCGAGGACGGCGGTGAGGTAGGGCAGGCGGCTGACGGCGGCCAGGGACGCCGCGCCGGCGCCCAGCAGCACCAGCGCGGGCACCGATACGGGTATGCCGCGCTCGGCGGCGAACAGGGGCTCGGAGACGAGCAGCACGGCCCCGGTGAACAGGGCGAGCGCGGCGTCCAGCCGCCACCCCTCGAGCCGGGGCAGGTGGGTCCTCATGGGTGCATCCTGCCCGCTCGGAGGCGGCCCGGTCATGCACCCCGGGTCGACACCCGGCGTACTCCCCGGGGAGGAGGGGTCAGGCCGAGGCCATGGAGCGCAGCCGCAGCGAGAGCACGATGAACACGACGCCGAACAGGATGGCGTAGACGCCGATGATCAGCGCGATGGCCACGGCGCCCTGCAGCGGCCAGAACCAGATCAGCAGGCCGAAGCAGACCGACAGCGCGCCGCCGAGGATGTAGAGCCACTCGCCGGAGATCTCCTTGCGCAGGCGCACGGCCGTGACGATCTCGACGACGCCGGTGAACACCGCCCATGCGCCGATGAGGATGGTGAGCACGATGACCGTGGCCAGCGGCCAGATCAGCGCCACCACGCCGATCAGCACTCCCAGGACGGCCTCCACCACCAGCGGGGTGCGGTCGCTCCCGGAGGTGCGGAAGGCGAGCACCCCGGCGAGGACCCCGTCCACCAGCGCGTAGGCGCCGAACAGGACGGCCAGCGCCACCGCGGTGATGCCGGGCCAGAACACCGCGAGCACGCCGAACAGGACGGCCAGCGCGCCGCGCACGGTCAGCACCCACCAGTGCCGGGTCATGTAGTCGAGCATGCCCTCGGCATTCCCCGCCCCGCCAGGGAGCATTACCGCCCGGAGGGCAATTTTCACGCAAAGTGACTGCAGCGGGGACGAAAGAGGCGGGCCCGGCCGTCCCGGGCCCGCCGCGGGGAGCGGACGCCTCACCCCTGCGCCGGGTAGGGGCGCTCCGTGGGGCCGACGTAGAGCTGCCGCGGCCGCGCGATGCGCGTGGCCGGGTCCTTGCGCTGCTCCCGCCAGTGCGCGATCCAGCCGGGAAGCCGGCCGATGGCGAACAGGACGGTGAACATGTTGGTCGGGAAGCCCATCGCCCGGTAGATGACGCCGCTGTAGAAGTCGACGTTGGGGTAGAGCTTGCGCTCGGTGAAGTAGGGGTCGGCCAGCGCCTTGCGCTCCAGCTCCAGGGCGAGCTGGAAGAGCTCGTCGGGGCGCTCCTGGCGGGCCAGGATGTCGGCGGCCAGGCCCTTGATCTCCCGGCTGCGCGGGTCGAAGTTCTTGTAGACCCGGTGCCCGAAGCCCATGAGCCGGGTCTCCTTGGCCTTGACCTTCTCCAGGAAGGCGTCGACATCGCCGCCCATGCCCCGGATCTCCTCGAGCATCTCCAGGACCGCCTGGTTGGCGCCGCCGTGCAGCGGGCCGAACAGGGCGTTGACGCCGGCCGAGACCGAGCCGTAGATGTCGGCGTCGGAGGAGCCCACCACGCGCACGGTGGCGGTGGAGCAGTTGAGCTCGTGGTCGGCGTGGAGCAGCAGGAGGAGGTCGAGCGCCCTGGTGTACAGGGCGTCCAGCTCGGTGTCCCCGGTGCCCTGGCCGAAGAGCATGGCCAGGAAGTTCTCGACATAGTCGCGCGCCGGGTCCGGGTCGATGGGCTCGGAGCCGGAGGTGCGCCGGTGGATGTGGGCCGCGATCGTCGGCAGCTTGGCCAACAGCCGGATCGTGGCGGTCTCGACCTGGTCGTCGTCGGTGGGGTCGGCGCTGTCGTCGTAGTAGGCCGCCAGCGTGTTGACCGCCGCCGCGAGCAGGGTCATGGGGTGCCCGTTGCGGGGCAGCGCGTCGAGCAGCGTGCGCATCTCGTCGGGGACCGGGGCGTTCGTCCGCAGCTGGTCGGCGAAGTCCTTCAGCTCCCCGGCGGAGGGCAGCGCGCCGCGGATCACCAGGTAGGCGACCTCCAGGAACGAGCTGTGCTGGGCCAGGTCCTGGATGGGGTAGCCGCGGTAGCGGAGGATGCCCGCGGCGCCGTCGATGTAGGTGATCTCCGAGCGACAGGAGGCGGTGTTGCCGAAACCGGGGTCGAGCGTCGTCATCCCGGTGCCCGAGAGCAGCGCCTTGACGTCGATGGCCCGTTCGCCCTCGGTGCCGGCCAGCAGCGGGAAGGTCTGGTCCCCGCCGTCGTACCGCAGCTCCACCGTGCGCCCTTTGCCGTCTTCACTCATGCCCGAGCCAACCTTTCAAGCCTTCCAGGCGGGGTGCGGGGGCGTGTGCCGGGGTACCGGCCCACGCGCGTGGGGTACTGACTTTGTGCGGTTTTATTAAACTCCAGTGAAGTAAAATCATACAATTCTCACGCATTAACGAACAGGTGACCTGAGACACACGAGAAGAGCTCTGCGACTTCGCGCACACGTCAAAAAACACGGTTTTTCACGGACGCAGAGCCTCGACCCCGTCACCGCCCGGGAACAGGGGTGTTCCCCGAACGGCGCCGCACCCGACCCGGCCCCCCTGTGAAACTTCCCACGACCGGCGCATTCGACGATGGCCGTTCGGAATCGTGATGATTCCGTACGCCATTCGTCTCCCTTCACACCGGCGTCATTCGCCGGTGTCGACGCCTCCGGCGAGGAGCGGCTCCATCACCAGTCCCGGGTGCTCGCGCTCGATCACCCGCAGCCGCCACTTGTTGTGCACCAGCACCAACAGCTCGCCGTCCGAGCGCCGCCGCAGCACCTCGCACCCCGACAGCGCGTGCAGCTTCTCGGCATCGGCCGCCGTAGTGCGCCGCGCCAGCGTGTAGTCCAGGTTCGCCAGCTCGATGGGCGCCTTGAACTCCTCGGCCATGCGGTGCTGCACCACCTCGAACTGCAGCGGCCCCACCGCCGCCAGCACCGGCGCCTGCTCCCCGCGCACGTCGGAGGACAGCACCTGCACCACGCCCTCGGCGTCCAGCTGGGCGATGCCGCGCTGGAACTGCTTGTAGCGGCCCGCGTCCTTGGCCCGGGCCACCGCGAAGTGCTCGGGCGCGAAGCTGGGGATCGGCGGGTAGACCACCTTGGGCCCCTCGTACAGCGTGTCGCCCACGCTCAGCGCGGCGGCGTTGACCAGCGCGATCACATCCCCCGGGAAGGCGGTCTCCACCGTGGTGCGCTCCGAGCCGAACACCTGCTGGGTGTACTTGGTGGCGAACGGGCGGCCGGTGGCCGCGTGGGTGAGCACCATGCCGCGCTCGAACCGGCCCGAGGAGACGCGCACGAACGCCATCCGGTCCCGGTGGGCCTTGTCCATCCCGGCCTGCATCTTGAACACCTGCCCGGAGAAGGGCGCCTCCACCGGCCGCTCGGCGCCCTTCTCGTCGGCCTTGGACCCGGGCGCGGGCGCCAGGTCCACCAGCGTGTCCAGCAGCCCGCCGACCCCGAAGTTGGGCAGCGCCGCCCCGAACAGCACCGGGGAGGACTCCCCCGCCAGGAACGAGGCCTCGTCGTACTGCGCGCCGATCTCGCCGAGCAGCTCGATCTCCTCCTGGGCCTGCTCCCAGGCCCGGCCCTCGGCCTCGGCGGCGGCCTCGGCGTCCATACGCTCTTCCTCGGCCTTGGTGGCCCCGCCGGGGGTGCGGTGGTACTTCACGTACTCCCGCCCCTGGCCGCCCGTGCCCAGCTCCACCACGCCGCGGAAGTCCCCGGCGATGCCCACCGGCCAGTTCACCGGGGTGGGGCGCAGCCCGATGCGCTGCTCGATCTCGTCCAGCAGCTCCAAGGGCTCACGGCCGGGCCGGTCCCACTTGTTCACGAACGTGATCACCGGGACCCGGCGCGCCCGGCACACCTCGAACAGCTTGAGCGTCTGGGCCTCCAGGCCCTTGGCCGAGTCCAGCAGCATGATCGCCGCGTCCACGGCCGAGAGCACCCGGTAGGTGTCCTCGGAGAAGTCGGCGTGGCCGGGGGTGTCCAGCAGGTTCAGCACCCGGCCGTCGTAGTCGATGCGCAGCGCCGCCGAAGTGATCGAGATCCCGCGGGCCTGCTCCATGTCCATCCAGTCCGAGGTGACCCCGCGCCGGTCGCCCTTGCCGTGCACCGCCCCGGCCGAGGTGATCGCCGCCGCGTGCAGGGCCAGCGCCTCGGTGAGGGTCGACTTGCCGGCGTCCGGATGCGAGATCACCGCGAACGTCCTGCGGCGGCCCGCCTCGGCCAGCACCTCTGTCCCCGTCACCGCGCCCGCCTTCCTCTTCGCTGGTCAGATACGCCCACGCGAATCTATCGCAGCGGAAGGGTCACCCGGATCCAGTGCCCGGCGCACCCGGCGGGCGACCTCGTCGGGATCGGTTCCGGGCGGGTAGACCGCGACCACGACCTCGCCGCCCGAGCCGCCTACGCCGCCCGCACCGGGGGACCCGCGCAGCACGTCGCCCAGCCCTTCGGTGACGAACGCCATCGCGCGGTCGAACCGGTCCCAGGGCACCGGCCGGTCCGGTTCGCGCAGCCACGACCGCAGCACGTGGTTGTGCGCGGCGATCACCGAGGCCGCCACCGCCTCGGCCGCGAGCGCGCGCTCGGTGTCGCGCTCGCCGCCCGCCAGGTAGCGGCGGAACGCCGACTGGTAGCGCGCGGTCATGGCGATCTCCCGGTCGCGCAGCCGCGGCACGGCCCGCACGAGGCGGAACCGGCGCACGGAGGTGTCCGGCGCGGCCGCGTACCCCTGGAAGACCATGCGGGCGGCGGCGGTGACCGTCGCGACCGGGTCGTCGCCGGGTGCGGCGTCCAGGAAGCGCCGCACCGTCTCGTGCAGGTCCTCGTGCTCGGCGAAGAGGATGTCCTCCTTGGTGCCGAAGCGCCGGAAGAGGCTGCGGCGGCTCAGCCCCGCCTCCTCGGCGACGTCCCCCATGGTCGTGGCGTCGTAGCCGCGGCGCTCGAACAGCCGCACCGCGGCCGCGACCACCGCGTGCCTCTCATCCGCCCTGCCATCCGCTCTGCCGGTCATGCCCCTCCTCGCGTCCCCTCACCGATAACGTACGCTGTCACGTGATGCCAGTATCGGGCACTCAGTGCCACACACGCCGCGCACACCGCCAGGAGGGCCGATGAGCTTCGATCTGTTCACCACCGCCGAGGAGCACGAGGAGCTGCGCGCCGCGGTGCGCGCGGTCGCCGAGGACAAGATCGCGCCGTACGCCGCCGCGGCCGACGAGAACAGCGCCTTTCCCCAGGAGGCCTACGACGCGCTGCGCGCGACCGACTTCCACGCCCCGCACATCGCCGAGGAGTACGAGGGCGTGGGCGCCGACGCGCTGGCCACGTGCATCGTGATCGAGGAGGTCGCGCGCGCCTGCGGCTCCTCCTCGCTCATCCCGGCGGTGAACAAGCTCGGCACCATGCCGCTCATCCTGGGCGCCTCGGAGGAGGTCAAGAGACGCTACCTGCCGGAGGTGGCGCGCGGGGAGGCGATGTTCTCCTACGGCCTGTCCGAGCGCGAGGCCGGGTCCGACACCGCGAGCATGCGCACCCAGGCGGTGCGGGACGGCGACTCCTGGGTGGTCAACGGCCAGAAGTCCTGGATCACCAACGCCGGCGTGAGCAAGTACTACACGGTCATGGCGGTGACCGACCCCGAGGGCAAGCGCGGCAGCAATGTCACCGCGTTCGTGCTGCACGAGGACGACGCCGGGTTCAGCCTGGGCGAGCCCGAGCGCAAGCTCGGCATCAAGGGCTCGCCCACGCGCGAGCTGTTCTTCGACGACGTGCGCATCCCCGACGAGCGCCGCGCGAGCGGGGTCGGCGAGGGCCTCAAGATCGCCCTGCGCACCCTGGACCACACCCGGGTGACCATCGGCGCCCAGGCCGTCGGCATCGCCCAGGGGGCGCTGGACGCCGCCGTGGCCTACGTCAAGGAGCGCAAGCAGTTCGGCAAGGCCGTCGCCGAGTTCCAGGGCGTGCAGTTCATGCTGGCCGACATGGCGATGAAGCTGGAGAGCGCCCGCCAGATGGTCTACGCGGCCGCGGCCAAGTCCGAGCGGGGCGACGCCGACCTGTCGTTCTTCGGCGCGGCGGCCAAGTGCCAGGCCTCCGACGCGGCCATGGAGATCACCACCGACGCCGTCCAGCTCCTGGGCGGCGCCGGGTACGTGAAGGACTTCCCGGTCGAGCGCATGATGCGGGACGCGAAGATCACCCAGATCTACGAGGGCACCAACCAGATCCAGCGCATGGTGATGGCCCGCCAGCTGCTGAAGTAGGAGTCCGGGAGGGCGGGGCCTCCTGGGCTCCGCCCGCACCGGGGTCAGCGGCGCGCCAGCGCCTCCGCGATGCTTCCGGCCCACTCGTCGATCGCCGCCCAGTCGCGGTGGTCGCCGTACCTGCCGCCCAGCAGCCGGAAGAGCCACCGTCCGCCCCGGGGCAGGTGATCGGGCCTGATCACCCCGGAGAACAGCCGGTGCCCGCGAGCAGGGAACGGCACCGCGAGGTCCGCCTCGATCGCGGGAAGCTCAGAGCTCATCAGTCTCCGCCACGGCTTGCCCAGGGCGGTCGGCGTGCCCACGCTGAAGAGCCACACGGGCCGTGAGCCGGGATCGGCGATGGTGCGGCGGACGAAGTCCCGGGCCGGGTCCAGCCACTTCTGGCCGTGCACTGCGCTGCCGACCACGAATGCGTCGTATCCGCCCACGCCGTCGACGGCCGCGAGCGAGAGCACCTCGGCACCGATCCCGGCCTTCCCCAGCACCGATCCGATCCGCTGCGCGATCTCCCGGGTGGACCCGTGCTCCGTCGAGTAGCCCACCAGAACGGTCATGGCGCCCCCTTCGCGGCTGTGTCCGTCCACTCCAGCGAACGCCGCGCCGTCCCGGCGGTCCAGGGACGTCGGTCCGGGATCGGAGGGTGGAACGGCGCGGCCTCCGGCGGCGTCACCGTGCCACCCCGTTCTTGTAGGCCCAGACCACCGTCTGCACCCGGTCCCGGGTACCGATCTTGGACATGGCCCGGCCCAGGTGCGACTTGACCGTGGTGGTCTCGATGAACAGCTCCCCGCCGATCTCGGCGTTGGACATGCCCTGGGCGAGCAGGCGCACGATCTCGGTCTCGCGCACGGTGAGCAGGGCCGCCGCCCCCGCCTCCGGGGACGCGGGGGCGCGGCGGCGGGCGAACTCGGCCATCACCCGGCGGGTGACCGCCTGGTCCACCAGGCCGTAGCCGTCGGCCAGTCCGCGCACCGCCTCGACCAGGTCGTCGGGGTCGGTGTCCTTGAGGACGAAACCGGCGGCGCCCGCCTCCAGCGCGCCGAAGACGTACTCGTCCAGGTCGAATGTGGTGACGATGAGGACCTCGGGGGGATCCTCCGGAGCGGCGGCGAGGATCTCGCGGGTGGCCGCCAGGCCGTCCCCGCCCGGCATGCGCACGTCCATGCAGACCACGTCCGGCCGAAGCAGCGCGGCCTGCCGGACGGCCTCCGGACCGTCGCCGCACTCGCCGACCACCTCGATGCCCTCGGCCAGGTCCAGGATCACACGGAACCCGGCCCGGACCACCTTCTGATCGTCCACCAGCAGCACCCTGATCACCGCGGCACCTCCAACCGCACGCGCCAGCCGCCGCCCGGCGGCGGACCGGCCTCCAGCACGCCCCCGACCACCTGCGCCCGCTCCCTCATTCCGATCAGTCCCAGCCCTCGCGGTGCGCCCTGCGGCCCTCCAGGGCCCCGGCACCGGCCGCGCGGCTCCGGCTCGGCGTTCTCCACCTGGACCACGACCCGTGCCCCGGTGTAGTGCAGCAGGACGTCCACACGCGCGCCGGGCGCGTGGTCCCGCGCGTTGGCGAGCGCCTCCTGAGCCACCCGGTAGACGGTCACATCGGCGACCGGAGGCAGTTCGCGGCGTTCGCCCTCGACGGCGAAGCCGACCCGTGCCCCCAGGGCGCGCTCGGCCCGGACGAGCCGCTCGACGGCGTCCGCCCCGGGAACGGGCGCCCCCGCCTCCGACGGCGCCTCCTCCCCCGGATCGCGCAGCGCACCCACGGCCAGGCGCAGGCCGTCCAGCGTCTCCTTGCCCTGCGTCCGGATCCAGGAGACCGCCTCCCGCGCCGCCTGGTCGTCGCGGCCCACCAGGCGTTCGGCCGCACCGGCCTGCACCACCATCCCCGACAGGTGGTGGGCGGCGATGTCGTGCAGTTCCCTGGCCATGCGCGCGCGTTCGGCCATGACCGCGTTCGCCGCCTTCTCCTCCTGCCGCTGGACCGCCTCGGCCGCCCGGACGCGGACCAGCTCGGTGTAGTCGCGGCGGATCGCCACGACGTAGCCGACGAACGCCGATGCCCCGTACATGGCGACGGCCACGGCGAGCAGGCCGGCCGCCAGGACCGGGAGGCCCTCCGCGGTCCTGGGGAAGGCGACGGGGACGGCCCGGTCCCCGATCAGCGCCTCCAGGAGGCGCCCCGCGACAAGGGTCCCGGCCAGTGCCGTGGCCGCGGTCACGGTGGCGACGACCCTGACCGCACGGCGGGCGGGGAGGTGGGCGCCGCAGGTATAGGCGGCGATGAACGGGGCGAGCCCCTGGGCGGTCACGTGCGGGGGCATCAGGGCCATGACCCCCACGTGCGTGAACGCCACCACGCCCACGCACAGGACCGGGCGCATGCGCCGCAGGCACAGCATGAGGGACTGGCCGTACACCAGGAGCGCGAGCAGGGCCGTGGCCGACGGGGGGAGGCGGACGCCCTCCCGGCTCTCCAGCACGCCGGAGAAGACCCAGAGCAGTCCGGTGGAGACGGCCGCCATCGCGACGGCCAGGGCGCAGTCACGGGAGAAGGACGTCCGCAGCCCGAGGCGGTCGAGCCCGTCGTCCGCGAGGACGAAGGCGCGGGGGCGGGGAGCGGGGGGCGCTTCGGTCACGGGGGGCATCATGCCGTGTCGTCGTCCGAGTCCTGTCAGTAGGTCAGGTCGAAGGAGAGCATGCTGTGGGCGGCCGCGAAGAAGGCGGTCCCGGCCAGGGCGAGCAGCACGAGGGCGCTGCCCAGGTACCGCCTCCACCCGGCTCTGTGGCGGACGTCGTCGACGACGACGACCGCCGCGGGGACGATGCCCGCGACGCCGATGAGCTGCGCCGCAAGGACCGCCTTCAGCGTGTCCTGCGCCATCGGAGCGAACGCCATGACCTGCAGGAAAGCCGCCGTCCAGCCACCGAGGGCGACCAGCGCGCCCACGGTGCCCACCCGGGTCGCCACCCGTGCCGGGCGCCCGGCACGGGCCCGGGAGGGCCGCCCGGAGCGGCGCCGCAGCACCGCGCCGACCGGCCAGGACACCGCGGCGGCGAGGAGGACGGCCGCCGAGGCCGCCAGCACCGGAAGCGTGAGCGCGGAGTCCCGGTGGGCCGCGACCGGCAGCAGGGTGAAGGCGCTGTTGTAGCCGATCGCCCGCACACGGCCGTCCTCTACGCGCATGGCGATCCTGCGCTGCCCGTCGACCTCCTGCCACACCCACGGGGCGACCTCCTCATAGGCCACGGGGGTCATGGTGTCCGGGCTCGGGGTGAGCAGGACGGTACCGTCCTCCCGGGCGGTGATGCGGGTCTGCGCGCCCAGCGGGCTCATGGCGTTCATGAAGGTGCTGTGCGGGACCTGCGACGTCTCATAGGTACCCGCCGCCATCTGTGCGTGCTCGGCGGCGGTCGGCTCGACGGAGGCCTCCTGCGCGTCCTCGGCCGGGAGATAGCGGTCGGCGAAGCCGGACCGGACCGCGTCGCGCACCTCCATGGAGGTGAGGGCGTCCCCGCCGTTGAGGGCGATGAAGAGGCCCACGCCGTCGTCGGGGTAGAGCGTCAGGTGCGAATGGAAGACGGCGGTGTCGCCGCCGTGCCCGAGGACGCGGCGGCCGTTGCGGTCCTCCTCGAAGAAGCCCAGGGACATGCGCGGCCCTTCGGCCAGGGTGCCCAGAGACGCCTCGTCCAGCGCCGGAGCCTGCATGAGCTCCAGCGTCCGCGGCTCCAGAACGTTGCGGCCCGGCTCCAGCGCGTCCAGCTGCGCGAGCATGAACCGCGCCATGTCGGTCGCCGAGGTGGTCATCCCGCCCGCGGGCACGTCGGCGATCGTCTCGAAGGGCTCCGCCGGAGCCGATGCGTCGGCGTATCCGCCCGCCATGCGCTCTTCGAGCGCGCCCGGGAGGGGCTGCGCGAAGGTGGAGGAGTCCATGCCCAGCGGTTCCAGGACCTCCTCGGCGACGTAGTCCTCGAAGGCGGTGCCGCTGACGTTCTCCACGACGTAGCCGGCCAGGGCGTTGCCGTAGTTGGAGTAGGAGGGCACCGTGCCGGGCTCATAGACCTGCTCGGGAGGGTCGGTGGACAGGTAGGCGCGCAGGTCGGGCTCCCGGCCCTCGGGGAGCATCATCCCGGCGAACCGGTCCTCGAAGCCGGCGGTGTGCGAGAGCAGGTGGCGCAGGGTGACCGGTTCGTCGAACCGGGTGGGCAGGTCGAAGTCCAGGTACTCCCGAACGTCGGCGTCCAGGTCCGCCTCTCCCTCCTCGACCAGCCGCATCACGGCGGTCGCGGTGAACAGCTTGGAGACCGACCCCGGCCGGAAGAGCGTCTCCTCGGGGTCGACCGGGACCGCCCGGCCGCCGTCGGCCCCGGTGCGGGCGTCGCCGTAGCCGCGGGCGGTGAGGAGTTCGCCGTCGGCGACGACGCTGACCGCCGCGCCGGGGATCCCGGCCTCGCCCAGCGACTCCGGCACCACGTCGTCGAGCCAGGCGTCGACGTCGTCGGCGGTGAGCTCGGGGGCGGCGGTCGTGGCGGCCACGGCAGTGCCGGCGGGGGCGGCGGCGGCGGCGGTGGGGGCGGGCCCGGCCGCGAGAAGGGCCGCGGCGGCGAGGGCGGCCAGGCCCTTCGCCGCCGGGCGGGTACGGGGGGTCGGTACGGGGGGCATCGCTTCTCTCCTGCTCCGCTCCGGTCGTCGGTTGCCGTGACGAGCCTCGCGGAGCAGGGGGCCCGGGCACATCGTGCGCGGGTGCCCAACCGGATTGCTACCTGAGGAGCAAGCGCCTCACCTCCCCCGCAGGGCGAGGGCCGCGAACACCGCAACCGCCGCCATCACGCCCGCCCCCGTCAGGGCCGCGGCGTTCATTCCCTCGGTGAACGCCGCGAAGGCGGTGTCGAGTAGGCCCCTGCCGGCCTCGCCCATTCCCGCCGCCTGCTCGGCGGCCGCGGCGACCGTCTGACCGGCCGCCCCGTCCGCGGCCGCCGAGGCCTCGCCGCGCATGGTCTCCCGGTACACCGCGGCGGCGATGGTGCCCAGGACCGCGATCCCCAGCGCGTTGCCCAGTTCGACGGCGGTCTCCGACACCCCGGACGCCGCCCCCGCGCGCTCGCGCGGAGCCGAGCCCAGGACCAGGTCGTTGGCCAGGGCGGCCGTCATCCCGGCGCCCAGGGTGACCACGATGTAGGAGCCGATGAACAGCGGCACCGGCGAGGTGGGCCCCACCGTCCCGATCCCGGCGAACCCGAGCGCGCTGACGGCCAGGCCCGTGGCGATCACCGTCCCGCGGGAGACCCGGGCGGTGGCCGCCCCCGCGGCCGCGACCCCGGCGACCGTGCCGAGGAAGGTGGGCAGCGCCCACAGGGCCGCCGCGAACGGGCTCAGACCCTGCACCACCTGCAGGTAGGTGAAGGCGAGGAACCCCATCCCGGCCGCGGCCAGGGACACCGACCCGTTGGCGGCGACGGCGGCGCTGAACGCGGGGTTGCCGAACAGGCCGAGGTCGATCAGCGGGTGCGCGGCCCGCCGCTGGCGGAGCACGAACAGCGCCCCGCAGGCCAGGCCGCCGGCCAGGGCGAGCACCGCGGCCGCGTCCGGGCCGTGCTCGGCGGCGTGCTTGACCGCGAAGACGGCGCCCAGCAGTGCCGCCAGGCACAGCAGCGCCCCCGGCAGGTCGAAGGACCCGCCCTCGGGCGCCCGGGACTCGGGGCCCAGGAGCGGCGCCGCGATCAGCAGCACCGCCATGACGGGCACGTTGATCAGGAAGACCGAGCCCCACCAGAAGTGCTCCAGCAGCAGGCCGCCGATGACCGGCCCGGCCACCGCGCCGCCGCTGAAGGCGGCCGTCCAGGCGCCCACCGCCGCGCGGCGCTGTCCGGGGTGCGCGAAGAGCCCGCGGATCAGGGCCAGCGTGGAGGGGGCGAGCGTCGCCGCGCCGACGCCCAGCAGCACGCGCCCGGCGATGAGCAGCTCGGCGGTGGGGGCGAGGGCCACCAGCGCCGAGGCCGCGCCGAAGGCGGCTCCCCCGGCCAGCAGCAGGCGCCTGCGGCCGATCCGGTCGCCCAGCCCGCCCATGGCGATGAGCAGGGACGCCATGACGAAGCCGTAGACGTCCATCATCCACACCCATTGGGCGGCGGTGGGGTCGAAGGCGGCGGCCAGCGCGGGCGCCGCCACGAACAGGACCGAGATGTCCATCGAGACGAGCAGTGCCGGAAGCAGCAGGACGGCCAGCCCGGCCCAGGCGCGGGCACCGGCGCGGGGCGCTTCGGGTTCGGTCGTCGGCGGGGTGGGTGTCGGTGGTGTGGGTGACGTCGCCATGCATCGGATCGTACGTACGTCAAAGACACCCGTCAATATGTACGTACGTCCAAGAGGCGCGGTAGGATGCCGCCATGAACCACCGCGACGACCTGCTCGAAGGCGCCAAGAAGTGCCTGGTGGAGAAGGGGTACGCGCACACCACGGCGCGCGACATCGCCGCCGCCTCCGGCGCGCACCTGGCCTCCATCGGCTACCACTACGGATCGAAGGACGCGCTGATGAACGCCGCGGTCATCGCGGCGACCAGCGAGTGGGGCGACACCCTCGCCGAGGCGCTGGAGTCGGTCGAGGCGCCGGACCCGCGGACGCGGCTGGCCGCCCTGCTGGAGCGGATGCGGGCGCGCATGCGCCTGCCCGGGGACCGCGACCTGCTGCTCGCGAGCGTCCAGGCCTACGCCGAGGCGCAGTTCTCCCCCGACCTGCGGACGGCGCTGGGCGAGGCCTACCAGGAGGCCCACCGCGAATTCGCGGCGCTGCTCGACCCCGGCGCCCAGGACACCCCCCAGGGCCGCGCGCTGGGCGCCGCCGCCTACGCGCTGTTCTCGGGGATCATCCTCCAGGAGCTGATCGACCCGGACGGGCTGCCGGGCACCGAGGCGCTCGTGGCGGCGCTGTACCGCCTCACCGGGGCGGGGTAGTCCCGCGGAAGGTCCGGCGGTACCCGGTGGGCGACACCCCCGCGTCGGCCTTCATGTGCGCGCGCAGCGACGCCGCCGTGCCCAGTCCCGCCTTCTCGGCCACCCGGTCGACCGGCAGGTCCGTCCGCTCCAGCAGCTCGCGTGCGTAGGCCAGGCGCTGCCGGTGCAGCCAGCGCGCGGGCGACTCGCCGGTCTCCTCCCGGAAGCGCCGGGTGAAGGTGCGCACGCTCATCGACGCCCGCTCGGCCATCGCGGCCAGCCGCATGGGACGGGCCAGGTCGGCCTCCGCCCAGGCCCGCGCCGCCGCCGTGGCCCCGCCCTCAGCGGGGCGCGGCACCGGCCGCTCGATGTACTGGGCCTGCCCGCCGTCGCGGTGCGGCGGAACGACCGTGCGGCGGGCGACCTCGGCCGCGACCGCGGCCCCGTGGTCCTGTCGGACCATGTGCAGGCAGAGGTCGATCCCGGCGGCCACTCCCGCGGCGGTGAGCACGTCGCCCTCATCGGTGTAGAGCACGTCCGGTTCGACGTGCACGGCCGGGTAGAGCCGCGCCAGCAGCCCCGCCGACCGCCAGTGCGTGGTGGCCCGCCGCCCGTCGAGCAACCCGGCGGCGGCGAGCACGAACGAGCCGGTGCAGACCGAGGCGTACCGCGTCCCGGACGGGATGCGGGCGAAGGCCTCGGCCAGCTCCCCCTCCAGCGGGCCGCCGCGCGGTTCGTAGTCGACGTCGGAGGCGGGCACCACGACGGTGTCGGCCTCGGCCAGGGCCTCGGGCCCGTGGTCGACGTTGAACGTGAAGTCGGCGTCGGTGCGGACCGCACCGGGGCGCACGGCGCAGGTGACGACGGAGTACAGCGGGGCCCCGTCGGCGGAGCGCGCCTCGCCGAAGATCCGGTGGACGATCCCGGTCTCCATCGCCAGCGCCCCGTCCCGGACGAGCAGGGCGACGCGGTGCCGGGTGTCGGGAGCGAACGTGTCCATGGCCCGATTCTTGCGCATGTCGGCCGACGGGCCACTCGCCGGGGTGCGCCCCCGGGCCGCAGGATCGTCATGTTCCCGGGACACGGCTACAAGACACGGCTACGAGACACGCCTAGGAGAGCTCCGATGAACGTCCTCTGGGTCTTCGCCCACCCCGACGCCCGCTCCCTCAACGGCGCGCTGCGGGACACCGCGCTGCGCGCCCTCGCCGAGGAGGGGCACTCCGTGCGGGAGTCCGACCTGTACGCGATGGAGTGGAACCCGGTCGTGACGCCCGCCGACTTCGGCCGCGACCCCGCCGACCGGCTGCGGGTCCCCGCCGCCTCCAGGGACGCCCGGGAGAACGGGACCCTCGCCCCGGAGATCGTCGCCGAGCAGGAGAAGCTGCTGTGGGCCGACACGGTCGTCGTCCAGTTCCCCCTGTGGTGGTACGGCGTCCCGGCGATCCTCAAGGGCTGGTTCGACCGCGTCCTCACCCTGGGGTTCGGGTACGGGGTGTACGACCCCGGCACCGGGCGCGCCCTGCGCTACGGCGAGGGTCCGCTGTCCGGCAGGCGCGCGCTCGCGGTGACCACCGTCGGCGCCCGGGAGACCTCGATCGGGCCGCGCGGCGTCAACGGCGCCATCGAGGACATCCTCTTCCCGCTCAACCACGGCACCTTCTGGTACACGGGCATGGACGTGCTGCCGCCGGTGGTCGTGCACAGCGCCGATCGCTCCTCGGCCGAGGACGCCGAGCGCGCGGGCAAGCACCTGGCCGAGCGCGTCCTGGCGGCCTGGCGGACCGACCCGATCCCGTTCCGCTCCCAGAACGGCGGCGACTACGACGACGCCCTGGTGCTGCGCCCGGAACTGGCGCCCGGCGAGGAGGGGAACGCCGCCCACCTGGTGCGCTAGGTCCTGTCCGGAGTTCTGCGGTGTCCCCCCGGGTGCACGTGGAGGCCGGTCTCCTCGCGGATCTCGCGGCGGACACCGGCCCCGAAGTCCTCGTCGGGCTCCAGGACGCCGCCCGGCGGTTCCCAATGCCCGTTGTCGGCACGGCGGATGGCCAGGATGCGGCCGTCCTCGCGGACGACCGCACCGGCGACGGAGACGGAGTGATGGGGAGGCACTGGGGGGTTAGAAGGCGTCCCGCTTGGCGGCGTCGATGAAAGCGCGCCACTCGGGGGATCTGAAGAGCAGTGCGCCGAGTTCACGGTGCTTGGTGTCGCGCACGGCGCTGGCACCGGGGGAGTCGGCTACCTCGACGCATTCACCGTGCGAGCCGCTGTAACTCGAAGTGAACCACTCTCTCCAGTACCCCTGACTCATGAGGATCTCCCTTCGTACCGCTTCATCAGGTCGTTCAAAAGGTCGCGTGTCTGTGGCGTGTTGGTCCCTGCCGCACGCAGGTGATCGAGGAGCCGACAATGCGCGGTGACCTCCTTCTGGTCGTCCAGCAGGAGGTTCCGGGTATGCGATTCGATGTAGATGACCTGCATCGACGGCATCTCAAGCTCCAACAGCACGAATGACCCCGTCTGAAGGGCGGCGTGCGCCCCCGCCGAGTTGGGCAGCACCTGTAGGTCGATCCGCGGGTGCTTCGTCATGGAGATCAGGTGCTGCACCTGCGCGTGCATGACGGCGGAGCCACCGATGTGCTTCTCCAGTGCCGCCTGGTCGATGATCGCCCACAGCAGCGCCCCGCCCTCCTCCCAGTCATCCTGACGCCTCATCCGCACCTGCAGCAGGCCGTCGATCTCGTCGTCGGTCGCCCGAGGATGCCCGGCCGCGAGGATGGCACGCGCGTAGTCGGCCGTCTGGAGCAGCCCTGGCACAAGACGGTCCTGGTATGTCGATATCTGCGACGCCGAGTTCTCCAAGTCGATGTACTGGCCGTACGCCCTGGCGACCTCGGTCTCCTGCCACCAGACAGGGGCGGCGGCCTCGGCTCGAAGGGCGACCAGGCGTTCGACCTCGTCCCCCGGAACCCCGAAGTAGGCCAGCACCTTGCGCAGCTGGCGCTCGCGGGGGACGGTCTCTCCCTTCTCCCAACGGACCAGCGTGCTCGCATCGATGTCGAGGTCCTTCGCAAGTCGCCGCTGCGCGATGCGTCCGCGCAGGTCCGTCAATGCGCGGGCGAGCTGCCACTGCGCAATGGTCGGGTTCTCGTCTGCGGCCATGGCCCAAGACTGCCTCTCTCCAGGGGTTTCCTACAAGTCGAGTATGCAATGCGTGCCCGCAAAGCATTTTCTCAAAGCGTGTTGCAATGCATGCACGCATTGTGTTTCAGTGTGGGCCCGATCACAACAGGTGACCGCATGACCCGTGGTCGTTCACTCCTGGAGGCTCCATGTCCGCCTCGTCCCGCACGCCGCGCCCGCCCACCTTCCGGTCGGTGCGGTGGGAACCGCGCATCTACCCCGGCACGCTCTCCCAGGCCTCGCGGGTGCGCACCCACGTGCGCACCGACCTGAAGGGCTTCCCCGACGACGCCGTCGACAGCGTGGAGCTGTGCTGCTCCGAGCTGTTCGCCAACGCGGTTTCCTACACCGCCTCCGGCACCGAGGGCGGGGAGGTGGTCCGCCGCCTGTGCCTGCACCGGCCCGACACCCTCCGATTGCACGTCACCGACTCCGGGTGGACCAGCGCCCGGCCCGCCGTGCCCACTGACCGGACCGCCCACGACTGGGCCGAGGCCGAAGGCCAGCGCGGCCTTCTGCTCATCGATTCCCTCGCCCGCCGGTGGGGCTATTTCCCCGTCCTGCCCCACCCGAGCCTGAACCTGGGCCTGTGCGTGTGGGCGGACCTGCCCGTCGACCCCGCACAGGTCCCCCGGGGCCTGGAACCCTTCATCTTCACCGCTTGACCCGGCGCCACCGAATAGACCGCTGCGGCCGCCCCGGAAGGGGTTCCGCCCGAGGGTCCGGTGCCGCGAAACGAGGGGGCGGCACCGCACGCCGGGGGCCCCGCCGAACACCAGGGCGGCCGCAGCACCCCACCCCGCTCACCACCGGAGGGCGGCCACGACCCCGCCGCCCGCGCTTCCCCACGTCCGCTCACATCGAACGCAAGGAACCACCGGTGCCATGACCACCGACCAGGCCCCTGCCCCCACGGCCACCGGGCCCACCACCCAGCCCAACCCGCGCATCCGCTCCGTCCTGGACGCCCCCAAGGGGCGACGGTTCAACCGCGCCCGCCCCTACGCCGAACTCCCCCGGCCCGCTGGGCCCCGCCCAGCGACCAACCTGCGCCTCCCGGCCGACGACCAAAGCCAGGACCGGGCACTCCCGCCCTGGCTGGCCCGCCTGCACACCGAACTCGCCCCCCAGGAGCAGAACGCGGCCCCGCCCCCGCCCGAGACCAGACACCGCAGCCCCCTCGCCCCGGCGAACGCACCCGCTGGCCCGTCCCCCATGGCCCAGAAGCGGAAAAGACTCTTCCCGAGAGGGCGCCTCCAGCGCTCCCGTGCCCTGACCGAGTCCGCCCGCCGCTGGGAGAGCACCCGGCACGCATGCACGGTGCTCGGCATGCTCCTGACCGCCTACGCCATCGGGCTCCTGGGCTGAGACGACAGCAACGGGCCCACACACCCCGGCACCGCGAACCGGGGGTGGGTCCGCCAAGCAGCAAGGACCACAAGCATCGGACGGTGGAGACGCCTTCCCGAGCCCGAAGCACTCGGTCCTGTCCGGAGTTCCCCCTTCACCTGGCCGCCCCCGTTGTTGATCTCGGGGAACCCGGGGTAAAAACGGACACCTTAAGCCCGACTTCCCCGAGATCAACAACGGGAACCCGGGCCGGAGGGGCCCGTACCGGCGGGACGCCACAGGACTCCGGACAGGACCTAGGCGGCGGGTTCGAAGGACGCGGTGATGGGGTCCAACAGCTCCCGGTTCTCCTCCCAGGTCTCCGGCGGGGAGACCAGGAACAGCGCGTACCCCTTCTCCTCGGTGTGGAACGCCCGGTTCACCGCGTGCCGTCCGTCGAAGGTGAACTCCCAGTCGGCCGCGCTGACGTAGCGGTCGACGAAGGGCTCCTCCAACACCTCGATGCTCTGCTTCTCGTATCCCGAGAAGTTGCCGGAGATGGCCCCCTCCTGCTGTTCCCAGTCCGCCTTGGCGTCGTCGCCGGGGTCGTCGGTCTGGTCGATCTGAAGGTAGCCGCCCCCGGGGATGTCGAAGAAGACGCTGGTCCCCTGCCGCTCGCGCAGTTCCCACCCCTCGGGCAGGTCCACGGAGAAGCCGGTCTCGTCCTCGTAGGTGGCCATCTCGGTCCCGGGCGAGGGCGAGTCGGACGGCGACGGCGACGACGAGGGCTCAGCGTCCCCGTCGGAGCCGCCGTCGGACGCGTCCTCCGACGGCGTCGCCGCGGCCTGCGGGGGCGTCTGCGAGGCCGGGTCGGCCCCGTCAAGGCCGCCGTTGCCCAGCCAGAAGGCCAGGCCGACGGCGGCGGCCGCCACAACGGCGGCGGCGCTTCCCAGGAGGAGCAGCCTGCGGCCGCGCCCGTCCCCGCCGGTGGAGGGCCCGTCCCCGGCACCGGGCGGCAGGTACGGGGGCGGGGAGGCGGGGGTCGTGGCGGCGCTGGCCGCGGGGGCCGCCGCCTGCGCCTTCCTCCCCTTCTTCTTCGCCTTCTCGGCCGCCTCGGCCAGCATCCGGTGCACCCCGGCGATGTCCGGGCGCCGCTCCGGGTCCTTGTCCAGCAGCGCCGTCAGCACCGGGGCGAGCACGCCCGCGTTCTGCGGCGGCGGCACCTCCTCGGTGACGATGGCCGTCAGCGTCCCCACCGCCGCCTCCCGGGCGAACGGCACCCGCCCCTCCACCGCCTGGTAGAGGGTCACCCCCAGCGACCAGATGTCGGAGGCCGGGGTGGCCGGGCCGCCCTGCGCCTGCTCGGGCGAGAGGTAGCCGGGGGAGCCGACGAGCAGCCCGGTGCGGGTGAGCCCGGAGGTCCCCTCCAGCCGGGCGATGCCGAAGTCCGTGAGGACCGCCCGGTCCCCCGGCGCGATCAGCACGTTGCCGGGCTTGATGTCGCGGTGCACGATGCCCCGGTCGTGCGCGATGGACAGCGCGGTGGCCGTCTGCACCCCGATGGCGGCGGCCCGGCCGGGGTCGAGGACGCCGTCCTCCTTGATGACCGTGCCCAGCGAGCGCCCGCGCACCAGCTCCATCACGATCCACGGCCGCTCGTCGCTGTCCACCACGTCGAAGACGGTGATGATGGAGGGGTGGCCCAGCCGCGCCGCGCTGCGCGCCTCCCGCAGCATCCGGGTGCGCAGCACCTCCACCTCGGTGTCGGGCAGGTGCGGCGGGATGGTGAGCTCCTTGACCGCGACGGGGCGGTCCAGCAGCTCGTCGGTGCCGCGCCAGACGCGGCCCATGCCGCCCGCACCGATCAGCTCGGTGAGCCGGTAGCGCCCGGCCAGCAGGTGGCCCGGCGCGGTCTGCTCTGTACTCATGGGTGGGGCTTCCTCGGGTCCTGGGGCGGCCCGGCCGCCGCGGCCGCGCCGTCAGCGAGTCTAAATGCCCGCCGACGCGCCGAATCTGAGGGCGTGTCCGGAATCGGACACGCCCTCGGACGGCCCGGCTCAGCCCGTGTGCTCCCCGCCGAGGCGCACCCGCAGCGCGACCACGCCGTTGGAGACGATGGAGGGCACCTGCTCGGGCTCGGTGTCCACCAGCTCCATGTCCGGGAAGCGCCGGAAGAGCGCGGGCAGCGCGGTGTTCAGCTCCATCCGGGCCAGGTTGGCGCCCAGGCAGTAGTGCGGCCCGTGCGAGAAGGACACGTGCGCCTTGTCCTCGCGCGTGAGGTCGAAGCGGTCGGCGGTGTCCCCGTGGGCCCGGGGGTCGCGCCCGGCCGACCCGTAGGAGACCAGCAGCGCGTCGCCCGCGGGAACGGTCGTGCCGTCGATCACCAGGTCCTCGGCGGCGAACCGCAGCGGCACGTTCTGGATCGAGGTGTTCCAGCGCAGCGTCTCCTCGACCGCGTCGCTCCAGGGGCGCTCCCCGCGCACCACCAGGTCGAGCTGGTCGCGGTGGGTCAGCAGCGCCTGCACCGCGTTGGTCAGCAGGTTCATGGTGGTCTCGAACCCGGCGCCGATGATCAGGATGAGCGTCCAGACCAGCTCGGACTCGCTGAGCCGGTCGTTGTCCTCATCGCGCGCGGCGATGAGCGCGCTGGTCATGTCGTCGGCCGGGGCCGCCCGCTTGCGCTCGATCAGCCCGGCGAGGAACCGCTGGGTGCCCTCGTGGTTCTCCAGCGCCTGCTCGGGGGTGATGGTCTGGTCGAACATCATCCCGATGCGCCGGTGCAGCTCGTCGCGGGAGCCGTCGTCGTCCACCCCGAACAGGTCGCTGATCACCGTCATCGGCAGCGGGTAGGCGTAGTCGGCCTTGACGTCGGCGACCGGGCCGCCGGCGGCCATCCGGTCCAGCAGGCCCTCCACCAGCTCCTCGATGCGGGCGCGCATGCCCTCCACCCGGCGCGGGGTGAACGCCTTGGACACCAGCTTGCGCAGCCGGGTGTGGTCCTCGTCGTCCCGGGCCAGCA
Source organism: Nocardiopsis suaedae (assembly GCF_027706745.1). Lineage (GTDB taxonomy): Bacteria > Actinomycetota > Actinomycetes > Streptosporangiales > Streptosporangiaceae > Nocardiopsis_A > Nocardiopsis_A suaedae. Next base: position 177,447 of record NZ_JAQFWP010000003.1, on the reverse strand, counting down.
TGTTCTCGGCGGCGACCCAGGAGATGAGCTGCCAGTCGGGGCGGATGCGCCCCTCCCGCCAGGCCCGCCAGTGCACCGGGTTCTTCTTGACGTCCGGGCGGGTGACCACCTCACGCACGGTCTCGTAGCGGGTCACCGCCCACGCAGCAACCTCACCAGGAAGTTCGACAGGGACGACTGCGCCGGCCTCTCGGAGCTCGGCCGCTTGGGGGTGGAGGTCTCCGGTACCGAGTCGGACGGGGTCCACGGCGTTCCTTCCTCTTCCGGGTCCTGGGGGGTGAACGCGACGGGCAGCCGCGTGAGCGCATGGGCGAACGGTGAGACGCGCCAGGAGAGCTCGTCGGGGGCGACGCCGAGCCGCAGCCCGGGAAGGCGCCGGACGAGCACCTCGATCCCCGCGACGGCGATGGCGGTGGCGATGTCCTTGGCCGGGCAGCGGTGCGCGCCCACGCCCCAGGCCAGGTGGGCCCGGTTGGGAGCGTCGTCCATGCGGTCGGCGTACTCCTCGGAGAGGAAGCGGTTGGCCGCGGCGAAGCCCAGCAGCACCGGCGTGCCCTCGGGCACCACGGACCCGCCGGGCACCTCCACGTCCCGCACCGGGTACATCACCGGGTAGTTGGTGACCGGCGGCGCGCTCCACATGACCCGCTCGATCGCCTCGTCGATGCCGGTGCGCGCCCCGGCCAGGTCGTCGCCGAGCGCGCGGTCGGTGAGCAGCACCCGGACCGAGTTGGACAGCAGGGCGGCGCTGGGCTCGTGCCCGGCCCCGACCATGAGCACCAGGTGCTGCAGGACCTCCTCGTCGGTGAGCCCGGCCCGGTGCCGCATGAGCGTGCTGGTGATGTCGTCGCCGGGGTGGTCGCGCTTGCGGTCGATGTGGGCCGAGAGCACCCGCTCCAGCTCGGCGTTGGCCCGTTCGGCGTCCACGCCGTCCCACATGTCGCGCAGGGCGGTGAAGAAGCGGCGGCCGGACTCCTGGTCCATGCCGAACATGCCGTTCATGACGAGCAGCGGCAGGGGCCGCGCGAACTCCTCCATGAGCTCGGCCTCGCCGCGCTCGCAGAAGCCGTCGACGAGCCGCTCGGCGACCGACCGCGCCTCGGCGCCGACCCGCCCGGGCTCGAACGGGCTGAGGGAGTCGACCATGGCGCGCCGCACCCGGCGGTGCTCCTCGCCGTCGGAGAACAGGGCGTTGGGCCGGTGGCCCATCATCCCCAGCAGGGAGGAGTCGTCGGGGATGCGCCCCTCGCGCCAGTCCCTCCACCGGCGCGCGTCCCGGCTGAAGGTGCGCTCGTCCCGGCACCAGGCGGTGATCAGTGCGTAGTCGACCACCAGGCGCCCCTCGACGCCGGGCTCCAGCATCACGGGGACGACGGGTCCGTGCTCTTTGCGCATCCGCGCGTAGGCCGCGTGGTGGTCGGCGTGGAAGCCGGGGTCGTACAGCTCCAGAGGGGGGTGGCCGGTCGCCAATGCCGATTCCGTTCTCGTCGCTCGCCGGGACGTTCGGGAATGCCCCGGATCCGGGGGGTACGCCGGGTAACGGTAGCGGCCCGGGGCCCACGGCGACAGGGGCGCCCCCACGGTCCGTGACCGCGGGGGCGCACTGCGCTGGGCATTCGGTTTTCCGGTCGGACCGCAACCCCGACCGCAATCAGGACGGGTCGGCCGCCCGGAAGCGGCGCAGCCGCAGGCTGTTGCCGACCACGAAGACGCTGGAGAAGGCCATCGCCGCACCGGCGATCATCGGGTTGAGCAGCCCGGCGGCGGCCAGCGGCAGCGCCGCGGTGTTGTAGGCGAAGGCCCAGAACAGGTTGCCCTTGATGGTGCGCAGCGTGCGGCGGGAGAGCCGGATGGCGTCGGCCGCGGCCCGCAGGTCGCCGCGGACCAGCGTCAGGTCCCCGGCCTCGATGGCCACGTCGGTGCCGGTGCCCATGGCCAGGCCCAGGTCGGCCTGGGCCAGGGCGGCCGCGTCGTTGACGCCGTCGCCGACCATGGCCACCGCGCGGCCCTCCTCCTGCAGCTCGCGCACCTTGGCGACCTTGTCCTGGGGCAGGACCTCGGCGATCACCCGGTCGATGCCGACCTCGGCGGCCACGGACTCGGCCACGGCGGTGGTGTCGCCGGTGAGCAGCACCGGGGCCAGCCCCAGGTCGCGGAAGCGGCGGACCGCCTCGGCGCTGGTGGGCTTGACCGTGTCGGAGACGACCAGCACGCCGCGGGCGGCGCCGTCCCAGCCGACCGCGACGGCGGTGCGGCCCTTGGCCTCGGCCTCCTCCTTGGCCCGGCGCAGCCCTTCGGGCAGCGCCTGCGACCACTCCTGAAGCAGGGCGGTGCGGCCGACCAGGACCAGGTGGCCCTCGACGACGCCCTGGACGCCCAGGCCCTCCTGGTTGGCGAAGTCCTCCACGGTCGGCAGGTCCCCCGCGCGCTGGGCGGCGCCCTTGGCGATGGCGCGGGCGATGGGGTGCTCGGAGGCGTCCTCCAGCGCCCCGGCCAGGCGCAGCAGCTCGCGCTCGTCCTGGCCCCCGGCGGTGTGCACCTCGGACAGCACCATGGTCCCGGTGGTGACGGTTCCGGTCTTGTCCAGCACGACGGTGTCGATGCGGCGGGTGGACTCCAGCACCTCGGGGCCCTTGATCAGGATCCCCATCTGGGCGCCGCGGCCGGTGCCGACCATGAGGGCGGTCGGGGTGGCCAGGCCCAGGGCGCAGGGGCAGGCGATGATGAGCACCGCGACGGCGGCGGTGAAGGCGGCGGTGGCACCGGCCCCGGTGATCAGCCAGAACGCCAGGGTGCCGATGGCCAGCAGGATGACGATGGGCACGAACACCCCGGAGACCCGGTCGGCCAGGCGCTGGATCCGCGCCTTGCCGTTCTGCGCCTCCTCGACCATGCGGGCCATCTGCGCGAGCTGGGTGTCGGACCCGACCCGGGCGGCGCGCACCGTGATCCGGCCGCCGGAGTTGACGGTGGCCCCGGCGACCTGCGCCCCGGGGGCGACCTCCACCGGCACCGACTCGCCGGTGAGCATGCTCATGTCGACCGCGGAGGTGCCCTCCTCGACGACGCCGTCGGTGGCGATCTTCTCGCCGGGGCGGACGATGAACACGTCGCCCACGGCCAGTTCCTCTACGGGGACCCGCACCTCGGCGCCGCCGCGCAGCACCGCCACGTCCTTGGCGCCCATCTCCATCAGGGCCCTGAGCGCGGCGCCCGCGCGGCGCTTGGAGCGGGCCTCGAAGTAGCGGCCCAGCAGGATGAAGGAGGTGACGCCCGCGGCGACCTCCAGGTAGATGTTGCCCGCGCCTTCGCCGCGGGCCACGGTCAGCTCGAAGGGGTGGACCATGCCGGGCGTGCCGGCGGTGCCGAAGAACAGGGCGTACAGCGACCAGAGGAACGCCGCGAGCGTGCCCATGGACACCAGGGTGTCCATGGTGGCGGTGCCCTGCTTGAGGTTCTTCCAGGCGGCCGTGTGGAACGGCAGCGCGCCCCACACCAGGACGGGGGCCGCGAGCGTCAGCGAGAGCCACTGCCAGTAGGTGAACTGCAGGGCGGGGACCATCGCCATGGCGATGACCGGGACCGACAGCACCAGGCTGATGACGGTGCGGTCGCGCAGCGGCGCGACCGGGTCGTCCCGGTGGGCCTCCCCGCCGGGGTCCGCATCGGCGCCGCGGGAGACAGGGGCGGGCAGGGCGGCGCCGTACCCGGCCTTCTCGACCTGGGCGACCAGGTCCTCGGCGGATACCCCGTCGGTGTATTCGACCTGAGCCTTCTCCGTCGCGTAGTTGACCGTCGCGGTGACGCCGTCCATCTTGTTGAGCTTGCGCTCGATGCGGTTGGCACAGGAGGCGCAGGTCATGCCGGTGATGGCCAGCTCCACCCGGCCCGCGGGCGCCTGCGCCGCCTGCGGATGCGCCTGATCGGTTCCGCTCATGCCGCGTTCCTCTCGTCCGTCGTCCACCACTCTATAGGTACCATACCCCCCTAGGGTATTCAAGAGAGCGAGGACGGCCCACCCGCCTGGAGCGCGCGGCCCCCGGCTACATTCGGCGCATGTACTCCCTTGAGGACCGCACCGTCGAGGTGGAGACGCGCATCCGGGCCGTACCCGCGCAAGTATGGTCCCTGGCCTCGGACATCACCGTTCCGCCGCGGTTCAGCGGCGAGCTGCGGGGCGCCGAGTGGATCGACGGCGCCGACGGCCCCCGGGTCGGGGCGCGCTTCTCGGGCCGCAACCGCAACGACTACATGGGCGAATGGACCACCACCAGCGAGGTGGTGGAGGTCGACGAGCCGCACGCGTTCGCCTGGCACGTCCTGCTGCCCGACGGGCGGCGGGTCGCCACCTGGCGTTTCGACCTGCGCGCGGAGGACGGAGGGACCGTGCTCCGCCAGTCGATGGCCGTCGGCCCCGACCCCAGCCCGATGGACGAGATCGCCGTGAAGCGGCCGCATGACGCGGACCGCATCGTGACGAAGCGCCTGACCATGCTGGAGGAGGGCATGCGGGCCACCGTCGAGGGGATCCGCGGCCTCGCCGAGGCCTGACGGCCGTCAGGCCTCCTTGAGGTCCAGGCGTGCGACGGGGCGCCCGCTCACGGGGTGGGCGCCACAGGTGAAGCCCGCCTTGCGGAACATGCGGACGGTGCCGGTGTACACCTCCGCACTGGGTGCGCGGCCGCCCGCGGTGTCCACGGGATAGGCCTCCAGCACACGGCCGCCTTCGGCGCGCGCGTACTCGATCGCGGCGTCGAGCAGGCGGGTGCCCAGTCCTTTGCGGCGGCCGCGCGGAGGGAGCCAGAAGCACACCACCGACCAGACCCCGGACTCGTCGGGGTCGACGGGGCGCAGCGCGCGCGAGCGGGTGAGGCGGACGAACTCGCTGCGGGGCGAGACGGCGACCCACCCGCACGGCTCTGCACCGTCGTAGGCGATGAGGCCCGGGATCCTGCCGTCGAGGGTGATGCGGCGCAGGGTCTCCTTGTTGGTACGGCCGCGTTCGGGGGGCGCGCAGGAGACGCTCTCGGTGTAGTCCTTGGCCCGGCGCCGGAAGAAGGCGCACCAGCAGTGCCCGTAGGCGCCTGTGGGGCCGAACATCCGTTCCAGGTCGTTCCAGCGGTCCGGGGTCGCGGGCTCGATCGAGACGATGGTCATCCAGTCCCCCTGGGAACAGGCACACAGATGTGAGGTAGAACACTAGCGAGTCGGGACGGTTCCGGCATCATCCCGTCGCCCGCATTGCGGTGGTTCGTCGCCTTATCCGTGGTTTGCCGGGTTCCCTCGCGCAGCGGTCCCCGGCGCCCCGCCTCCGGGCGCCGGGGACCGGCGGGGTCAGGACCGCGCCGCGGCGTCCTCGCGGGCGTCCTCCTCGCCCTCCCAGCACTGGATCCCGGTGATCCCCGGGACCCGGTCCCGGGTGAACACCGGGTCGGCGCCCCTGCTGCTCTGGTCGCGGTAGTCGCGCAGCAGCCGCACGGCCACCCCGCCCAACGGCGCGATCGCCAGCAGGTTGACCAGCGCCATCAGGCCCATCGTGGTGTCGGCCAGGCTCCACACCAGCGCCACCTGGCCGATCGAGCCCAGGAAGGTGGCGATCAGGAAGACGACCTGGAAGCCGGCCATCACGCCCTTCTTCTGGCTGAGGAAGCGGACGTTGGCCTCGCCGTAGTAGTAGTTGCCCAGCACGGAGCTGAAGCACAGCAGCAGCAGGACGAAGGTCAGCGCGTGCACCGACCACGCGCCCAGGCCCGCCTGCAGCGCGTCCTGCGTCATCTCCGGCCCGCGCTCCTCGCCGTAGACCGGGTTGGAGACCAGGATCAGGAAGGCCGTCATGGTGCAGATGACCAGGGTGTCGAAGTAGACGCCCAGGGTCTGCACCAGCCCCTGCTTGACCGGGTGGCTGACCGAGGCGGTGGCTCCCGCGTTGGGCGCCGAGCCCAGCCCGGCCTCGTTGGAGAACATGCCCCGCCGCACGCCCTGGATGATGACGGTCCACAGGGCGGCCCCGGCCACCTCGCGCAGGCCGAAGGCGCTCTCGAAGATCAGCGTGAACACCGGGCCGATCTGGTCGGCGTTGAGCACGACGACGAGCAGCGCCATCAGGATGTAGAGCAGCGCCATGAACGGCACCAGCCCCTGGGTGACGTGCGCGATGCGGCGCACGCCGCCGAAGACGACGAGCGCGGTGACCGCGACCAGGGCCACCCCGACGGCCGGGGCCAGCCAGCCGGGGGCGGACGCTCCGGCCACCTCGACCGAGTTCGCCACGGCACCGGAGATGGTGTTGGACTGCACCGCGTTGAAGACGAACCCGAAGGTGACCGTGATGAGCACGGCGAAGACCACGCCCATCCAGCGGGCTCCGAGCCCGTGCTGCATGTAGTAGGCGGGGCCGCCGCGGAACCCGGTCGCGTCGCGCACCTTGTACAGCTGCGCGAGGGTGGACTCCACGAAGCTCGCGGAGCCCACGAGCAGGGCCATGATCCACATCCAGAACACGGCGCCGGGGCCGCCGACGGCGATCGCGCCGGCGACGCCGACGATGTTCCCGGTGCCCACGCGCGCCGCCGCGGAGATCGAGAACGCCTGGAACGGCGAGATGGCCTTCTTGCCGTCGGGCGCCGTCTCGGGCGTGCCCCGCAGCTGGCGCACCATGTCGGGGACCATGCGGATCTGCACCCCGGCGAGCCGCACGGTGAAGTACAGGCTCAGCCCGGCCAGCACCGGGATGAGCAGGAACTGCCAGAACGCGTCCGTAGAGGTGACCAGGAGGTCGTTTAAGGTCTCCAAGACCCTGGTGCTCCTTTGCTTCAGGGGGAGGAATGAGGGCAAGACCCCTCAGTACCCCCGCATGCGCTCGGGACACCGGATTCCGCCACCCGTTGTCGGATGACAACCGTTCTGTGACCTGCGCCCTTCCCCGCCGCTAGTCGGTCACACTGCTCGGCGGCCGCCGGTAGACGAGGTCCTCGTACTCAGGGTGGCGCTGGATCCACCCCTTGTAAAAGGGGCACAGCGGCAGCACCACCATCCCGCGCGAACGGACGTCGTCCAGGGACGCGCGGACGAGCGCGCTGCCGATCCCCCTGCCCTCGTAGGACGGGTCGACCTCGGTGTGGGTGAAGACCACCATCTCCCCCGCGAGCAGGTACTCGGCGAACCCGGCGACCGTCCCCTCCGCCCCGGCGTCGCGGGCCTCGTACCGCCGCCGCGCCGGGACGTCGGTCACCGTGGGGCTCACATCTGCCACCAGTCGCTCCTCAGCTTGTCGTGCGGGTCGGTCACGCCGCCGGGGCAGGCCAGCCGGTCGGTGTCCCACCCGAGCAGGGGCGCCCCGGCCTCGTAGGCGGCCTGGTAGAAGGCGAGCACCGCCGCCCGCGGGTCATCGGCCTCACGCGCCCGGCCGTAGGGCAGCAGCGCCAGGTGCCCGTGCCCGCTCTCGGCCCACACCGCCCCCTCGGGGAGGGGCGCCGTGTCCAGCCCCTCGGGTTCGGGCGCGGTGTAGGAGTAGAACGCGGGCTCGGGGACCCGGTCGTCGCCGAACCAGAAGCCGAAGCTGACCACCTCTTCGGAGTAGGCCTCGCGGATGAGCGGCCCCGCCTCCTCCGGCTGGTGGACGGGGACTCCCCCGATGCGCGTCACCGCGATGTCGAAGGTGTGCCAGAAATGGTGCACGGGGCTGGTCTTTCCCGAGTACCCGGCGGCGAACTCCTCCAGGATCTCCCCCACCCGGCCCAGCACCCTCCAGTACCGGTTCGCCCAGGACGGGTCGTAGGCCGCGTGCTCGGTGTCCTCGGCGAAGGGGCGGCCCGCGTCGGGCAGGTCGTAGGGGTAGGGGTGGGCGATCTCCACGTGCACGCCCAGCCCGTCCAGGACGCTCAGCAGCTCCCGGTAGAACGAGGCGACGCTGTGCCCGGCCAGCGGGAAGGCCGCGGTGCGCCCCTCCTCGGTGGAGGCGACCAGCAGGTGCCGCACGAAGTCGAAGTCGACGGTGAACAGCGGGTTGCCGTCCACCACCCCCATCGGGCGCGTGGTCAGACCCGTCCCGGTGAGGTGGAACGGCACGTTCCACCAGTGGTTGCGCCGCGGGCTCGCGGCCAGGCGCACCTTGCCCACGATCTGCTCGTAGCGGTGCAGCGTCTCCTTGGTCCGGGCCCACTCCTGCAGGGGCATCGACGGCAGCACCGTCGGCGCCGCGGCCTGTTCCATCAGCTCCATCCCCTCCGCGCCGGGCGGGTCGCCGGCACCGTACGGCCGCTCCGGGAGCGGTAGACGACATAGGGCCGGAACAGGTAGAACCACGGCGCGCTGAAGGCGTGCACCAGCCGGGTGAAGGGGAAGACGGCGAACAGCGCCATGCCCACCAGGACGTGGACCTTGAACGCCGCCCCGGCGGCCGCCATGGCCGGCACGTCCGGGGAGAGCACCCAGATGCTCCGCCACCACACCGAGACGGTCGTGCGGTAGTCCGGCTCGTGCGCCCCGGTGAACTCGGCGGCGGTGGAGACCAGGGTGGTGGCCAGCCCGGCCACGATCGCCAGCACCAGCACCGCGTACATGAGCTTGTCGTTGCCGGTCGTAGCGCTGAACACCGGGCCGGTGGTGCGGCGCCGCCAGATGAGCAGCGCCACCCCGGCCAGCGTGCACACCCCGGCGACGGCGCCCAGGCCCAGGGCCACCGCGTGGTAGGCGGCGTCCGAGACGCCCGCGGCGCGCGTCCAGTCCCGGGGGACGACCAGCCCCACCGCATGACCGATGATCACGACCAGCAGCCCGAAGTGGAACAGCGGGCTGCCGATGCGCAGCAGCCGTGACTCGTACAGCTCCGAGGAGCGAGTCGTCCACCCGAACTGGTCGTAGCGGTAGCGCCAGACCGCCCCGCCGACGAAGAGCACCAGCACCACATAGGGCAGGACGCCCCACAGCATCATGTCGGCCACGGCAGCGCCTCCTTGCCCGGCGCCCGGCCGCCGTAGGGCTCCAGGCCCACGTCCTCGGCGGGCGGTCCCTGCGCGGCCAGGCGCCGCGCCGCGTCGCGCTGGGCGGCGGCCGGGGGCGGCAGGGTCGCCGCGACCGCGTCGAGCACCCCGGCGTAGGGCGTGCCGAACCGGTGAAGCGCCGACCGCAGCAGCTCCAGGCCGGGCTGGAAGCGGCGGAGCAGTGCCTCCCCCTGCCCGGCGTCGCCGCGGGAGGCGAACTCCAGCAGCACGCACAGGTGGTCGGGCAGCTCGTGCGGTCCGGGACGCCAGCCGTGCGCCGCGTAGACCTCCTTCAGCCGGGCCAGGGCGTGGCCGCGCCTGCGGGTGTCGCCGTCGGTGTAGAAGGTCAGGTGCAGCGCCCGGCGGCGGCGCATGTCGAAGGTCTGGACGTAGTGGGCGCCCAGCTCCAGCTCGTCCGTTCCGGCGGCGTGGTCGCAGAACGCGGCGAGGCCGTCGCGGGCCGACCCCCCGGGCAGCTCGTCGACGGCCGCGCGCACGGCGGGCAGGCGCTCCAGCATGCCCCGGTCGGGGTAGTCGAGCAGCAGAGCGGCGGCGCGCCGCACCACCGCGGCGTGCCGCGCGCGCTTCACGGCTCCTCCTTCGGCGGGAAGAGCCCTTCCGGCCTGCCGTTGCCGTCCCAGTTCAACAGGTTCACCCGTCCTTTCAGGTCGGCGCGGTCCGCGGGGGCGTCGCTGGTCTGGCGCGTACGCAGGGCGTGGAAGGTCTCCACGCTCGCCGGGTCGGGCCGCCCCGACGCCTCCCCGAACGGCGGCGCGGGGGCGCGGCCGTGCGCCGCGCCCATGCCGCCCATGCCCGGACCGGATTCGAAGTCGAGGCTGCAGCCGATCTCCTCGATCACCCCGCGGTCGGCGTCGTCGACGCCGTATGCGGTGGGGATGACGTAGCGGTCGTCGTACTTGGCGAGCGCGAGCAGCCGGTACAGATCCTCCAGGCGGTCGCCGGTGGTCCCGGCGGCCTCGGCGATGGACGGATCGCGCTCCTGGCCCAGGTTGACGCGGCGCATGTGGGAGCGCAGGGCGGCCAGAGTGCGCAGGGAGTTCTCCACGGGTGCGGGGTCTCCGGCGGTGAAGAGTCCGGCGAGGTATTCGACGGGGATGCGCAGGGCGTCGATGGCGCCGAAGAGGTTGTCGGCGTCCTCGCCGTCGTGGCCGGTCCCGCTGACGGCGTCGACCACGGGGGACAGGGGCGGGATGTACCAGACCATGGGCATGGTCCGGTACTCCGGGTGCAGCGGCAGGGCCACACGGTGGCGCTTGATCAGTGTGTAGACGGGCGACCGCCGGGCCGCGGCGAGCCACGCGTCGGGGATGCCGTCGCGCCGGGCGGCCTCCTGCACGTCGGGGTCGTCCGGGTCGAGGAGGAGGTCGAGCTGCGCCGGGTAGAGCTCGTGCTCGTCCTCGACGGCGGCGGCCGCGCCCACCCTTTCGGCGTCGTAGAGGACCACCCCGAGGTAGCGCAGGCGCCCCACGCAGGTCTCCGAGCAGATGGTGGGCATGCCCACCTCGATCCTCGGATAGCACAGCGTGCACTTCTCGGCCTTGCCGGTCTTGTGGTTGAAGTAGACCTTCTTGTACGGGCAGCCGGTGACGCACATCCGCCAGCCGCGGCACCTGTCCTGGTCGACCAGGACGATGCCGTCCTCCGCGCGCTTGTACATCGCCCCGCTCGGGCAGGACGCCACGCACGACGGGTTGAGGCAGTGCTCGCAGATGCGCGGCAGGTAGAACATGAACGTCTGCTCGAATTCGAGCCGGACGCGGTCGCCCACCTGCTGCACGATCGGGTCCTGCGCGGCCAGCTCGGGGCCGCCCGCCAGGTCGTCGTCCCAGTTGGCGCTCCAGGTGACCTGCATCGGCTCGCCGGTGAGCAGGGAGCGCGGCCGCGCCACCGGGATGTCATCGCCCAGCGGCGCGGTGATGAGGTGTCCGTAGTCGTAGGTCCAGGGCTCGTAGTAGTCGTGGATGGAGGGCATGAGCGGGTTGGCGAAGAGCGTGGCCAGCTTCTTCAGCCGCCCCCCGGCCCGCAGCGTGAGGCGGCCCCCGCGGGTGCGGGTCCAGCCGCCCTTCCACCGCCCCTGGTCCTCCCAGCGGCGCGGGTAGCCCTGCCCCGGCCGGGTCTCCACGTTGTTGAACCAGGCGTACTCGACCCCGCTGCGGTTGGTCCAGGCCTGCTTGCAGGTGACCGAGCAGGTGTGGCAGCCGATGCACTTGTCCAGGTTCATCACCATGGCCACCTGGGCCATCACGCGCCCCATCAGTACCGCACCTCCCCGGTGCGCTTGCGCACGACGGTGACCTCGTCGCGCTGGTTGCCGGTCGGTCCGATGTAGTTGAAGGCGTAGCTGAACTGGGCGTAGCCGCCGATGAGGTGGGTGGGCTTGACCAGCAGCCGGGTGAGCGAGTTGTGGATGCCGCCGCGCCGCCCGGTCGTCTCGGTCTTGGGCATGTCCACCACCCGCTCCTGGGCGTGGTAGATGTACACGGTCCCGGCCGGCATGCGGTGCGAGACCACCAGGCGGGCGGCGATCACCCCGTTGCGGTTGACCGCCTCGACCCAGTCGTTGTCGCGGGCGCCGATGGCCTCGGCGTCGGCGGGGCTCATCCACAGGGCCGGTCCGCCGCGGGAGAGCGTGAGCATCAGCAGGTTGTCCTGGTACTCGGAGTGGATGGACCACTTGGAGTGCGGGGTCAGGTAGCGCACCGCCACCGCCTTCTCCCCGTCCGGGCCCAGTCGCGGCTCACCGAAGAGCCGGTGCATGTCCAGCGGCGGCCGGTACACCGGCAGGGCCTCGCCGAACTCCAGCATCCAGTCGTGGTCGACGTAGAAGTGCTGGCGGCCGGTGAGGGTGTGCCAGGGCTTGTGGTTCTCCACGTTCACCGTGAACGGCGCGTAGCGGCGGTCCGGGGCCTCCTTGCCCGACCACTCGGGGCTGGCGCCCACCGGGGTGGGGCGGGCCTGGGTGTCGGAGAAGACGACCCGGCGCTCGGCCCCGTCGTGGATCAGCTCGGAGAAGTCGGTGCCGGTGCGCTCGGCGAGCCGCTCGAACCCCTGGGCGGCCAGGCGCCCGTTGGAGGTGCCGGACAGCGCCAGGATCATCTCGCAGGCCTTGACGTCGGTGTCCAGCAGCGGCCGCCCGTCGGCGACGCCGCCGCGCACCGCCCCGTTGCGTTCGCGCAGCCACTCCACCTCGCGGTCGGGGGTGAAGGAGACGCCCTTGACGGGCAGCCCCAGCCGCTCGGCGAGTGGGCCCAGCGCCGCCATGCGCTCGGCCACGGCCGGGTAGTCGCGCTCGACCACCACCAGGTTCGGCATGGTGCGCCCGGGGACCGGGCGCTCTCCGGTGCGCCGGAAGTCCGGGGCGGTGCCGCCGGGCTGGGCCATCTCCCCGGGGGTGTCGTGGGCGTGCGGAACGGCCACGACGTCCTCGGCGGCGCCCAGGCGGTCCTCGGCGAGCGCGCTGAACACCCGCGCCAGCCCGTGGAAGGCGTCGAAGTCGGTGCGCGCCTCCCACGGCGGGTCGATGGCGGGGGTGAAGGCGTGCACGAACGGGTGCATGTCCGTGGTGGACAGGTCGTGCTTCTCGTACCAGGTGGCGGCCGGGAGCACGATGTCGGACATCAGCGTGGTGCTGGTCATCCGGAAGTCCAGGCTGAGCAGCAGGTCGAGTTTGCCCACCGGGGCGTCCTCGCGCCACTCCACCTCCTTGGGGCGGTGGCTGTCGCGGGCCTGCTCCCCCTGCACCGAGGAGTCGGTGCCCAGCAGGTGGCGGGAGAAGTACTCGCTGCCCTTGGCCGAGGAGCCGAGCAGGTTGGACCGCCACACGGTGAGCACGCGCGGCCAGTTCTCCGGCGCGTCGGGATCCTCGGCGGCGAAGCGCAGGCGCCCGGCCTCCAGCTCGTCCACGACGTACTCGGCGGGGTCCTTCCCGGCGTCCCGGGCCTGCCGGGCCAGGCGCAGCGGGTTGCGGTCGAACGTCGGGTAGGAGGGCATCCACCCCATGCGGGCGGATGCGGCGACCAGGTCGGCGGTGTGCCGCCCGGCCATCGAGCCGCCGCCCGTCGGCGAGGCCAGGGCGTCGGCGCCGTAGGTGTCGTAGCGCCACTGGTCGGTGTGGGTGTACCAGTAGGCGGTGCCCGCCATGAAGCGCGCGGGCCGGGTCCAGTCCATCGCCGAGGCGTAGGCGGCCCACCCGGCGTTGGTGCGGCACTTCTCCTGGCCCACGTAGTGCGCCCAGCCGCCCCCGTTGACCCCCTGGCAGCCGGTGAGCAGCAGCAGGCCCAGGAAGGCGCGGTACATGGTGTCGCCGTGGAACCACTGGTTGGTCCCGGCGCCCAGCACGATCATCGCCCGGCCGCCGCTGGCCTCGGCGGTGGCGGCGAACTCGCGGGCGATGCGCACCGCCCGCTCGGCCGGGACCCCGGTGGCGGTCTCCTGCCAGGCCGGGGTGGCCGGCTGGGTGGGGTCGTTGTAGCCGACCGGCCAGGTGCCCGGCAGCCCCTCCCGCTCCACCCCGTACTGGGCCATCATCAGGTCGAAGACGGTGGTGACGGTGTGCCCGCCGACGGTGCGCACCGGGACGCCGCGGCGCAGCTCGCGCCCGCGCCCCTCGGGGGTGTCGAACCGGGGGAGCGCCACCTCGGCGGCGGGTCCGTCCGGTTCGTGGAAGGTGAGCAGCGGGGTGCGCCCCCCGCGCTCCAGGTTCCACCGGCCGGCCCCGGACTCGCCCCACCGGTGGCCCAGGGTGCCGTTCGGGGCGTAGGCCTCCCCGGTGCCCTCGTCCACCAGCAGCGGCTTCCAGGCGGCGTTCTCCTCGCCCGCGGCGGCCTCCAGGTCGGCGGCGGTGAGGAACTTGCCGGGGACCCACGCCCCGTCCCGCTCCTCCAGGCGGACCAGGAACGGCAGATCGGTATAGGTGCGCACGTAGGAGTCGAAGGCGGGGGTGCGCCGGTCGGCGAAGTGCTCGCGCAGCACCACGTGGCCCATGGCCATGGCGAGCGCGCCGTCGGTCCCGGGGTGGGGGGCCACCCACTCGTCGGCGAACTTGGCGGCGTCGTTGTAGTCCGGCGCGACCACCACGACCTTCTGCCCCCGGTAGCGGGCCTCGGCCATCCAGTGGGCGTCGGGGGTGCGGGTCACCGGCACGTTGGAGCCCCACAGCACCAGGTAGGCGGCGTCCCACCAGTCGCCCGACTCGGGCACGTCGGTCTGGTCGCCGAAGACGTGCGGGGAGGCCACCGGCAGGTCGGCGTACCAGTCGTAGAAGGAGAGCATGGAGCCGCCGAGCAGGTTGACGAACCGGGCCCCGACGCCGTGCGAGACCTGCGACATGGCGGGGATGGGCGAGAACCCGGCGACGCGGTCCGGCCCGTGGGCGGCGATGGTGTGCACGTGCGCGGCGGCGGCGATCTCCAGGGCCTCGTCCCAGGTGACGCGGACCAGGCCGCCCTTGCCGCGGGCCGACTGGTAGCGGCGGCGCTTGTCGGGGTCGGTGGTGATCTCCGCCCACGCGGCGACCGGGTCGCCCAGCCGCTCGCGGGCCTCCCGGTACATGCCGACCAGCACGGCGCGGGCGTAGGGGTGGCGGACCCGGGTGGGCGAGTAGGTGTACCAGGAGAACGCGGCGCCGCGCGGGCAGCCGCGCGGCTCGTACTCGGGGCGGTCGGGTCCCACCGAGGGGTAGTCGGTGGCCTGGGTCTCCCAGGTGATGATCCCGTCCTTGACGTAGACGTTCCACGAGCACGACCCGGTGCAATTCACGCCGTGGGTCGAGCGGACCACCTTGTCGTGGCTCCACCGGTCACGGTAGAACACGTCCGCATCACGGCCGCCCTCCTTGAACCCGGCCCGCAGGTCCGCGGTGGTCGGTGTGCGCGTCAGGTGTGTTCCCAGGCGCAGCAGGAAATCCCCCGCCGAACCGGCGCCACCAGCGGATTTACCGTTATTGGACACGAATACCACCCGCCGTTTACTCCGCCCGGATTCCCCGTGCGAACGCCCTTGGAGAATGCAATCACCTCGGGTGAAGATCTCAAAGCATTTGCGCGACACACCAGGGGCACAGGTCCCGTTCTTCACGGGAAACTCCGGGGAATCGTCCTAGCCTGAAGGCATTCGGAGCGCGTCGAGGGAGGCGTCCAGATGGGCGGAACCGTGCACAGCACCGAAGGGCGTGCCGCCGCCCGCGGCACCGCGGGCGGCAACCTGGCCCTGGCCACGGCCGCGTTCGCGCTCACCTTCTGGGCGTGGAACCTGGTGGGGCCGCTGTCCAAGACCTACTCCGAGCAGCTCTCGCTCTCCCCGTCGCAGACGTCGCTGCTGGTGGCGGTGCCGGTGCTGGTGGGCTCGCTGGGCCGGATCCCGGTCGGGGCGCTGACCGACCGCCTGGGCGGGCGGGTGATGTTCACCGCGCTGTGCTTCATCAGCATCGTGCCGACGCTCCTGGTCGGCCTCTCCGGCGGCTCCTACCCGATGCTGCTGCTGTGGGGCTTCTTCCTGGGCGTCGCGGGCACCTCGTTCGCGGTGGGCATCCCGTTCGTCAACGCCTGGCACCCGCCCGCCCGCCGGGGGTTCGCCACCGGGGTGTTCGGGGCCGGGATGGGCGGCACCGCGCTGTCCGCGCTCCTGACCCCGGTGCTGGTGCAGGCCTGGGGGCTGTTGGCCACCCACCTGGCGATGTGCGCCGCCCTGGCGGTGATGGGCGCGGTCATGTGGGTGTTCAGCCGCAACGCCCCGGACTGGAGGCCGAGCTCCGCACCGGCGCTGCCCCGCATGCGCGACGCGCTGCGCCTCAAGGAGACCTGGCAGATGGCGCTGCTGTACGCGCTGGCCTTCGGCGGCTTCGTGGCCTTCACCACCTACCTGCCGACGCTGCTGACCACCGCCTACGCCTTCGCCCAGACCGAGGCCGGGCTGCGCACCGCCGGGTTCGCGCTGGTCGCGGTCATCGCGCGGCCGATCGGGGGCACGCTGTCGGACCGCTTCGGGCCGGTGCGGATCTGCCTGGCCTCGTTCATCGGCACCTGCGTGTTCGCGGTGGTGCTGGCCTTCCACCCGCCGGCCGAGTTCCCGGCCGGGGCGTCCTTCGTGCTCATCGCCCTGGCGCTGGGGCTGGGAACGGGCGGGGTGTTCGCGCTCCTGGCCAAGCTGGTCGAGCCCTCCCGGGTGGGCACGGTGACCGGGCTGGTCGGCGCGGCCGGCGGCCTGGGCGGGTACTTCCCGCCGCTGGTGATGGGCGGGGTCTACCAGGCCACGGGGGCCTACACGATCGGGTTCGTGCTGCTGGCGGCCGTGGCCCTGGCGGTGGCGCTGTACACGTCCCGGGCGTTCCGCACCGCCGAATAGCCCCCCGCGCACGACGAAGGCCCGGAACCGTACCGGTTCCGGGCCCCACCTGCGGTCCTGACGGGATTTGAACCCGCGGCCTCCACCTTGACAGGGTGGCGAGCACTCCTAACTGCTCCACAGGACCATCACCGCGTTCCGCCCTTCCGGGCGACCCGCTCCACCACTACTCTAGCGGGGTTTTGCAGTGCTCTGTCCCGTCGGCCTCAGGCCCGGGCCCGGCGGACGCGCCCCTCGTCCCACACGGGATCATCGGAAGGGTAGACGCCGCCGTCCTCGCCGAACACCAGGAACCGGTCGAAGGAGCGCGCGAACCACCGGTCGTGCGTGACGGCCAGCACGGTCCCCTCGAACCCTTCGAGGGCCGCCTCCAAGGCCTCGGCCGACTCGACGTCCAGGTTGTCCGTGGGCTCGTCCAGCAGCAGCATGGTGGCGCCGGACAGCTCCAGCAGGAGCACCTGGAAGCGCGCCTGCTGGCCCCCGGACAGGGAGTCGAACCGGGTGTCGCGCCGGTGCACCAGCTCGTAGCGCTGCAGGGCCGGTGCGGCCAGGTCCAGCGGCATGGCGTGGTCCTCTTCGAGGATCGCCGCGAGGGTGCGCCCGTTCCACTCCGGGTGGTGGTGGGTCTGGGCGAAGTGCCCGGGCACCACGCGCGCCCCCAGCCTGGCCGTCCCGGTGTGCGCCACCGACTCCGGGTCGCCCAGCAGCCGCAGGAAGTGCGACTTGCCCGAGCCGTTGGAGCCGAGCACCCCGACCCGCTCCCCGTAGAACACCTCGGCCGAGAACGGCCGCATCAGGCCGGTCAGCTCCAGGTCCGTGCAGGTGAGGGCGCGCACACCGGTGCGGCCGCCGCGCAGGCGCATGTCGATGCGCTGCGCCTTGGGCGGCTCGGGCGGCGGCCCCTCGTCCTCGAACCGGGCCAGCCGGGTCAGCGCGGCCCGGTAGCGGCTGGCCATGTCGTCGTTGTTGGCCGCCTTCTGGCGCAGCCGCTTGACCAGCTCGCGCAGCCGGGTGTGGCGTTCGTCCCAGCGGCGGCGCAGCTCGGCGAAGCGGGCGTGGCGGTCCTCGCGGGCGCGGTGGTAGCTCTCGAAGCCGCCGCCGTGCACCCACGCCGACGCCCCGGCCCCCTTGCCGCCCTCCAGGGTGACCACGTGGGTGGCGGTGGCCGCCAGCAGTTCGCGGTCGTGGCTGATGAACAGGACGGTCTTCGGGGTGCTCTGGAGCCGCTCCTCCAACCATCGTTTTCCCTGAACATCCAGGTAGTTGTCGGGCTCGTCCAGCAGGAGCACGTCATCGGGGCCGCGCAGCAGCGCCTCCAGCACCAGGCGCTTCTGCTCGCCGCCGGAGAGGGTGCCCAGCTCCCGGAAGTGCGCGCGGGCGTAGGGCACGCCGATGGCCTCGACGGTGCACACGTCCCACAGCACCTCGGCGTCGTAGCCCCCGGCGTCGGACCAGTCCGACAGGGCCTGGGCGTAGCGGAGCTGCACCGCCTCGGAGTCGCTCTCCATCATGGCCAGTTCGGCGGCGTCCAGCTCCTGCCCGGCCCGCCGCACCGGGGGCGCGGACACCGACAGCAGCAGGTCGCGCACGGTCGCCTCGGCGGGCAGCGCACCGGACGCCTGGGAGCCGATGAACTGGCGCATCACGCCGATGCGCCCGCTTCGGGTGACGGCGCCCTCATGGGCCTCGGCGTCCCCGGCGATGATGCGCAGAAGGGTGGTCTTCCCGCTGCCGTTGGCGCCGACGAGCACCGCCTTCATGCCGTCGCCCACGCGGAAGGAGACCTCGTCCAGCAGCGTCCCCCCGTCGGGGAGCCGGTAGGACACGCCCGCGACATCGATATGGCCCATGGCGGCCAGCCTGCCACCGGGCCCACCGCGCGTCGAAAGGTTTTTCCGGGGGCGCTCCGTCAGGGGCGCCGGGTCAGGAGTGCAGCTCTTCGATGCGCGCCTTGTGCTCGTCGCCCCAGGCGCCCAGGGGCTCCATCGCCGCGTTCAGGGAGCGGCCGAACGCGGTCAGGGAGTACTCCACACGGGGCGGGACCTCCCGGTACACCTCGCGGTGCACGAGGCCGTCGTGCTCCATCTCCCGGAGCTGCTGGATGAGCATCTTCTCGCTGATGCCCTCCAGGGCCCGGCGCAGCTCGCCGAAGCGGCGGACCCCCTGGGCCAGCTCCCAGAGCAGGAGCGCCTTCCACTTGCCCCCGACGACGGCGAACGCCGCGTCGAGCCCGCAGACGAAGGTGCGCTGCCGCCCCATGGCCCCTCCGATTCTTACCTTTCGGTGAGTACCCGACAAAAAAGTAGGTACTTGTTTCAGCTCCAGTGTGCGGCCGAGGATGGCGGACGTCCACCACGAACATGATTTCGAATGAGGACGCCATGCCTGCTTCCGCCTCCCCCGCCCCGGTGACCGTCGTCGGCCTCGGCGACATGGGCACCGCCCTGGCCCGGGCCTTCCTGACGGCCGGGCACCCGGTCACCGTCTGGAACCGGTCGGCCGCCAAGGCCGACCCGCTCGTCGCCGAGGGCGCGGTGCGCGCCGCCTCCCCCGCCGCCGCCGTCGAGGCGAGCCCCCTGGTCGTCGCCTGCGTACTGGACTACCCCGCGCTGCGCGAGGCGCTCGGCTCCGCGGAGAGCCGCCTGGACGGCCGCACCCTGGTGAACCTCACCAACGGCACCCCGGAGGAGGCCCAGGAGACCGGCGCCTGGGCGCGCGGGCTGGGGGCCGCCTACATCGACGGGGGCATCATGGCGGTGCCCGCGATGATCGGGACACCGGACGCCGCGGTGCTCTACAGCGGCGACGCGTCCGCGTTCGGACGGCACGAGGCCGCTCTGCGCGTGCTCGGCCCGGCGTCGTTCCTCGGCCCGGCCGACGGGACCGCCGCGCTCAACGACATCGCGCTGCTCACCGGCATGTACGGCCTGCTCGGCGGGTTCGTGCACGCCGCGGCGCTCATCCGGTCGGAGGGGGCTGCGGACGGGTCGGAGGGCGGATCCGTCACGGAGTTCACCGAGAACCGGCTCCTGCCCTGGCTGACCGCGATGACGGGCATCCTGCCCGCGCTGGCCCGCCAGGTCGACTCCGGCGACTTCCGTACCGAGGGCTCCGGACTGGCGATGCAGCTCCGGGCCTATGAGAACTTCCTGTCCGCCAGCCGCGCGCGGGGAGTGCGCACCGACCTGATCGCCCCCTTCCACGCGCTGATGGAGCGGGCCCTGTCCGCGGGGGCGGGCCCATCGGACGACGTCTCGGCGCTGGTCGACACGCTCCGGGACGGCCGCGGGTAGGGCCGCTCACCCCCGGCCGCAGCGCCCGCACCGGGGCCTCCCGGTGCGGTGGTAGGACACCGTGGCGACGCCCAGTCCCAGTCCCCACACCACATAGGCGGGGATCGCCGCCCAGAAGAACCAGGCCGGGTACCCCGGGACGCCCCACGCGTCGGGGCCCTCGACGATCAGCGCCCCCAGGCCCATCAGGAAGTAGCACACCATCCCGGCCGAGGCGAAGGCGCCGGGCACCAGCACGAGCGGCCGGGGCACCCTCCGCCCGGCCAGGGGGAGCACCCAGCGCGGCCACACCCTCCCCCACCGGTGCACCAGCGCCAGCGGCAGGACGACCCCGGCCAGGGCGAAGACGGCGATGAAGGCCCCCGCGGCGAAGGCGGCGGCCGGGCCGTCGACGCCGTCGGGGAACAGCGGGTTCTCCTGACCGCCCGCAAGGACCTCGGCCAGTGTGCGCACGGCGACGGCGGCGATGACCGTGTAGGCCGCCGCGAACGCCCACCGGGGCGCCCGTTCGGGGGCCGGGGCCGCGCCCGGGGCGCGGCCGCAGGACGGGCACCCGCCCTGCACCCGGCGGTGCTCGGCCACCACCGCGGACGCCAGCGCCACCGCGCCGAAGGCGCACGCGGCGCGGCTCGCCACCGCCCCCGCGTGCAGCGGGATGCCGCCGATCCCGAGGAGCAGCAGGCCGACGACGTCGAGGATGAGGAGGAAGGAGGAGAGCGCCGTACCGGCGGCCACGGCGGCGCCCGCGGCCATGAGCGCCCGGTGCCCGAACCGGCTGCGCGGCCGGAGCGCGGGCACCGCGATCGCCCCCGCGATCACCGCGGTGCCCGCGCACAGCAGCACGATCGGCCAGTCCGAGAACGGGCCCAGATCGTCGCCGACCGGCGGCAGGTCGGGCCGCCCGGCCAGGGTCCAGGAGAGGCGGAGCGCACCATAGGCGGCCGCCCATCCCAGGGCGGCCGGTGCCGCCCACACCGCCCACCGCGGTCCGGTCACCGGCCCTGCCGCCTGCCCTGTCGTCGGCCCTGTCGTCGCCATGGCACCGATCCTCGCCCCCGGCACCGGTCCCGGTTCACCCTCTGCGGAGCGATCCCGGGGCGCCGCCTCCCCCGCGCGGGGGAGGTGACAGACCTCCGGGTAAGGCATTTGTCCCCCTCCGGCCCAGAGGGAGTGGGCCGCACCCGACGTCCTATGGAGGCAGACGCGGAGCGAGGGGAAGGCGCGATGACGACACCGGCCGGAGGGGAAGGCGGTGGGATGCCCGAGCGGATCGGGCCCTACCGGATCACGGAGCAGATCGGACGCGGCGGCCAGGGGACCGTGTACCTGGGAACCGGCCCCGACGGGGTCGAGGTGGCGGTCAAGGTCCTGTCCGGTTCGTGGGAGGGGGGCGCGCTGCAGCGCGCGCGCTTCGCGCGGGAGCTGGAGTCGGTACGGCGGGTGGCGCCGTTCTGCACCGCCGCCGTCGTGGAAGCCGACGTGGAGGGCGATCCCCCCTACATCGCCAGCGAGTTCGTGCACGGCCCCACGCTGCGCGCGGCGGTGCACAGGGAGGGGCCGCGCACCGGGGCCTCCCTGGACCGGCTCGCGGTGGCCACGGCGACCGCGCTGGTGGCCATCCACAGCGCGGGCGTGGTGCATCGGGACTTCAAACCGGCCAACGTGCTGCTGGGCCCGGACGGGCCGCGGGTCATCGACTTCGGGATCGCCCGGACCGGCGACGCGACCCTCACCCAGACCGGATCGGTGACCGGCACGCCCGCCTACATGGCGCCCGAGCAGATCCGGGGCGCGCGCGTCGGACCGGAGGCGGACGTGTTCGCGTGGGCGGCGGTCATCGCCTTCGCCGCCTCGGGCCGGGGTCCGTTCGACGGGGACAGCGTGCACGAGGTGCTGCACCGGGTCGTCTCGGACGAGCCGGATCTGGAGGCGGTTCCCGAGCGGCTGCGGCCGCTGCTGGGGGCGTGCCTGGACAAGGACCCGGCGCGGAGGCCCACCGCGGTGCGCGTCCTGGGGGCGCTGGTGGGCCGCGACCCGGAGCCGGGGGACGATGCGTCGTCCGACGCGGTCACGGAGGTCCTCCGGCAGGGGGCGTCGGCGGCGGCGGGCCGCACGGTGGTGGCGACGGCCCCGTTGGCGCCCGCCGCCCCGGCGGCGGGCGCGGAGGCTCCCCCCGCAGGGGCCCCGCCTGCGGCGCCACCGCCGACGAAAACACCGCCCGCGCCGGTACCGCCTGGGACGACGCCACCTGGGACGGCACCGCTCGCGCGCGGGAAGCGCCGGAGGCGGCCGACGGGCGCGGTGCTCCTGGCCGTCCTGGCGGTGCTCCTGGCCGGCGGCGCGGCGTGGCTGCTGCTCGAGGGCGTCCCGCGGGCCGGGTGGTTGACTCTGCCCGACGCCGTTCCCGCGCGCCAGACCGCCCCGGCCGAACAGGAGACCGGGCAGGACGGACAGGAGACCGCGCAGGAGACCGGGCAGAATCCGGAGGCCGTCCCTCAGCCCACACCTGAACCGACGCCCGAGGGGCCCTCGGATCAGCCCTCGGAGCACACCCCGGAGTACACACCCGAGGAGACGCCGGAGGAGACGCCGGAGGAGACGCCGGACGGGGGGCACGAGGGGACCGGCGACCCGACCGGCCCCGCCCCCGAGCCGTCGGCGGACCACGGCGGGGGCGGGGCCCCCTCCCCCGCCGGCGAGGACTCCGATCAGACGTGGCCGGACGGGGAGGGGAGCGCCTAGAGTTCGAAGGAGGGCGAGCCGCCCGGGACCGCCGAGCAGGAAGGTGCGCACGTGACCGACCAGCCCGCCGCCGCTGGACCTCCGCTGCCGCAGGGGCCGCCGAGCACCCGGATCGACAAGTGGCTCTGGGCGGTCCGGCTGGTCAAGACCCGGTCCGACGCGGCGCAGGCGTGCCGCGGCGGGCACGTGCGCCTGAACGACAAGCCCGCCAAACCCGCCGCGGCGGTCTCCCCCGGCGACGAGGTGCGGGTGCGGCTGCACGGCACCACCCGCGTCGTGGAGGTCGCGCACGTCATCGAGAAGCGGGTGGGCGCGCCGATCGCCCAGCGGTGCTACACCGACAACACGCCCGCGCCGACCACGGCCGCGCCGCCGCAGGCGTTCGCCGCCCCGCCGCGCCGGGACCGGGGCGCCGGGCGCCCCACCAAGCGGGACCGCCGCCAGATGGAGCGCCTGCGGCGCGAGGGCCCGTTCTGACCCGGCGGGGCCGTCACCGGTAGCCGGTGGTGTCGGCCTCCCGCCCGGGATACTGGACCTCGGAGATGTACCGCCAGGCGTCGGGGCGGCTCCCGTCGGCGTCGGTGAGGCCGTACACCTTGGCCAGGTGGCCGCTGGACACCGTCCGCCCGGTCCACAGCCCGGCCCGCGGGTCGGCCGCCAGGGCCGCCACGCCCCGCCCGACCAGGGCCGGCGATTCGGAGATGGCGAAGTGCGGCTCCTTGTCCACCGCGTCCCGCCAGTTCTCCTCGGTCACGCCGAACACCTCCAGCATCGCCTCCGAGCGCAGCCAGCCGGGGGTGACCGCGACCGCCGCGCCCCCGTGGTCGCGCAGCTCGTGCGCCTGGGCCTTGGCCAAGCGCTGCACCGACGTCTTGACCAGGTCGTAGAACAGCCCGGCGTCGGCGCGGTACCCGGCGTTGAACTCGGTGGTGCCGTCGGTCATCTCCACCACCAGCGCCCCCGGGCGGCGGATCATCAGCGGCAGCGCGAAGTGGCTGGTGGTCACGTGCGTGTCGATGCCCAGCCGGAGCATGCGCATGCCCTGCTCCAGGTCGTGCTCCCACAGGCGGCGCCCGAATTCGGTGAGGTAGACGTCGCCGCCCCAGATGTCGTTCACCAGCACGTCGAGCCGCCCCTGCTCGGTGTCGATCCGCTCGACCAGCGCCTTCACCCGCTCCGGCTCCAGGTGGTCCACCTGGACGGCGATGCCGGCGCCTCCGGCGGCCTCCACCAGCTCGGCGGTCTCCTCGATGGTCTCCGGGCGCCCCATCTCCGAGCGCGCGCTGCGCGTGGTCCGCCCGGTGGCGTACACCGTCGCCCCCTTGCGCCCCAGCTCCACCGCGATCGCCCGGCCCGCTCCGCGCGTGGCCCCGGCGACCAGCGCGACCCGGCCCTCCAGCGGTCGGTCGTCCCCCATGTCCCGCGCCTCCCTTCATCGTCGTCCCCTCCGTTCTACGGCGCTTTCCTGCCGTCTTCTGTCAGGAACGGAAGGGGAATGTCGCCGCCGGGCGACACGGCGGTGGGGGGTTCGAGTGCGTCCCATAGAGGGGAAGACGTGGAGGAGTCGGACGAACCGGACGGAGTGGAGGTGGTCCCCGTGGAGGGCACCGGTCCCGGACCGGAGCGGAACGGACCCGACCTGGCCTCCGCCGTCGCGCGGGACGGGCCGCTGCACGGCGCCGACCTGGACCGGGTCGCCGTCGCCGCCGCAGCCGCACTGGCCGCGCTGCACCGGGCGGGCACGGCGCACGGCCGCCTCACCCCGGCCGATGTCGTGCTCGGCCCGGACGGGCCGCGCGTGGCGGGCGCCGGTGCGCCCGAGCACGCCGGGCCCACCTCCGACATGTACGCCGCCGACGTGTACGCCTGGGCCGAGGTGGTCGCGTTCGCCGCGCGCGGGCGCTACCCGGTCGACACCGACGACCTGCTCGCGGTGCCCGAGCGGCTGCGCGGACCGGCGGACACGTCGGGCGTCCCCGAGCCGCTGCGCGGGGTGGCCGACGCCTGCCTGGTCCCCGACCCCGCTCAACGGCCCAGCGCCGTGGAGGTGCTGCGGGCGCTGCTCGGCCTGCCCTACTGCGGCGAGGAGGAGCTGCTCGCCGCGGCCGCGCGGGCGGTCGACGGGCCGGAGCCGGAGGGGGACGGGGAGCCCGACGGGGCCGCGCGCGTCCGGGTGGTGGACTCCCCGGAGCGCCCGTACGTCCCCGATCCGCCGAGCGTCCCCCGGCGCCCGGGAACGGAGGCGGCACACGAGGAGGCGGTGCACGAAGAGGCGGCGCACGAGGAAGCGGCGCACGAGGAAGCGGCGCACGCGGTGTCCGCCGGTCCGGTCGCCGAGGCCGCCGGTCCCACCCATAGCGAGCGCGCGCGAAGACGGCAGCGGCTCCTGCTCACCGTGGCCGCCGTGTGGCTGCTCGGCATGGGCGGCCTGGCCGGGTGGGCGCTGGTGAACGGCGCGCTCACCCCCGAGGCCACACCTGAGCGGGCGAGCCCTGTCATCCCCGAGGGGTCGCCCGACCCCTCGCCCAGCACCTCACCCGCCGCCACGGAGCAGAGCGGCACGGCGACCGCGCGCGGGGAGCCCGTGGAGCGCGAGGAGCCCGCCCCCAGCGCGTCTCCGAGCCCTTCGCCGAGCCCGTCCCCGTCGACGGGCCCGACCTCCTCCCCGGACGATCCCCCTGAGGATCCTCCGACGGATCCTCCGCCCGACCCGCCCACGGACCCGCCGACGGATCCACCCACCGATCCGCCCACGGACCCGCCGACCGGCCCTCCGACCGGCCCGCCTACGGATCCCCCGTCCGAGGCCCCGACAAGCGGCCCGACGGGCGGCCCGACTCAGGCGCCGACCTCGTCACCGGTGCTTCCGCCGATCGACCTGCCGCTGCCGTCACCGCCGTGACGGCCGCTCCGGATCGCGTCCCAGCTCCCCCGTGAGGTCGGAGAAGGCCACCTCGCCCTTGTACGTGCGGGCCCCGTCCGTCTCCACCAGGTACACCGACGTCACCGACACCGGCTGCACGGCGTCGTCCGGCACCGTGAACTCCACGGGCCGCCACCCCTCCCAGGCGACCCGCGGCCCGTACACGGCGTGGCGGATGCCCGCGTCATCCTCCAGGGAGAGCGCGACCGTGGCGCCTTCGCCGTCGCCCTTCACCTGCAGGCCGAAGCCGAACGCCGCCGGGCGCGCGGGAAGCGGCTCGGGCGGCCGCGCCGTGGCCGCCCTGGTGCGCACGGCACCGGTGAAGTCGTACCGGACGGCGATGCCCGCGCCGTACCGGCCCTGGACGGGCCGTAGCCCGGCCTCCGCCCGCGTGCCGTCGGCCGTCCACGCGCCGCCGTCCTCGAAGGCGGCCAGGCGCACGGTCTCCGTCCCGATCGCGACAGGGACCTCGGCGCGCACCCCGCCCGCCTCGACGGTCACCGCGCCGGTGCCCTTCACCGCCACCGGGTGCACCTCGAACCGGCCGTCGCCGTGGCGCTCGACCTTCACCAGGTCCGGGTCGGCCTCGACCCGGGCGTCCTCCGGCTCCACGGGGGCGCGCGTGCCGTCCGGCGCCACGCCCGAGACGACGAACGAGGCCGAGTCCCCGTCGCCGGGGAAGAAGAGCCGTTCGGGTTCGGGCGCCAGGCGGTCAGGGCCCGGCAGGACCCGGAGCCCGACCGTGCCCTCCGCACCGGAGGCCGCGCCCGTCACCTCGACGCGCCCGGGGGCGCCGCCCCGGAACGCGTTCCCCTGCACCGACCCCCGCGGTGCGGTCAGCCGCAGGTCGGGGACGCGGCCGCCGTCCCCGCCGCCCCTGTCGGCCGCCGCAGGCCCGTACGCGGCGTCGTGCAGGTCGGCCTCCAGGGTGCGGCGCATTCCGGTGAACAGGAAGTACGGGTCGTCCTGGGCGGGCGCCTCGGCACCGTGGCCGGGGCGCGGGTCGAGCCGCGGGCGCAGCCACAGGCCGGACGGCGCGCCGTCCCCGGCGGGGGCGGTGACCAGCAGCCCGTTGGGGACCTCGCGGGGGCCCTCGCCGGTGCGGTTGCGCGCGGAGAGGCCACGGCCGCCGGGGTCGCGGGCGAGCAGCGCCGACGAGCCGCCGCCGTCCAGCTCGATCGCCTCCACGGCCCCGGCCTCCTTGACCGCTTCGGCCGCTTCGCCCAGGGTGGCGCCGGGCGCGCCGGGCACCCGGCCGTCGACGGCCAGCGCCACCATCCGGGTGCCGCCGGCCCCGAACCCCAGGACGGTGCGCGGCTGGCGGGCGCCGTCGGCGGCGCCGGTGGGACGGCCGTCGCGGAGCAGCACACGGCGGCCGCCGAGGACGGTCCGGGGCCGCACGCCTCCGGCGTCGATCCGGTACTCGGTGCCGACCCGCGCGCCGTCCTCCAGCTCCGCGACGAGGTCGGCCCCGGCGCCCCGGCCCACCAGGACGCGCGTTCCCGGTGCGATGGGCCCCTCACCGGCGCGGTCGCGCACCGTGCGCACGGCGCCGTCGGCGAGCACCGCCTCGGCGACCCGCTCGGCGCCGTGCACGGCCCGCGCACGCGAGGCGCTTCCCCAGTCGTCGGTGAACAGGCCGAGGCCGTCCGCGGGGATCCCGGGGGCGTTGAGCGCGTCGAGGCGGGCCGTTCCGGACGGGGTGCGCACGGTCCCCTCGAAACGCACCCGCCGCACCGACCCGCGGCCGTCCTCCCCGATGACGGCCGCGTAGGGGCGGCCGGGCGCGGGCGAGGAGAGCACCTCGCCGTCCCGCACGGCCGCGCCCAGGGGCGCCTGGGAGGCCCCGGCGTCGAAGAAGTCCCCGTTGACCGCGGCGACGGCGGCCCGCCCCTCCGGCCGGGGGTGCGCGGCGGCCATGTCGGCCGGCTCCGCCGCGGAGGCGACCGACCCGCCGTCGATGTAGTCGGCCCGCGCGCCGGAGCCCAGGTCCACGGTGAGCGCGGTGAGAGTGGGGCGCGACCGGCCGGGCTGCGCGCGCACCTCCAGGTCGACGCCGGGGGCCACGGGCACGGTGCGTGCGGGCGGCGCCGGGGCGGGTGCGGCGGACGCGGCGGGCACGCCGGGAACGATGGAAACGGCGGCCAGCAGCACGGCCGCGGCCGCCGCGGAGGACCTCCGCGGCGGATTTTCGCGAGACGGCGGGAACGGACCCACATCGACCACTCTCCGTAGTCAAAACTGCGCACATCGTACCCTGCGTGCACCCGCGGCGCCCGTACGCTCCGGTTGGTACGGTCAGGCGTCCACGGCAGAACGCAGGAGACGAGGTCAGCCATGCGCAGTCCGCTGTTCGAGGCCGCACGGGAGAACGACGTCCCGGGCATGTCCCTCCAGAACGGGAAGATGCTCCGGGTCCGGTTCAACGGGGAGTTCCTCGCCCGGCAGGGGTCGATGGTCGCCTACCAGGGCGACGTCGACTTCGCCTACAAGGGCTCGGGCGGCATCGGCAAGTTCCTGAAGAAGGCCGTGACCGGCGAGGGCGCCCCGCTGATGTCGGTGACCGGGCAGGGCGACGTGTTCCTCGCCCGGGACGCCTGGGACGTGCACCTGATCGACCTCGAAGGCGACTCGCTGACCGTCAACGGGGAGAACGTCCTCGCCTTCGAACCGGGCCTGAACTGGGACATCCAGCGGGTCCAGGGGGCGGGCATGGCCGCCGGGGGGCTGTTCAACACCGTCTTCACCGGGCACGGGCGCATCGCCATCGCCTGCCACGGCTCCCCCGTGCTGCTCAACGTCGACCAGCCGACCTTCGCCGACACCGACGCCGCGGTGGCCTGGTCCAGCTCGCTGCGGACCGGGGTGCGGCGCACCGCCAAGGCCGGGGCGCTCATCGGGCGCGGCAGCGGCGAGGCCTTCCAGCTCTCCTTCGAGGGGCAGGGGTTCGTCCTCGTGCAGGCCTCCGAGGGGGCGCCGGTGGCGCAGCCGGCCTCCGGCTGACCGCCGCCGGGTGGCCGGAACCGGCCACCCGGCGCCGCCCGGCGCGGGCACACGGGCACGTCGTCCGGGGGCGGGCGAGACGACTGTTCAACCGTTGAACGGTTTCCGTTCCCGATCGTTGACCCCCGTGCCCCCGCCCACCTCCAATTGACGGGTGGACTCCGCCGTCGCATGTCCCCCACGCCCGTCAGGAGGCCCCGCACCGTGCACGCGCGCAGACCCCTCGCGGCGGCCGCATCGGCCGCCCTCCTGCTGACCGCCGTCGCCGCCGGAACGGCGGCGGCCGACCCCGCACCGGACTCCCCCGCCCCCGCCGCCTCCCCCGGCCAGTACCGGGTCGCCGGGCCGGACTCGGCCCCCGAGCGCACCGAGGTCGCCGCCACCGGGGCGGCCATCGACGAGGTCGGCGACGACTCCGTCGTGGTGACCGCCCTACCCCGCCAGGCCGACGCCGTGGCCGACCTCGGGTACGAGGTCACGCCGCTGCCCGGCCCCGAACAGGAGGGGCCCGGCACCCTCGACTTCCCGCCGTCCGACTCCGGGTACCACGACTACGACGAGCTGACCGATGTCGTGGACAAGGTCGTGGCCGACAACCCCGACCTCGCGGCCAAGGTCGGCGTCGGCTCCTCCTATGAGGGGCGCGACCTGATGGCCGTGAAGATCACCTCGGACGTGGGCACCGACCACGACCGGCCCGAGGTGCTGTTCACCCACTCCCAGCACGCGCGCGAGCACCTGACCGTGGAGATGGCGGTCTACCTGCTGCGCATGCTCACCGAGGACTACGGGACCGACCCGCGGGTCACCGAGATGGTGGACACCCGCGAGATCTGGATCCTGCCCAACGTCAACCCCGACGGCAGCGAGCACGACATCGCCGGCGGCTCCTACAAGAGCTGGCGCAAGAACCGCCAGCCCGCCCCCGGCGGATGGGCCGTGGGCACCGACCTGAACCGCAACTGGGACTACAACTGGGGCTGCTGCGGCGGCTCCTCGGGGAGCCCGTGGTCGCAGACCTACCGCGGCACCGCCCCCGAGTCGGCGCCCGAGGTGCGCCAGGTGGCCGACTTCGTGCGCAGCCGCGTCGTCGGCGGCGAGCAGCAGATCACCGCCGCCATCGACTTCCACACCTACGGAGAGCTCATCCTGTGGCCCTACGGCTACACCTACGACGAGACCGGCCCGGGGATGAGCCGCGACGAATACGACACCCACGCCGAGCTGGGCCGCCTGATGGCCGGGTCGAACGGCTACACGCCCCAGCAGTCGAGCGACCTGTACGTCACCGACGGGACGATCAACGACTGGCTGTGGGGCGAGCAGAGGATCTTCAACTACACCTTCGAGATGTACCCGTCGGGCTCCGGGGGCGGCGGCTTCTACCCCGGTGACGAGATCATCGACCGGGAGACCGACCGCAACCGGGAGGCCGTCCTGGACCTGCTGGGCTACGCCGACTGCCCGTACCGGGTGATCGACAAGGAGGACCAGTACTGCTGACCGGCCCCGCGAGCACCCGGTGAACAAGGGGCGCCCCGCACCTTTCCCCCCTCAGGTGCGGGGCGCCCCGCCTCATGCGCGGTGCGGCCCGCGCGTCAGCAGGCGTTGTTCGCGCTGTTGTCCCACGTGATGTTGCGCAGGACCGTGTTCACGGCGCACGGCCTCTCGTTGAACTCGGTGTCGCGGAAGGTCAGGTTCTCGAAGGTGATGTCGGAGGTGTTGGCGAACTCGCTCCGGGCGGCCAGGCGCACCGTCCCGGGACCGGCGATGGTGCCGCCGGAGGAGCCGACGGTGACGTTGTGGCAGTTCTCGATCAGGGCGGCGTTGTTGCCGGTGTCGGCGATGTCCACCCGCTCGATGACGGCGCCGCCGCTCTCCGACACGCAGAAGATCCCCCGGCCGCCGCCGCGCGCGCGGACCTCGCCCACGCGCACGTTCTCGGGGTAGCCGCCGTCGAGCCGGCCGTTGCGGTTGGCCATCCGGAAGGCGGCGTAGCCGGTGCCGGTCCCCGCGTTCTCGGCGTCGACCAGGTCGACCGAGGCGTTGACGGTGTCGTTGAGCAGGAGCCCGGAGTAGGCGGTGTCGCGGGCGGTGACGGTGCCGATGTCGATGCCGTCGACCCCGTAGGTCTCCACGCCGTGGTTGTCGGTCCCGGACACGTGGACGTCGTCGATGCTGATGTCGCGGGCCTCGCGGACCGAGTCGTCGTCGCGGCTGTCGATGCGCATCCCCAGGCCGCCGGACAGGCGCAGGTCGACCTGGCCGAAGTGCACGTTCTGCGACGTGCGGACCCACACGCCGAAGTAGGGGGTGCCGGTCACGGACAGGTGGGGGACGGACACGTCCTGGGCGTGCCGGATGCGCACGGCGGCGTTGTTCCCCGACGGCGTCCCGGTGACGTCGATGGTGCCGCAGGACTCCAGGGAGGTGTGGCTGGGCAGGTCCAGGGAGGCGTTCGCGGGGATGCTCCCGGAGCCGTGGACGACGACGCGCTGCTGCTCGGTGCGGCCGGGGTCGAGGCTGTCCACGGCGGCGCGCATGGCCTCCAGCATGTCGCCGCCCTCGTAGACGACGTCGCCGCCGTTGCGGGACGTCCAGGTGCCGCCGTCGCGCACGGCCTCGACGTGGTACGAGCCGTCGCCGCAGGCGGCCGCCTGGGCGCCGTCGGCGGTCGCGGCGGTCGCGGCGGTCGCGGCGGTCGGCTGCGCGGGGGAGGCGCCGGTCGCCTGTACGGCGGTGACGGCGCCCGCCCCGAGGAGCGCGACGGCGCCGAGGACAGGGAGCAGGCCGCGGCGCAGCGGCCTTCGCGGTTCGGTGTGCATGGGGGTTCCTCCTGGTGAGCGGGGGTTGGGGTGGAATCGCTCCCACCCCGGAGGGAGGTCGGAACCTAGCACGGAAAGCGCATTCCCAAAAGGGGCCCCGCGCCGCGCCCGCGGGGTGTGGGGCCCCCTCGGTAGGGTGCGGTCCCATGCGGGACCCGCAGCCGCCGCTGTCGCTCTTCCCCGACGACGGCGAGGAGCGCAGGGCCGCCCGCCTGCACGGCAGGCGCGCGGCCCTCATCGGCGTGAACGCGACCGTGGGCGGGTCGGACGTGGTGCACGGCCTGGTGGACCTGCACCGCGGCGGCGTGCTGGTGGCGGTGCCCGCCTGCGGCGCCACCGCGGACCCGCTCCGTCTGGAGCGCAACACGGGCCCGGTGACGTGCCGGAGGTGCCTGCACCTCCAGGGCCCGCACCGCGTCCCCGAGGGACAGCTCCCGATCCCGGGACTGACCGTGTGACACCGGCCGCAGGGAGCCGGCGGGGTCAGCCGGATCCGAGCGCCTCCGTCGGCGCCGTGCGGGCCGCGCGCACGGCCGGGAGCAGCCCCGCGACGGCCCCGATCCCGAGCGTCGCCAGGACACCCGCCGTCGGCGCCCAGACGGGGATCGCCACCATCCATCCCCGCGTCACCGCGTACCCGGCGGTCACCAGCGCCCCCAGCACCGCCCCGGCGACCCCGCCGAGCGCCGACAGCGCCATCGCCTCCACCAGGAACTGGCCCCGGATCTGCCGCCGCGTCGCCCCGAGGGCCCGGCGCAGCCCGATCTCACCCCGGCGCTCCAGCACCGAGATGACCATCGTGTTGGCCACCCCCACACCACCGACCAGCAGCGCCACCCCGCCCAGCCCGAGCAGCAGCCCGGAGAACGCCCGGTCGGCGGCCTCCTTGGCCTCCAGCGCGTCGGAAGGCCGGGAGACCTCGACCCCGAACGGCTCCTCCGGGTCGGCCGCACGCGCCAGCACCTCCCGCACCTCGGCGACCCGCTCGGGGGCGGCGCGCACGTACACCCGCGTCGGATGGCCGTCCGCGCCCAGCCGTCCGGCCGCCGCGTCCCGCCCCACCAGCGCGGCGCTGTCCATCTCCGGAGCGAGCGCGACCGGGTCGAGGATCCCGACGACGGAGAAGTACTCCTCACCGATGAGCACGCGGGTCCCCGGGCCGATGCGGGCGATCCCGAGGCGTTCGGCGGCCGTGGCGCCGAGGACGACGGCCGGGTACCCGGAGGTGGCCCGGTTCAGCCACTCCCCCGTGCGCACGTGGGCCCGCAGCGTCTCCGGCAGGTCCAGGGACGCGCCGTAGACCGTGATCCCGCCGGACGCCTCCTCGGGGATGCGGTCGCTGCGGTAGACGGAGGCCCCCTCCACCTGCCCCACCTGGGCGACGCCCCGCACACCGGGCAGGCGCCGGACCCGGTCCTCCGCCCCCTTCGGCAGCGTCGCCGCCTCCCCGAGCAGGGACTCGCCCGGCGCGGCCGTGACCAGGTTGGTCCCCAGGCTCGCGAGGCGGGCGTCCAGGTCGGCCCTGCTCGACGCGGAGATGCCGACGACCGCGACCATCGCCGCGACCCCGATGGCGATCCCCAGCGCCGAGAGGACCACCCGCAAGGGGCGGGCGCGCAGCCCGCTCGCGCCGGTCCGCACCAGGTCGGCCGGGGAGAGCCGGGCCGGGCGCGGGCCGCGCCCGCTACCCCTGGACATGTCCGCCCCCGTCCCCGCCGGCCCGCTCGTCGGACTCGACCTGCCCGTCCCGCACCCGGATCCGGCGGGGCAGGCCGCCCGCCAGCTCCCTGTCGTGCGTGATGACCACGACCGTGGCCCCGGCCGCGTTGAGCTCCTGCAGCAGCTCCATCACGGCCGTCCCCGAGGCCGTGTCGAGCGCCCCCGTGGGTTCGTCGGCGAGGACCAGACCGGGGTCGCCGACGACCGCGCGGGCGATGGCCACCCGCTGCCTCTGGCCCCCGGACAGCTCGTGCGGCCGGTGGTGGAGCCGGTCGCCGAGCCCGACCCGCTCAAGGGCGCCGCGGGCGCGGGCGCGCCTGCGCCGCAGCGGCGCCCCGGTGTAGAGCAGGCCGTCGGCCACGTTGTCCAGCGCGGCGACATTGTGCGCCAGGTGGAACTGCTGGAACACGAACCCGACGGACCGGGCCCTCAGCGCGGAGGCCCCGTCGTCGTCGAGTCCGGCGGTGTCGAAGCCGGTGATCCGCACACTCCCGCCGGTCGGTGTGTCGAGCATGCCGAGCAGGTTGAGCAGGGTGGACTTGCCCGAGCCGGAGGGCCCGACGATGCCGACCAGCTCTCCCCGCCCGATCCGGAAGGAGACGCCGTCGAGGGCGCGTACACCCCCGGGGTAGTGGCGCTCCACGTCGAACAGCTCGGCCGCGGGGGCACCGTCGTCGTCCGCCCCTGCCGTATTCGTCCGGGTCATTCCGGAACCACCACCTCGGTGCCCTCCTCGATCCCGTCGCCGGAGACCTCGACCTTGCCGTCGGCGAACA
Organism: Nocardiopsis suaedae; assembly: GCF_027706745.1. Lineage (GTDB taxonomy): Bacteria > Actinomycetota > Actinomycetes > Streptosporangiales > Streptosporangiaceae > Nocardiopsis_A > Nocardiopsis_A suaedae. The sequence goes on along the minus strand of NZ_JAQFWP010000003.1, from coordinate 143,823 downwards.
TCCCGGTCGTGACCGCGACGTCGTCGACCTGCCCGTCCGCCCCGACGGCCGAGACGCCGTAGCCGTCGCCCGGCATCGGGATGAGCGCGCCGACCGGCACCGCGAGCACGTCCTCCGCGGTGTCGCCGACCAGCGCGACCTCGGCCGTCCCCTTGTCGAGGAAGGCGCCCTCCGGCACCTCGCCGAGCCCGATGAGGACGTCGACCACGGGGTCGCCGCCGCCGTCCTCGTCCTCCCCGCCGTCCTCCTCGGCGACCGAGCCGACGGAGAGGACCTCGCCGGTGGTCTCCTCTCCCCCGGGCAGCGTGACGCCGACCTCGTCGCCCTCGTCGACCAGGGCGCGGTCCCCGACCTCCAGCGGCAGCCGGACCACCCGGTCGCCCGAGGTGGCCGACAGCACCGGGGACGACGGTGCGGTGCGCTCGCCGACGGCGGCCTCCGTGCCGGAGATCCGCAGCGGCCCGGGCGCGAACCAGACGTCGGCGGGGTCGACCTCCCCGGTCTGCGGCAGCCCCGCATCCCTCTGCCAGCGCTTGACGGCGTAGGCGGTCAGCCCGGTGTACGCGCGGTCGACGGTGAATCCGCCGTATCCGAGCTCGCTCAGCGCCTGTTCGAGCCGCCGCACGTCCTCGCCCTCGTCCCCGGCGGCCAGCACGCGGAAGGCGGGCTTGTCACCGCGCAGGAGGACGACGGGGTCGCCGTCGACTTCGTAGAGCCGGCTTCCGGGGGCGATCACCGCGCCGCTCTCCGGCATCCAGGTGAGGACGCCCTCGCCCGCGGAGACGACGGAGCCGCCGCCCCCGTAGCCCAGCTCCCCGTCGAGGGCGACCCGCTCCTCCAGCGTGGTGCGCTCGACCCGGGCGGTGGCACCGGGCGCCTCCGCCGCGCCGCCGCCCTCCTCCGGAGCCTCCCGGGCCCACACCGCCGCCATGGCGCCCGCGGCCGCCAGCAGCAGGAGGACCAGTACGACGATGGCGGTCCTCGTGCCGGGTCCGCGCCGTCGCGGCCGTGGTGTGCCGACGCTCACTCGCCGCCCCCGCCGACCGTGACCTCCTGGCCGCATTCCTCCAGGGCCGCTTGCGACTCCTCATCGTCCGTGAGCGGGATGGCGAGCCCTTCGCCCCGCTCGGGGTCCTCGATGTCCATGCCGTGCTCGCGCAGGCACTCGGCCATTTCGAGGTTCTCCTGGAAGACCTCCTCCTCGGAGCGCTCGTCGTCCGACGAGGGCAGCAGGTCCTCGCACTCCTCCAGCGCCTTCTCCACGGCGCCGTCCCCGGCCGGCAGGGCGGGCATCATCCCGTCCCCCTTCGGGTCCTCGACGTCGATGCCGTTGTCCCGCATGCACTGGGCGAACTCCACCCCGTCGGCCTCCGCGCCCTCCCCCGGCGAGGGGGAGCCGTCCGGCGCGGCCGCGCCGCCGCCTTGGCCCGCGCAGCCGCCGAGCAGCAGGGCCGACAAGAGCGCGGCGGCCCCGAGGGCCGCCCTGCCGTACGTCGCCGCCATGGGTTCCTCGACCTCCATCGGTCCGGTTCGCGGACGCCGGTCGGCGGCCGCACCTGGACATGCGACCAGCCCCCCGGTTTCGCCCGGGTTACTCCGGCGGCGGGTGGTAACCCTGGTGTCACCGGTCCCGCGATAAGCCTGGCCGGGCGCGGCCCCGGCCGGGGCGCGCACCGATGCACGGAAGGGCCTTGGCATGCGCGTCCTGATCGTCGAGGACGACCCCTCGCTCACCGCCTCCATCGCCGAGGGGCTGCGCGGCGAGGGCATGGCCGTGGACGTCGCCGAGGACGGCGCCGCGGGGTCGGAGATGGCGGCCGTCCACGGGTACGACGTCGTCGTCCTGGACCGCGACCTCCCCCTGCTGCACGGCGACGAGGTCTGCCGCCGCATCGCCGCCGACCCGGGGACCGACGCCCGGGTGCTGATGCTCACCGCCGCCGGGGGCATCGACGACCGCGTGGCCGGTCTCGGCCTGGGCGCCGACGACTACCTGGCCAAGCCCTTCGCCTACCGGGAACTGGTCGCGCGCGTGCATGCGCTGGCCCGGCGCAGCCGCCCGGCACCGCCGCCGACGCTGGAGCGCCGCGGCGTGCGCCTCGACCCGATGCGCCGGACGGCCGAACGCGACGGCCGCCCGCTGGCCCTGACCGCCAAGGAGCTGGGCGTCCTGGAAGAGCTGGTGCGGGCCGCCGGTGCGCCCGTCTCCCCCGTGCACCTGACCGAGAAGGTGTGGGACGAGCACCTGGACCCCTCCAGCGGGGTGCTGAAGGTGGTGGTGCACCGGCTGCGCCGCAAGCTCGGCGACCCGCCGCTGATCGAGACCGTCCCCGGACACGGATACCGGATCTGACATGGCCCTGACCGTGCGCACCAAGCTCGCGCTGATCTACACGGGCGTCTTCCTGGCGGGCGGGGTGCTGCTGCTCGCGCTGAACTACGCGGTCGTGTCGGCCAGCCTGTCCGACCGGGGCGACGTGCTCCTCATCCAGGCGTCCGAGTGGGCGACGACCATGCCCTGGGAGCCCGGGGCCTCCGGCGGGGCGGAGGCGCGCCCCTCCGCCCCGCCCACCGCCTCCCCCGCGCCCGAGAGCCCGGACCGGGCCGAGAGCGTGCCCGCCGCGAGCATCGCCCGCTACCAGAGCGGCGTCCTCGACGACCTGCTGCTGCGGTCGGGGCTCGGGCTGGCCGCCGTCACCGCGCTGGCGGCGCTCGCCGGATGGCTCGTCGCGGGGCGCCCGCTGCGCCGCCTGCACCGGGTGACCGACGCGGCGCGGCGGCTGTCCGAACACGACCTCGGCGACCGCCTGGAGGTGTCGGGGCCGCCCGACGAGTTCCGCGAGCTCAGCTCCACCTTCAACGGGATGCTGGCGCGGCTGGAGTCCGCGTTCGAGAGCCGGCGCCGGTTCGTCGCCAACGCCTCGCACGAGCTGCGCACGCCGCTGGCCGGGCAGCGCACCGCGGTCGAGGTGGCGCTGGAGCAGGGGCGGGTGCCCGAGGACCTGCGCCCCATGATGGAACGCGTGCTGGAGTCGGCGGACCGCAGTGAGCGCCTCATCTCCGGTCTGCTGCTCCTCGCCCGCTCCGAGCGGGAGCTCATGGAGGCCGAGCCCGTCGACCTGGCCGGTGCCGCCCGCCGGGTGCTGGAGACCTTCGCCGAGGCGGCGGACGAGGCCGGGGCGGACCTGCGGTCGACGCTGCGGCCGGCCGTCGTCGACGGCGACGGGCTGCTCCTGGAGCAGATGGTCGGCAACCTGGTGGAGAACGCGATCCGCTACAACCTTCCGGAGGACGGCGCCGCGTCCGTCCGTGTCGAGGTGGATGCCGAGGGCGGGGAGGCGGTCCTGCGGGTCGCCAACACCGGTCCGGACGTCGCCGACCCCGAGCGGCTGTTCGAGCCGTTCCACCGCGGCGACCGCGACCGCCTGCACGGCCCCGGCGGCAGCGGTCTCGGGCTGTCGATCGTCCGGTCGATCGCGCAGGCCCACGGCGGCACCGCCGGGGCGGCGCCGCGGCCGGGCGGAGGCCTGGTGGCCACGGTGCGCCTGCCGCTGGTGCAGGAGGGTGCGGCGGAGGACGGCCCGCCGTGAGGGCCGAACGCACGAAAAACCCCACCGCCTGTTCCGGCGATGGGGTCATCCGTACGAACGTGGCCAGGGACGGGGTCGAACCGCCGACCTTCCGCTTTTCAGGCGGACGCTCGTACCAACTGAGCTACCTGGCCCCCGCCACTGACGTGGCGCGCGGTCCTGACGGGATTTGAACCCGCGGCCTCCACCTTGACAGGGTGGCGAGCACTCCTAACTGCTCCACAGGACCTTGTATCCAATTTTTACGGCCGCCGAGGCGGCCGATCTCCGTGTCCTCCATTGTGCCAGACCTTCGGCACTGCTTCGACCGGAGCCGTACCCCCAACCGGATTCGAACCGGCGTTACCGCCTTGAAAGGGCGGCGTCCTAGGCCACTAGACGATGGGGGCCTCGACGACGAACGTGGTCGCCAACCGCCCGCGTCGCCTGTCGTCGGGGACGCGTCAAGCATAGGGGAGATTCACCCCCAGTGCCAAAGCGTTTGCCCCGCCCCTTCACCCTAGGGCGTCCCCGCAGGTGAGTCCGCCTCCCGGCTGGGCGTGGCGGAAGGGGTGGGCCCTACGGGGGGCGACGGCGTCGGCGACGGGGGCACCAGCTCGCGGTCGGGCTCCTCCTCGATGTGCCGTTCGATCTGGGCCGAGGTCAGCCCCAGGCCGCCCAGGGTGATGTCGTCCCACGCCTGCAGGCGCTTGGTCTCGGTGTCGATGTAGAGCACCGAGGCCTCGTACGGCTTGGGGCGGTCGACGCCGCCCTCCAGGCCGCGCAGCCCGGCGCCGCCCGTCGAGCCCTGGACCAGGTACCGGGTGCCCGACTCCGTCAGCTCGGTCCAGCGCCGGTGCCCGTGCCCGGAGAGCACCAGCGGCACCCGCCCGTCGAACCCCTCGGCCTGGGCGGGGTCGTGCAGGACCGCCACGTCCACCGGCGGTTCCTCCGCGGCCGCCTCCGCCGCCTGCCCCTCGCCGATCCGCCGCAACTCCTCGGCGCCGGGGTTCGCGGCGGTCTTGTCGGGGGTGAAGCGCGGGTCGCCCGCCCCGTAGAAGACGATGCCGCCCACCTCTTCGGCCCGGCCGTCCAGGACGACGGCGTTGGGCTGGGCCTCCACCGCGCGCTGGGTGCCCATGGAGTCGTGGTTGCCGCGCACCCACACGTACGGCACCTCCAGGTCGGCGATCTCGTCGGCGAAGGCGTCCTCGGCGGCGCTCCCCCGGTCGGTCAGGTCGCCCGAGTCCACGATGAGGTCGACCTGGAACTGCTCCTGTATGGACGAGATCACATTCCAGGAGGCCGGGTTGAGGTGGATGTCGGACACGTGGAGCACCCGCACCGTGGACTCGTCCCCCTCGTAGACGGGGAGGGTGGAGGTGACCTCGTAGAGCCGGGAGACGTTGCCGACCAGCGAGGCCAGCTGCTCGCGGTACTGGTCGAAGCGGCTCACCACGGCCTCGGCACTGCCCACCACCTGGGGCGCGCCGGCCAGCAGCCCCGAATAGCGCGGCTCGGCGATCGCGGACGGGTTGAACGTCGCCGCCGCGGCGCCGCCCGCCGCGGCGAAGGCGGCCAGGGCGGTCGCGGCGCTCAGCCCGGCGCGGCGCCAGCTCCGGAAGAGGGCCAGGCCCACCAGCCCGGCCCCGAGCGCGGCGGCGGCCGCCGACTGCGCCATGAGCCGGATGACGCCGGCCTTGACCTCGCCGACGATGGTGCGGCCCATCCGGTCGATCGCCTCGGGGTTCTCGAACATCTCCTCGGCGGCCGCCAAGCGGATCTCGTCGATGGAGGCCTCGAAGCGCAGCGGCGCGGAGTGGGTGTCGAACGCCAGGGTGCCCAGCGGGGCCACGTCCACCACGGTCTCGCCGTCCCAGCTCGGGCCGACCGACAGGCTCACGTCGGCCGGGCCGACCGGGGTGAGCACCTGGCCCCCGACCACCAGGCCCAGCCACCCCCCGCCCAGCCCGGCGAGGACCACGGCGGCCACCCGCCCGGCCTTCAACAGCCCCTGCCGCCTCGCGGCGAGGCGGTCCCGGAGCGCCGCGAGGGCCCTTCCCAAGCGAGGCAACACGGTATCCATCATGCCCTCGCACCCGTGAGAGGCAACGCCCTGCGCGCGGTGCGGCCGATGTCGCGCAGAATACGGGGCGTGGTCGAACTCAGCCGCCGCCGTTTCGAAGAACTCGTCGCCGACGCCCTGGACTCCATCCCCGAGGAGCTGACCAGCCTGATCGACAACGTGGTCGTGACCGTGGAGGACGAACCGCCCGAGCCCGGGCTGCTCGGGCTCTACGAGGGCGTGCCGCTGACCGAGCGCGGCGACGCCTACGCCGGGGTGCTCCCGGACCGGATCTCCATCTACTGGCGGGAGATCTGCGCGATGTGCGAGACGCCCGAGCAGGTCGTCGAGGAGGTGCGGGTGACCGTGGTGCACGAGGTCGCGCACTACTTCGGGATCGACGACGCGCGCCTGCACGAGCTCGGGTGGGGGTGAACGGGCCGGGCCGCGGCAACGAATACGCTACGAATTCCGGCGAACCGCTTGCGGAATCCGGCCCACATCAGGGACTGTAGGTCATCGAATAGCGACCGAGAGTGACGCACACTGCGCACCACGAGGGAGTCGCCGGTGGGTGATCCGCGCACGGGCCGCGACCGGCCCGACGGGCCGTCCGAGTGGAAGAGCGCCTACGCCGAGGTCGTCAGAGTCCCCGAGTTCCGCACCCTGTGGCTCGCCCACGCCCTGTCCATGGCGGGCGGCTACCTGCTCAGCATCTCCGTCGTGCTGCTGGTCTACCAGCAGACCGCCTCCCCCCTGGCCGCGGGCGTCACCATCGCCCTGACCTTCATCCCGCAGGTGCTGGCCGGGCCGCTGCTGTCGGGGCTGTCCGACCTGCTGCCGCGCCGCCGCGTGATGCTCGCCGCCGACCTGGCCCGGGCGGGCCTGGTGTTCGGCATCGGGCTGCCAGGGCTGCCGCTGTGGGCGATCTGGGGGCTGCTGTTCTGCTCGATCCTGCCGATGGTGCCGTTCGGCGCCGCGCGGGCCGCGCTGATGGCCGAGGTGCTGCAGGGCGAACGGTTCGTGGCCGCCTCGGCGATCATCAACCTCACCTCGCACGTGGGCACCCTGGCGGGGCTGATCGCGGGCGGCTGGGTGGTGGCCACGGTGGGGCCGAACGCGGCGGTGATGGTCAACGCCGGCACCTTCCTGCTGTCCGCGCTGCTCATCCGGCTGGGGGTGCGGGCGCGCCCGGCCCCGGTGGCGGCGCCCGGCCGGCCGGGGCCGGGGCTGTGGCGCACGACCCGGGACGGGGCGCGGCTGGTCTTCGGCGACCCGCGGCTGCGCACGCTGGCGCTGTTCGCCTGGCTGGCGGGGTTCTACATGGTCCCCTACGGGCTGGCGGGGCCGCTGGCCGACGCGGCCGGGGCGGGCCCCGGGGCCGCGGGGCTGCTGATGGCGGCGCCGTCGCTGGGGGCGCTGGTCGGCGGGTTCGTGCTGACCCGGCTGATCGGCCCGCGCACCCGCGTCCGGCTGATCGGGCCGCTGGCGGTGGGCGGGTCGCTGCCGCTGCTGGCCTGGTGGGCCGACCCGCCGCTGTGGCTGATGGCGGCGCTCCTGGTGGCCTCCGGGGCGCTGGCCGCCTACCAGCTGGTGGCCAACGCCGCGTTCGTGCTGTGCGTCCCCGACGAGGGCCGCGGGCTGGCGTTCGGCCTGGTCGCGGCGGGGCTGCAGGCGGCCCAGGGCGTGGGCATCGCGGTGGCGAGCCTGCTGGTGGAGGTGGCCGACATGAACACCGTGATCACCGGCGCGGGCCTGCTGGGCGTGGCGGGGGCGCTGGCCCTGGCCGCACCCTGGGGACGGCTGTCACGGGAGACGACCACCCTGATGCGCGCCCCCGAGCCCACCGCCTGAGGGCCGCCTCCCCCGACCGCCCGTGCCCCCGCGCGGCGCGGGGTCACAGGTTCGACTGCTTGCCTTGGAAGTTGCGGATGATGTGCTCCAGGACGGAGGTGTCGGTGCCCTCCTCCGGGATGATGATCCAGGCGATGATGTAGAGCAGGATCCCGCTGCCGCCCAGGAGCGTGAACACCGCGAACGCGAGGCGGACGATGTTGGCGTCGATCCCGACGAACTGGCCGATGCCCCCGCAGACGCCCGTCAGCATGCGCTGGTCGGTACTCCGCCGGAGGCGCTTCTTCCCGAAGTCGTTGTCCATGCTTCCAGCCTGCCCGCTGAGAGGGCCGGAGCACATCAGGTAGTCCCCTGGCCGTCCCCTGACCCCGACCCCTGAGCCGCTGAGCCGAGGCGGAGCCCACCTACCCTGATCAGCACCAGAGGGATATCCGACCCGCACTTCTGTGGGTGGGCCACCAGGGGATCGAACCCTGAACCCGCGGATTAAAAGTCCGCTGCTCTGCCAGTTGAGCTAATGGCCCCGAGCGTGGCCCTCTGCGGGCGCACTACTCCGGAGGTCACTTTACCGGAGCGCTGATGTGGATGCACAGCCGAGCACAAGGGCACAGCCCCGCGTGCGCGGGGAGCAGGCGTCGAGCGACACGAACGTGCCGACCGTGTCGGGAACAGCCCCGCGTGCGCGGGGAGCAGCCCACGCTTGGCCACGCGGTACCACCGAGCGTGGGAACAGCCCCGCGTGCGCGGGGAGCAGACGCCGATCCCGGCGCACGTCCGCGAGGCCGTGGGAACAGCCCCGCGTGCGCGGGGAGCAGCTGAAAGGTGCCAAGAGCTTCATGGCCTTGTGGGGAACAGCCCCGCGTGCGCGGGGAGCAGACTCGGTGACCTGCGCTTTCACAAGCGCACAACGGCGTGTCGTACCACTTCGCCTCACCGGCCTCCGAACCGGCGGCGCTTGGATGCCTTGCTCCAGCCCTTGGAAGGCGGCTGCGGCTGAGAGCCTTGCTCCCGCTCCTGCCAGTGCGGACGCATGAGCAGGGTCAAACCCTCGTGGTCCACCGGCCGCCACTTATGGTCGAAGGTCTCGAAGGTGAACCCCTGCTCGTTGTCGGTGCTGTAGGCCAGCAGCGCCCGCCCGGCCCCCGCATACGCCCGCACCTCGTCCCACAGGACCTCTCGGATCCGCGCCGAGGGGTTGCCGATGAACACCCCGGCCGAGATCTCCATCAGCCACCGCGTCAAGAACCCCCGCAGCCCCGCCGGGCAGGTGGTCAGCACGATCACCGTCACCAGATCACCCCGTGGTTGATCCCCGACTCGAACTCCGCTTCGCCGTCGCCCTGGAGGTTGACCTGGTCCGCGGCATCCTCGACCTCGGCGTCCCCACCCTCGGCAAGCAGCAGGCTCTTGATGTCCTTGACACAGCGGTCCAGAAGGCCGGTGTCATTGATCCGCTCACGTAGCAGGCGCCGGGTGCGTCCGCCCACATCGATGGGCCCCTCAGCGGCGGCGTCGAAGGCCGCCGGGATGCCCACGTCGGTCTTGTACAGGTCGGCGACGTCCAGCACGAACGACAGCTCGTGCCCGGAGTGGACGAACCCCAGCGCAGGAGAGCAGCCCAGCGCGGCCACCACCGCGTGGGCCACCCCGTACATGCACTGGGCGGCCGAGGTGATCCCCTGGTTCGGCGGATCGCCGGAGTCGAAGTCGCCCGGGGTGTACTTGCGGCCGTGCCAGGGCACCCCCGTCCGGGCCGACTCCTCCCGGTAGAAGATCTTGAGGCGGTCGCCCTCCATGCCCAGCAGCTGACGACGGGTGGCCTTCGCCGGGTCCTCGTCGGGGAAGCGCATGCGGTACATGGCGCGGGCCACCTCCAGGCGGGTGCGCCGGTTCGCCCACACCCGGGCCTGGGCCTCGGCCAGTGCCGCCGAGCGCGACAGGGCCCGGCCGCCGGCGTAGTAGCGCACCCCGTGCTCGCCCACCCACACCACCCCGGCGCCGCACTCCCCCAGCAGGCTCATCGCCTTGTGCGTGACGCGGGTCCCCGGCCCCAGCAGCAGGGTGCCGATGGTGGCCGCCGGGATGAAGCGGGTGCCTTCGGCGTCCTCGGCGGTGATGGCGTTGTCCTCCCGGTGGACGGTGCACCGCTCCAGGTAGACGAAGGACAGGCGCTCCCCCACCCGCGTCAGCTCCCTCGGGGTCAGGGCCTTGCGCGCTCCGATACCGCTCACGTCAGTCCGCCGGAGCCAGCGTCATCAGCCCGCACCCGTAGGCCTTGGCCCGCCCCAGGCCTATGACGAGCATCCGGCGCAGCGCCTCGGGGTCGGTGACCTTCAGGCGCCCGTCGAAGGTCGCTGTGACCAGCGGGACCCGGTTCTGCTTCCCGTCCGGTTCGACCTTGCCGAACCGGCGGGCGTGCCGGTCGTGCACGATCACCTCGTAGGCGTCGTCCGGCCCCCTCTGCTGCTCTTGGGGTTTGGCGACGATCTCGAAGCCGTTGGCCTCCTGGCGCTGCAGCAGCCAGGACAGCTGGTGCCTGGGCGTGCGGTGCGCGGTGACCTTGGTCGGCTCGCCGTCCTTGCGGCGGATGCTGTGCACCGGGTTGGCCGTCAGGCCGAACGCCCACTTCTGCCCGGTCTGGAGCCGGGACAGCAGGGGCGTGTAGTCGCGGGTCTCCCAGGTCTGCGTGGTGGGCCACCCGGCCTGCTCCACCACGTGGGTCAGGTCGGGGCGGTCCGGGCTGACGATGTAGCAGTAGACCTCGTTGCGGGCGTTGTGGTCGAGCCTCCACAGCACCCGCGGCCCTCCTCCGGGCTCGGGCACCCCATCGACGAAGGCGGCCGTGACCGCCCCGTGCATCGCGCGGGGGGAGAGCAGGAGCTTGCGTGCCCCGGCGCGGGCGGGGTTCAGTCGGACCCTGGACAGGAACATCACTCGTCTCCCAACGCGTCCATGGGCTCGTGGACAAGGGGGGCGGCCTGGAGCGGCGCGGCCTGCGTGGCCTGGGGGTTGGGCACGGTAACCGTCGTGTACTCCACGCCGCGCATCGAGTAGCGGCGGTGGTCCTGGTCGAAGCTGAGGGGCACGTCGCGCTGTTCGTGGTCGGCGGTGTGCCCTTTGCGCACGTCGGTCCACACGCCCAGCTCCACCTCCGCTTCCCTCTTGCGCTTACGCTGGTACCACTCGCCCGCCAGCCACGGGTGCGCCTCCAGGGCCGACTCCAGGTCCTCCTCGACGGCGCCCTGGGGGATGGGGCGTGCCGGGGGGCACGACCTGCGGCCCAGGTAGGGCAGGTAGACCGGTGCCCGAAGGGTTTGGTGCAGCTCCTCGACCAGGGCCCGGTCGCCTTCGAACGCGGCGAGGAAGACCGCGTCGGCCAGGTAGAAGCGGTCGGAGACCGGCATGGCCTCGCCGGTGTCGCCGTGGTGGGCGGTCTGGAAGTCGCGCAGCCGCACACCCGGCTGGTCGACGCGCACCCCGAAGCGCAGGGCGGCCAGGTCGCTGACGTCGTCGCTGCGCTCGCGGCCCTGGGCGGCGGCGAGCAGACCGACAAGCCCGCTCTTGGTGGGGGCGTTCTCGGTCGAGCGGCGGGCGAAGCGGGACGCGGCACCCCATGACTGCAGTGGACCGGCGAGCTGCAGCAGGAGCACGCTCATGCCGGGTTCTCCATGCGGGCGGCCACCGCCTGTCCGACCTCGTCCACCATCTGGTCCAGCGTGGATGCCGTGCCCAGCGCCTCAAGGGGCTTGGTGGCCTCTCCGACGCGAAGGAGCCAGGTCGTGGCGTCGGCCACCCCGTAGACGCGCTCGATCTCGGCGATGTGCTCGGTGAGCTTGGCGCAGGCGTGGCCGACCTGCCCGTCGGGGGTGTCCTGGGGGACGGGGTCCTCGAACGCGCCGGCGAAGCTGATCGGGCGCGCGTCGCGCAGCTTGACGATGACAGCGGACGGCAGGCTGTGGTTGGCGAAGGTGTTGGACTTGCCGGTGGGCATGGACTCCACGAAGCAGCGGACGAACGCCTCGACCGCGCGGCGCACCGGTTCGGCGGCGGGTCGGCCCTCCTGGATCCCGGCCCCGAGGTTGGCGGCGAGCCGGTCGACGTCGACCGCGGCGTAGCGGTAGAGCGTTGCGGCATTGAATTCGACGGTGCCGATCATTCCCGCGCCGGGCTCGTCGTCCTCGCGGCGGTCGTCGACGGCGGTGTAGTAGTCGGCCTCGATCTCGGCGGCGTGCACGCTGATGGCGTGGGCGACCTGGGCCGAGGCATCGACGTTGATGTCGGAGGAGTCGGCGACCATGCGGCCGAACAGGGCGATGTCGACCGAATGGCCGGTGTTGGCGATCTGCTTGGCGCGCTTCTTGTTCTCCGCGTCCTTGAGGAAGGCCTTGATGTCGGCGCGCCCCTGCACGGCCAGCTCGGCGAGGCCATCGCGCTGACGCGCGCTGAGGAACATCAGGTAGGAGGATTCAGGGGCCCGGTCCTCCTCCTCGCCCTTGCGGCGCTTGGGCTTCTCGACCTTGGATACGGTGGCCGCGGTCACCGTCGCGGCGGCCAGCTCCAGGGCCTCCTCCTGGGCGATGCTCTCGTCGAGTTCCACGATGCGCCCGGCGACCAGTTCGGCGACGCGCTTGGTGCGTGTGCCCAGCTCCTCAGGGGGCAGGACCCCGTTGAACGCCTCCCGTGTGGCGCGCTTCCATGCCTGGCTGGAGACCCTTGCGCGGCGAACACCGCCGTAGACCGCCCCTTTGGGCGAGCCGGTGTCGTCGCGGTTGATGTTGCTCGGCGGGACGGTCTGCAGAATGTGCACGTCCAGGATGGTTCGGCTCACGAGGCGTCCTTGTCGGTGTCGTCGGTGGTGCGGGGTGCCCGGTAGGAGTTGAACCCGAAGTTCCATGCGCGGCGGACCTCGGCGATACCGCCGGGCTGCTGGGCCTTGTGGATGTGCTCGGCCAGGAGCGCGTAGTCCAGGGGGACCCGGTGACGGTGGAGCAGATCCACGAGGCCGCGAAGGCGGTCGGCCATGGTCCTGGCGCTGGTGGCCTTGCCCGCCTGGACGAAGCGCTGGCGCACCGGGTCATGGATCGAGACCGGTCCTGCCTTCCGCTGCCGGCCGTCGGCACCGGCGTCGGGCTCAGGCTCGGAGGGCGCCTGGTCCATGAGCGCACGCACGGCCCACCCAAGGTTGTGGCGGACAGTGGGGCGCCCCTCCGGCTTAGGGGCGGCCCACTTGTACATCCGCAGGTCCGCGCTGCGAAGGGACTGCTGGTGCACGGCGTACAGGCTCAGCGCGATGTGCGCGGCGCGGATGGGAATGTCGTCGTCGAGCCACACCTCGTGCAGGCCGTAGTCGTACCCCAGGAGCCGGGGGAGGTCCTCGGGGAGGCGGCCCGCGCCGGGGCGCAGCCCGGCGAGTACCTGCACGGCCATCGGGTCGTCGGGGTCGCTCACATAGCCCCGCTGGAGCCATAGGAGTTGGCCGTGGACGGCCTGGCCGAAGCCGGTGAGCTCCTTCCGCTCCGCGGCCCCTGGTACGCCTCCTCCTGCTGGTTCTGTCGTCTCGGTCGTGGGCTCCACGATCAGTCTCCGGGCTCGTCGGGTTCCTGGGTCAGGGGCAGGGCCGTGGCGAGCTCGTAGTGGAACCGCCGCTCGGCACGCCCGGCGGTCAGCCACAGCTCATCGCCCTTGTCGGTCTCGATGATCCGGCCGCTCCACGCCCGCTCCCCGGCCGCGTCGACCAGTTCGCGGCCGACCGAGGCGATGGCTCGGCGCACCTGGCGCTGCCATTTCCGCCGCTCCTCCTGTGGAGAGGAATCGGAGGCCAGCCCCGCCAGCCACACCCGGAACAGGTGGTCGAGTTCGCCGAAGCCCCGGTCCCGGGCCTGCGCGCGCGGGGCCTCGGTGTCCAGGCCCGCCGCACGGGCGATACCGGTGGCCAGGTTCCCCAGGGCGAAGACCGCCTGATCGGCGTCCGCAGCGGCGTCGATGGCGGCCTGACGCAGCTGCGCGGAGCGGCGGGCCAGCAGGGTGATGCGCAGGTTGACCCTGTCGTCGGTCACCTCGTCGATGACCGACTGCTGGGTCCCGTACTTGGCCCCTACGGTGCGCACGGACACGGGATGGTCCTCGGAGAGCGCCCCGTCGTTGGCCAGGTGGGCGGCCCATTCCACGACGCCGGGGCGCAGGCGCTCGGCGGCCTCGCCCCGCTGGCGCCCGGCCCGGCCCTGCAGCAGCGATTCCAGGCCCCGCCAGGCGCTTCGGGCCGGGTCGTGCTCGGCAGGCATATAGACCTGGTTCTTTCCCAGCTTCTTCTCCTGGGCCGGGCTGCGCCGCCAGGCGGTCATCGGTTCGCGGTGGTGCTGGTTGGGCGCGTCCAGCGGGTCGCCGTAGCACAGCAGGACCCCGTGGACCCCGTCGTCGTCGGCGAAGAGGCGGATGCGGCGGCCCTGCCAGGTGTACAGGTCGCGCAGGCCGTAGGGGCGGTAGACCTGCTCGGCGCCGCGCAGTGCCGCCGCCCCGGTGGGCGGGAGGGCCCACGCCGGGCGGTCCTGGTCGTCGGTGCGGATGTCGGAGTCGAAGGCGATGAGGTTGAGCAGCAGCGTCTCGCGCAGGTCCCGGCCTTCCAGGAAGACCCCGCCGAGGTTCCCGGCCCACCCGACGCCCTGGGGATAGCCCTTGCCGTTCTTCACCCGCGCGTCTCCCACGGCTCCGGACTTGATACCGGAGGGGTCGTAGGCGTGGGCGTGCACGAGCCAGCGCGCCGCTTCGGCGAATCCCAGCCGCCGGGCGCCGCGGGCCCGCATGGTGAAGAACGGGGCCCCGTTGGGCACGTCGGCGACGATCCGGTCCAGGGGAAAGAACTCGTTCTTGGCCGTGTGCAGGTCGGCGACCTGCATGAAGGGGGCCTTGGGGTGCAGCAGGTCGAATCGGTCGCGGTGTCGGCCGAGGTAGTCGCGGATCTGCTGGACGGGTAGCTCCTTGGCCTCCCACAGCTCCTGCCACTCCCCCACGCCGGCGGGCCCGTCGAGGGCGTCGTGCAGGACGGCCAGCAGCAGGCGCAGCAGGGCGAATTCCTGGGTGGGAAGGTCGCCCACGATGCGGCGGATGCCGTTCGGGCCGCTGTCGGCGCCCTCGAAGACCTCGGTCAAGGTCAGCTCGGCTTCGCTGCCGTCGCGCCTGCGCACCGGGATCCAGGGGCGCTCGGTCAGGTCGAAGCCTGTTGCGCCGCCGTCAGTGGGCATCGGCCACCTCGAGACCGTCCTCGTGGGAGTAGTGCACGTCGAAGCCTGCCAACCGGGTCCGACAGTCCTCGTCGAGGATGAGAAGGAGCTCTCCGGCCACCCAGTGGGCGTCCTTGTCCTGCCAGGCCGGGAAGAGGTTCTGCTCCAGCTCCCCGATGACCCGGTCGATCACCCAGGGGGCGACCAGCGGGAAGGGCAGGCGCACCGCGCTGGCGGCGGCGATGCGCCCGGCCTCCTCGGACGGGGCGAAGTCGGTGGGAAGCTCGATGCCGCCCCTGCCCTCCCCCAGGCCGGGAAGGGTCGTGAGCACGCCGTCCGCACGCCGCCGCAACAGCAGCACCTCCAGGCTCTCCCCCGCGTCGCGCACCTGCGCCCGGCCCCGCGGGCTGTCGTCGGCGTCCCCGACCCCGGCCTGGACCCACCCGATGAGCGAGCGCCCCGCCCGTGCGGGCGCGCCGAGCAGGAACGCGCGTGCCTCCTCGGCCTTGGCCGCCTGCTCGACCTCGTGCGACTCCCGCGCCTGTTCCAGCTCTTCTTGCCACTCGGGGGGACCGATCGGATCAGGTCCGTAGGCGCCCTGGACCAGGCGGTCGATGTCGTCGGGCAGGACCACCGACCCGCCAGCGGAGCCTTGGCCGTCGCCGGCCTGGAGGAGGGGATCGAGCGCCGCGGCCGCACGCAGCAAGGGGGAGGGGCGGTAGACGAACTGCGACCCCGAATCCGGCTCGGGCGGCTGCTTCGCCCAGGCGGCTCCGGTGATCAGGCAGCGGGCCGTGCGCAGCCTCTCGGGGCGCTCGCACTGGCCCTCACCGCGCAGGTGGCGGTGCAGGCGGCCCATGCGCTGCAGCATCAGGTCGACAGGGGCCAGATCGGTGACCAGCAGGTCGAAGTCGATGTCCAGGGACTGCTCGGCCACCTGGCTGGCGACCACGATGCGGGGGTGTTCGGGGCGCCGTCCGCCGAGTTCGGCGACCTTGGCCGGCGGCCCGAAGACCGCCAGCAACTCCCGGTCCTTGTCCGCCCGGTCCAGGTCGGCGAAGCGCGCGTGCGCGACGGTGACCCCGACGTCCGTTCCGGCGAACCGGTCACGCAGCACCCGGGCGGCGGCATGGACCCGCCTGACGGTGTTGCACACGACCAGCGCGCAGCCGCCCCCGGCCAGCTCGCTCTCAAGCCGACGGGCCAGGACGTCCAGGTCATCGTCGAGGAGTTCGATCCGGACCTCGGTCCTGCGCCCCGAAGCCTCCACGGCCTCCACACGCGGCGCCTTCCCGGGCACGGCACTGGTCAGGAGCGGATACCCCTGCGCCTTCTCGACCGCATCGAACTCGGCCGAACCGCGCCGGGCCTGGCAGTAGGCCTCGGCCAGCTCCCTGCGGCGGCGCGCCGGAAGCGTCGCCGACAGGACCACCACCGGGACCCGGTAGGCACCCAACCAGGACAGGACGGTGTCCAGGTAGGTGTTCATGTAGGTGTCGTAGGCGTGCGCCTCGTCGACCACCACGACCTTGCCCGCCACGGCCAGGTGCCGCAGCGCCAGGTGGCGGCTCTTCAGGCCCGCGAAGAGGAGCTGATCGATCGTCCCGGCCGCGAAGTCCGAGAGCATCCCCTTCTTGCGGCCCCGCAGCCACCAGTGGGCGGCCAGTCCGCCGCCTGGTCCCTCGGCGGCGTCGCGTTCGATGTTGTCGGCGGATTCCACCCCGGCGAACGGCAGGCCGGCGTAGTCGTCGTTGAGGGCCGCCTTCGAGTGCGCCAGGAACACCGACGCCGAACCGTCGAGGCCCTGCAGCGAGCCGGCCCAGTCGGCCAGGCGCGAGAACATGGCGTTGCTGGTCGCCATGGTCGGGAGCGCGACGAAGCAGCCGCCCGCTCCGGACACCGCGGCCAGGTCCTCGGCGGCCACCAGAGCGGCCTCGGTCTTGCCCTCCCCCATCGGCGCTTCGATGACGAGCATGCCCGGCTCGTCCATGCCCCGCGCGGCAGCGAGCGCGGCCTCCTGGACCGGCCGGACCCGAGTGCCCTCGTCCCAGGAGAAGCGCGCGGCGAACACCTCCTGGGCACTGCCCTGCGGACGCTGGGGGCGCCAGCGCCCCCTCAGGCCAAGCCGCTGCAGGGCACGGGAGACGCGTCCGTCGGCAGCGGAGCCCGCCTGCTGGAAGTAGGGGAACAGGGCGGCGTTGGAGGCGATCCAGTCACTGACGATCACCAGCGCGCTGAACAGCACCTGGGGCGGCTGCGGCAGTTTCACCGACGACCAGGCGTCCAGGTGTTCGCGAATCTGGCAGGCGGATGCGGCCGTGTCGAGGAGCTCGCGCTGGACCCGCTGCCACGTGTCGGTGCCCGTCGGCCCGAACAGCAGTTCCGGGTGGGCCAGGGCGTCTTGGAGGTCTGCGTCGCTGGGAGGCACGCCGTGGTGGCCGCCGACGACAGCCCCGAACTGCTGAGCGGCCCGCTTGGGCCACCCGTTCTCCTGGAGCCAGGCCACGAGGAGGAGTTGCCCGGCCATCCCGTGGGGGGCGAGTGAACGGTCTTTGCCCATCTGCGCGACCGAAGGCATCTTCAGGCCGTGCGAGCGCATGGCCTCGGCCAGCCCTTCGACCTGGCAGGCGAACGCCGGGGTGGCCTTGCCGATGTCGTGCACCATCGCGAGCCAGACCGCCAGCCGCCGCCCGTCGGCCTCACCACCGGGCAGGGCCTCACTGATGCGGGCGCGCACCTGGGGTGGGAGCCACTCGTCCCAGAGGTAGGCCGCCGTTCCCGCGCTGTCGCCCATGTGCCGCCACAGTGGCAGCCAGCCGCCGGAGTCCCAGTCGTGCTTGGCCCACACCGCCCGTGCTGCAGCGCTCAGGGGAGCGCTTAGGTCGTGAGCGTACTCCTCGTAGGGCATGGGGAGATTCAAGCGCACCGGGGCACACCACAAGCCGCAGTTGTCCTGACTGTCCGTATCCGGCCACTCTCGCAAGCCCGTCACGGAGAGGCATCCCGATGGCATCGGCGTAGTAGCCCCGCGTGCGCGGGGAGCAGCTCGCCTCCGAGATCAGGCTGCGGGTCGCGAAGGGAACAGCCCCGCGTGCGCGGGGAGCAGCAGGGTTGGGCCGTTGATCGGCACCCCAGGTCGGGAACAGCCCCGCGTGCGCGGGGAGCAGCCCAACGCCCTCGTGCGGCAGTCGGTGCGGCTGGGAACAGCCCCGCGTGCGCGGGGAGCAGCGGACGCTTTTTCGCAGCTCACACACTGTTGAGGGAACAGCCCCGCGTGCGCGGGGAGGCAGGAGCCCTTGCGCCACTTAAGCGCGGTGATGGGGGGAACAGCCCCGCGTGCGCGGGGAGCAGGCACATGTGGTGCTCTCCGTTCTGAGGTTTGGGGGAACAGCCCCGCGTGCGCGGGGAGCAGGAGGTGGCCGACCGCCGCGACCGGTTCAGGCGGGGAACAGCCCCGCGTGCGCGGGGAGCAGTCGGTGGAGCAGCGGCGGATCGCGTTGCGGTCGGGAACAGCCCCGCGTGCGCGGGGAGCAGGACATCCCCGGCCGCAGGCGCACCAAGCGCGAGGGAACAGCCCCGCGTGCGCGGGGAGCAGAGGGCGCGCGTGATCGCGGCGAGGGCTGCGGTGGGAACAGCCCCGCGTGCGCGGGGAGCAGGCCACCCGATCGCGCCCTCGTTGGGCCCGAGCGGGAACAGCCCCGCGTGCGCGGGGAGCAGCCGGCGGCGTCGTCGAGACCAAGCCCGCCGACGGGAACAGCCCCGCGTGCGCGGGGAGCAGGACCTGAGCAAGTCCTTCGCCCTGGAGCTGGAGGGAACAGCCCCGCGTGCGCGGGGAGCAGTGAAGCTCAGCTCTTCGCCGTCGTGGCGGCGGGGGAACAGCCCCGCGTGCGCGGGGAGCAGTCGCCGGTGAACCCGGCGGTGAGCACCGACTCGGGAACAGCCCCGCGTGCGCGGGGAGCAGGCTCTCTGAATGCCGCCTTCGACCCCCCAGCGGGAACAGCCCCGCGTGCGCGGGGAGCAGCTGGACGTGGCGGTGGAGGTCGCCGACGGTGTGGGAACAGCCCCGCGTGCGCGGGGAGCAGGGGTACTGGCTCATCCCCGAGCGGGACTACCGGGGAACAGCCCCGCGTGCGCGGGGAGCAGAACGCCATCGTCGCCCTGTCCCGGGCGAACCTGGGAACAGCCCCGCGTGCGCGGGGAGCAGGATGTGGCGGCCCATCACGCCGTCACCGCCTCGGGAACAGCCCCGCGTGCGCGGGGAGCAGGGGTCGACGGCGGCCTCGATCCACGACAGCGGGGGAACAGCCCCGCGTGCGCGGGGAGCAGTGGTCTTCGGCCGGGATGGACGGCCAGCACGCGGGAACAGCCCCGCGTGCGCGGGGAGCAGAAGGAGGAGGACGGGGGCGAGGAGGGCGCCAAGGGAACAGCCCCGCGTGCGCGGGGAGCAGTCGAGGAGCTTCTTGAGCTCGCCGGCGACGTGGGGAACAGCCCCGCGTGCGCGGGGAGCAGGTGCGCACCACGACGCCGACGACGCCGGGGGCGGGAACAGCCCCGCGTGCGCGGGGAGCAGGCTCGGTGACCTGGGGCGACTACCCAAGCAATCTCTTGTTTTCGACAACTTTGCTCTCCCCCACGCACACCTCGCTTTGGCCCCGGCCGGATTCCCCACGGTGGTGCTCGCTCATCATCTCGCCTTTCACAAACGTCTCCCCCGATAGCCTCTCCACCGACCGATCGTCGAAGCGGTCTTCTCATCCACGGGTTCAGGGGTCGATCCCCTGGGGCCCACACATGGAACCGCTCGGCTGGTTCCGTGCCCTCCTTCAGAGGTTGCGGGCGAACAGGTCCAGCAATGCCTTCCAGTGGCGTTCCGTCGCCTCAGGGGCGTAGGCCTCGGTGTCGGCCATCGTGAAACCGTGCTCGGCGCCCGTGTACACCTCGGCCGTGTGGCGCACCCCGGCCGTGGCCAGCTCCCGGGTGAGGCGCTCCTGCTGCTCGGGCGGGTTGGCCGGGTCGCCGTCGGCGTGGCCGAAGTACAGCTCGCCCGTGATCCCGTCCGCGAGCCGGTGCGGGCTGTCCGGGTCCTCGGTCGCGAGTCCGGCTCCGTGGAAGCCCGCGGCGGCGGCGACCTTCGCCGGGTGGCTCCCCGCGGTGATCAGGGCCAGGCGGGCGCCCATGCAGTAGCCGACCGTGCCGACGGGGCGCCCGTCGGTCTCGGGACGGTCCCGCAGCCAGGACAGGTACGCGCCCGCGTCGGCGGCCACCGCCTTGGCGGTGAGGTCGCCCATCATCGGGAAGATCTTCGTGAACAGCGCGTCGCGGTCGCCGTTGGTGATCATCCCGGGGAGCTCCACCACCGGGGCGCGGCCGTGGCGGTAGAAGACGTTGGGCGCCAGCACCGCGTACCCCGCCCCGGCGATGCGGTCGGCCATGGCGCGCACCTGGGGGCGCACGCCGAACGCGTCCATGTAGAGGAGCACCGCCGGCCGGACACCCCCATCGCCGGGGAGGGCGAAGTAGGCGTCCGCCGTGCCGTCGGGGGCGGGGATGTCGACGGTCGTTCCCTGTACGTCGGTCATGGTGTGTTTCCTAGCCTCAGGGTGGGTCGGCCCTTCGCCGAGGACGTTACGACCTCGCCCGGGACCTCGCGAACCCGCCGCGCAGGACGGCCAGGGCCGGCACAGCCAACATCAGCACGGGCCGACACCGCACCGATTCCCAGGGCCGGTGCAGTGCCGCACGCCTTCTCGAGCACCCTCCACGCGCTGCTCCTCGCGCTGCCGTCCGCGCCCTAATCCGTACACGGGAGGGCGTTGTCCAGCAGGACCTCCGCCGCCGCGCGGGCGTGGCGGCCGTAGTCCGGGGCGTCCAGCACCATCGCGCGGCTGGCTGCGCCGTCCGCGAGTGTCACGAGCTGCTCGGCGAGCGCGGCGGGCTCGCGGCAGCCCAGCTCTGTCACCAGGTCGGTCACCAGGCGCACCATCAGCAGTTTCCGTTCGCGGGCGTAGGCGTGGACCTCGCTCCGCGGATCGGGGAATTCGGCGGCGGCGTCGATGAACGGGCAGCCGCGCACCGGGGCCGTGTCGTCGGCGGGCAGCACGAAAAGGGCGAGGATGCGCTCTCTGGCCGGGACGTCCTCGCGGGTCAGCACGCCCTCCAGGGTGCGCCCCGACGCGGCGAGTCCCTGCAAGTGGGCGATGACCAGGTCGCCCTTGGTCCGGAAGTGCGCGTACAGGGTGCGCTTGGACACCGGCGCCTCTTCGGCGACCTGCTCCATGCCGGTGGCGTTGATGCCCTGGGCCGCGAACAGCCGGGCGGCAGCGGCCAGGATGCGCTCGCGTCCTCCGCGCCCCTGCCGTCGGGGCGCCGTCGTCACGGTGCTCATGCGGCAAGTGTACGCACCCGTTTACTTCAGGCGGGGAAGACGGCTATAGTCCCCTCTGAAGTAAACGGATACGTTTACTTAAGTCCTGAGGAGAGACCCATGAGCGAACCGGCCTTCACCGAACTGAGCGACTACGCCGAGAAGCTGATCCGCGGCCGCCACGCCACACGCGCGTTCCGCCCCGACCCCGTGCCCGAGGAGACCGTGCGCGCGGTCTTCTCCCTCGCCGGAAGCGCCCCGTCCAACTCCAACGCGCAGCCGTGGCGGGTGGAGGTGGTCGGCGGAGCGAGGCGCGAACGCCTGGCGCACGCCCTCCAGGCCGCCCACGCCGAGCAGCGCACCTCGATCGACTTCCCGTACTCCGAGGACATGTACGCGCCCGTCCACCACGAACGGCGGGCGGCCTTCGGCGCCGGGTTGTACGGTGCGCTGGGCATCGGCGCCGACGACCATGCCGCACGCGCCGCCTACGACGCGGAGAGCCTGCGCTTCTACGGCGCACCGCACGCCGCGTTCCTGTTCGTCACCGGCGACGGCGGGCCGCGACTGGCCGCCGACGTCGGCGCCTACATGCAGACGCTGCTCCTGGCCATGGCCGCCTATGGTGTGGACAGCTGCCCGCAGGGCCTGCTCAGCTTCTACGCCGACACCGTCAGGGAGGAGCTCGGCGTCACCGGGGGAAGGCTGCTGGTGGGCGTCTCTTTCGGATACGCCGACGAGAGCGCGCCGGTGAACCGGGTCGTGACCGGGCGGGCCGGCCTGGGGGCGACCACGGCCTTCCATTCCTGAGCCGCCGGGCGCGACGAACGGACGCCTCCGGGGCCGACGATGGGATGGCCGTCCGGTGCCACCACCGACTTCCGATCTAGCGGAAGACCGGTCATCCGGCCGAGGAAACGGCCGGGATCGGGTTCCTACCGTGAAGGGGACGTCGAAACCCAACGGATTGGACTCCCCGCGATGCCCGCCCTCGAAGCCGCCCCGATGGCCGACCTCTTCGCCCAGTACGGGGGCATCGCCCTGTTCCTGGTCGCCGGGGCCGCGGTGCTGGCCTACTTCGTCTTCATCGTCGCCGCGTTCCTCGGCAGCCTGACCTCGCGGCTCGACGTCGGAATGAAGCTGGTGTGGGCCGTCTTCATCATCTGCGCGCCGTTCCTCGGCGCCCTGTGCTGGTTCCTCATCGGCCGGCGGAGCGCGGCCGCCACGGCCCGGTGAGGCCGGCGCCGCGGCGCCGGACGCGGATCGGCCGCCGGCGGTGCCGGCGGCCGACAGGAGGGCACCGCGGAGCTAGTACCCCAGGTCCTTCTGCTCGGTGACCAGGCGGCCGGCGATGTGCAGGTTGCCGTCGGAGTCGAGCACCCCGATGACCTTCTTCGTCGAGCCGTGGTAGGTCGTGAAGTAGATCTTGTCCGCCTCCTGGGAGGTGGACTGGTTGGTGTTCACCGACAGCTCGATGCTCACCGGCGAGCTGACGACCACGTCCTTCTTGGGCGAACCCGGGTAGACGCGGTTCGGCTCCAGCTTGATGCGGCCGTGGGTGTCGCCGCCCGTCCAGTCCGTCGCCAGCCCGAGGTCGACTTCCGCCATGACGCCTCCCCATCGCGTTCTTGTGAGGGACCCGGCCCGGCGGCGCGGTGCCCCGCCCCGTCCGAACCGGTGAAACGCTCAGAAATCTATATGAGCCGCTTGAATCGACCTATAAGCCATTAAGGCCTTCATCCACGACAAACGGGATCTGGACCGTCCCCGCCCGGCCTGGTACGGGACCCGGCGGCGCGGGCCGAACGGTCGGCCCCCTGTGGTTACCTCGACTCCATGAGTGTTGAGATGACACGCTTCCTCCGGCTCCTGGACGCGCTGCCCGATGTGGTGCACAAGGAGACCGCCCAGTGGACCAACTTCACGGTCCGCGGGAAGAACTTCGGGTACCTCTGGCCCCGCACGCGGACCGTCGGGCTCAAGCAGACGCTCTCCGAGCAGCTCGCCCTCGTGGCCGAGCGGCCCGAGGTGTTCGAGGTCCAGTTCACCGCCGGGGGCTTCGGCTGGGTCGTCGTCCACCTCGACAAGATCGACCTGGACGAGCTGAGCGAGCTCGTCCTAGAGGCGTGGCGCCTCTCCGCGCCCGACGAGCTGTTGGAGGACCTCCCCTCGCCAGAGGA
The DNA here is from genome assembly GCF_027706745.1 of Nocardiopsis suaedae. GTDB lineage: Bacteria > Actinomycetota > Actinomycetes > Streptosporangiales > Streptosporangiaceae > Nocardiopsis_A > Nocardiopsis_A suaedae. The sequence continues at coordinate 120,574 of NZ_JAQFWP010000003.1, read as the reverse complement.
CCTGGTCGAGCACTGAGCAGTACGCTTGGACGGTTGCACGACGGCGGGGAGGAAACGCGGACCTTGGGCGCGAGACTGATGGCGCGGACACTGCGCGGGCTCGAAGAGGTCTCCGCCCGGGAGATCGAGGAACGCGGCCTGGGCACCGTTGAGCGGCTGCGCCACCGCGAGGTCTGGTTCTCCTCCGAGGACCCCGGCCCCCGCCTGCTCGACCTGCGCACCGTGGACGACGTGTTCCTGCTCGCCGCCGCGCTGGACGGCGTCGGCCACACCAAGGCCGAGCTCGGCCGCTTCACCGGGCCCGCGCGCGCCGCCCCCTGGCGCGACCTGCTGGGCCTGCGCGGCCGCTGCGGCGGCCCGTCCTCCGCGACGCGGATCGACGTGGTCGCCTCCTTCCTCGGCAAGCGCAACTTCAACCGCTACGACATCGAGGAGGCCGTGGGCCGGGAGGCCGCCGACGCGCTGGGCCTGCCCTACCGCTCGCGGCGGGAGGGGCGCCCCCCCGAGGGCGGCGAGCCGTTCCCCGTCCGGGTGACGCTCGAAGGCCCAGAGGCCGCCCTGGCCGTCCGGCTGACCGGTCGGCCGATGCACCGCCGCGCCTACAAGCGGGAGTCGGTGCCCGGGACGCTGCACCCGCCGCTCGCCGCGGCGATGGCCCGGCTCGCCGGCGTGTCCGGCCTCGCCCCCGGCGCGCGCGTGCTCGACCCGACCTGCGGCACCGGCACCCTCCTCATCGAGGCCCGGCACCTCGCCCCCGGGCTGCGCCTGCTCGGCACCGACGCCGACCCCGACGCCCTCCGCGGGGCCGCGGCGAACTCCGCCGAGGCGGCGGAGGACCCCGCAGAGGCCCCGGAGGCCGAGAAGGGCGCCCCGATCGCCTACGCCCGCGCCGACGCCGGGCGCCTGCCCCTCGCCGACGGGGCCGCCGACCGCGTCGTGGGCAACCCTCCCTGGGGCCTCCAGGTGGAGCCGCACGGCTCCCTGGCGCGGCGCCCCAAGCGGTACTTCGGGGAGGTCCAGCGGGTCCTCAGGCGCGACGGCGGCCGGGCCGTGCTGCTCCTGCACGACCCCGACGCGCACCTGCCCCTCGCCGCGTCGGTCGGCCTGCGCGTCCGCGACGCGTTCACGGTCAGCCTGTTCGGCACGCACCCCTCAGTGGTGACTCTGGAGCGCTGAACCCCCATTGCGCGCGTGCGGCGCCGGGGTTAGCATCTCCGCAATCGAAGCGCTTCGACAACCTGCGCGTCCGCGACGCGTTCACGGTCAGCCTGTTCGGCACGCACCCCTCAGTGGTGACTCTGGAGCGCTGAACCCCCATTGCGCGCGTGCGGCGCCGGGGTTAGCATCTCCGCAATCGAAGCGCTTCGACAACGCCGGTCCGGCACCGTCGGAGGGCCCACCTCGGGGAGGTGAAGGGGGTGCCCGTGTCCATCGCCGACGTCGCCCGGCACGCCGGGGTCTCCCCCAGCACCGTCTCCTACGTCCTCAGCGGCAAGCGCTCCATCTCCGAGGACACCCGCCGCCGGGTCCAGGAGAGCATCCGGGTCCTGGGCTACCGGCCGCACGCCGGCGCCCGCGCGCTGGCCAGCAGCCGCTCCAACACCCTCGCCCTGGTCGTGCCGCTCCGCTCGGACGTGCACGTCCCCGTCGCCATGCGGTTCGCCGTGTCGGTGGTGACCGGCGCCCGCGACCACGACCACGACGTCCTGCTCCTCACCCAGGCCGAGGGTGCCGACGGGCTGCGCCGGGTCGCCGGGTCCTCCATGGTCGACGCGATCATCGTGATGGACGTGGAGATCGACGACGCCCGCATCCCCGTGCTGCGCGAGCTGGGCCTGCCCGCGGTGCTCATCGGGGTGCCCGCCGACACCGACGGCCTGGCCTGCGTCGACCTGGACTTCACCGAGGCCGGGCGGCTGTGCGTGCAGCACCTGGCCGGCCTGGGCCACGGGAGGCTGGCCTTCGTCGGCGAGCCCCCGGCCGTCTACGAGCGCCGCACCGGCTTCGCCGAGCGCACCCTGGCCGGGTTCCGGGAGGCCGCCCGCGAGCTGGGCGTCCCGGAGCCCGCGGTGCTGCCGTGCGAGCCGACCCGCGCCGCCGCCGAGCGGGCCGCCGCGGACCTGCTGCGCGACCACCCGGGGACGACCGGCCTCGTGGTGCAGAACGAGGCCGCCGCCGAGCCGCTGGTCGCCGCGCTGCGCGCGGCGGGCCGGTCGGTGCCCGGCGACCTGTCCGTGGTGGCCATCGGCGCCGACGACGTCGCCGCGGCCGTCGCCCCCGCCCTCTCCTCGGTCGGCCTGCCCGTCGAGGAGCTGGCCGAACGCGCCGTCGAGCTGGCCGTCCGCGGCCTGGACGACGGCACCCCCGCGGGCGTCACCCTGCTCGCGCCGACCCTCGTGGACCGTTCCAGCACCGCGCCGCCGCCGCGCCGCGCCTGACCCGACCGCCCCGAGCCCCGTCCCGAGACCGCCCTCCGCCCCGTCCCCTGCGCCGAACCGCCCGCGCCGGACCGCCCGCGCCCTGGAGAGCGCATTCCGAACCGATGCCATCGAAGCGATTCGACTCCCTGGAGGCCCACGTGACCCGCCCCCTGACACCCCGCCCGGTGCCCGCGCGCCCCGCGGCGCGCCCCGCCTGTGCGCTGCTCGCCGCGGGCCTGCTCGCCACCGCCTGCTCCCCCTCCTCCGACGAGGGCGACGCCTCGGTCCTGACCTCGCTGGACTACAACATCGCCGAACCGCAGAACTCGGCGACCGGACAGATGCTCAAGGCCTGCGCCGAGCAGGCCGGCGTCACCGTCGAGCGCGAGGAGCTGCCGCGCGAGCAGCTCATGCCGCGCCTGCTGCAGGGCGCCTCCCAGCAGGACCTGCCGGACCTGATGCTCATCGACAACCCCGACCTGCCGCAGGTGGCCGCCTCCGGGGCACTGGTGCCGCTGGAGGAGGCGGGCGTGTCCACCGACGGCTTCTACCCCTCGGTGCTGGAGGCCGGAACCCACGACGACACGCTCTACGGCATCGCGACCGGCGTGAACGGGCTGGCGCTGTTCTACGACACCGCGAAGCTGGAGGACGCGGGCGTCGAACCGCCCGAGACCTGGGACGACCTGCGCTCCGCCGCCGAGGAGCTCACCTCGGGCGACACCAACGGACTGGCGTTCTCGGCCATCGGCCACGAGGAGGGCACTTGGACGTTCGAGCCCTTCTTCTGGTCCAACGGCGCCGAGCTCACGCAGGTGGACTCCCCTGAGGCGGTGGAGGCCCTACAGCTGTGGTCGGACCTGGTCGAGGACGGCTCGGTCTCGCAGTCGGCCGTCAACTGGACGCAGGCCGACGTCAAGGACCAGTTCGTCGGCGGCAGGGCGGCGATGATGGTCAACGGCTCCTGGCAGCTCCCGGTGCTCGCCGAGGAGGACGTGGAGTACGGCGTGGTGCCGCTGCCCGTGCCCGAGGCCGGGACCGAGCCCGCGCCGCCCATGGGCGGCGAGGTGTGGGCCGTGGCGCGCAACGGCGAGGAGCGCGAGGCCAAGGCCGTCGAGGTGCTGCAGTGCCTGGTCGAGGACGGGAACATGACCGAGTGGGCCGAGCTCAACGCCTACGTGCCCGGCAAGGAGGAGCTGGCCCGGCAGCTCGCCGAGGACGACCCCGGCATGGCGCCGTTCGTCGAGTCCGTGCCCAGCGCGCGCTCCCGCACCGCCGAACTCGGCGCGGACTACCCCGAGGTGTCCTCCGCCCTGGCCGACGCGATCCAGTCGGTGCTCGCGGGCGACGCGGAGCCTGAGGAGGCGCTCTCCCAGGCGCAGGAGTCCGTTCCCGCGTCCTAGGGAGGCCACCGATGCCCTCGCACCGGCTCAGAGGCGCCCTCTTCCTCGCGCCGCTCGCCCTGTACATCGCCGTCTTCTTCGGCTACCCGCTGGCCACCAACGTCGGGATGTCCTTCCGGGAGTACACCGCCGCGTCGTTCTACACCGGCGAGGCGCCCTTCACCGGCCTGGAGAACTACGCCCGGCTGCTGGGGGACCCGCTCTTCGCGAAGACCCTCGCCAACACCGTCCTGTTCACCGCGGGATCGCTGGTCTTCCAGTTCGGCATCGGCCTGGCGCTGGCCGTGTTCTTCCAGCGCCGGTTCCCGCTCAACGGGGTGCTGCGCTCGCTGCTGCTGGTGCCCTGGCTGCTGCCGCTGGTGGTGTCCGGGACCGTCTGGCGCTGGATCTACGACCAGGAGTACGGGGTGCTCAACCAGACCCTCCTGGGGCTGGGCGGCGCCGTGGAGCGGCTGACCGGGTGGGCGCCCCTGGGGGGCGAGGGCATCGCCTGGCTCTCCAGCACCGACATGGCGCTGGCGTCGGTGACCATCGCGAACGTCTGGGTCGGCATCCCGTTCAACATGGTCATCCTCTACGGCGGCCTGCAGAACATCCCGAGGCACCTGTACGAGGCCGCGGCGCTCGACGGCGCCGGGCCCTGGCAGCGCTTCCGGCACGTCACCTGGCCGCTGCTGCGCCCGGTCACGGCGGTGGTGCTGATGCTCGGCCTCGTCTACACCCTCAAGGTCTTCGACGTGATCATGGTGCTCACCAACGGCGGGCCCGCCAACGCCTCACACACGCTGACGACCTGGTCCTACCAGATCTCCTTCACCGACCTGGACTTCGGCACGGGCGCCGCCGCGGGCAACGTCCTCATCCTCATCGCGCTCGCGTTCGCCCTGGTCTACCTGCGCTCCGGCCGCACCGCCGACGAAGGGGGAGCACGATGACCAAGGCCCGGTCCGCGCGCACGACGGTGGCCGCGCTCCTCATCGTGGGCGTCCTGCTGTTCCCGCTGTACTGGATGGTGAACGCCTCCCTGCAGCCGTCCACCGCGCTACTGGAGACGCCCCCGCGCTGGGTTCCCCTGGGAGGAACGCTCGACGGCTACCAGGACGCGCTGTCCGGGCAGGGCGGGGCGCTCCTGAACAGCACGGTCGTCGCCGTCGGTACGGTCCTGCTGACGCTGGCGGTGGCCGTCCCCGCCGCCTATGCGCTGAGCCGCTTCTCCCTCCCGGGCGGGCGCACCATGCTCTTCGCCCTGCTGCTGGTGCAGATGATCCCGGGCATCGTCATGGCCAACTCGCTGTACGCGGTCATGAACACCGCCGGGATCCTCAACACCTACGCGGCGATGATCCTGGCCGACTCCACACTGGCCGTCCCGTTCGCCGTCCTCATCCTGCGCGCCTTCATGGTGACCATCCCGCGCGCGCTGACCGAGGCGGCCGAGGTCGACGGTGCGAGCCCGCTGCGCGTGCTGGTCTCCATCGTCCTGCCCGTGAGCCGGAACGCCGTCATCACCTCGGGGCTGTTCGCGTTCCTGTTCGCCTGGGCCGACTTCCTGTTCGCCGTCACCCTCAACAAGGACGACGCGATGCAGCCGGTGACCGTGGCGATCTACCGGTTCATCGGCGCGCACACCGCCGACTGGAACGGGGTCATGGCCACCGGCGTGATCGCCTCCGTACCGGCGGCGGTCCTGCTCGTCGTCGCCCAGCGCTACGTCGCCGCCGGGGTCACCGGCGGCGCTCTCAAGGACTGACACCGTCTCACCTGCCTCACCCGCCTTACGGAAAGGACAGCGCGTGTTCCACGAGATCGACGGGGGAATCGAATGGCGCGGCGGCCACCAGGTCGTCCGGGTCGAGGCCTGGGGCCGGGACGCGGTCCGCGTGCGGGCCGGTCTCTACGGACTGACCGACGGCCTGCCCGGAGCGCTGGGCCCGCGCCCGGACCACGACGCCAAGACGGTGGTCGCCGACGACCGCGCGGTGCTCTCGAACGGCGCCGTCACCGTCGAGGTGGACGCGGCGGGGATGCTGCGCTTCCTGCGCGGCGGAACCGGCGAGGAGCTGTTCGCCGAAGAGCGCGCCCACTTCTGGTGGCCCGGGCCGCGCGCGTTCACCTCCACCGGCAACGGCTACTACCGCATCGAGCAGCGGTTCCGCGCCTATGAGGGGGAGCGCCTCTACGGCCTGGGGCAGCACACCCACGGACTGTTCGACCAGAAGGGCGCCGTCGTCGACCTGGTGCAGCGCAATGCCGAGGTGACGATCCCCTTCCTGGTGTCCTCCCGGGGCTACGGGGTGCTGTGGAACAACCCCGCGATCGGCCGGGTGGAGCTGGCCGAGACCGGCACCCGGTGGGTGGCCGACAGCGCGCGGCAGATCGACTACTGGGTCACCGCAGGCCGCCCGGCCGACGTGCTGGCCCGCTACGCCGACGCGACCGGGCACGCGCCGGAGCTGCCCGAGTGGGCCTCGGGGTTCTGGCAGTGCAAGCTGCGCTACAAGACCCAGGAGGAGCTGCTGGAGGTCGCGCGCGAGTACAAGCGGCGCGGCGTCCCCCTGTCGGTGATCGTCTCGGACTTCTTCCACTGGAGCCACCTGGGCGATTGGAGGTTCGACCCCGAGGAGTGGCCCGACCCGGCGGCCATGGTGCGGGAGCTGCGGGAGATGGGCACCGAGCTGATGGTGTCGGTGTGGCCGTCGGTCAGCCCGCTCAGCGAGAACTACACGGAGATGATGGGCGCCGGGCACCTGGTCGCCACCGAGCAGGGGCCGCCCGTGCACGCGGACTGGGCGGAGAAGGGCGTCGACGGCCACGTGCAGGTGTCGTTCTACGACGCCACCAATCCCGAGGCCCGCCGGTACGTGTGGGAGAAGGTCCGGGACAACTACCACTCCCTGGGCATCCGCGTGTGGTGGCTGGACGCGTGCGAGCCGGAGATCAGGCCCGGCCATCCGCAGAACCTGCGCTACCACGCCGGTCCTGGCGCCGAGGTCGGCAACATCTACCCGGCCGAGCACGCGCGCGGCTTCTACGAGGGCATGCTCGCCGAGGGCGAGACCGAGGTGGTCACCCTGTGCCGCTCGGCGTGGGCGGGAAGCCAGCGCTACGGCGCGGCCCTGTGGTCGGGTGACATCGCGGCGACCTTCCCCTCCCTGCGCGCGCAGATCCGCGCGGGCCTGAACACGGCGCTGTCCGGCATCCCCTGGTGGACCACGGACATCGGCGGCTTCCACGGCGGGGACCAGGATTCCGCGGAGTACCGGGAGCTGCTGGTCCGGTGGTTCCAGTACGGCGTGTTCTGCCCCCTGTTCCGCCTGCACGGCTTCCGCGAGCCGTTCGTCGACCGGCTGCACCCGGACATGTCCGGCGGCCCCAACGAGATCTGGTCCTACGGCGAGGAGGTCTACGGCGTCCTCCGCGAGCTGGTGATGCTGCGCGAGCGGCTGCGCCCCTACGTCATGGAGCAGATGCGCACCGCACACGAGACCGGCCTGCCCCCGATGCGCCCGCTGTTCGTCGACCACCCGGACGACCCCGCGTGCTGGGACGTGGAGGAGCAGTTCCTCTTCGGCCCGGACCTGCTGGTCGCCCCCGTCACCGAGTACGGCGCCCGCGAACGCGACGTGTACCTGCCCCAAGGCACCGACTGGGCCGACCCGTGGACGGGCGACGTCCACCCGGGCGGCCGCACCGTTCGCCTCGCCACCCCCCTGGACCGGGCCCCGGTGCTGACGCGCCACGGGGCCCGTCTGCCCCTCCGCACCCCCCGCTAAGGAGGAACCCGCCGTGCCCATCCCCCGCCTCCCCCGCCCGCGCGGCCTCGTGGCCGTGCTGGCGGCCGCGGCGATCGCACTGCCCCTCGGGGCGGCGCCCGCCGCGGCCGACGACCCCCCGTTCCGCGACCCCGGCCTTCCCCTGAACGAGCGCATCGACGATCTGCTGGGGCGCCTGACCACCGATGAGAAGGTCTCGCTGCTGCACCAGTACCAGCCCGCCATCCCCAGGCTGGGGATGGACCCTTTCCGCACCGGCACCGAGGCCCTGCACGGCGTCGCCTGGCTGGGCGAGGCCACCGTGTTCCCTCAGGCCGTGGGTCTCGGCGCGACCTGGGACACCGGTCTCGTCGAGCGCGTCGGCGACGTGACCGGCACGGAGATGCGCGGCTTCAACGCCCAGGACCCCGCGGCGCACGGCCTCAACGTGTGGGCGCCGGTCGTCGACCCGCTGCGCGACCCCCGGTGGGGCCGCAACGAGGAGGGCTACTCCGAGGAGCCGCTCCTGGTCGGCGACATGGCCACCGCCTACACCGGCGGTCTGCGCGGCGACGACGACTTCTACCTGAAGACGGCGCCGTCGCTCAAGCACTTCGCCGGATACAACATCGAGGAGAAGCGCGATCAGCTGTCGGTGACGGTCCCCCCGCGCGCGCTGAACGAGTACGTCTACCCGTCCTTCCGCCCGGCCATCGAGGCGGGCAATGCGACCGGGGTGATGGCCTCCTACAACCTCATCAACGGGCGGCCCGCCCACCTGACCCCGCTGCTGAACGACGTGCGCTCCTGGAGCGACGCGGACCTGATGGTCGTCAGCGACGCCTTCGCCCCCGGCAACGTGGTCGAGACCCAGGGCTACTACGACGACCACGCCGAGTCGCACGCCGCGATGCTCAAGGCGGGCATCGACAGCTACACCGACCAGGGCGAGGACTCCAGCGTCACCGTCGGGCGCTTCCAGGACGCCCTCGACCAGGGGCTGATCGGCGAGGAGGACCTGGACCGCTCCGTCCGGCACATCCTGAGCGTGCGGTTCCGGCTCGGCGAGTTCGACCCGCCGGACCGGGTGCCGTACTCCGACATCACCCCCGACGTGATCGACTCCCCCGAGCACCGGGAGCTGGCCCGCGAGGCCGCGACGTCGCAGATGACGCTGCTGCGCAACGACGGGGCGCTGCCGCTGGACGCCGGGGCCGACACCGACGTGGCGGTGGTCGGCCCGCTCGCCGACACCCTCTACGAGGACTGGTACAGCGGCACCATGCCCTACCGCTCCACGCCCGCCGACGGCATCGCCGAGCGCCTCGGCGAGGGCGGGTCGGTCGGCGTCAGCGAGGGCGCCGACCGGATCGCCCTGAAGGCCGACGGCGGGTACGTCACCGCCTCCGGCGACGAGGAGGGCGGCGTGCTGCGGGTCGGCGACGGGGAGGGGGACGCGCGCTCCCTCACCGTCTTCGACTGGGGCGAGGGCGTGGTCACCCTGCGCACCGACGCCAACGGCAAGGTCGTCGGCCTGGGCGAGGGCAACCGGCTCTACAACGACCAGGACCAGCCCAACGGGTGGTTCGTGCAGCAGCTGTTCCGCTTCGAGGAGGTCGACGGCGGGGTGGCGCTGAAGTACGCCGGATACGACGAGTGGAACCGCAAGTACATCGCCGTGGACGGCGAGGGGCGGCTGTCGGTGTCGGCCGACTCGGTCGAGGACGCGGCGGTCTTCGAGCGGGAGGTGCTCTCCAGCGGCGCCGAGGAGGCGGTCGAGGCGGCCTCGGACGCCGACGCGGCGGTCGTGGTTCTGGGCAACATGCCCTTCATCAACGGCCGGGAGACCGACGACCGGGAGGAGATCGAGCTGCCGCCCGCCCAGCAGGAGCTGCTGGAGGCGGTGACCGAGGCCAACCCGAACACCGTCCTGGTGGTGGAGAGCAGCTACCCGATGGCGGTGCCGTGGGCCGAGGAGAACGTCCCGGCGGTGCTGTGGACCTCCCACGCCGGCCAGGAGACCGGCAACGCGCTGGCGTCGGTGCTCTACGGCGACGAGGAGCCGCAGGGGCACCTGCCCCAGACGTGGTACCGCTCCACCGGCGACCTGCCGGACATGGGCGACTACGACGTCCAGCACTCCGGGCACACCTACCGGCACTACGAGGGCGAGGCGCTGTACCCGTTCGGGCACGGGCTGTCCTACACCTCCTTCGAGTACGGCGAGCCGGAGATCGACCGGAGGAAGGTGGGCGCCGACGGCACCGTGACGGTGAAGGTGCCGGTGACCAACACCGGCGACCGCGACGGCGAGGAGGTCGTGCAGCTCTACTCCCGCCAGCTCGACTCGCGCACCGAGCAGCCGCTCAAGCAGCTGCGCGACTTCGCGCGGGTGAGCGTCCCGGCCGGGGGGACGGTGACCGCCGAGCTCACGGTGGACGCCCGGGACCTGGGCTTCTGGGACGTGACGCGCGGCGAGTGGGCCGTGGAGAAGGCGAAGCACGAGCTGATGGTGGGCGCGTCGGCGGACGACATCCGGCACAGCGTGAAGATCAAGGTCAAGGGCGAGAAGATCCCGGCCCGCGACGTGACCGCGCAGACCCGGGCGGCCGACTTCGACCGCTACTCGGGCATCGCCCTCGCCGACGAGACCAAGGTCGAGGGCGACACGGTGGCGGCGAAGGCCGGGGACTGGATCGCGTTCGACGGCACGGACCTGTCCCCCGAGCCGTCGATGTTCACCGCACGCGCGGCCGCCGTCTCGGGCGGGGCCGCCGTGGAGGTGCGCGTCGGCGCCCCTGACGGGGAGAAGATCGGCGAGGCCGCGATCGGCGCCACCGGAGGCGTGTACGACTACGAGGAGTTCACCGGGGACCTGGGCAAGGCCCCGGGCGGCAAGAAGAACGACGTCTACCTGGTCTTCACCGGGGAGGTGAGGCTCAGCTCGTTCAGCCTGGAGTAGGCGTCCGCCCGCCGGGCAGGGGGCTGCGGGGAACCACTTCCCCGCAGCCCCCGTCCCATGGGCGTCGCGGGTCAGGGGCGGTGGAAGGGGCGGGCGTGTTCGAAGGTCTGGACGACATCGACTGGGGTGCGCTGGAGAGCGGCTGCGGGGGTGCGGACATCCACGAACTCATACGCGGCCTGCTCGATCCCGACCCGCTGGTCCGGGAGGACTCCTTCGGCTCCCTGGAGATCGAGCTCCTGGAGTTCGGCTCCATCCACGAGGCCGCCGTCAGGGCGGTCCCCTTCCTGGCCGAGGCGGCCACGGCGGAGGGGGTCCCGGACCGCTGGCGCGTCATCGAGATGGTCGCCGAGATCGGCGGGGCGGAGTGGCTCAACGACCTCGACGGCGACCCGGGCGATGGCGACCCCGGCGGCGACGGCAAGCCCGCCCGCGCTGAGCGCGCCGTCGCCGCCGAGCTGCCGGCCCTCCTGCGGGCCCTCGGCGACGCCGACCCGTACGTGCGCAATGGTGCGTGCCTGGCGCTCACGGCTCCGCAGGTCGACGGCGCCCTCGCGTTCACCGCTCTGCGCGAGCGCTGGGAGGTCGAAGACGAGTTCGGCCCGCGGCTCGGCATCATCATGGCCATCGGCCGCCTGGGACGCACCGCCCTGCGCGGCCGGTCCAACGGTGTCGCCCCCTTCGAGGCCGGGGCATGGCTGGAGGAGGCCGCCCGGACGTGCGGCGACAAGGGGCTGCGCATCGAAGCCCTGACCGAGCTGTGCTCCTATCCGCCGGAGGCCTTCCCCGCCGACATCGTCCAGGCCGTCCTCAGGGAGCTGGAGGCCCACGCACGCGAAGGCGCCGACCCCGAGGTGCTGAGAAGCGACGCCTTCATGGCGAACAGGCGTCTGGGCGAGCGGGTCGAAGACCGGATATCCCTGCTCACGGGACTGATGGCGTCCCCGGACCGGAACCTGCGCCTGGGCGCGGTCCCGTCGGTGCGCGACCTCGTGAAGCGGTTGAGCGGTGACGACGCCAAACTGGCCGGGGCCCTTGGCGAGCTGCTGGACGACCCCGACCCCGTCGTCGCCGCCGAGGCCGCCGATCAGCTCTCCCGGATGCGCGAGTAGACCGCCACACCCCGTAGCCCACATCACACCGACAGGGGCAATAAGGCGCTTCACCAGTACGTTCCCCCTCCTCCCCGCTCCCACCGCATCACAGGCGGATAAATCCGCGCTGCGGCCCCGTAGACACCCACCGCCCCTCATGTTTCGCTGCTTATCCGCTTAAGTCATCCCCGTGAACGGAGGAAGACGCCCATGAGAAAGCGATCGGCGGCGACCGGCCTGGCGGCGGCACTGGCCCTGACGGCGACCCTCGGCACCGCGCCCGGCGCGGCGGACACCGCAGCGGATGCGCAGGCCGTCGGCCTGCACGTCCGGGACGGGCGCCTCTACGAGGCCAACGGCAACGAGTTCATCATGCGCGGGGTCAACCACGCGCACGTCTGGTACCCCGACCAGCGGCGGTCCTTCGCCGACATCAAGGCGCTGGGAGCCAACACCGTGCGCGTCGTGCTCGGCTCCGGGCAGCGCTGGGGCCCGACCCCCGAGTCCGAGGTCGCCGAGGTCGTCGGCGAGTGCAAGGAGAACCGGCTCATCTGCGTGCTGGAAGTGCACGACACCACCGGCTACGGCGAGGAGCCCGCCGCCGCGACGCTCGACCAGGCCGCCGACTACTGGATCGGGGTCGCCGACGCGCTGCGCGGCGAGGAGGACCACATCCTCATCAACCTCGGCAACGAGCCCTACGGCAACGACGCCCAGACCAACGCCGGGTGGGCCGGGGACACGAGCGCCGCCATCGGGCGCCTGCGCGCGGCCGGGCTCGACCACGCGCTGGTCGCCGACGCGCCCAACTGGGGCCAGGACTGGCAGCGGATCATGCTGGAGCAGGCGCCGGACGTCGAGGACCCCGACGGCAACACCGTGTTCTCGGTGCACATGTACGGCGTGTACGAGGACGCGGGGACCATCGCCTCCTACATGGACGGCTTCGCCGCCAACGGCCTGCCGCTGATCGTCGGCGAGTTCGGCCACCTGCACAGCGACGGCGACCCCGACGAGGACGCGATCCTCGCCGAGGCCGAGGCCCGCGGGGTCGGCTACCTGGGCTGGTCCTGGAGCGGCAACAGCGGCGGCGTGGAGTACCTCGACATGGCCGAGGACTTCGACGGGCAGCGCCTCTCCCCCTGGGGCGAGCGCATCTTCAACGGCCCGAACGGCATCGCCGAGACCTCCGAGGAGGCCACCGTCTACGAGTGAGCGGGCGCGCGCGCCGTGCTCTCCCGGGGCACGAACTCCGCCGGGGCCGTGGACGCGCTCCGCGGCTCCGCTCCGGAGACCACGGCCTCCAGCATCCGCGCGGCGCGGCGCCCGTGGCCGGCGATGTCGCGGCCGACCGCCGTCAGCGCGGGGCGCACCGCGCTGCACAGCACCGAGTCGTCCCAGGCGACCACGGACAGCTCGGACGGGACCGCGACCCCCATCTCGCGGGCCACGCCCAGGGCGGTGACCGCCATCAGGTCGTTGTCGTAGACCACCGCGGTGACCCGCGGCGACTCCGAGAGCAGGCGCCGGGTGGCGCGGGCCCCCGATTCGGCGGTGTAGTCCGCGTGCACGATGCGGGGCTCGCCTCCGGCGGCGCGCACGGCCTCGGTGAAGGCGGCCGAGCGCACCTCGGTGTGCAGCAGCCCTTCCGGGCCGGCCACCCGCGCGATCCGGCGGTGCCCCAGGGCCGCCAGGTAGGCCACCGCCTCGGCGGTGGCCTCCGCGTCGTCGGAGTGCAGGCAGGGCAGGCCCGCAGCGCCGCCGGGGCCGCCGACGACGACCGCGGGCAGGCCGACCTCATGGACGAAGCGCACCCGGGGGTCGTCCCGGCGCAGGTCGACGATGAGCACCCCGTCCACCCGGCGCTCGGCCGACCAGCGGCGGTAGGCCTCCATCTCGGCCTCGGGCGCGTCGGTCACCCGCAGGAGCAGTTCGGTGCGGGTGTCGGCCAGCTCCGACTCGATGCCGGCGATGAAGCGCATGAAGAACGACTCCACCCCGAGCATGGGGGCGGGTCGGTCGATGATGAGCCCGAAGGCGCCGACCCGGCCCTCGGCGAGCGCGCGCGCCGTGTTGCTGGGCGCCCACCCCATCTGCTCGGCGGCGTCGAGGATGCGGCGGCGCGTGGGTTCGGAGACCCCGGGGCGGCCGTTGAGCGCATAGGAGACCGCGCCGGTGGACACACCGGTCGCCTTCGCGATGTCGGCGATGGTCGGCCGCTTCATCCCGCCCCCGCTGCTCGTCGGTCGCCCCGGACGCCCTGATGGTACGGCGCCCGGCCGCTGACCTGCCCCAGATGATCACTGAATCGGTTAAGTGTCAAGCGTAGCGGCCAGTAAAGGCCACCCTTCCCGTCACAGCCGGATAACGCATTCCATTGCCTGTGTTGACGGTCACACGGCGACCGTGTTTCCGTTCGATGAACTTATTCGCTTAAGTTCCCGGTCCACCACCTTCGCGCCGCGGAGGCGCGGGAGGGAGAGAACCGCATGGCATCCCGAGCACGAGCCCTCCCGGCCGCCCTGGCGGCGGTCGTACTGGCGGCCGCCGCCTGCTCCTCCGGCGGCGACGGCGCGGGCGGGTACCCGCGCGCGCAGACCCTCTACACCAGCGGCACCCAGTGGGGCCCGCCCTCGACCTGGAACCCCCTCGCCAAGTCCCAGTACGCCACCGGCACCGTCGGCTACGTCTACGAGCCGCTCTTCCTCTACGACCCGATGAAAGACGAGTACCGGCCCTGGCTGGCCGAGGAAGGCGAGTGGACCGGCGAGGACACCTACAGCCTGACCCTCCGCGACGGGATCGAGTGGTCCGACGGCGAGGCGTTCACCGCCGAGGACGTCGCCTACACCGTCGAGCTGGGGCAGATCGACGCCGTCCCCTACAGCAACCTGTGGGACTGGCTGGAGGGCGTGGAGGTGGTGGACGAGCGCGAGCTGGAGTTCACCTTCTCCGAGCCGCGCCGCCAGGAGTGGGCCAACTGGCTCTACAACGAGGCCATCGTGCCCGAGCACGTGTGGTCCGAGCGCAGCGACGGCGAAGTCGTCGACAGCCCCAACGAGGACCCGGTCGGCACCGGCCCCTACGCCTACGAGTCCCACGGCCAGGACCGCATGGTGTGGGCCAAGCGCGACGGCTGGTGGGCCACCGAGCAGCTCGACCTGGAGGTGAAGCCCGAGTACATCGTCGACATCGTCAACTCCACCAACGACGCCGCCCTCACCATGCTCACCCAGGGCGAGATCGACCTGAGCAACAACTTCCTCCCCGGCATCGACCGCACTCTGGAGTCGTCGCCGGAGATCACCTCCTACTACGACGAGCCGCCGTACATGCTCTCGGCCAACACCACCTGGCTGGTGCCCAACACCGAGCGCGAGCCGATGGACGACCCGGAGTTCCGGCGCGCGCTGGCGCACGCGGTCGACCCGCAGGCCATCGCCGACGGCCCCTACGGCGGCATCGTCGCCCCGGCCGACCCCACCGGCCTGCTCCCCGCCTGGGAGCAGTACATCGACCAGGACCTCGTGGAGGACCAGGGCTTCTCGCACGCCCCCGAGGAGGCCCGCTCGATCCTGGAGGACGCCGGCTACTCCGAGAACGCCGACGGCATGTTCACCACGCCCGACGGCGACCCGATCGCGCTGGAGCTGATCGTGCCGTCCGGGTGGACGGACTGGATGGAGGCGGCCGACATCGTCGCCGAGAGCGCGGCCGAGGCCGGGATCGACCTCACCGTGGAGTTCCCCGACGACGCCGCCCTCCAGGACGCCCGCGCCACCGGCGACTTCGACCTGCTCTTCAACAACGAGCGGCAGATCAGCAACACCCCGTGGACCTACTACGACTACATGTTCCGCCTGCCGGTCCAGGAGCAGCAGACCACGGTCAACTTCGGGCGCTACGAGAACGAGGAGGCGTGGGAGCTGACCGAGGAGCTGGCCCGGGTCGACGTCGAGGACACCGAGCGCACCGCCGAGCTGACCTCGCGGCTCCAGGAGATCCACTTCGAGGAGATGCCGATCATCCCGCTCTGGTACAACGGCCTGTGGTCGCAGGTCAACGAGTCCGTGTGGACCAACTGGCCCTCGGACGCCTCCGGCACGCCGCACTGGTTCCCCACGACGTGGCGGAACTACAACCAGATGGGCGCGGTGCTCACCCTCACCGAGATCGAGCCCGTGAGCGGCTGACGCATGGGGCGCTACCTCGGACGCAAGGCCGTCCTCTACGCGCTCACGTTCTTCGTGGCGGTGACGGTCAACTGGATGATCCCCCGCTTCATGCCCGGCGACCCCGTGCAGAGCATGCTCGGCCGGGCCTCGGTGTCCGACCCGCAGGCGCGGGCCGCCATGGAGGACCACTACGCCCGGCTCTTCGGCCTCGACGTGCCGCTGTGGAAGCAGTACCTGGGCTTCTGGGGCTCGCTGTTCCAGGGCGACCTGGGCACCAGCGTGTGGCTGTTCCCCACGCCCGTCACCGAGGTTCTGCTGGACGCGGTCCCCTACAGCCTGGTGCTGCTGCTCCCGGCGATCCTGTTGAGCTGGGTGGCGGGCAACCGGTTCGGCGCCTTCGCCGCCCGCAGCCGGTGGCTGGACAACACGGCCCTGCCGCTCTCCTATCTGCTCACCGCCACGCCCTACATGTGGCTGGGGGTGCTGCTGGCGTGGGGGCTCGGCGTGGTCGCCGGGTGGTTCCCGGCCACGGGCGCCTACAGCTTCGCCCTCACTCCCGCGTTCACGTGGGCGTTCCTGTCCGACGCCTTCGCGCACTGGGTGCTGCCGTTCCTGTCGCTGTTCCTCGTGGCGTTCGGCGGCTGGGCGATCGGCATGCGGAACCTGATCATCTACGAGCTCGAAGCCGACTACTCCGCCTACCTGCGCGCGCTGGGCGCCCCGCGCAGGCTGGTGCGCAGGTACGCCTTCCGCAACGCGATGCTTCCGCAGATCACCGGCCTGGCGCTGCAACTGGGCACGATCGTGGCCGGGTCCCTGCTCACCGAGGTCGTCTTCGCCTACCCCGGCCTGGGCTCGCTCATCCTGGAGGCCCTGAACAACCGCGACTTCTTCCTCCTGCAGGGCGCCTTCCTGTTCATCGTCATCGGTGTGCTGATCGCCAACCTGGTCGTCGACGTGCTCTACGTCGTCGTCGACCCGCGCACCCGGATCCAGATGCAAGGAGGCGCCTGATGAGCCTCGACACCGCGGCGGCGAGCGGAGAGGGGCAGGGCCCATCCGGTCGACGCGGGCGCGACGACCTGCGGTTCGCCCTGCGCAATCCCAAACTGCTCGCGGGCGGCACCGTGCTCGCCGTGCTGCTGCTGACGGGGCTGGTCGGCCCCGCGTTCACCGGCGGCGCCCCGAACGCCTATGTCGGTCCCCAGTACGCGCCCCCGTCCGGCGACCACTGGTTCGGCACCACGAGCTTCGGACAGGACGTGTTCACCCAGTTCGTGCACGGCCTGCGCGCCACGTTCACCGTGGGCGCGCTCGGCGGCGGCATCGCCTGGGTCCTGGGGATGGCGGTCGGGTTCCTCGGCGGCTACCGGGGCGGCCTGCTGGACGAGTTCCTCAACATGCTGACCAACATCGTCCTGGTCCTGCCCGCGATGGTGGTGCTCATCATCGCCGCCGCCTACCTGGAGGCGCGCGGCCTGCTGGTGCAGTCGCTGTTCATCGGGCTGACCACCTGGCCCTGGGCCGCGCGCGCGATCCGGGCGCAGACCTTCACCCTGGCCGGGCGGGAGTTCGTGGACCTGGCGCGGCTGAGCGGCCGCCGCCCGTGGCGGATCATCCTCCGCGAGGTCGCCCCGAACATGTACTCCTACCTGGTCATGTCGTTCATCCTGCTGTTCGGCGGGGCGGTGCTGATCGCGGCCGGTCTGGACTTCATCGGCCTGGGGCCCACCGAGGGCGTCTCCCTGGGGCTGATGATGCACCACTCGGTCGCGTGGGGCGCGCTGCACCTGGGCACCTGGTGGTGGTTCGTCCCGCCGGGGGTCGGCATCACCGCGGTCGTCGGGTCGCTGTACATCGCCAACGTCGGGTTGGACGAGGTCTTCAACCCGCGCCTGAGGGAGCTGTGATCCCATGACCGTGGAAGTCTCCGAACTGCGGGTGCACTACCGGACCCTCAGGGGGAGCGTGCAGGCCCTGGACGGCGCGTCGCTGGAGGTCGGCGACGGGGAGGTCATGGGCGTGGTCGGCGAGTCCGGCTGCGGCAAGTCCACCCTGGGCAAGAGCCTGATCCGGATGGACGGGCGGATGCGCCACGTCGGCGGGTCGGTCCGCCTCGGCGGCGAGGAGCTGCCCATCGCCGACGACCGGGCGATGCAGCGCTTCCGCTACCACGAGGTGTCGCTCATCCCGCAGTACGCGATGAGCGCGATGAACCCGACGCGGCGCATCGGCCGGATGATCCGCGAACTCCTGGAATCGCGCGGTGTGCGGTACGCGGAGGTGCGGCGGGAGCTGGAGCGGCGGCTGGAGCTGGTCGGGCTCGGCGCCGACGTGCTCAAGCGCTTCCCGATCGAGCTGTCCGGCGGTATGAAGCAGCGGGTGGTGCTGGTGCTGTCCACCCTGCGCGACCCGTCGCTGCTGATCGCCGACGAGGCCACGTCCGCCCTGGACGTCGCCAACCAGCGCGCGGTGGCCGAGGCCCTGGTGCAGTTCCGGGACCGCGGGTTCATCGGGTCGATGCTGTTCATCACGCACGACCTGGCGCTGGTCGCCCAGCTCGCCGACACGGTGACGGTGATGTACGCGGGCCGGTCGGCCGAGTCGGCACCCACGTCCGAGCTGCTGCGGCGCCCGCGCCACCCCTACACGCGGATGCTGCTCTCCGCCGTACCGGAAGTCGGCACCACCATCGACGAGAGCCGCCAGGAAGGGATCCCCGGCAGCCCGCCCGCCCTGCTCGACCCGCCGTCGGGCTGCCGCTTCAAGGACCGCTGCCCGCTGGCCTTCGAGCAGTGCGCGACCCGGCCCCCGTTCATCGAGGTCGCGTCGGGGCACCGGGTCGCGTGCTGGAAGGCCGAGTGAAAGGTTGACGCCCCCGATGCTCACACTCGACCGGGTCTCCAAGGTCTACCGCGTTGGGACCTTCGGAACCCAGCCCTTGAACGCGGTGCGCGACGTCTCGCTCACGGTGCCGCCCGGCGTGGTGGTCTCCCTGATCGGGGAGAGCGGGAGCGGCAAGAGCACCATCGGACGCATGGTCCTGCGGCTGACGCCGGTGACGTCGGGGGCCATCGCCTTCGACGGGCGGGACGTGGCGGGCCTGAGCGGCCACCGGGCGCGGAAGGGGTACTACCGCCACGTCCAAGGCGTCTTCCAGGACCCGTTCAGCTCCTTCAACCCGATCTTCCCGGTCGACCGGGTCTTCGACATGCTCCGCGGCGCGTACTTCCCCGGGCTGTCCGACACCGAGTGGCGCGCGTCCGTGCGCCGCGGGACCGAACGGGTCGGCCTCGACCCGGGGCAGGTGCTCGGGCGCTACCCGCACCAGCTCAGCGGCGGGCAGCTCCAGCGGCTCCTGATCGCCCGCGCGCTGACGCTCGACATCCGGCTGCTGGTCGCCGACGAGATCATCAGCATGCTCGACGCCTCCACCCGCATCGACGTGCTCAACCTGCTGGGCGACCTGCGCGCGGAGGGGCTGGGGATCCTCTTCGTCACGCACGACCTGGCCCTGGGGACCTACGTCAGCGACACCACGGTGATCCTGCGGCGCGGCGCCGTCGCGGAGATGGGGCCGACCCGACAGGTCTACGCCTCGCCCCGGCACCCGTACACGCGCGGGCTGCTCGCGTCGGTGCCGAGGATGCACCGCACCTGGGCCGACGCCGACGCCGAGCTGGACTCGGCGGCCGGCCCGTGCCCCGTCCACTCCGGCCCCGGAACGGCGGGGCCGGTCGAGGTCGGTCCCGACCATTTCGTCGGCTGCTTCTCCGACGACGCATGCCCCGAGTGAGGATGGAGCGGTACATGGCAGTGCAGTGGGAACTGGCCGAGGGGTGGTCGGTGCGCGCCGCCTCCCAGCGGGCCGAGGCACCCGAGGGGGAGCTCCCCGCCTCCGTGCCGGGGTGCGTGCACACCGACCTGGTAGCGGCGGGGGTGATCGGGGACCCCACCTCAGGGCGGGGCGGCGGAGAGGAGGCGACCGCCTGGATCGGGCGCACCGATTGGACCTACGCGCGCGCGGTCCGGACGGAGGAGGCCGCGCTGGCGGACTCCCACGAGCGGGTGGACCTGGTGTTCGACGGCCTGGACACCGTCGCCGACGTGAGTATCGGGGGCCACGCGCTGGGCGGCTCCCGCAACATGCACCGGTCCTACCGGTTCGACGCGACCGGCGCCCTGCGCGGGGGCGCGGGCCGCGAGCTGGCGGTCGCGTTCGCCTCGCCCTACAGCTACGCCGAGGACATGAGGGAGCGGCTGGGGGCGCGTCCGGCGGCCTATGACGAGCCCTACCAGTTCATCCGCAAGATGGCCTGCAACTTCGGCTGGGACTGGGGGCCGACCGTCGTCACCTCGGGCATCTGGAGGCCGGTGCGGTTGCACGCATGGAGCACCGCCCGCCTGGCGCAGGTGCGGCCGGAGGCCACGATCGAGGAGGAGGACGGGCGCACCAGGGGCGTGGTCCGCCTGCACGTGCGCATCGAGCGCACCGGGCAGGGGCGGGACACCCCGCTCACCCTGACCGCGCGTCTCGGCGGCCGCGAGGAGGCCGTCCACGTCGCCGCCGGGCGGTCCCACGCCGTCGTCGAGGCGGAGTGCCCCGACCCGGAACTGTGGTGGCCGCGCGGGTACGGCGGGCAGCCGCTCTACGGGGTCGGGCTGACGCTCGCGGACGCCCGGGAGGGCCGGATCCTGGACGAGTGGCACCGGGACATCGGGTTCCGCACCGTGGACCTGGACACCCGCCCCGACGACGACGGGACGCCGTTCACGGTCCGCGTCAATGGCCGCCCCGTGCTGGTGAAGGGGTTCAACTGGATCCCCGACGACTGCTTCCCCTCCCGGATCGCCCCCGGGCGCTACGCGGAACGGATCGGCCAGGCGATCGGCGCGGGGGCGAACCTGCTGCGGGTCTGGGGCGGGGGGATCTACGAGAGCGCGGACTTCTACCGGGTGTGCGATGAACGGGGCGTGCTCGTCTGGCAGGACTTCCCGTTCGCCTGCGCGGCCTATCCGGAGGAGGAGCCGCTGGCCTCGGAGGTGGAGGCGGAGGCGCGCGAGGGCGTCGTCCGCCTGGCGCACCACCCCTCGCTCGCCTTGTGGTGCGGCAACAACGAGAACCTGTGGGGCAGGCGGGACTGGGGCTGGGAGGAGGAGTTGGCGGGCCGGACCTGGGGCGAGGGCTTCTATCACGGCCTGCTGCCGCGCGTGGTGGCCGAGCTCGACCCGACGCGCCCCTACATCCCGGGCAGCCCGTACGCGCCGCCGGGGCACCATCCCAACGACCCCGCGCACGGGCCGGCGCACATCTGGGACGTGTGGAACGAGCGCGACTACACGGCCTACCGGGAATACCGGCCGCGGTTCGTGTCGGAGTTCGGCTTCCAGGCCCCGCCCGCCTTCGCGACGCTGCGCGGGGCGGTCCCCGACGGGCCGCTGGCCCCGGACGCGCCCGGGGTGCTCCGCCTCCAGAAGGCCGAGGACGGGGCCGGGAAGCTCGCGCGCGGCCTCGCCCCGCACTTCGGGTCGCCCCGTTCCGATGAGGACTGGCACTTCCTGGCCCAGGTCAACCAGGCACGCGCGATGGCGGTGGGCGTCGGGCACTTCCGGGCACAGTGGCCGCGCTGCTCCGGAACGGTGGTCTGGCAGCTCAACGATTGCTGGCCGTCGCTGTCGTGGTCGGCCGTGGACGGGCCGGGGCGCCGCAAGCCCGTATGGTTCGCGCTGCGCCGCGCGTTCGCCGAGCGCACGGTCGCCCTGGTTCCGGACGGGGGGTCGGGCCTTGCCGCGGTGCTCGGCAACGACACCGACCGGGAGTGGGCCTCGCCGGTCCGGCTGGTCCGCCGGTCGCTCTCGGGCGCGGTGCTGGCCGAGTCGGAGGTGCGGGTGGCGGTCGCCGCCCGAGGGGCGGCCCGTGTCGCCCTCCCGGAGGAGCTCACGGCGGCGGACGACCCGGCGCGGGAGTGCGTCACGGCCGAGGCCGAGGGAGCCGAGCGGGAGTGGTGGTTCTTCGCCGAGGACGCGGAGACCGCCTTCCCCGATCCGGTGTACGACGTGAAGACGCGGACGGACGGCGGCCGGACGCGGGTGACCGTGGCGGCCGGGTCGCTGCTGCGCGACCTGTGCCTGTTCCCCGACCGGCTGGACCCGGCGGCCGAGGCCGACGACGGGCTGATCACGCTGCTTCCAGGTGAGTCGCACACCTTCACGGTGGACGGCGTGGCGGAGGCGGACGCGGCCGCTCTGGGCGGCCCGCCGGTGCTGCGCTGTGTCAACGACGCCGTCCGGGGCGGGTGAGACGGGGGGCTGGTGAGACGGAGGGGGTCGACCTCCCCGGCCTCGGTCGGCCCCCTCTCCCTCTCACGCGCCGAAGATCGCCGCGGGGGCGCCCGTGAACCAGGCGTTCTCGATCCGCATCCGGCGGACGGTCCAGCGGTCCCCGTCCCGCACCAGGTCGACCTCGTAGTGGTTCTTCAGGAGCGCGAACACCGCGTGGTCCTCGGAGAGGAGGTGCTGGGCCTCCACGAGGGCGGTCATCCGGGCGGTGTCGCCCGCCACGGCGACGCGCGGGTTGGCGACCTGGTGGGTGGTGTCCACCCGGCCGGTGAACATCTGCAGGATGGTGTCGGTGATGCCCCACCGGCCCGTCATCACCGGCGGGTGCGCTCCCCACTTCGCCGCCGCCGGGCGGAAGTCGAGTTCGGCGTCCTCGGCGAAGGCCGACGCGAGGAGTCCGCGGTCCTTGAGGTCCTGGCCGAGGGCGAAGCGGTACAGCGCGTCGGCGGCCTCGGTGCGGTCCTTCAGGTCGCGGGCGACAGGGGCGACGGGGTCGTGTCCGATGGTCGCGTTCATGGGTCTGCTCCGCCTCTTCTCTCCGGCGTCCTGCCTGTGCTGTCCTGTCTCTGCCTCCTCAAGGCTCCGGTGCGCGCCTCTCCGGAACAACGCCGATGTGTGCAACGATCGTGAAGCAGGGCTCAACGATCGGAGGACCGGCATGCTGGAGCGGCACGAGCTGGACACCTTCCTCACGCTCTGCGAAGAACTGCACTTCGGCCGGACGGCCGAGCGGCTGCGCGTGTCCACGTCCCGCGTCAGCCAGACCGTCCGCGCGCTCGAACGGCGCATCGGTGTGCCCCTGTTCGACCGCACGAGCCGCCGTGTGGCGCTCTCCCCTGCCGGGCGCGCGCTGCGGGACGACCTGCGGCCGCACTGGGAGGCGATCGGGGAGGCCGTCGCCAGGGCGGTGGAGGCGGGCAAGGGCTTCACCGGGGAGCTGCGGGTGTGCTTCACCGAACCGCAGCACGGCCTCCTGCTCGCCGGGGCGGCCGAGCTCTTCGGCGAGCGGCACCCCGAGTGCGCGGTCCTCCTGCGCGAGGCGCGCCCGGACGAGGTCCTGACCCTGCTGCGCGACGGAACGGCGGAGATCGCGATGGCGCAGAAGGGCAGGGAGGCCGGAGGGGAGGCCGAAAGGGAACGGGGCACCGCATCGGGCGCCGTCCTGGTGAGCGAGGCGCGTTTCCTCGCGGTCCCCGTCGGCCACCCTTTCGCGCGCCGGGACGCCCTCCGGTGCGCCGACCTGGAAGGCGCGGCGCTCCTGACGGCGTCCGCCCTGACCACCCCCGAGGCCCTGACGCAGGTGGGCGCGGGGACCGGAGTCCTGCCCGTCGGGGCCAGCACCCGGCGCTACCACACCCGGCCTGACGTGGCCTATGTGCACATCGCGGACGCGCCACCGGTGGAGACGCACCTCCTCTGGCGCACGGACTCGGCCACCGCCCGCCTGCGGGCCTTCGCCGAGGCGGCCCAGGACCTGGTGGGCGGTCACCGGTGACCACGGCCCTACGCCGACTTCCCCGATACCGTTAACGGCGTCGCCGCCCACGACCCCTCCGTATCCCCGGGAGCGCAATGGACGCAGTACCTTCGCACACCGGCATCGCCGTCGTCGGCGCCGGGCTCATGGGGACCGCCACCGCGCGGGCGCTCGCCCGGCGCGGGCACGCGGTCGCCCTGTTCGACCGGCACGCCCCGGGGCACCGGCACGGCAGTTCGCACGGCAGCGCACGCGTCGTGCGGCGCGCTTACGCCGACACCCGGCACGTCCGCCTCACCGGGCGGGCCATGGACCTGTGGCGCGCCGCCGAGGACGAGTCCGGTGCCACGCTCCTGCGGATGACCGGCGGCGTCGACCACGGGAACGCCGACGTCGGCGCCATCGCCACCGCCCTGGACACCGAGGGCGTCCCCTACGAGTCCCTCACCCCGGCCGAGGCCGAGTCGCGCTGGCCGGGCGCGCGCTTCGAGGGGCGGGTGCTGTTCCACCCCGAGGCCGGGACCGTCGACCCCGACGCGGCCATGGCCGCCTTCACCGGCCTCGCCCGCCGCGCCGGCTGCACGTTCCATCCGGACACGCCCGTCCTCGGGATCTCCATCGGGGACGAGCACGCCGTCCTCACCCTGCCTTCGGGGACCGTGCACGCCGACAGGGTCGTCGTGGCGGCGGGCGCCTGGGCGTCCGCCCTCCTGGACGGCGTCGTCCCGCTCCCCCGCCTCACCGTCACCCAGCAGCAGGTCTTCCATTTCCCCCGCCGCGCGCTGGCCGCCGACGCCCCGACCGTGATCCACCACCGCGACCCGCTCACCTACAGCCTCGCGGGCGGACGCGACGGCGGCCCAGGCGACGGCCGCAAGATCGCCGAGTTCCTCGACCCCTTGGGCGGCCCGGTCACCCCGGACAGCAGGAGCGGGGCGGTCGACCCCCGCGCGCGCGAGCGCCTCACGGGGTACGTGCGCGAGTGGTTCCCCGGGCTGGAGCCCGAGCCGTTCAACGAGGCGACCTGCCTGTACACCTCAACGGACGACGAGGAGTTCATCCTCGACCGTAAGGGCCCGGTCGTCGTGTGCTCCCCGTGCTCGGGC
This sequence comes from Nocardiopsis suaedae, assembly GCF_027706745.1. Taxonomy (GTDB): domain Bacteria; phylum Actinomycetota; class Actinomycetes; order Streptosporangiales; family Streptosporangiaceae; genus Nocardiopsis_A; species Nocardiopsis_A suaedae. Next base: position 95,846 of record NZ_JAQFWP010000003.1, on the reverse strand, counting down.
CACGGCGCGAAGTACGCCCCGCAGATCGGCGAGCTCACCGCCGGCCTGGCCGATGACAGCGCTGAAGACAGCAGCGCCCCCGACCCCGCCTTCGCCTTGAGCGCCCGGCGAGGCTGACACCGTGGCTCCTCTCCCCCCGCTCCGGATCGGCGTGCTCGTCGTCACGTCGCTGCTGGCGATCGTCGCCATCCTGTGGCTGCTGTTCGTCGCGCTCCTCGTCAGCGAACCGCCCGAGTGTTCCCTGCCCCTGACCGAGATGGGCCGCGCGCAGTGCGACCTGGCCCGGGAACGCGGCGACCACAGCATGCTCCCGTCCTCTGCGCTCGCGGCGACGGCGACACTTCTGGCCGCCGCCACCGGCGCCGCATGGGTTCTGGCCCGGCGGTGGGCATGGGTCCCGTGGATCGCACTCGTCTCCGTGCCGGCGGTGTCCCTGCTCGGCCTGTTCGTCTTCACCCCGGAGACGTGATCCGCAGCCTCGACCCCCTCCACGGCGTAGGCGTCATCGACGGACGACGCGTTCCGATGGAGCACTACGCGGATTCCCGTCAGCCGAAGGTCTGCTCGTGTCCGCCGTGGTGCAGTGGCCGCCTCGGTTCGCGCGTCTCGTCTCCGGGAACGGGCGCGTCGTCGGCGTCGGCCCGGCCCGCGCGGTAAGCCTCGTCCACCGAGTCCACCGTCTGAGCGGGTGGGCCGGAAGGCGTCCAGGCCGCGGTGAGGCCGTAGACCACCATCACGTCCACCGCGATCACCAGCACCGCCCACGCCGGGTAGGGCTCGACGAAGGCCAGCTGGGCGATGGCGTTCAGCCCGGCGGCCAGGACGCCGACGACCCGCGCCCACATGTGCCCGCTCAGCGCGGCCGCCCCGGCCGCCATCAACACGGCGCCCCAGACCGCCAGGACCAGGCCCCACGCCGCGTACCCGAACAGCAGGGTCCCTCCGTCGTCCACGCGGTAGAAGTCGGAGGCGAACGACGCCACCATGCCCTGCACGACGTTGACGGCCCCGCCGAAGACCAGCATCGACACGGCGAAGACGCGCCAGCCGTCCATCCGTTGCCCGCTCATGCGCTACCCCCCGGTCCGGGCCGGCGGCCCTGTCCGCCGGGACCCCCGTCAGGCCACGGTGCACGAAGGGCGCTGGGCCTTCCATGCCCGTCGCGCCACCTCCGGGCAAAGTCTCACCCATCTCCCCGCTTCTTCGGCTGGGCCCGCACGTGCATCCGCTCGCCCTGGCGGCCGAAGAGGCTGAGGATCTCCACCGGCCCCTCCCCGGTGGTGCCGAACCAGTGCGGCAGGCGCGTGTCGAACTCGGCCGCCTCGCCCGGCCCCAGCACCAGGTCGTGGTCGGCCAGGACCAGCCGCAGCCGTCCGGCCAGGACGTAGAACCACTCGTAGCCCTCGTGCGTCCGCGGGTCGGGGGTATCGCGCTCGGCCGGGATGATCATCTTGTAGGCCTGGATGGAGCCGGGCTGCCGGGTCAGCGGCACCACGGTGCCGCCGTGCGCCCGGACCGGCTTCATCCGGACCCGCGGGTCGCCCACTTCCGGCGCCCCCACCAGCTCGTCCAGGGGCACCTGGTGCGCCTGGGAGATCGGCAGCAGCAGCTCCAGGCTGGGCCTGCGCTGCCCCGACTCCAGCCGGGACAGGGTGCTCTTGGAGATGCCCGTCGCCGCCGCCAGGGACGACAGCGTGACGCCGCGCTCCGTGCGCAGCCGCCGCAGCCGCGGCCCCACCTCGTCCAAGACCTCGCGGGCCGCCGCGGCGGCCCCTTCCCCCTCGTCGCTCACCATGGCGCCATTGCACCACCCCGTCCCGGAAACAGCAACAATGGTTGTCATTTTCGCCGGAGGGGGCGCACCCTGTCCGCGGAGGTGGTCACGATGACCGAGACCAGGCGCGAGACCAGGGACGTCGCCGTCGTCGGCGGAGGCGCGGCCGGGCTGTCCGCGGCTCTGGTGCTGGGCCGGGCCCAGCGCACGGTGACGGTGGTCGACGCGGGCGAGCCGCGCAACGCACCGGCCGCGCACATGCACAACTACCTGGGGCGGGACGGAACTCCGCCTGCCGAGTTCCTGGCGATCGGCCGCAAGGAGGCCGAGGGGTACGGTGCCCGGATCGTCGACGCCCGCGTCGAGCGGATCGACCGGGACGGGCGGGACGGCCCCTTCCGGCTCGTCCTCGACGACGGCGACGTGCTGTGGGCCCGGCGGATCCTCATCGCCACGGGCCTCAAGGACGAGCTCGCGGACATCCCCGGCCTGCGCGAGGGCTGGGGCGACTACGTCCTGCACTGCCCCTACTGCCACGGCTACGAGGTCCGCGACCGGCCGATCGGCGTCCTCGGCACCGTGCCGCACGCCGCACGGCAGGCGCTGATGCTGAAGAAGTGGTCCGCCGACCTCGTCTACTTCCCGCACGAGCAGGAGGTCGGGGACGAGGACCGCATCCGCCTGGAAGCGCGCGGGGTACAGGTCGTCGAGGGAAGGATCCGCGGACTCGTGGCCGGTGGTGCGGGGCTCACCGGGGTCGAACTGGACTCGGGGGCCGTCGTACCGCGGGACGCGGTGTTCGCCCCGTCGACGATGGTGCCCTCAGGGGAGCTGCTGGACGGGCTCGGGTGCGCGCGCGACGAGGACGGGAGCGCGTCGACCGACGCCATGGGCCGCACCGGTGTCCCCGGCGTGTGGGCGGCCGGTGTCGTCGTCGACCCGATGGCGCAGGTGATCGTCGCGGCGTCCATGGGCAGCCGTGCCGCCTTCGCCATCGACCACGACCTCATCGACGAGGAGGTCGAACGGGCCGTCTCCGAATACCGCGGCCGCTGATCCTCCACCGCCACGAGAGACCACGAGGGATTCGAGGGAACCAGAGATGCAGAACGCACAGCCGCAGGACCGGCACGACCACGGGCACGGGCATGGACACGGCCACGGGCACGGGCACGGCCATGGGCACGGCGACGCCGACCACACCGATCCCGCCTTCTGGGAGGCCATGGCCGAGCGCCTGGAGACCGAGGCCGAGCTGCGCGCCTCGCTCTACGGGCAGGCGGTCGACTGGCTCGGCGGGGTGCTGGGCGAGGAGAGGGCCGCGGCCTCGGGGACGCGCGTCGTGGACGTCGGAAGCGGCCCCGGGGTGGTCGCGACCATGTTCGCCGAGCGCTTCGGCGGCGCCGAGGTCGTCGCCGCCGACCAGGCCTCCGGGCTGCTGGACCGGGCCCAGGCGCGCGCCGACCGCCTGGGCCTGGGGCGGCGCGTGTCCACGCTGGCGGTGGACCTGCCCGACGACTTCGCGAAGCTGGGCACCGCCGACCTGATCTGGACCAGCCACGCGGTCCACCACATCGGCGACCAGCAGGAGGCGCTCAACGCGCTCGCCGCGCACATCGCCCCCGGCGGCGTGCTGGCGGTGGCCGAGCGGGGCCTGCCCGAGCGCTTCCTCCCCCGCGACATCGGCATCGGGCGGCCCGGTCTGCAGGCGCGGATCGACGCCGCGCTGGAGGACGCCTTCTCCGGGATGCGGGAGGAGATCCCCGGGGCGGTGCGCACCGTGGAGGACTGGCCCGCGATGCTCGCGCGCGCCGGGCTGGTCCCGTCCGGGACCCGCACGTTCCTCCTCGACATCCCGGCGCCGCTCGACCCGGCGGCGCGCGGGTACATCCGCTCGCAGTTCGAGCGCTTCCGGGGACAGGCCGAAGACCTGCTCGACGCGGAGGACATCGCGACGCTGGACGCCCTGCTCGACGACGACGCGGAGGAGGGCATCCGTTGGCGGCCGGACGCGTTCCTGCTGTCGGCGACGACGGTCCACACGGCGCGCGCGGCCGCGGAGTCCTGAGGCCCCGTCGGCGCTCCGGGCGGCCCCGCCGCGGGCGGGGCCGCCCTGATTTGAGTTCAAGTTAACTTGAACTCGTACGGTCGGCACGACGCCGCGGCGCCCGCCCCGGCGACCGACCGAGAGGATCCGGCATGACGACCGCACCCGACCGCCCGGGATGGCGCCAGTGGCTCGGCCTGACCGTTCTCACGCTGCCCCTCCTCATGGCCGCCACCGACATGACCGTGCTCTTCATGGCGCTTCCCAGCATCGCGGCGGACCTGGCGCCCGGGAGCACGCAGATGCTCTGGATCCTGCACGTCGGCGACTTCCTGGCCGTCGGGCTCGCCCTGACCATGGGGCGGCTGGCCACCCGCGTCGGCGCGCGGCGCCTGCTGCTCACCGGCACCGCCGTGTACGGCCTGGCCTCGGTCGCCGCCGCGTACGCGCCCACGCCCGAGGTCCTCATCGCGATGCGGGCGCTGCTCGGGGTGGCGGCGGCGACGCTCATGCCCTCCGTCATGGTGATGGTGCGGGCGCTGTTCCCCGGCCCCCGCCGGTTCTCGGTGGCGGTCGCGGTGATCATGAGCGCGTTCTCGGCCGGAATGGCGATCGGCCCGCCGATGGCCGGGTTCCTGCTGGAGTACTTCTGGTGGGGCGCGGCCTTCCTGGCCAATGTGCCCGCCGCCGCGGTCCTGCTGCTGAGCGCCCCGCTGCTGCCTTCGCAGCGCGGGGAGGCCGGGGGACGTGTCGACCTCCGAAGCGCCGCACTGTCCATGGCCGCGATCGTGATGGTGGTCTTCGGTCTCCAGGAGATCGCCGACGCGCAGTCCTCCGGCTCCGGGGCGGCCCTGTGGCCCTACGGCCTCTCGGTCGCGGCGGGCGCGGCACTGGGCACCGTGTTCGTCCGGCGCCAGCTCCGCGTCGCGGACCCGCTACTGGACCTGCGGCTGTTCGCCTCCCCCGCGTTCTCGGTGTCGCTCGGGGCGATGCTGCTCCTGCTGCTGGCCTACGGCGGCTCCGACATGCTCTTCACCCAGTTCCTGCAGACCGTCCTGGGTCTGTCCCCCGGTGAGGCCGGACTGCTGATGATCGCCCCGGCGGCCGCCTCGATCGCCGGAGGCCTGGCCGCACCCGCGCTGGTCCGCCGGGTGCGCCCGGCCTTCGTGATGGCGGGCGGGCTGCTGCTGGCCGCCGCCGGCGCCGCCGCCACAGCGCTGCTCGCCGGGCAGGCCGGCCCCCTGGCGCTGGTCGGCCTGGTCACGCTGATCGCGCTGGCGCTGGGCCCGCTGTTCCCGCTCTCGACCAACCTGGCCGTGGGGACCGCTCCGCCCCGGCAGGCGGGGTCCGCGGCGGCCATGGGGGACGTCGCCGGGGGCTTCGGGCAGGCGAGCAGTCTGGCGGTGCTGGGCACGATCTCCGCGGTCGTCTACCGGAGCTCGCTGTCCGGGTCGGCCCCCGACGGAGTGCCGGAGGGCGCTCTCGCCGCCGCCGGGGAGAGCATCGGCGGGGCCGTGGCCGCAGCCGGGGACCTGGGCGGGAACACGGGCCGCGCGCTGCTGGAGGCCTCGGAGGGGGCGTTCACCACGAGTGTGCAGGCCGGGTACGGGTTCGGCGCCGTGGTGCTGGCGGCGACAGCGCTGCTCGTCGCCTGGACGCTCCGCCGGGTCCGCCTCGACGGGGGCGCCGGGGAGGCGGCCGACGCCGCGGAGGAGGAGACCGAGACCGCGGAAGAGGGGCCCGAGACCGGGGAAGCCCTGGTCGCGGCGGAGAATTCCCGGACGGCGTGACGCGGGGCGGCCGGTTCCGGCCTCCCTCTCGTGACCTGCGGGTGCGGAACGGCCGCACCCGCGGTCGGCGTTCTCCGCCGCCTTTCAACTGGACATAAACCCCACATCATTCCATGTAGAAATTTATTGCCCTCTCACCCCTTCTGCACTAGCTTCACCCGCGCCACTCCGCCCGCGCTCCCCTCAGTCGGCGGGCGGACCGAGGTTCGGAAAGCAGTGATCCCCATGGCGTTGTCACGCCGAAGCGCGCTCCGTCTCTCCCTCACCGGCGGCGCAGGACTGTTCGTCGCGGGCACCGCGCCCGCGGCGGCGAGCGCAGCACCGGCCCCTTCCGACTCCCCGGAGGACCCCGCAGCCGCCCTCAAGCGGCTCAAGGAGGGCAACAAGCGGTGGAGGAAGTACTGCTCCACCCACCCCAACGAGGGCCGCGCCCGCCGCGAGGAGCTGGTCGGCGGGCAGGACCCGTTCGCCCTCGTGCTCTCCTGCTCGGACTCGCGTGTCCCGCCCGAGCTGGTCTTCGACCAGGGGCTGGGCGACCTGTTCACCGTCCGCCCCGCCGGACAGGTGCTCGACGGCGCGGTGCTGGGCAGCGTCGCCTACGCGGTCCACCACCTGCACGTCCCGCTCATCGTCGTGCTCGGCCACACCTCGTGCGGTGCGGTGACGGCCGCGGTCGACGTGCACCGGGGCGCGCAGATGCCCGACGGGCACATCCGGCACCTGGTCGAGGGCATCCTTCCGGTGGTGGAGTCCACGCCCGACACCGGCGAGGACTTCGTCGACGACTGCGTGTCCGCGAACGCGCTGTCCATCGCCGACGACCTGGCGACCGACCCCGAGCTGCGCGAATACGTCGACTCCGGGCGGACGCGCGTCGTGGCCGCCCGGTACCGCCTGGACTCCTCGCGGGTGGAGTTCCTGGAGGACTGACCCCGTTCCCCCTCAGGCGGGGGCGCCCTCCGCGGGCGCCCCCGCACGCACCTGCCCGGTGAGCAGCGCGGCGAGCCCGCCGACCGCGGGGTCGCCCACGGCCCGGTCGAGGGCCTCGCGCAGGACCGCGTCGTAGGTGGGCCCGGCCGCGGCGTACAGCGCGCGGCCCTCGTCGGTGATGACGGTGTAGACGCCGCGGCGGTCCCGGTCGCACATGTCCCGCCGGGTGAGCCCGGCGTCCTCCATGCGCCCGACCAGGCGGCTGATGGAGCTCTGATTGAGGCCGATGCGGTCGGCGAGCTCCTGCATGCGCAGCTCCCCGTCCTCGGCCGAGGCCAGCTTGCAGAGCGCGCGGAACTCCGAGAGCCCGACCCCGTGCCGCCGCTGGAGCGCCCGGGACAGCTCCTGCTCGACCCGGCCGCTGAGCGCGACGACCTGGTCCCACATCAGTACAGCGTCCATCGGTGCCTCCTTGACACCAGAGTACATGCAGTGCGAACTTATGCATGTACAAGCAATTCATGTACATGCATATTCCAAGGAGGAGCCATGACCGCCGCCGCGCCCGCCGTCCGCAAGGTCGCCACCGAGCCCGACTGGTACGCGCCCTACCGCATCTCCCAGGCCGTGCGCGCCGGAGGGTTCGTCCACGTCTCCGGCCAGGCCGGGATCGACGAGCAGGGCCGCACCGTCCCCGGCGGGTTCCTCGAACAGGGGCGGCAGGCCTTCGCCAACGTCCGCCGCGTGCTCACCGCCGCCGGGGCCGACCTCGGCGACGTGGTCAAGGTCGGCATCTTCGTCCGCGACATGCGGGCGAACCTCGACGACGTGGTCCGCCTGCGCGAGGAGTTCCTGTCCGAGCCCTACCCCGCCGACACGCTGCTGGAGGTCTCCTCCCTCGCCCAGCCCGAATGGCTGATCGAGGTCGAGGCCCTCGCCGTCGAACGCTGAACGCCGCCGCACCGGCCCCGCACCGCCGATCCCGCACCGCCGCACCGAAGACCCGCCGAAGGGACCCCGCCGATGACCGCCCTCACCACCACCGCGAGCCCGCTCCTGCGCCCCTATGAGGGCCGAGCGCTCCGCCTGCCCAACCGGATCGCCATGGCGCCGATGACCCGGGGCCGCACCGACGACCGCACCGGGGCGCCCGACGCGCTCACCGCCGCCTACTACGCCCAGCGCGCGGGGGCGGGCCTCATCGTCAGTGAAGGCCTGTGGGTCGACCCGGCCGCCAAGGGAGGCCCGGGGATCCCCGGCATCGCCTCCGAAGAGCAGACCGCCGCCTGGCGCGGCGTCACCTCCGCCGTGCACGCCGCCGGGGGACGGATCTACGCCCAGCTCTGGCACGTCGGGCGGATGACGCACCCGGCCGTCCTCTCCGGCGGCCTGGAGCCGCTCGCACCCTCGCCCGTGCGCATCACCGGGGAGGAGATCTACACGGCCCGGGGCCGCCTCCCCCACGTGACGCCCCGGGAGATGACGACGGGCGAGGCCGAGGCGGCGGCGGCCCAGTTCGCGGCCGCCGCCCGCAACGCCGTGCGCGCCGGATTCGACGGTGTCGAGGTCCACGGGGCCAACGGCTACCTGATCCAGCAGTTCCTCGCCGAGAACACCAACCGCCGCGGCGACCGCTACGGCGGCTCGGTCGACGGCCGCACCCGCTTCGCCCGGGAGGTCGTCCACGCGGTCGCCGCGGAGGTGGGCCCCGAGCGGGTGGGCCTGCGCATCTCCCCCGGCAACCCGGAGAACGAGATCCGCGAGGAGGACCCCGCGGCCACCTACCGCGCGCTCCTCGACGCACTGGACCCACTGGGGCTGGCCTACCTCCACGTCATCGAGCGCGGCGCCTACCCCGCCCTGGCCGACCTGCGCCCCCGCTGGTCGGGCACGCTGATCGCCAACTACAACGGGAGCACGCCCACGCGCCGGGAGCAGGCCGAACCCCTCCTGGAGTCCGGGACGGCCGACCTGTTCTCCTTCGGACGGCTGTTCATCGCCAACCCCGACCTGCCCGAGCGGTTCGCCTCCGGCGCCCGGCTGGCGGAGCCGCGCTGGGACCTGGTCTACGGCGGCGGGGCCGAGGGGTACATCGACTACCCGCGCGCCTAGGGCACCGGTTCACCGCCCGTCCACCCGGGCGGCGCGGGCCGTTTCGACGCACGGTGCAGGATCGGCCCGGAACGGACACCGGGGGAGGGAACACATGCGGGTCTCGGCCGCGGTCTTCGACCGCGGGGCCGTACGGGTCGAGGAGCTGGACCTGCCGGAGCGGGCCGCCGGACAGGTCGACGTGCGCGTCGACGCCGCCGCGGTGTGCGGGTCGGACCTGCACACCGTGGGCGGCGCCCGGCCCGCGCCGCCGCGCACCGTGCTCGGACATGAGGGGGTCGGCACCGTCTCCGACGCCGACCCCGGCGCCCGCGACCTGCGGGGCACTCCCCTGCGCCCCGGAGACCGGGTGGTGTTCGCCCTGTACAGCGCGTGCGGAACGTGCGACCGGTGCGCGCGGGGCCTGGAGATGAAGTGCCGCTCGGTGCTGAAGTACGGGCACGAGGGCGCCGCACGACCGCCGCACGCCACCGGCACGCTGGCCGACACGGTGCGGCTGCTCCCCGGGGTTCCCGTGCTGCGCGTTCCCGGGTGGGCGGGGGACGCGCACCTGGTCTCGGCGGGGTGCGCCGTGGCCACCGCGGCGGCCGTGCTGTCCGCGGCCGGTCCCGCCGAGCCGGGCGCCCCCGCGCTCGTCCTGGGGGCCGGAGCGGTCGGCGCCTATTGCGCGGCGATGCTCCGCTCGGAGGGGCGGCAGGTGTACGTGCACGACCCCGCGCCCGGTCGGCGCGCCGCGGCCGAACGCCTGGGAGTGCGCACCGACGTGCCCGACGGGCTGGACTTCCCCTTGGTCGTGGAGGCCTCGGGGAGTGCCGCCGGGTTCGCCGCCGCGCTCGGCGCGGCCGAGACCGGGGGCCGGGTGGTGGCGGCGGGCGCGGTCAGCCCCGGCGCGACCGAGGTGCGCCTGGACCCGGCGGACCTGGTCACCCGGCGCCTGACCGTGGCCGGGGTGCACAACTACACGGCGCGGGACTTCCAGCGAGGCGTGGACTGGCTTCTGGGCCCCGGGCAGTTCCTGGACCTGGAGGCGCTGGTGTCGCCGCCGGTCCCGCTCCCGGCTCCCGGGGAGGCGGTGGAAGAGGTGTTCGCCCTGGCGCGCGGCGGGGCGCACCTGCGGGTCATGGTCGCCCCCTCAAGAGCCGGCGCCCGTTCCCCCGTGTGAACCGGCGACGGCGACGACGGCCCCGTCCCGGGGACGTGTGGGAACGCGTCCCAGCGGAATCGTCCAATCCTGCGCGGGAAGGGTGTACTCCAGCTCGGCGAGGCGTGCGCACAGCGCGGTCAGGACCGAGAGCACGACGTCCTCTCCGGGGCAGCGGTGCCCCTTGGCGACATCGCCGCCTCCTTGGGGGATGAACACGTCGTCGGCGATCGGCGGCCCGGTGAAGCGCGTCGGGTCGAAGACGTAGGGGTCCTTCCACAGCTCGTGCGAGTGGAGTTGCCCGTAGATGTCGAGCAGGACCAGCGCCCCCTCCGGGATGCGCTCGCCCTTCCATTCGGTGTCCGCACGCACCACGCCCCCGACGAAGGGCGCGAAGGGGTAGAAGCGCCGCACCTCCTGGGCGAAGGACCGCGCCTCCTCCTCCCCTTCCCGCACGCGTGCCTTCTGCTCCGGCCAGAGGGTGAACGCGTGCGCGGCGAAGGCGACGAGCCAGCACGCGGCGGTGGTCGGGCGCAGGACGTTGAGGATCTCCACCGCGGCGACGCGTGAGGGCAGCTCTTCGCCGTTCTCACGGTGGCGGGCGACCGTGTCGACCACCGACCCTTCGGGAACGCCCGCCGACCCCGACCGCACCTGGTCCACCAGCCGCGACAGCCGCCCTTCCCACTCGGCGCGTGCGATCCTCGCCCGCCAGTGGCGCGGGCCCAGCGTGGCGAACCCGTCGACCAGGGCCACGAGGTCGGCGGCGAGCCTGTCCTCGTCCTCAGAGGAGAGCGGGACGCCCGCCCAGCGCGCGACCCCGGCGGCGATGGCGCCGGCCGCCTCGTGGAACAGCACAACGGGGGACCGCTCGGGCCACGTCGCGGCGGCCTCGTCCCAGGCGGAGGCGACCGAACCGGTCAAGGACGCCACCGCATCCGGTGGGCGGGCGGTCGCGGAGAACACCTCCTTGCGGAGGCGGTGCCGTTCTCCGTCCAGACCGTGGACGGACCCGTGGCCGAAGAGCGTGGAGACGATCGGCTCGGGCGCCGCTCCGCCCCTTCGTACCCTTCCCTCGTCGTAGAGGAAGCGGACCGCCTCCGGTCCGCACATCCCCACGGTGTGCCGACCGAAGAGGCGTGTGCGGGCCAGCGGCCCCGGGGCCCTCCGGCGCAGGTCCGGAAGCCAGGCGTATCCCTTCGCCAGAAGGAACGCGGTCTCGTCGAGGATGGGCGCGCGCTGAGCGGACATGGACTCCGGCTACCCGCACGCCTCCCGGGAAAACGTCGCCCGCATCTGAGGGGGTTCCGGCCGGTCCCCGAAAAGGATACGGAGCGGGGGGGAATACCCCTTTCCTCAGGGCGCACCCGGTGCACGCCCGTCGAAACCGACTCCCGCACCCACACCCCCGGCCGATCGCACAAACAGCCCCAATGCGATAGTTCGGACCCCCGTCCCCACTTATCGGCCCATTCACCTTTCGTAGTCGCGCCCGTCCCGGACACGGCCGGTCGGAGCCTCAGGCCACCGGTTCGCCCGGGCCGCCCGGAATGCCCGACGGATTCGGCCGGAACGCAACCGCGAAAGGACGGATGAACCGCTTGCGCGGAACCGGTTCCTCCGCATCGATTCGTTCGGAAAAACGGCACGGAAAGCGTGTTTCGCCGATCCCGCCCGGAGGGCATGGAGGCAGGCGCGACCGCCCTTCCCCGGCGGTGGCACACCCCCGAAGACCAGGGAAGGAAACACAGATGCGCGAATACACCGAACCGGCCCTCACCGAGCTCGGCGACTTCCGCGGGCTCACCCTCGGCGGCGGCCCCATCCCCATCTGGGACAGCTTCCTCATCGGCGTCTTCGCCTGACAAGAAGGGAGGCACCGGTGCCCGGATACACGGCTCCGGTCCTCACGGACCTCGGCGGCTTCCACGAGGCCACCCTCGGCTCCGGCCCCCTCTCCATCTGGGACGGCACTTCCCTCGGCATCTCCCCCTGACATCGAAAGGAAAGCCCTGATGCGCGAATACACCGCACCCGCCCTCACCGACCTCGGCGACTTCCTCGAGCTCACCCTCGGCTTCGGAATCGTCCCCGTGTGGGACGGCATCGCGTACGGCATCATCCCCTAGCCCGCCCCGGGCGGCCCAGAGCCCGGCCGGGCTCTGGGCCGCCTCTGCCCCGCTCCCCCGGACCCGCTCCGACCGCCGCTGCTGAGGAGACGCGTGCACACACCGCCGACCTGGTTCGCCGTCCTCCCCGACACCGACGACGCCGTTCCGGCGGCCCGGCTGCTGACCGCCGCCGCCGACCGCGTCGTCCCGCACGCCTCCGGCCGCCCCTGGATCGCGGGCAGCTGGGGCCCCGGCGAGGCCGCACTCGTTCTGGCCGGGCCGTCCCGGCTCGCCCTCATCGGACGTTCCACCGCCGGCGCGGCGGTCCTCGAGTCCGCCCTGGCCGGCGGGCTCGACCGCATCGGCGAGCGCACCCGCGCGCTCAGCGGCTGCTTCCACCTCATCGCCGCCGTCGACGGGCGGGTGTGGGCGCGCGGGGCGTCCTCCGGGGTGCGGCGCCTCTTCCACGCCGACGTGCGCGGCGTGCGGGTGCTCGCCGACCGGGCCGACGCCCTGGCCGCCCCGGGCGCGCCGGTCGACCCCGGCGCCCTCGCGCTCCGCCTGGCCGTCCCGGGCCCGGGCGAGGGCCTGGAGCAGGCGGCCCCGCTGCGCGGCGTGGACGCGGTGCCCACCGACCACGCGGCCGTGCTCGGCACCGACGGGTCCCTGCGCCTGTCCCGCTGGTGGGAGGCGCCCCGCCCCGCGCTCTCCCCCGAGGCGGGCGCACCCGCGGTGGCCGAGGCATTGGAGGAGGCGGTCCGGGCCCGCACGCGCGCCACCGGCACCGTCGGGTGCGACCTGTCGGGCGGCTGGGACTCCACGTCGCTGTCCCTGCTCGCCGCCCGCAGCGCGGGACGCCTGGTCACCTACCGGTGGGACTCCTCCGACCCCGCCAACGACGACGCCGCGTGGGCGGACCGGGCGCGGGCCCTCCTGCCCGAGGCCATGCACCGGGTGGTCCCCGCGGCGGAGATCCCCCGGTGGTTCGCCCGCCTCGACGCGCCCTCGCCCGCGCTGGACGAGCCGCTGTCCTGCATCAGGGTGCGGGAGCGGACCCTGCACACGGCGCGCGACCTCGCCGCGCAGGGGGCCCGGCTGCACATGAACGGCCAGGGCGGCGATGAGCTGTTCGCGGGCAACTCCATCCACCTGCACGCCCTCGCCGCACGGGCGCCCTTCACCGCGATGAAGCGGGCGTGGGGCTACCGGGCCCTACTGCGGTGGCCGTTGTGGGCCACCGCGCGCGCTCTGACGGACCGGCGCGGGCACGCCCGCTCGCTGCGCCGCGCCGCCGACGCCCTTGACGCGCCCTCCGTGACACCGAGGACGCCCTTCTTCGACTGGGTCCTTCCCGCCCGGCTCCCTCCGTGGGCCACACCGGACGCCCGCGATGCGGTCGCCGGACGCATGCGCGCCGCGGCGTCCGCCGCCCCCGCCCCGTCGGCACCCACCCGCGCGCAGCACGTGAAGGTGCAGACCGTGCGCGGGTCGGGCTGCACGATGCGCCTCGTCGACCAGATCTACCGGAGCGCCGGAGTCGAGCTGGCCACCCCCTACCTCGACGACACCGTCATGGACGCGGTGCTGAGCATCGACGGCGCCCGCCTGTGCGACCCCTACCGGTACAAGCCGCTGCTCGCCGCGGCGATGCGCGGCGTGCTCCCCGAGGAGCTGCTGGAGCGCCGGACCAAGGGCGAATTCAGTGCCGACGCGTTCTCCGGGCTGAGAGAGCACCGCTCCTCACTCCTCGCGCTGACCGAGGACATGCGCCTCGAACGGCTCGGCCTGGTGGACTCACGCGCGCTGCGCGCGGCCATCACCGGCCCCCATACCGCGAGCAGCGGCCTGGCCGCGATCGAGGCCACCCTCGGTGCCGAGAACTGGCTGCGGCGGGCCCACAGGCCGCAGGCCGCCGCTTCCCCACCCTTCCCACCGCAGACGAGGATCGGAGAGGCGACATGACCGCACTGGAACTACGGCCCGAGGTCACGACCACCCCCGCGGGCGACGGCATGGTGCTGCTCGACGAACGCAGCGGCCGCTACTTCCACTTGAACGGCAGCGGGGCGGAGATCACCCGCATGCTCCTCGGCGGCGCCGACGCCGACGAGACCGCGCGGTGCCTGGCCGAGCGGTACGCCCTCAGCAGGGAGCGTGCGGCGGCGGACGTGGACGGCCTCATCGCCGCCCTCGACGGCGCGGGGCTGGTGGCGCGGTGAGCATCCCCATGGCGATGCCGGGGCGGCGGCGGCCCCCGCTGACGCGGCGGATGGCCGGACGCGCGGCGGTCCTGGCCGCACTGCTGCTGTCGCGGAGGCCGCCCCGGCGCATCCGGAGCCTGCTGACCCTGTTGCGCCGGCGGGCCCGCCCCGCGACCGCCGCGGAGGCCCAGCGCGCGCGGGACACGGTCGTCGCGGTCAGCGCGCTCTGCGCGGGCGAGGGGTGCCTTCCGCGTTCGCTCGCCACCGTGCTCCTGTGCCGGCTGCACGGGGCCCAGCCGACCTGGTGCACCGGCGTGCGGACCGAGCCCTTCAGTGCGCACGCCTGGGTCGAGGCGGAGGGCGCCCCCGTCGGGGAGCCCGCGCCGCCCGGCACCTACATGCCGCTGATGCGGGTCTGAGCACCCCCGCGTTGATCTCGGGAAAAGGACCCTACAAGCACGGCTTTAGCGTCGTTTCCCCCGAGATCAACGAGCGGGCGGCGCCGTGCGCTGTGTCCCGGAATGGCGGTGGCATAGGGTTCCCGGGATGCTCCGCCCCAGCCGCCTTCGCAGCGCCGCAGCAGTGCTGGCCGCGTTCGCGCTGGTGCTCGCACCGGCGGCCGACCCGGGTGCGCTACCGCGTCCGGAGCCCGCCGAATACACGGTCGAGGGGCTCGGCGATGCGGTGGAGATCCGCGTCGACCACTGGGGCGTTCCGCACATCTACGCCCGCAACGACGACGACCTGTACTTCGCTCAGGGCCTCAACGCCGCGCGGGACCGCCTGTTCCAGATCGACCTGTTCCGGCGCAGGGGCCTGGGCCTGATGGCCGAGGCCTTCGGCCCCGAGTACGCCGAGGGCGACCGCGCCGCCCGGCTCTTTCTCTACCGGGGGCCGATGGAGGAGGAGTGGGCGGCGTACGGGCCGCGCGCCGAACGCGTCGCAGAGCGCTTCACCGACGGTGTCAACGCCTACATCGACTGGCTGGAGGACAACCCCGCGTACCTGCCCCATGAGTTCCAGGAACTCGGCTACCGCCCCGCGCGGTGGGACCCCGAGGACGTCGTGCGGATCAGGACGAACGCCCTCACGGGCAACCTGTTCAGCGAAGTGCGGCGCGCGCGGGTCGCCTGCGCCGCCGACACCGCGACCGACCAGGCGCGCATCCGCCTCCAGCCCTCTCACACACCCCGGGTGCCGGACGGGTCCGATCCCTGCGCGCTCCCCTCCGGCGTCCTGAGGGACTACGCGCTCGCGGTCCAGGGGCTGACCATCGCGCCGCCGCCCCCGGCCGCCGGTACCCCGTGGGCCTCGGAGGGCAGCAACGCGTGGGCCGTCGCCCCGGGGCGCACCGAGACCGGGCGCCCGCTCCTGGCCACCGACCCGCACCGGGCCCTCACCTCCCCGTCACTGCGGTACCTCGCGCACCTGTCGGCACCGGGCACCGACGTGATCGGGGCGGGCGAGCCGTCGATGCCGGGGCTGGCCCTGGGGCACAACGGGACGATGGCGTTCGGCCTCACCTACATGTCCGCCGACCAAGAGGACCTGTACACCTACCGGCTGCACCCCGACGACCCGGCCCTGTACCGCTACGCCGGGGGCTGGGAGCGCATGGCCGCCGTCCGTGAGCGCATCCCCGTGCGGGGCTCCGAGCCCGTCGACACCGAACTGCTCTTCACCCGGCACGGCCCGGTCGTCCTCCGGGACGAGGACCAGGGCACCGCCTATGCGGTGCGCACCACGTGGAGCGAGCCCGGCACCGCCGCCTACTTCGGCGCCCTCCGCCTGATGCACGCGCGGGACCTGCCCTCCTTCCGCGCAGCCGCCGGGGCCTGGGGCGGCCCGCCGCTGACCTTCGTCTACGCCGACACCTCGGGGACCGTGGCCCGGGTGTCCGGCGGGGCGGTCCCCCTCCGCCCCGACCACGACGGGCTGCTCCCCGTCCCCGGCGACGGCCGCTACGAGTGGTCGGGCCTGGCCGAGGGGGCGCTGCTGCCCTGGGAGGCCGACCCGCCCGAGGGGTTCACCGCCGCCGCGAACGAGTACACCCCGGCGCCGCGGCTGCCCGCCCCCGTCGGGTACGAGTGGCCGTCGCCGTACCGGCACCGGCGCATCACCGGCGTGCTCGCCGCCGACGGCTCCTTCGGCACCGGGGACGCGATGGCCCTGCAGAACGACCGGTACAGCCTGCCCGCCGACGAGCTGGTCCCGCTGCTGCCCGGTCCGGACGCCGGGACCGGGGACACCCGGGCCGCGCTGGAGCTCCTGCACGCGTGGGACCGGACGGCCGCCGAGGACTCGGCGGGGGCCGCGCTCTTCGAGACCTGGCTGACCCGGCACCTCGCCCCGGCCGTCCACGCCTCCCGCGTCCCCGGCCGGGCCCACCCGCTCATCGGCCCGACCACCACCGAGACGCTGGTGCACGAGGTGCGGGCGCTCGACCCGGGCGAGCGCGAGCGACTGTTCGCCGCCACACTCGCCGACGCCTACGGGGAGGTCTCCTACCGGCTCGGCGGAGACCCTTCGCGATGGCGCTGGGGCGACCTGCAGTGGACCCTGTTCGAGCACCCCGCCGGGGAGCACATCGGCCCGCTGCCCCGCGGCGGCGCGTGGGACACCGTCGACGTGTCCTCTTACCGGCCCGGGGACTTCGGCCAGGCCGCCGGGGCCTCCTTCCGGGCGGTGATCGACGTAGGGGCGTGGGACCGCTCGTTCGCCGCGAGCGCGCCCGGCCAGTCCGCCGACCCCGCCTCGGAGCACTACGACGACCTGCTGCCGCTGTGGCGCAGGGGCGACTACTTCCCGCTCGTCTACTCGCGGGAGGCCGTCGAGGAGAACACGGCCGCGACCATCCGGCTGGTGCCCGCGCCGGGGGGTCAGGCGGTGGGCCCCGCGCGGGCCTCCGGCCCGAGGTAGCCCGCGAGCATCCGGGTGAGCTCGGCGACGATCCGGGCGCGCCGCCTGCACCGGCGGATCGGCGTCTCCCATCGGCGGCACGGACGGGCACGGACGGGCACTGACGGCACGGACGCCGAAGGCCGGTGATTCAACGGATGTGCCGCACCGCCGCTTCAACGCAGACTCGTGTTCCCCCGGCCGCTCACGGGAGAGCACGCTCCCCACGGCGCTCCCCTGAGGGCGGCCGGGATCGTCAACCAGCACCCCCCACGATTGGGAGACGATCCGTGTCCATCGACACCACCCCGCACACGGGCCGCACGCGCTGGGCGCGCGCGGCCGGAACCCTACTGGCGGCCGCGGCCCTCGCCCTGGGCGGCGGCACGGTCGCCACCTCGGCGCACGCCGCTCCGCTCCCGGCCGAACCCGCCGCACAGGACAACCCCCACGAGCGCGGCCCCGACCCGACAGAGGACTCGATCGAGGCCCCGCGCGGCCACTTCGACGTCGACGAGGACGACGTCTCCTCGCTCAGCGTCACCGGCTTCGGCGGCGGGACCATCTACTACCCGACCGACACCAGCGAGGGCAGGTTCGGCGCCGTGGCGATCTCGCCCGGCTACACGGCCGGCGAGTCCACGATCTCCTGGCTCGGTCCGCGGCTGGCCTCCCAGGGGTTCGTGGTCTTCACCATCGACACCATGACCCGCTACGACCAGCCGAACAGCCGGGGCCGCCAGCTCGAACGCGCCCTGGACTACCTCGTGGACGACAGCTCGGTCGCCGACCGGATCGACCCCGACCGCCTGGCCCTCATGGGGCACTCCATGGGCGGCGGCGGGACCCTTGCCGCCGCCGAGGACAACCCCGACCTGCAGGCGGCGATCCCGCTCACCGGGTGGCACACCCAGAAGACCTTCGACCTGGAGGTGCCGACCCTGGTCGTGGGCGCCGAGAACGACTCCGTCGCGTCGGTGCGCACCCACTCCATCCCGTTCTACGAGAACATGCCCGGCGGCCTGGACAAGGCGTACCTGGAGCTGAACAACGCGAACCACTTCGCGCCCAACATCTCCAACACCACCATCGCCAAGTACAGCATCTCCTGGCTGAAGCGCTTCGTCGACGACGACCTGCGCTATGACCGGTTCCTGTGCCCGGCTCCGGGGACCGACTGGGACATCTCCGACTACCGTTCCACCTGCCCCTACTAAGAATCCGCGGCATGTCCGCCTGAGCCGGATCACGAGCGGGCGGCCAGACGGACATCCGTGGAACCACCGGTCCCGCGCCCACCCCCCTGGGCGCGGGACCGCACGCTATGTACGGTGCAGACGTGTTCACCCCATCCCCCCACCTGCCCGTACTCCGCGGACGGACCCACGAGACCGGTGCGGTCGCCGCGGTGCTCGCCGCCGCCCGCGAGGGCCGCGGCGCCGCCCTGCTCGTCACCGGCGCGCCCGGGATCGGCCGCACCGCGCTCCTCGACCACGCCGAGCGCTCGGACACGGACCTGCTGGTCGTCCGGGCCGACGGCGTCCGGGCCGAGGCCGACATGCCCGGGGCCGGGCTCCAACGCCTGGTGCGCCCGCTCGCCGACCGCGTCTCCGCCCTCCGCGACCTGCACGCGCGGGCGCTCGAAGAGGTCCTCGACGGCGGCGAGGGCCGCGCCCCCGCCACCGCGGCCGCCCTGATGGCGCTGTTCACCGCGGCCGCCCGGGAGCGGCCGGTGCTGTGCGCGGTCGACGACGCGCACCTGCTCGACACCCCCTCCCGCCAGACCCTCGCGGCGGTCGCCCGCCGGGCGGGCGGTGAGCACCTCGCGGTCCTGATGTCGGCCCCCAGCGCCGCCGACCCGCTCCTGACCGGCGTCCCGGAGCTCCCGCTGCGCCCCCTGGACCGCCGCGAGGCCGAGGCGGCCGCCGCCGACGCCGCCCCCGGGGCCGCCTCCCACGTGCGTGCGGTGCTCGCCCGCGCCTGCCACGGCAACCCGCTCGCGCTCCGCGGGTTCCTCCGCCGCCTGGAACGCGCCCACCTGACGGGCGGGCGCGCCCTTCCCGATCCGCTCCCGCTCGACGAGCGGCTGCTCGAAGCGCACCGCGCCGTCCTGGAGGCCCTGCCCGAGCGCACCCGCGACATCCTCCTCCTCGCCGCCGCCGAACCCGGTGCCCGCATCGACACCCTGGTGGCCGCCGCCGACGGTACCGAGGCGTCGGTCGCCGACCTGGCCCCGGCCGAAGAGGCCGGGGCCGTACGCGCGGACGGCGACCGGCTCCGGTTCTCCGACCCCGTCCTTCCCGCCGCCGTCTACCTGCTGGCGCCCGTCGCCCGGCGCCGCGGCGCCCACGCACGGCTGGAACAGGTCTTCAGCGCCGAGCACGCCCCCTCCCGGCACGCGCGCCACCGCCACCTGGCCGCCCCCGAGCCCGACACGGCGCGCGCCGAGGCGATGGCCCGTCTCGCCGTGCGCGCGCGCACGCTCGAGGGCGACGGCGCCGCCGCCGAGGTCCTGGAACGCGCGGCGCTCCTCACCCCCGACCCGCACGACCGGGCGTTCCGGTTCGCCTCCGCCGCGGACGCGGCCTGGCGCAGCGGTCGGCCCGACCGGACCGCCGACCTGCTGGCCTCGGCTGGGCCCCCTGGGGCGACCGGGTCCGCCGGAGCCCGGGTCGACATGGTGCGCGGCCACCGTATGCTGCTCAACGGCGACGCCTTCGACGCCGCCGACACCCTGGTCTCGGCGGCCGACCGGCTCGCACCGCACGACAGGGCGCTCACGGTCGAGGCGCTCATGCACGCGGCGGACGCGGCCTCGTTCGCCGGAGACACCTTCCGCCACCACGACGTGGCGCAGCGGGGCCAAGGGCTGGTGCACGAGGACGACCCGGACGAGATGCACTTCGGCACCGCTTTCCTCCAGGGCTGCACGATGTCCTTCCAAGGGCGCTACCCCGAGGCGGCCGAACAGCTGCGCACAGCGGTGCGCCTCGCGCGCCGGATCGACGAGCCGCGCCTGCTCAAGCGCGCGTCGGTGTGCGCCCTCCGCCTGGGCGACGCCCGCCTGGTCCGCGACCTGGCCTCCCGGTCGGCGGAGACGGCGCGCAGGCGGGGCGCGGTCGCCCTCATCCCCCAAGCGCTGCAGTTCCTGGTCTATGCCGAGTTCTGGACCGCGCGCCTGCCGTCGGCCGTCGGCAACGGAATGAAAGGCCTGCGGCTGTCCCGTGAGACGGGGCAGCCCAACTGCGCCACCCACCTGCTGGCCGGGCTCAGCCTCCTCGCCGCCATCCAAGGGGACGAGAGCACCTGCCGCGCGCGGGCCGAGTCCGTCATGGAGAGCAGCCGCCGCAACGGGCTGGGACTGCCCGTCGCCCTGGCCGAATGGGCCCTGGCGCTGCTGGAGATGTCGCAGGGCGACGCGGTGGCCGCGTTCACCCGCCTCAAGACGCTCGCGCACGCCGAACCCGGGCGGGGCCATCCGACCATGCGTGTGCTCACGGCACCGCTCTTCGTCGAGGCGGCGGTGCGCAACGGCGCCGAGGACCAGGCCGAGGTCGCGTTGGCCGGGTACGAGCGGTGGGCGGAGGGTTCCGACAGCACCAGCGGGCGCGCGCTGGTGGCCCGGGGGCGGGCTCTGCTCGCGCGCGCGGGCGACTCCCAGGACTACGCGGCCCATTTCGAGGAGGCGTTGAAGTTCCACCGGTCCTGCGCGGACGACGAGGTGGAGCGGGCCCGCACGGCGTTCCTCTTCGGTACCGCGCTGCGCAGGGAGCGCGATCCCGGGCGCGCCTACGTCCACCTCCGGGACGCCCTGGAGTCGTTCGAGCGCATGGGGGCGGGTGTGTGGGCCGAGCGGGCGCGCGCCGAGCTGAGGGCCAACGGCGCCCCGGACGCGCGGACGGGGGCGCCCTCGCCGCTGGACCTGACCGAACAGCAGCGCAGCATCGCGCTGCTCGTCGCCGAGGGGGCCACCAACCGGGAGATCGCCGCGCACCTGTTCCTCAGTCCGCGGACCGTGGAGTACCACTTGCGTGCCGTCTTCCGCCGCCTGAACATCCGCTCCCGTGTCGATCTGGCGCGGCTGATGCGCTGACCTGCCGCCTCCTCCGCGCGGCGCTCGGTCCAGCGCGCGGTCCGGCGTTAGCGTGGGCCCCAAAGGCGGCGATTCGGCCGCCCTCAGCGCCCCGAATCCGCCTTCCGCGGCGCCCGGAGCCGATAGGGTTCCCTTGCGATCGCCGCATCCCCGTCACGCGGAACGAGAGAGGCATTGCCGTGTCCGAAACGGTTCGCTTGGTCTGCCCGGTGGGTCGCAAGCAAGGGGAGATCGGGGCCGGGGCCGTTCTCATCGCACTGGCGGCGCTGGCCGTCGCCGTGTCCCCGGCGCACTGGGCCAATCTGGTCCTCGGCGTCCTGCTGGCCCTGTGCGGAGCCGCGCTCATCGTGCACGGGCTGACCCTGCGCGCACCGGTCCTGGAGATCGAGGACGGCGAGTTCCGGTACATCCGGGGCCGCTACATCGTGCGCATCCCCTTCTCCGACATCGGTTCCTACTACCTGCTGTCCGGGCGGACGCGCTCGCTGGGCCTGTGCGACATGGCGGGCCGCCCGCGCGTGTTCCCCTCGACCGAGGGGCGCCGCGCGAGCCGCCCGTACCTGCCGCTGACCGGCATGACGTCGCGCCACAAGGTCGACGCCTTCATGGCCGGCGCCGGCATCCCGCAGCGGGACCGCTCCCTGACCTCGGGGCGGTAGCCCGCCGCGGGGCCGCCGTCACGGCGCCGCCGTCACCGGCACAGTCGTCACGGCACCACCGCGCCGAACCCGGGCTCGGCGCGCTCGTAGGCCTCCCCCGCCCGCAGGAGCACCCCGTCCCCGCCGGGCGCCCCGATGAGCTGCATTCCGATCGGCAGGCCGTGGCGGTCGCGGCCGACCGGAAGCGTCAGCGCGGGGCCTCCGGTGAGGTTGGCGGGGGCGCACAGGCGCACGTAGGCGTCGGCGACGCCCTCGGACGCGCCGTCGGACCAGGAGACCTCCTCCTGGCCCGCCCGCACCGCGGTCACCGGCACCGTCGGAGCGGCCACCAGGTCGACGCCGCCGAACAGCCGCGCCCAGGCGCGCGCCATCATCGTCCGGGCGCGCTGGGCGCGCAGGTGGTCGGCGGCGGTCACCGCCGTCCCCGCTTCGAGCAGGGCGCGCACGTCCGCTCCGTACAGCTCGGGGGCGGTGCGCAGGGTCGGCCCGTGGTAGGCGGAGGCCTCGGGGACCATCAGGCCCCAGTGTGCCGCCTGGACGTAGCGCCCCATCGGGATCTCGACCCCGACGGGCCGGGCCCCGAGCTCCACCAGCCGGTCGGTGGCCTGCCGGACCGCGGCCTCGACGTCGGGGTCCACACGGTCGAAGAAGTAGTTCCGCGGCACCCCCACGCGCAGCCCTTCCAGCGGAGGGCCGCCGCCGGAAGCCGGTGCACCGGCCGTGTCGGCGTCCCATCCGGGGGCCAGCGCCGAGAGCGCCAGGGCCGCGTCCCCGACGGTGCGGGTGATGGGGCCGGCGTGGTCGAGGGACCAGGACAGCGGTGTGACGCCGCGCAGGGGGACCAGCCCGAAGGTGGGCTTCAGCCCGACGACGCCGTTGAGGGCGGCGGGCACCCGGATCGAGCCGCCGGTGTCGGTGCCCAGGGCGAAGGTCGCCGCCCCCGAGGCCACCGCCACCGCCGACCCGCCGCTGGATCCTCCGGCGACCCGGTCGCGGTCCCAGGCGTTGCGCGTCTGCGGAGTGGTCAGGCCATAGGCGAACTCGTGCGTGTGGGCCTTTCCGACCAGTGCGGCCCCGGCCGCCGCGAGGCGTTCGGCGACCGCGCTGTCGGCCGCCGCCGTGTGCCCCGCGCGCACGCGCGAGCCCGCCCCGGTGGGCAGCCCCGCGACGTCGATCAGGTCCTTCAGCGCGACGGCGGTCCCGTGCACGGGGCCGAGCGGGCGCCCCTGCGCGGCCTGCTGCTCCGCCCGCCGCGCCGCAAGGTGGGCCCGGTCGGCCGTCACCGCGGCGTAGGCGCCCAGGTCCGGCTCCACCTCGCCGATCCGGTCCAGCACCGAGTCCACCAGTTCGACGGGGGACAGCCGCCGCTCACGGACGGCCTCGGCGGCGGAGGCGAGCGTCATCTCAAAGGGCTGCACCGGGCGGCTCCTCCATCGGGGCGAAGGCGGCCGCGGGCGGCGTATCCGGCAGGTCCGGATGCGTGTCCAGCTCCTGCAGGACCGCCAGGACGGAACGGACGTGCGCGGCGGTGGCCGCTCCGGCGTCCGACAGCGGCACGGGGTCGTCCGGGGGCATACCCGGCCTCCTTAATGCAAAGATTTTGCTTTAATGCGACCCTAGAACCCCCGCCCCCTAAACGCAACTTCTTAGCTTTAGTGTGGCCGACCGCACCGGCCCCTCGCCCCCGCCGCCCGCACCGCGAAAAGGGGAGGGGCCCCGCCGAACGGCGGGGCCCCTCCCTCAGTAGTGCCTCGGTCGTGGTCCGGGCGCGCGGCTCCGGGCTCAGAACTCCAGGCCCTCGGCGTCGTCGCCCATCCAGCCCTCGAGGACGCCGGGGTTCTCGGACAGCCACTCGCGGGCGCCCTTCTCCGGGTCGTCCTCGTGGTCGACGCGGACCGTGGTCAGCAGGCCGGCGAGCTGCTCATCGTCCAGCTCGAACGCCTTCATCCACTCGGCGACCTCGGGGTGGTCGTCGGAGAAGCCCTCACGGCCGGCGACCTTCATCTCCTCGGCCTCGCCCATGGCGCCCTCGGGGTCCTCGAGGTCCTTGAGGTCGTACTGGTCGTAGGCGGCGTGCGGGTGCCACAGGGTGACGACGATCGGCTCCTCATCGGCGACCGCGGTGTCCAGGGCCTCCAGCATGCTCGGGGTGGAGGACTCGACGAGCTCGTACTCGTCCTCCAGGCCGTAGGTCGGCATGGCCTCGTCCTTGGTGACGCTGGTCAGGCCCGCGCCGGACTCGATGCCCACGATCTCGCCGCCGAAGGTGTCGCCCTCGCCCTTGAGGTCCCCGATGGAGTCGATGTCCTCCATGTAGGAGGGCACCGTGAGCTGGAGCGAGGCGTTGGAGTTCCAGGCGCCCAGGTCCTCCAGGCTGTCGCCGTACTCCTCCCAGTAGGACTCGTGGGTGACGGGCAGCCAGACGTCCATGTAGAGGTCGATGTCGCCCTCGGCCAGGCCCTGGAAGGTGGGGGCGACGTCGACCTCCTCGATCTCGACGTCGTAGCCCTTCTCCTCCAGCACCGCCTTCCACAGGTGGGTGACGGCGATGTCCTCGTCCCAGGCGATCATGCCGATGCTGATCTTCTCACCGCCGCCGTCACCGCCGCCCTCCTCGGGGCCGGTGGCGACGTTGCCGCCGCCGCAAGCGCCTGCGAGCAGCAGGGCGGCCGAGGCCGCGCCCACCGCGGTGAACCGGGGGAAGCGCTGGGAATTGCGCATGTTCATCTCCTCCTTGTGGTTGGGGATGCGAGGGGGGAAGCGGGGGGCGGCCTAACGAGCGGGGTGAGGGTGTGGGCCCCGGGGTCAGCGGGCGGCCGCGGCGGCCCGCCCGGCCGGGGAGAACCGGGTGATGGCGGCGGTGAGCCGGTCCAGGTAGATGGCCAGGACGACGACGGCGATACCGCCCTCGAAGCCGACCGGCACGTTGCCCTGGGCGATGCCGCGGTAGACGTCGTTGCCCAGGCCCCCGGCGCCGACCATCCCGGCGATGACCACCATGGACAGGCTGAGCATGATGATCTGGTTGACCCCGGCCATGATCGTGGACAGCGCCAGCGGGAGCTGGATGCGGCGCAGGATCGCCCAGTCCGGGGCGCCGAACGCCTCACCGGCCTCCACCAGCTCCTTGTCGACCTGGCGGATGCCCAGCTCGGTCAGGCGCACGCCGGGCGGCATCGCGAACACGACCGTGGCGATGACGCCGGGGACCGCGCCGATGCTGAAGAACGCCACCGCGGGCAGCAGGTAGACGAAGGCCGGGAGCGTCTGCATGAAGTCCAGGACCGGACGCACCACCGTGCTGAAGCGGTCGCTGTAGGCGGCCAGGATGCCCAGCGGCAGCGACACCACGATGGCCACGCCGGTGGCCACCAGGATGAGCGCCAGGCTGGACATGGCGTTCTCCCACTTGTCCATGCTGATGATCAGCAGGAAGCCGAGCACCGTGAACAGCGCCACGCGCCAGCCCACCACCATGTAGGCCAGCAGGACGAACAGCGGGAGGACGACCAGCGAGAGCTGCACGCCCAGGGTGAAGTGGGCCAGGGTGATCGCGAAAAGGGCCACGCAGGTCAGCGCGGCCAGCAGCTCCTGGCGGGTGCCGCGGCCGTAGGTGAAGCTCAGCACCACCAGGGCGGTCAGCAGCAACAGGGCCAGCACCAGCGGCGGGTACACGTACTCGGCCTGGTACAGGCTCATCGCCGAGCTGAACAGCGCCGCCGGCATCGAGCCGACGGCGGCGGTGGCCGCGCCCCCGGCGAGTTCGGCGATGTACAGCCCGGCCCAGACGGCGACGGCGGTCCCCACCGGGCGCAGGTGGCCGCGGCGGAGCAGGCCCACCGCGATGACGGCGCAGGCGAGAAGGGTGAACTGGGTGGCCGATGTGTGGGCCAACAAGGAGGTGAGGCCCTCCACGCAGGCGCCGATGATGGCGCCGAGGACGTCGAAGAACCCCTCCAGCCTGTTGCGGAGCCACTCGATGGACGCGTCGAAGGAGTCGCCGACGGGCAGGCGCGGGACGGGAACGGTCATCGGGTTCACGAGCTGCTCCCTTCCATCGCGAGTCCGTCGAGCAAGGCGGCGCGCGGGATCACGCCGAGCATGCGGGCGTCGGCGTCGACGACGGCCAGCGGCCGCTCCGAGCGCGCCGCCGCGGCGAACAGGTCGGCCACGACGGTGGAGGGGGCGGTCGTCTCGTCGACGGGCTTCACGGCTTCGGCGATGTCACTGGCACCGTCCTTCTGCGCGGCCTCGGCGTCGTCGGCCGAGACGGCCCCCAGGAGGTGCTCGTCGGAGTCGAGCACGAAGCAGAAGTCGCTGCCCTGCTCGCGCATGGCCCGCAGCACCGCGCGCGGGGTGTCGGTCGGCGCGGCGGAGTGGGCGGCGGGGACCATCACCGATGAGGCGGTGAGCACACGGGTGCGGTCGACGTCCTCGGTGAAGGTGGCGACGTAGTCGTTGGCGGGGTGGTCCAGGATCTCCTGGGCCGTGCCGATCTGGGCGACGCGGCCGTCACGCAGCACGCAGATGCGGTCGCCCAGGCGCATCGCCTCGTTGAGGTCGTGCGTGATGAACACGATCGTCTTGCCGAGCGAGGCCTGCAGCTCCAGGAGCTGGGTCTGCATGTCGCGGCGGATCAGCGGGTCCAGGGCGCTGAAGGCCTCGTCCATGAGGATGATGTCGGTGTCGGCGGCCAGCGCGCGGGCGAGCCCGACGCGCTGCTGCATCCCGCCGGAGAGCTGGCCGGGGAGCTTGTCCTCCCAGTCCTTGAGGCCGACGAGCTCCAGCGCCTCCAGGGCCTTGGCACGCCGCTCCTCACGCGGAACGCCGCGGACCTCCAGGGCGTAGGCGGCGTTCTCCACGACCGGGCGGTGCGGGAACAGCGCGAAGTGCTGGAAGACCATGCTGACCTTCTCGCTGCGCACCTTGCGGAGCTCGGCCTTCTTGAGTCCGGTGATGTCGGTGCCGTCGATCTCGACCGTGCCGGATGTCGGCGGGAGCAGCCCGTTGAGCATCCGGATCAGGGTGGACTTCCCGGACCCGGACAGGCCCATGACCACGAAGATCTCGCCCGGCTCCACCTCGAAGGAGGTGTCGATGACGGCGGCGGTGACGCCGAGGTCGGCGATCTCGTCGCGGTGGCGTCCGTCGGAGAGCGCCTCGACGGCCGCGGCCGCCCGCCTCCCGAACACCTTGTAGAGATTCTCTGCGCGTACTGCTGGCACGGTCTCCTCTTCGGCTCCCTCATCGGCTGCGTCGCACTCGGGACCGGGGGTGAACGGGAGCGGGGGACCCGTTCCTTAAGTCCTGTTTATGCCGAAGTCGCAGGCTAACGAGGAAGTCTGACCAGTTCACATGGAATGGTCACGCCCAAATAACACGTTTAACCGGCAGCGCGGCGGCCATCCGAGGAAGTGCCGCGTTCCCGACAGCGGAGACCCACCGGGATGTGATCCGCATCACATGGTCATCGAATGTGAAACACATCACTCCCATGCGCAACACAGCAGGTCAACGCAACTACATGCCGTGACCCCGCACCCGTCGCCCGTTCCCGCGACGGGGCTGGGAGGTCTTGGGCGGGTGGCATAGAGTCGAAAGGGTGACGCACTCACGGATAGTCGCCATACTCACCGTCGCCGGGTTCCTCGC
Source organism: Nocardiopsis suaedae (assembly GCF_027706745.1). Taxonomy (GTDB): domain Bacteria; phylum Actinomycetota; class Actinomycetes; order Streptosporangiales; family Streptosporangiaceae; genus Nocardiopsis_A; species Nocardiopsis_A suaedae. The sequence continues at coordinate 68,438 of NZ_JAQFWP010000003.1, read as the reverse complement.
GGCGATGTGGATCTTCGAACTGTTCGACTCGGTCATGGGCGGCGCGCTGGACTCGGCGTTCGGGCTCCGCTCGTGGGACACGGGCGCGCCGTGGACGATCGTCACGGCCCCCTTCATGCACGCCAACCTCGGCCACCTCATCAGCAACTCGCTGCCGTTCCTGGTGCTGGGGTCGCTGGTGGCCCTCAGCGGAGGCCTGGGCCGGTTCATCTGGACGACGCTCATCGTGGCGGTCGTGAGCGGCGTGGGGGTGTGGCTGTTCAGCCCGCCCGGCGTGCTCACCGTCGGGGCGAGCGGGCTGGTCTTCGGCTACTTCGGCTACACCGTGCTGCGCGGGATCGTGGAGCGCAGGACCATCGACATCGTGATCATGATCAGCGTGATCATCTTCTACGGGACGCTGATCTGGGGTGTGCTGCCCCAGCAGGAGGGGGTGTCGTGGCAGGCGCACCTGTTCGGCTTCGCCGGCGGGCTGCTGTCGGCCTGGCTGCTCCCCAAGCGCGAGAGGCCCAGGGCCGCACCGCAGCCCTCGACGCCGTACTCCCCCTACCGCTTCTAGTTCCCGGGCCTCACACCCGCGTCCTCCCGAAGTTGAGGAACGCGCGGGAGGGCGTGGGGCCGCGCTGGTCCTGGTAGCGCGAGCCGTACCGCGGGGAGCCGTAGGGGTGCTCAGCGGGGGAGCTGAGGCGGAACATGCACAGCTGGCCGATCTTCATGCCGGGGTAGAGCTTCATCGGCAGGGTGGCCACGTTCGACAGCTCCAGGGTGACGTGCCCGGAGAAGCCGGGGTCGATGAACCCGGCCGTGGAGTGCGTGAGCAGCCCGAGCCGCCCCAGGGAGCTCTTGCCCTCCAAGCGGCTGGCGATGTCGTGCGGCAGGGTGACGACCTCGTAGGTGGAGGCCAGCACGAACTCGCCCGGGTGCAGGATGAACTCCGAGTCCGCCTCGACCTCCACGAGCCGCGTGAGGTCGGGCTGCTCGACCGCGGGGTCGATGTGCGGGTACTTGTGGTTCTCGAAGACCCGGAAGTACCGGTCCAGGCGGACATCGATGCTGGACGGCTGGATGAGCCCGGGGTCGTAGGGGTCGATCTTCACCCGCCCGGACTCGATTTCGGACCTGATATCGCGATCGGAGAGCAGCACGGAACAGAACCTACCTGCTGCGACGACCCCCCGGACCGCCCACCGCCCGACCAGGCGGCCCCGCGCCGGTTACCGCTCCGCCCCGGAGTCCGCTATGCTGGTCCCCGTTGGCAGCCGCAAGGCGGCCCGACGCGGATGTAGTTCAATGGTAGAACTTCAGCTTCCCAAGCTGATAACGCGGGTTCGATTCCCGTCATCCGCTCCATCCGAAAGAAAGCCCTGACCTGCGATCTCAGATCGAACAGGCAGGGCTTTTCTGCTGCCGAGGGTGCACGCGGGGGTGCACCACCTCGCCGCGGCCGCCCGTTGTGCAGACTCCGTCCCGTCATTCACGCCCTCAGCGGGGGGTGCACCAGGGTGCACGGAGGAGGCCGGCGCCCGAGCATCCGGAGTCACTCCCCGGTCTAGAGAACCGCGCGACCGCCCCTCCATATGGGAGCAACCCGTAAGCCACACGCACCCCGGAGCCCCTGGGAGGGCGACCGCCACGAGTCCTGGCCACCGGCTATTCACTGTTGATGGCGACCGCCACCGGCAGGCAAGTACACCCTGCTGGCATTGACCGTTGCGGTCCTCCCCCATCAGCGCGACCAGGCCGCGCATTATCAGGACATCCCTCCCTGCAGCGGGGCCCACTCCGAGCTCTGGAACTCCTCGGTGCCGGGCTCGGCCTTGTCCGGCACCTCGATCTCGGGGAACTCGCTGGAGATGACCCAGTCGCCGCCGCGCACGTCATCGCTCCACACGCACCGCACCTCAAGGGGCTCCAGGAAGATGGACTCGGCCTCGATGCCGTCGGAGACGTTCACCTCGGTCAGAACGGCGACCTCGGTGGTCGAGGCGTCGATCTCCTCATAGACCACCGCCACCGGCAGCGCCGAATAGGTGGCCTGCTGGGGCAGGTCGCCCAGATCCACGTCGAACCCGTAGTAGTCCAGCTCGTCCTCGATGCCCAGCTGTAACTGCTCGGCCAGCTGCTCCAGTTCCTCCTGCCCGATCCCCTGCAGTTCTACGGCATAGGCCGATCGGGTCTCGGCCTTGTCCGCGGGGTCCAAGGTCGCATTGCGGCTGACGTAGGCCGTGGTCATGGCCACGGCCCCCTCCGGGGTGTGCTCGAAGTTGACCGGGTAGCCCTCGACCTCGTGCCCGGGGGCGGGCGGGCGCAGCGGCTCGCCCTCTGCACGGGAGCGCGTGGGCGAGGGGGAGGCGGCGCTCTGCAGCTGCTCGCCGCCCGCGTTCAGGGCCGTGGTGATCGCAACGGCGGCCACGACGGCCAGCACCACCACGAGGGCGGCCGGGACGATGATGGTGGTGCGGGTTCGGCGGGCCGAGGCTGCGATCTCGTTGGGGGTACTCACGCCGCCGCCCTCCATGAACCGCTCTGGGGCAGCACGCCCGAGACGATAGGCCTGTTCATCGCCAACAGGCACAGCCCACCGATCCCCCACAGCATGCCCGTGGCGCACGGGGTGCTCCTGTTGTACCCGCTGCGGTGCCCGACCTTGCTCACCACAGTGCCGAAGCCTTCGCCGAGCGTTGCCCCAGAAGATCCGGTCGTTGGCCAGGTCCTCCATGCCGGGCGGCGCCTCGGCCCGGGTTCCAATCGGGAAAGCCGTCGGCCACGGCAAAGGCGCGGATCAATGTGTCGATGGCAAGCAGGGGAAGGTTGCTCATTGGTCTGCCTCAGTCGTCGCGATGAGGATTCACAGAAGGTGTTCCTACTGCCGAGTGTGCACGCAACGATACACCGCCCAGTCACGGCCACCCGCTACACGCGCCCTTCGTGACCCGTCAAGCCGCGCTAGTGAGATACCGACGGCCAGCTCCGGCCATCCACCATGACTCCCAGGACAGAAAACCGCTTCTTCATACCCACCCTCTCCACTGGTGAATAGCTACTTGTCGCCCGCCTCATCACCTCATAAGGTCTTGTCCGAGTCGCGATCACCTATATGTGATTACGTGACTCGCGTTCATGACTCACGGACGCGACCGGTCACAGCTACACCGAACGAGGACCTGGGGAGTGAGCACGCAGAAGACCGCCGCTCTCACCCAACCAGCAATTCCGAGGACGCCGCCAAAAGCATCGGCGACTCCGTCTACATCGACCCCTTTGACTATCCGGCTCTGATCGTCTTTCCCTGACGGCCGCTCCTTAGCGGTTGATTTGAGCCGTTTAGGGGTGGGCAGGAGCACTGGATCAACGTGATCGCGATTACTGAACTCAGTAAGAGGTTCGGCTCGAACAAGGCCGTCGACAACGTGTCCTTCTCTGCCACGCCCGGCCGGGTCACGGGGTTCCTCGGCCCCAACGGCGCAGGCAAGTCCACGACCCTTCGCATGCTGCTGGGCCTGGATCGCCCCAACTCCGGCACTGCGCTCATCGACGGCGTCCCCTACAGCAGGATCGAGCAGCCGCTCCGGGCCGTCGGCGCCCTGCTCGACGGTGCCGGGCCGGTGCCTGAGCGGCGTGGCGCCGACCACCTGCGCTGGATCGCCCAGTCCAACGGGATCCCGCGGAATCGGGTGTCCGAGGTCCTGGAGCAGGTCGGCCTCTCCCACGCGGCGAAGACCCGGGTGCGCAAGTACTCGCTGGGCATGAAGCAGCGCTTGGGTCTGGCCGCGGCGCTGCTCGGCGAGCCCCGTACGCTCGTCCTCGACGAGCCCGCCAATGGACTCGACCCCGAGGGCATCCGCACGGTCCGCACGTTTCTGCGGTCCTACGCGGCCAAAGGCAACACGGTGCTGCTGTCGAGCCACTTGATGGGCGAAACCGCCGAAACCGTCGATGACGTGGTGATCATCAATCGCGGCAGCATCATCGCCCAAGGGCCGCTCGCCGACGTCACTGCCGACCACTCCTCGCTGGAGGAGGCGTTCTTCGCGCTCACCGGTGGCACGCAAAGCGAAAGGTGGTGAGGGCCGTGATCGGCGTCGTACGCTCAGAACTCACCAAGATCACCTCATTGCCCAGCGTCCTGATCGCCACGGCCGTTCTGTTGCTGCTCGCCGTGGTCGTGCTGCTCCAACCGCTTGGCATGCTCTCCGACTCTCTCGCGGACATGCGTCCCGACGGGACCATCGAATTCTTCACCGGCCACCGACAGCGGGCCGAGTCCCTGGTTCTCGGGCTGCTGGTGGCATCCTCGCTGCAGCCAGGGTTGTTCCTGCCGATCATCGGCGCCATCATCGCCGGACAGGAGTTCCGATCCGGCCACCTGGGCGTCAGCGTCTCGGTCGTCCCACGCCGAGGGAAGCTCGTCGCCGGCAAGGTGATCGCGACCGCGCTGTACGCCCTCGCCGTCGGCGTCATCCTCGCGGCGCTGTCGACATTCTTCATGTATCTGGGGGTCCGTGACTGGAATCCCGGCATCCTGTGGAGCGCTGAGGCGCTGGCCGGGCAAGGGCGATTCCTGCTGTACGCGGTCACGGCGACCCTGATCGGATTCGCCGTCACACTGGTGGCCCGACGCACCCTTGTGGGGATCATCGCCGTCACCGCCTTCATCGCGCTGACGATGGCCCAAGTGTTCGCAGCCGTACCGGCCATCGACGCACTCCTGCCGTTGAGCGCCGCGCGCAACCTGCTTCTTGAGCCCACGACAAACGTCCTCAGCGCGAGTCCACTGCATGGAGCAGCCGTACTGACCGGCTGGGCGACGGTCGCCGTCACCGGCGCCGCCGTCGCGATCCGCCTGCGGGACGCCCGATGACGGCCGATGCCACCACGGCAGCCGTCGGCCTGCGCAGACGCGACCTTTTCGCCGCTGAAGTGACCAAGATCGTCACGCATCCGGTGACGTGGCTGGCCATTGTCGCGACGCTGGTGCTCAATACCGGGCTGGACGCCGCCGCCGCGACCGACGCCGTCCGCATCGGCGCCGGCGACGGCGCTGTGGCACTCTCCGAGCTCGGTGGCGTGCTGATGGCGCCGGTCTACGTCTTCATCTTGGTCGCGGTATTCGCGGCCGGAAGCGAATACCACAATGGGCAACTGCGCGTGACGCTCACCGCGGTGCCCGACCGGCTGCGGCTGTACGCCGCCAAGCTCGCAGCACTGCTGGCCGTGACCGTGCCCGCAGCCGTTGTGGTGGTGACCCCCGGCCGCCTGGCCCTCCTGCTCGGAGAGACGTCCGCGCCGGATATCGCGGTGGAGCTTCTGCGCTGGTACGCGGTCTACGTGGTGCTGCCGGTGATCGGCTTCGGGCTGGCGATCGTCACACGCAACGTGGTGGCGCCGCCGACACTCCTGGTTCTGGCTCCCGTACTGGTCGCCACCGGCGTATTCCAGGTGCCGGAGGTGATCCGACTGCTTCCCCACGAGGCGAGCCTGAGTCTGGTCGGCACCCCGGCCTACAGTGTCACCGAGCTCCACCCGGGCGCGGCGGCGGCCGTCCTCGCCGGGTGGGGGGTTCTCGCTGCGGCGGCGGGCGGTTACTGCCTCTTTCGTCGCGACGCCTGAGCCGATGGTTCCCACCACACTTACTCGCCCCGGCCGGACCTAAGCTCCCACCCAGGAAAGAAAGCCCTGACCTGCGATGACGCATCGATCAGGCAGGGCATTTCTCTCATGTCCAGAGCGCACCGGTAGTCGATCTTGGACGACTTCGCCATCGCCCCGCCCGCGTCGGGCGCAGCAGGTTCCTCCTCAGGTCTCCCCTGCAATGACGATGCTGCAGATGTCATCGCCACCGCACTCCGCCGGGTCGGTGGCGGCCGCCCGGGTGGCGAGGGTGCGCAGGACCCGGCGGGTGGCGGCGAGTTCGGCCATACGCCGGTCGATGTCGTCCAGGTGCTCGTGGATGAGCGCGGTGACATGGGCGCACGGCGCCTGGCCGTCGTCGCGCAAGGTGAGGACGGAACGGATCTCGGCGAGGGTCAGGCCCGCGCGCTGGGACTCCCCGATGAACGCCAACCGGGCGACGGCGGAGCCGGGGTAATCGCGGTAGCCGCCGGATGTGCGCGGGGGCGGGACCAGCAGGCCGACCTCCTCGTAGAAGCGGAGCGTCCTGGTGGACAACCCGCTTCGGGAAGCCAGTTCCCCGATGCGCATGCCCCTCACCCTATGCCTTGACCTTCCAGCGCACTGGAATGTTTACCGTGCGCATATGGCGGTGGCCCGGCAAGAGGCCACAGGGATTCCGGCCTGTTGCGCGGCCCTCCCTCTGCCGGATCACGCCCCGCCGCCCGGGTCCCGGTACGGACTTCTGGAGGAGCAGAAATGCGCATCACAGTGCTCGCGGTTCCGGAGTGCCCCCACGCCGGTCTCGCGCTGGCCCAGGTCGACGCCGCGCTGGCGGGCCGACCGGCGCAGGTGGAACTGGTCGAGGTGTCCGACCTGGAGCAGGCCGCCGCGCTCGGCATGACCGGGTCGCCGACGATCCTGATCGACGGCGCCGACCCGTTCGCGCCCGACGGTGCGGCACCCAGCGTGTCTTGCCGCCTGTACCGCGGCGCGGACGGCACCGTCTCCGGCGCCCCCGGCGAAGCCGCCGTACGCCGGGCCGTGGCCGAGGCGAACGGGCCGGACCGGTAGGCCTCGGTGGAGGAGTGCTGCACGCCATCGCGCCCTCCCAACAACGAGCGCGATCGACCGCGCCAGCCGGGGCGCCGTGCCCCCGCCGAGGCGGTCACGGTGTCCTGCGACGCGTTGACCCCCTTCACCTCTGCCGACTCGGCGCAGGTCTGGGCCGAAGCCCACCCTGACATGCCCGGCCAGGGCCATCGGGCAGGCGCTTTCGAGGAGATCGCACGACGCACCTTCGGAGCGCTCCTCGCCCCCTGACCCGCGCAGCCCGGACTACAACCCTGTACCAGGCCGCCGACCAGCGCCTGGTCACACGCGCCTGATTGGGAGCATGGCCTCCCAGGCGCCCGTCTTCCACTGCGCAAGATTCCGGGCGGGGAGATGATGGCGACCTACCTGGAAAGCTTCGAGAAGGTCTGGGACGGGGCGCGTCCCCTCGACTGAAGGAGGGCCCGTGGGCAGGCGGATCGACTACTACGACGACCCTGAGGCGCCGCAGGCCAACAGCCGTGTTCCCTCGGTGAACGTGTTCGTCGTCAACGAGCGCGACGAAGTCCTCATGATCCGCCGGACCGACAACGGCAACTGGGCCGTGCCAGGGGGCGCGATCGACCTGGGCGAGTCCGTGCCCCAGGCCGCCGTCAGGGAGACCGAGGAGGAGTCCGGGATCACCTGCGAGATCACCGGCATCGTCGGCACCTACAGCGACCCCAAGCACATCGTGTACTACACCAGCGACGGCGAGGCCCGCCAGGAGTTCTCCATCGCGCTCACCGCCCGCCCCGTCTCAGGCGAGCCGCGCACGAGCAACGAGTCCAAGGAAGTCCTCTGGCTCCCGAAGGAGAAACTCGCCGAGCTGACCATGGACCGGTCCATGCGCCTACGCATCGACCACTTCCTCCAGGGCGGACCCACCCACATCGGATGAGGTCAGCCGACCTCCGCCAACCGCTTCTCGACTGCCCGCACCGCGGCCGTCAGCAGCGGTGAGGACCGGGGGTAGAGCGCAAGCGACCCGTAATCCACAGGCGCCCCCGTGAGAGCGACCGCCCCCTAGGCGAAAAGGTCACCGTGCACCCCCATCGAGCTGAGATCCTCGGTCGCCGCTGACAGCGGCCGCCGCGCCTTGGACGACATCCCCACCCTCTACGCCGTTGCGATCTTCGGTCGCCCGCTTTCGGCGACCGCCACCTCCCGGGCTCCCCCAGGGGCCTCCGGGACCTGGCCTTACTGCTTTCCGGGGGCTGTTTCCGGGCTCCGTTCCACACACGTGCCCCGCCAGGGAGGCGGCGATCTGCCACCCGCCAGAGCGCGACCCCCGGGAGTGACGGTGGCGGCCGCAGGCCCGAAAGCCCTCCCGTGGCCCGGCGCCGCCCTATCTGGCGCGACCGGCCACCGATGGCCCCCTCACCTCGGCGAAGAGGGATCGCGGCGCCGCCGGGAGCTCCCTCGCATTCCCCTTGGCCCCTCCAAGGCGCCTTCCGGCCACACCGAAGGTCTTGCTGTGCTTGCAAATGCACGTGCATAATCGCATGCACGCAGTCTCTCGCGGTCGTTCGAAGGAGGCGGTGCACCCTCTCATGACCTCTCAGGACCCCTTGGAACCGTCGTCCGATCGGCTCACCCGGGCGGACGGCGACACGCTCGATCATTCTGTGGGCCCCGGTGCCCGCCTCTCCGGTCCCGATCCCTCTCGCGGCTTCCTGCCGCCAGGGGACGGGGAGGAGCTTTCGTGGCGCTCGGCACGGTGCCCCGGCCCACGGCATCCTGTCCGCCACACCTCTGACGTGAGGAACAGTTCCTCCAACACCGTCGCGAAGACCCTGATCCAAGCCGGGGCGGCCCGCGACATCTTCGTCGGTGCGCATCCGCCCCCGCCCCGCGACGGCGATCAGGAGGCCGAAGCCGCACTAGCAGCGGCCGTGCCCGTCGCACGGGCCGATCCTCGGCGGCTGGGCGTCCACCCCGCCCCCGCCGGCCCCGACGGCTCCCGTATCTCCCCCTACGTACGCCGCGACCGCGACGGTGAGATCGAGCAGGCGGTGGTCGCGGCCAAGGCCACAGGCGGCGTCGTGCTGATGGTGGGCGATTCCGCCGCAGGCAAGTCCCGCTCACTGCTGCACGCCCTGGCCTCGAACATGCCCCACCGCCACCTCGTGGCCCCGCCGCCGGGCACGGCGCTGGACACTCTGGCCCAACGGCTCACCTCGCCGCCGTACCTGTTCGACTCCGGCGTCGTGGTGTGGCTCGACGACGTCGACCGCTTCCTGGAAGACGAGGCGGCCCACCTCACCGAGACCACCCTGAGCCTGCTCACGCGCCGACGCACCGTCGTGGCCATGACACTGCGCACCGAATACCTCGACACCCACCGCCTCCCCTTCTCAGCGCAGGCCCACGCGGCGCCGAGGCCCAGGCGCACGGTCGACCTGCTCAGGCGCCTCGACCCAATCGTGCTGGAGCGGACGTGGTCGGCCGAGGAGACCGAGCGCGCCGCCGAGCACGGAGACGCCCGCCTGCGCGGCGCCGCGCATACCGCCCGCCACGGCGTCCACGGTGTGGCCGAGCACCTGGCGGCAGGCCCCCTCCTGCTCCAGGTCTGGCGTGATGCGAACCGGTGCACCGGCAGCGGCGGCCACCCGCGCGGCCGTGCGGTGGTCGCCGCCGCGATCGACCTGACCCGCACCGGCCTGGCCTCCGGCGTCTCCGCCGACCTGCTCAGGCGTACGCACGGCGCCTACCTCCAGGACGCCGCGGCCCTGCGCCCTGAGGGCTTCGACGAGGCCCTCTCCTGGGCTCAGCAGGTCAGGCTCGGGGCGAGCGGACTGCTCGTCCCGGCCGACGTGGACGGCGGCCTCTGGCACCCGTTCGACTACCTCGTCGAGTCCGCTCAAGGCCCCGTCCTCGACGAGGCTCCTATGGCGGCCTGTGAACGCCGCCCTCACCCGTGCGATGACGGCAGATCACTGCGAGCGGCCGGGGCAGCCCGTAGCGGACATCGCCGTCGGTAGCCGAGTCCGTGGTGGCACGCCGTGGGAGGGCCCGGAAGGGCTCTCAGGCGTCGGCTCGCATGTGCTTCTTCGCCCATTCCTCGAAACCGGTGAGACGGATGCCGAGATCCCTCGCATACTGCGGGCGGGCCGGCTGGCCGACCGCGTTCAACCACGCGTGCGAGGCCCCCATCGGGGGCATACCGGCGGCCTCGGCCTCCTCCATGGTCATGTCGGGCGCGGACAGAGCCGTGCCCAGCGCGCGCGAGAGGACGGCGGCGATCTCCGTCATCGACAGGTAGTCGCTCGCAAGCTCCAACTCGACCCGGTCGAAGCGCTCTGGATCGGTGATGGCCGCGGCCGCCGCCGCTCCGATGTCGTCCACGGCGGTCAGCGAGAGCCGCGTCTCCGGCCGCAGGACGGACACGAGGCCGCCGTCGACGCCGCGCGGGAACAGGTACGCCATGGACGGCAGGAAGTTGTCCATGAAGAAGCCTGGCTTGAGGAGCGTCCACCGGGCGAAACCCGCCTCCCGGAGCCGGTCCTGGATCGCGGTCTTGGCGCCCAGGGCGGGCTCCATGAAAGACCAGCGGCCTTCGGCCCACCCCGGCACGGAGGTGTGCCGACCGGCGCCGCTGACGGAGGTGTGCACGAACTGCGGCACTCCGGCGGCCTTCGCCCCCTCGATGAGGTTGGTCCCTTGGGCGACCTCCCCCTCGAAGTCGACGCCCTCCGCGTCCATGGCGGGCATCTGCACCGAGAAGACCGCACGGGCGCCTTCGGCGGCGCGGACCACGGAGGCACGGTCGTGCAGGTCGCCGGTGACCAGTTCGGAACCGAGCGCCTCGACGGCCTTGGCCCCCGCCGAAGCCGGGTCGCGCACCAGGGCGCGGACGGGCACACCCGCCGCGCGGAGGGCACGTGCGGTGGCGCCGCCTTGCCTACCGGTCGCGCCGGTGACCAGGACGGGGGCGGAGTCTGTGGACATGGCTCTCCTCGAAACTCGAAGCTAAACGGCGGGGCCCGCCGTTTCATGTGGAGTACGATATGGCGGGCCCCGCCGTTTAGCAACCATGGAGGTGACGCCATGCCCGAGCGGCAGCGCTCGGACGCCCGGCGCAACTACGCGCGCATCCTCGCCGTGGCCGAGGACGAGGTGGCCGCCCAAGGCGCCGACGCCTCCCTGGAGGCGATCGCCCGCACCGCGGGGGTCGGTTCGGCCACGGTGCGCCGCCACTTCCCCACCCGCCGCGCGCTGCTGGAAGCGGTCTCCCGGAGCCGCGTCGATGCGCTGGCCGACCGCGCCCGCGAACTGGCCGAGGAGAAAGACAGTCGGGACGCGCTCCTGGAGTGGCTGGGCGAGGTCGTCGCCTACTGCGTCTCCGCACGGGGCCTGGCGGCCGCGTTGGCCTACGACGGCGTCGAAGCCGCACCGGGGCATGAGGACACCTGTTCGGCGCTCCTTGAGGAGGCCGCCGGCCCCCTGCTCCACCGCGCAGTTCAGGACGGCGCGGTGGCAGCGGGCACCACCGTCGCCGACCTGATCACACTGATCGTCGGCATCACCCTCGCCACGGCGAACCACCCCGATCCGGCGGGAGCGGCGGACCGCCTCTTCCGCATGTCCGTGACCGGCCTGAGTCCGTCGGTCTGACCGGCGAACCGGGCGCTCCCCTGACGCGCCCCGCTGCGGTAGGCGTGGTCACCGTCCGCCCCTCGTACGGACGAGGCCCACGCGCAGAGAATCACGCACAAAGGAGGCCAGGCCTCCTGATGATTCCGGGGCCTGGCCTTTCTGGATTCCGGAGCTGTTCCGAGGGCGCGTGCCCTGTGTGCCCGGCCGTCGTTCCCCGCGGCCTTCGTGCCTAGAACACCTCGCGCACGAGCCTCTGGTAGGCCTCCTGGCCCTTTGCGCTCATGGTCAGGTCGGGGTCGTCCACGTAGTTCACCGCCGCTGTCAGGGTCGTGCTCCCGTCGGGCGTGCTGGTCATCATCGCCGCATAGCCCGGCACGCCGCCGTTGTGGTTGATGACCGTCGTGCCGTTCTCCGTCTTCTGCACGAACACCCCCAGGCCGTAGTCCATCGACGGAATCCCCGTGGACACCGGCGTGCACATCTCGGCCACCAGTCCAGGCGGCAGGAGACGGCCGTCCAACAGCGCTGCGACGAACACGGCCGTGTCCTCGGTCGTCGAGATCATGTCGCCGCCGGTGCACAGCCAGGAAGGGTTCTGGCGGGTGATGTCCACCGTCTCCTGCACGCCGTCCTTCTCGTAGCGGAAGTAGCCGTGCGCGTGCGGCGCGGGGATGTCCGGCGAGTCCTCCGGCAGGATCGTGCCCTTCAGTCCGAGCGGCCCCAGGACCTGGCGCTGCATCTCCTCAGGGAACGAACGACCGGTGACGCTCTCGACCAGCAGCCGGGCCAGCACATAGTTGGTGTTGGAGTAGCTCCACTTCGCCCCCGGCTCGAACCGCGCCGGCTTGGACAGCGCCAGCCGCACCAGGTCCTCGGGGCGGCGGCTTTCCAGTCGGCCGTCCAACCACTCCCGGGTCGTCGCACCGTACGGGGTGGTGACCCCCGGGATCAGCGTCCCGTCGTCCTCGAATTCTCCGGTGAAGTTGAAGACCCCGCTGGTGTGCTGCAGCAGCATGCGCACCGTGATCCGCTCGTCCAACGCGAACCCGGGCAGGTGCTCCGCGACCGGGGCGTCCAGCCCGATGACGCCCTCGGCCACCGTCCGCAGCACCAGTGCGGCGGCGAAGGTCTTGGTGGTGCTGCCGATCCGCGCGTACCCGTCCGTCGGCGGCGCGGCGGTCCCGTCGAGTTCGGCCTTCCCTGCGCTGCCGCCCCACTCGCCGCGCTGGTCGCGCACGCGCAGCGACACCCCGAGGAAGCCGAGTCCGACGATCTCCTCGATCGCCCTCTGCAGCTCCGGGCGGTCCTGGCCGACGGCCTCCGCTCCGGCGGCGCCGCTCTGTGGAACGTCCTCGTGCTGGTCGGAAAGGGGGGTGGTCATCGTGGTCCGCTCCTTCGGTCTCCCCGTGTGCGGTCGGCGCCCTGCCGCCGCTACGAGAAGCCTCCGGCCTGACCTAAGGTCAACCTCAATGGTGACCTGCGTCATGCACTCCTGGCCGTGCGACGGAGAATCAGCGAGGGAACACGGCCTCCCCGGAAGGAATCCACACCGGTGACGAACGAACCCGTGAAGGGCGGCCCCAGGAGGGGCCGACCCACGACGGACCGAGCCGCGCCGGACGGGCTCACGATCGGCCAGGCGGCCTCCTTCGCCGAAGTGACGGTCAAGGCCGTCCGGCACTACCACCGGATCGGCCTGCTCGATGAACCCCCGCGCGACGGCTCCGGCTACCGCCGGTACGGCGCGACCGAGGTCCTGCGGCTGGTCCGCATCCGCACGCTGGCCGCCGCCGGGGTGCCGCTGGCCGAGATCGGCCCCATGCTGGAATACGCCCCCGAGCGCTTCACCGAGGCCCTGGCCGACGTGGAGGCGCGCCTGGACGAGAGGATCGAAGAGCTGACCGCCCGGCGCGCCATGCTGCGCCGCCTGGCCGACGGCGACCTGGCCCTGCTCCCCGACCGCGCCGCCGTCCTCCTCGAACGGGGGCGCGCCGCCGGGCTCCCCCCGGAGGAGCTGGCGGCCACCCGGGAGGGCATGGTCCTGGCCAGGGCCCTGGACCCCGACGCCTTCGACGACTACCTCGGCAACCTCGAAGAGGCCCTCGGCGATCCGCAGGTCATCGCCTTGCACAGGCGCGCGCAGGAGGCCCTCGCCTGGGAGCCGGACGATCCCCGCCTGGAAGAGGTCGCCACCGCCATGGCCGAGTACGTCCTGGCCCGGCCCGCGATGCGCAAGGTCGTCACCAGCTTCCAGAAGGCCCGCACCGCCCCCACAGATCGGTACCGCCTCATCAGCCGTTTCGGCAACCAGACGCCGACCGGGGCCCACCTGCTCGACCTCATCGAGGCCCGGCTCCGCTCCGGGGGCGTGTTCATCCCGTGAAGGCCGCCGATTCCAGAAAGGTCGGCGGGGCGCGGTACCCGTAGTACGCCCTTTCCCCTCCCCTGGCAGGAGCCCGATGTCCGACTCCCACGCGCCCCACGGGTTCGAGAGCGCGCTCGAATCCCTGGTCGACGGCGACGGTCCCGCCACGGCTTGCGAACACGTCCTCGCGGCCGACGACTTCCCCGAAACGGTGCGGCTCCTGCCGCGCCTTCCGGTGGACGTCCGCCGCCGCATGGCCCACGCCGGCGTGGAGATGTACGAGGCCGCCGGGACGGACGAGCGGCGGTCCCGCCTCCTCGCCGTGCACGCCGGGTTGCTCGCCAACCAGGTGGACCTGCTGGAGTCCGACGGGTTCGAGGCACAGGTCCTGGCCTCCATGCATCTCGGGGACACGGCCGAGGACGACCGGAAGGACGCGCTGCGGAGGGCCCTCGCGTCACCTGACCCCTCGTGGACCGCCGAGCGCCTGCGCACCTTCTCCGCCGAGCACCGGCGACGGCTCACCGACGTCGCGAAACGGCTGCTGGACCGGACCGGCGACCCGGACGAGCGGGAGCGGCTCCACGCCCTGCACGCCTCGCTCTCCTCGGCCCCCCTGGAGTACTTCGGGTTCGACGACCTCCAGCCCATGCTCACGGCCGCCGTCGCCCACGGCGGCGCGGCAGGGGCGGCCGCCGCCGTCGAAACGGTGCTCGCGGACAAGGACTTCTCCGACACCGTCGACCGGGTGCGCACCCTGCCCGATGAGGTCCGCGGCGCGCTCGTGGACGCCTGCGCCGACCTCTACGACCCTGCCGCCCCGGAGGGACGACGCGGCAGGATCGTCCACATGCACGCCGCGCTCAGCCTCTCGCTGGACCGGCCCGACGAGCGGCTGGCGGCCGCGCGCCAGGACGCCCTGCGGTTCGATCCGAACGGCCTGGTCCGCACGCTGAAGGCGGTCGAGACGGCGTGGGCGGAGCTGGCCTCCGGCCGGAACATCCCGGACGCGCTCGGCGCCGAAATGCGCCGCGCGTACTTCTCCCCCCACCCCTTCAGGGCGAAGGACCTGCGGAAGGTGGTGCGGCTGCTCGCCGACCGCGGCCCCGTCCTCAACGCGGGCCACGCGTGGACCGACCGGGCCCTGGACGAGCTCGCCGACCTGCCGCCTTCGTGGACCAAGGCGGTCCGGCACGCGGCCACCGCCACCAAGCCCAGGCCCGGCGCCGCCTGGCAGGAGTCGGGGCGGTCGCTGCTCTCCGGCATCGACGCCGAGGAGTTCGGAGAACGCGTCCTGTCCTGGCTCTCCCTGGTGGGTGACCCGCACACCCTGGCCCACCCGGACGCTTACAACACCAACGCCGCACGCGGCCTGGTCTGGCTGGTCGCCATGCTCCCCGAGCACGCGGAATCCGCGCGCGGCCTGGGCACCGTCCTGGTCGAGGCGCTTCGGACGCCCCCGGCGGGAGGGCCGAACTCGCCGGGACTCGCCAACACCTGCGCACGCGCGCTCTGCGCTTTGAAGAGCGACGCGGCCACCGCGGAACTGGCCCGGCTCACGGCCCACGTCTCCTACACGCCCACCCTCAAGATCCTTGAGGCCGAGGTGACGGCGCGAGCGTAAGGCGGAGCGGGGCGGCCTCGGCAGGGGTGGGCGGAGCCCATCAAGGCGGCGGCGACGGGACGGGCGGGCCTGTGCGAACCTGGCCTCCGCGTTCGCACGGGCGCGTGATCGAACGGCCGGTGCGACGCGGGCGCCAGGTTCCCGTCCGTTGGAGAGCGGCAAATGAGTTCGGCCGTAGTGCTGGTCATCGTCATCGTCGGGACACTGCTCGTCTTCGCCGCCGTGGGCCTGCTGATCTTCTTCGTCCTACGGGCGAACCGGGCCCACCGACTTCCTGAAGCGCGGCAGGTCCGCCCCGCGATCGAACAATTCGGATGGACCTTCGCCGAGCAGGACGACGCGTTCATCGAGCTGTACAACCGCCAGTTCGACCGGCCCGAACTGCGCGAACCGTTGTGGGGCACCCCCAGGGCCACGGCGGCGCACGACGTCGTCTCCGGCGTCCACCGGGGCAGGCGTTTCGTCGCCGCCACCTTCGATGTGACCCACCAAGGGGGCCGCCGGCGGGAGCGGGCCGTCTGGGTCGCGACCCCCACACGCCACCCGGTCCTGAACATCAGCCGCCTCCCGCAGCTCCAGAACTCGGCCAACCAGGCCATCGGGCGGGGCGGGACGACGATCGGCCACCCGGAATTCGACGGCCGGTTCGAGGTGACGGGCGTGGACGGCGGCGACTTCGCGCGCGCCATCCTGCAACCGGACGCCGTGCGCTTCCTGCTGACCGATCCGCGCACGCCCCGCGTGGTCTTCTTCCGCGGGGAGTTCCTCGACGCGGCCGACCCGGTCAACGACCATCGGGACCCCCAGGAGCTGCTGCCGGCCCTCGACTTCCGGTGCGACCTGCTGGACCGCATGCCGAACTGGAGGTGAGGCGCACGGCCGGGCCCCACTACATGACGAGGTCGGGCCGCACCGCGCGGAGCGCTTGGACGACCTTCGACCGCCTCCGGTTGCCCGGCGCGATCGCGACACGGACCGGAAGCGCCCCCGGCGCGGCCCCGACCCAGCTCGGGACCATGACGCCGCGGAGGTCCGCGTCCAGCAGCAGGCTGACCTTGGCGACCCTCCTGCGGCGGTCCCCACGGTGGTCGGACCGGCCGACGTAGTCATCGCGCTCGGTGACCGAGCGGACCACGCCCCACGGGATCCGCACGGTCCGGTCCGGGGACCACAGCTTGCCCTCCTGGATCAGCGCGATACCGATGCCGTCGACCGCCACCCCCTGGCGGGTGAGCACCCGCGGGGCCACCCACACCATCCACACCGCGACGACCGCCGACGCCACGAGGAACACGGCGCCGCCGGTGATCTCGCTCGCACCGATGTAGGGCTTGCCCGCCTCCTCGACCATGCGGAAGGCGATGGCGGCACCCGCGGCGACCGAGACCGTCGTCGCCGCGATCCACGCGGGCATCCGGCGCCAGCGCAGGTTCACCCATCGGGCCTCGACGGACGCGCCGGGGACGGGGTCACCGGGGTCGTGCAGGCCGCCGACAATGCGATCACGGGGGGACATGGGCGCAGTCAATCACAGACCGCCCGGATCACGCCCTGCCTGCTTCACACCCCGCCCGCGTCACGCAGGCTCGGATGCCCGCAGTCGGGGCAGGGCCGCCAGGACGAACACGGCTCCGGCCAGCAGGACCGACCCGCCGATCCGGAACGCGAGGGCGTAGCCGCCCGCCAGGGCGTCCGGACCCGCCCCGGGCGAGGCGTACGCCGCCGCGACCGTGGACAGGGCCGCCAGACCCAGGGCACCGCCCACCGTGCGCGACGTGTTGACGAGCCCCGACACCAGCCCCGCGTCGGACGGGTCCGCAGCGGCCGTGGCCGACGAGGTCAGCGGTGTGGCGGCCAGCCCGGACCCGAAGGCCATCAGGATGCCGGGCCCCAGGACCGTGGCCGCGTACCCGCCCCCGGCGGGGATCCCCCCTCCGGCCCACAGGAACCCGGCGCCGCTCACCGCGACCCCGGCCATCGCCACGTACTTGCCGTCGACCGCCCGCATCGCCCACGGCGCGATCTTCGACCCCAGGATGATGCTGACGGTCTGCGCGAGGAAGCCCAGCCCCGTCTCCAAAGGGCTCATGCGCAGCACGTTCTGCATGTACAGGGACATGAAGTACCACATCGACATCATCGCGGCCCCGCACACGAACATCGCCGTATTCGCCGCCGCGACCGGGCGCGCAGCGAGCAGCCGCAGCGGCACCAGCGGCGCCGCCGTCCGC
Organism: Nocardiopsis suaedae; assembly: GCF_027706745.1. Taxonomy (GTDB): domain Bacteria; phylum Actinomycetota; class Actinomycetes; order Streptosporangiales; family Streptosporangiaceae; genus Nocardiopsis_A; species Nocardiopsis_A suaedae. The sequence goes on along the minus strand of NZ_JAQFWP010000003.1, from coordinate 50,917 downwards.
GCCTCCACCAGGATGAACGCGCCGATCAGCACGATCCCGCCGAACAGCGGCGCGAGGGACCACGGGGACGCCCACCCCTGGGACTCGGTCTGCACCACCCCGTAGACGAGCGTCACCAGCCCGAGGGTGACCAGGAGGGCGCCCGGCGCGTCGAGCCGCGCGGGGGCGCCCTCGCGGTCGCGCCGCTCGGCGACCCACAGCACGGCGGCGAGCAGGGCCAGCGCCCCGATGGGCACGTTGATGAGCAGCACCCAGCGCCAGGACAGCAGTTCGGTCAGCGCGCCGCCGATGATCCCCCCGGCCGCGCCGCCCCCGGCGCCGACGGCGGTCCATGTGGCGATGGCCCGGGTCCGCGCGGGTCCCGGCGGGAAGGAGGTGGTGAGGATGGTGAGCGTCGCGGGGGCGAGCACGGCGGCCCCGATCCCCTGTACCGCGCGCGCTCCGAGCAGGTGCCACGGCTCCTGGGCGAGCCCGCCGACGAGGCTGGCGGCGATGAAGGTGCCGAGGCCGAGCAGGAACATCCTCTTGCGCCCGAAGAGGTCGACGGCCCGGCCCCCGAGCAGCATGAGGCCGGCGAAGGCGATGGTGTAGAGGTTGACCACCCACTGCAGCCCGGTCTCGCTGAGCCCGAGGGCGGTCCGCATGGCCGGGAGGGCCACATTGACGACCGAGACGTCGAGGACGACCAGGAACTGCCCGGCGCACGCGATGAGCGCGACCACCCATAGGCGGGGCGCGGGTGGGCGGGGCGTCGGGGTCCGGTCGCGGGCACTGTCCTCGACGGGTGATGGGGCCACGGGACCTGCCGTTCGTCGTGAGGGGCGGCCTGCGCGGAGCGCAGCGTCGGTGTCCATCCTCGCTCCTCGTTCCTTCAGGGGGATCTTCGGGGCGTCTCCGAACGAACGCTAGGAGCTCGAGCACGCTTGAGGTCAAGGTGGGCCGCCCGGGGTCAGGGGGCGGTCGACGGCCGCGGCTCCGGGAGCACCCCGGGTGTCAGCACCCCGAGAAGCGCTCGTCACCGGACCAGCCGGTGTTCGCCCACTCCTCGGGGTCGGCGGGCGCGAACCCCGGGTAGGACCCCGCCAGCTCGTCCAGCACCCACCGGGTGAACCGGGCCGCACCCTGCGGGCAGGTGTGGATGCCGTCGGAGCTGCGGTCGGGCTCGCCCTCCCGGGTCCGCTGGAACTCCTCCCCCCACACCTCCTCCGCGTCGAGCAGCTCCACCCCGTCCGAGGACTCCGCGACCTCGCCCGCGACCTCCGCGGTGCGGTCCAGGTCCTCCATGTGCGGTGCGTAGAAGTCGTCCGGCTCGATCGGCGGCATGGTGACCAGGAACAGGTCGGAGCCGCTGTCGACCACCGTGTCCGCCAGCTTCGCGTAGCCTTCCCGCTGCTCCTCGCGGGTGCCCCAGTCGTAGGTGGTGATCTGGTAGACGACGGCGTCCGCCTCGGCGGAGGCGATCCGGTCGGGCAGCTCCTCCCAGTTCTTCTCGGAGAACGGCCCGACGACGTTGCCCCCGCCGTCGGAGGCGATCGACGTGAACTCCACGCCGCTCGCCCCGAACGCCTCGGCCATGGGAAGGGCCTGGCCCGCGGCCACCGAATCGCCGAGCAGGAGCACCGTGGACAGGGCCGGGCCGGACGACCCGCCGCCCCCTTCCGGCGCCCCGTCCCCGGAGGCGGCCGGGCCGCCGGAGCACCCGGCGGCGAGGACGAGCGGACCGGTCAGGCCTATGGCCAGGAGATTTCTGTTGATCATGCCTTCGACGGTGCACGCCCGACGTCCCGGCGCCTCCGCCGCCGTGTCGCAGTCGTGTCGCAGTCCCGCCGAAGCGGCCCGCCGTTGCGGGACCGGCGGCCGCCGACGGCGCATACTGAGGCCGATGGCGACGATTCTGCTGATCGAGGACGACCCCGGGGTGCGGCGCGGGCTGCAGCTCGCCCTGTCCAGGCACGGCCACGAGGTGCGCACCGCGGAGACCGGAGAGGACGGCCTCCGCGCGCTCGGCGCCGCCGCATGCGACCTGGTGGTGCTCGACCTGATGCTGCCGGGCATCAGCGGATTCGAGGTCTGCCGCCGGATCCGCGCCGCAGGCGGGGTGCCGGTGGTGATGCTGACCGCGCGCGGCGACGACTTCGACGTCGTCACCGGGCTGGAGGCGGGTGCCGACGACTACGTCGTCAAACCCGCGCAGCCCACCGTCCTGGACGCGCGCATCCGCGCGGTGCTGCGCCGCAGCGCCCCCTCGGACGGCGTGCGCGTCCACGGGGGCCTGCGCATCGACACCGAGGCCCTCACCGTCACGCTGCACGACGCCCCGGTGGCGCTGACCCCCACCGAGCTGCGGCTGCTGCTGACCCTGTCCCGCGCCCCCGGCCGGGTGTTCAGCAGGCGGCAGCTTCTGGAAGAGGTCTGGGAGCACGACTACCTGGGCGACTCCCGGCTGGTCGACAACTGCGTACAGCGGCTGCGCGCCAAGATCGAGGAACACCCGGCGGCGCCGGAGTACGTGCAGACGGTGCGCGGGTTCGGCTACCGGTTCGGGCCGCTGTGACCGGCGGCCTCCGCCGCGCGGGCGCCTGGGCGCACCGGCTGCGGCCGCGCGGCCTGCGCACCCGGCTCCTGGTGGCGTTCGTGCTGGTGACCGTGGTCGGTGCCGCGGCCGCGGCCTGGGCCGCCGCCGGGTCGGCCGGGACGGCGCTGGTGGACGGCGCGCAGGAGCGGCTCACCGGGACCGTCGCGGACCGGGTGGCCGCACTCGCCCCCGAGCTGGACTACCCGCCGGACGAGGAGGGGCTGGACCGGCTGCGCGCGGCCGTAGGGCCGAACACCCTGGTGACCTATGAGGACCTGCGGTCGGCCGACGCGGACGCCCCCGGGCCGGGCATCGGCCCGGTGCGGGACGCCGTGCGCGAGCGGGACCGGATCAGCGTCCGGAGGATCACCGACGACGGCGCGCCGAAGCTCCTCATCGGCATGCCGGTCATGCTGACGGATACCGACGGCGCGCGCACACCGTCCGGCATCGAGGTCTACACCGTGCGCGACCTCTCCGGCGTCGAGGGGCAGATCGACGTGCTCACCAGGTCGGCGGTCGCCGCCTCCGCGCTGGCGCTGCCGCTGGCCGTGCTGCTGGCCCTGCTGGCCGCGCGCGGGGTGCTGCGCCCGGTGCGCGACCTGCGCGACACGGCGCGCCGGCTCGCCGACGGCGACCTCGGTGCGCGGACGGTGCCGCAGGGCGCCGACGAGCTGGCGGCGCTGACCGCGACCGTCAACGAGATGGCCGCGTCGCTGCAGGAGTCGATGGCGCAGATGGAGCGGATGCGGGCCGACGCCCGCCGGTTCGCCTCCGACGTCTCCCACGAGCTGCGGACCCCGCTGAGCACGCTGACGGCGGTGGTGGACGTGCTGGCGTCGGCGGCCGACCGGATGGAGGCCGACGACCGCGAGTCCGTGGAGCTGGCGGTCACCGAGACCCGGAGGCTGGTGGCGCTCGTGGAGGAGCTGATGGAGGTCTCCCGGTTCGACGCCGGTTCCGCCGCCCTCCGGCTGGAGGAGGTCGACGCGGCCGAGGCCGTCCGGGACTGCCTGCGCGCGCGGGGGTGGACGGACCGGGTCGCCGTGGAGGCCGACGGGCCGGTGGGGCTGCTGGCCGACCGGCGCCGTCTGGACGTCATCGTGGCCAACCTGGTCGGCAACGCGCTGCGGCACGGTGCGCCGCCCGTGCGGGTGCGCGTGGCGGGCGACGGTGACGGGGGTGAGGGCACCGGCGGGGGCGAGGTGCGGATCGAGGTCGCCGACGAGGGGCCGGGGCTGCCCGAGGACGTGCTTCCACACGTGTTCGACCGCTTCTACAAAGGGGACGCGGCGCGGACCCGCACGCCCGGCAGCGGGCTCGGTCTGGCGATCGCGTTGGAGAACGCCCGTCTGCACGGCGGGGACCTCGTCGCGGAGAACACCGAAGGCGGGGCGCGGTTCGTGCTGCGGCTGCCAAGGGACCCCGGTGGTGACCGCGATGGCGGGCACGGTGTCGGCCACCCTGGCGGGCACGCCGACGGGCCCGGTCATGGGGAGGAGGAGCGATGAGGCCGTTCCTGGTCCGGGTGCTCGTGCCGCTGCTCGCCGTCCTGCTGTCGGCGGGCTGCGGCCTGCGCCCCACCGGTCCGGCCGACGGGGGCCGCGCCCCGACGGGCGTGGCGCCCGGCGTCACCCTGTACTTCATCGGCGGCGACGGCGAGCTGCAGCCGGATTTCCGGGACAGCGGCCGCCTGGGCACCGTGTCCGACGCGGTGTCGCTGCTGATCGCGGGGCCCGGGCCGACTTCAGGGCTGAGCACCGGGATCGCCGCCGTCTCCACGACACGGGTCGTCGTGACCACCGGGCCGGAGGTGCTCACGGTGCTGGTGCCGTTGGCGATGGACGAGGTCACCCCGCAGGGCATCGATCAGATCGTGTGCACCGCACTGGGCGTCCACGTGCAGAGCGGAGGGGCGGAGGACACCGAGGTGCGGGTCGGCTTCACCACGGGGGGACGGGAATCGGAGGAGCTCCGGACCTGCCCGCTGATCGGCTGACCTGCTTCGGTGCGCCCCGCCCGGGCGGTCATTCCAGGAGTGCGACGTCGACGGCTGCCGGAGGCGGGGCCGGGATCGCCACCCACAGCACCGCCAGGGCCACCATCGCGGCCCCGAACGCCACGGCCCCGCGGCGCCCCCGCGCCCACCCGGCGCGGAACCGGATCGGATCCTCGACCAGGTGCTTGGAGAGGGAGGCCGCCGCGACCGACACGGCCCCCACGGTCGCGGTCCAGGCCCACCCGTCCAGGCCGGTGCGCTCCGGCGAGAGGAGCACGATCACCGGCCAGTGCCACAGGTAGAGGCTGTAGGAGACCAGCCCGAGCCACCGCAGCGGCCGCCAGGAGAGCGCGCGAGCGACGGAGGTGCGCGGCGCCTGCGCGCACAAGCCGATCAGCAGCGCCGAGGCCAGCGAGTGCGCGAAGAGCCCGCCGGTGAACAGCCACAGGGAGTCGGTGCCGTCCGCGACCAGCCACAGCGCGGCGATGCCGACCGCCAGGACCGCCGCGGCGGCGCCCGCCCACCGGCCGACCGCGCGCGCCAGGGCGGCGCGCACCGGCCCGGTCGCGACCATCGCCCCCAGCAGGAGGGAGAACGCGCGGGTGTCGGTGCCCATGTACACACGGGAGGGGTCGGCCCCGTCGACGAGGAGCACCATCAGCGCCAGCGAGACGGCGGAGGCGAGGGCGGCCGCGACCGCGATACCCCCGTCGGCCCGCCGCGCCCCGCGCCTGCGCCGTGCGAGGTGGGCCACGGCCACCAGGACGAGCGGCCACACCAGGTAGAACTGCTCCTCGACGGCGATGCTCCACAGGTGCTCGAACACCCGCTCGGCCCCGAACCGGTCCCAGTACCCGGCCGATTCGGCGAGCAGGTGCCAGTTGACCAGGTTGGCCTGCACCCACGGGCCGTCGGAGAGCATGCTGCGCACCGTGTCCGGCGGCGCGAACGCCCGGACCAGCAGGGCCGCACCGGCGAGCATCACCGCGAGCGCGGGGAAGAGGCGGCGGATCCGCCGTCCCCAGAAGGCCGCAAGGGAGACCGAGCCGGTCGCCGCCGTCTCGCGGAGCAGCAGGTCGGTGATGAGGTAGCCGGAGAGGGCGAAGAAGAGGTCCACCCCGAGGAACCCGCCGGGGAGGCGGTCGGTGTGGAACAGCAGCACCCCGAGGATCGCGGCGCCCCGCAGCCCGTCCAGGGCGGGAAGGTAGGGCGCCCGCGCGGGCGCGGACCGGGAGGCCCGGTCGTCCCGGGCCGACTCGACAAAGGTCATGGGGCCGACGGTGCCGCCCCGGTGTCCGAGCGCCGTGTCCGCCGTGTCCCGGTCGTGTCGCAGTCGGTCCCGCCCCCGATGATCTCGGGAAGAACGACGCTACAAGCGCGGTTTTAGCGTCGTTCCTCCCGAGACCAACAACGGAGGGGAGCTACGACAGCTCGTACACCCGCCCGGTCTGGCCGCCCTCGATGGAGCGGACGTAGGCCTGGGCCACCTCCATGACGCCCACCGGCGGCACCCCCGGGAAGAAGTCGCCGTAGTGCGGCAGGCTCTCGGTGAACACCGTCGGGCTGACCGCGTTGATCCGCTGCGGGGCGATGTCGATCGCCGCCGCCCGCACGAACCCTTCGACGGCGCCGTTGGCCATCGCCGCGGCGCTGGACGTCGGGATCGGGTCGCGCCCCAGCACACCGGTGATCAGGGTGAACGACCCCCGCTCGGCCACATGCGCGATCCCCTGGCGCACCAGTTCGATCTGGCCGAGCACCTTTCCGCGGAAGGAGGAGGCGTAGTCACCGGCCGCCATGTCGGCGACCGGGTTGTAGACGACGTCGCCCGCGGCGCTCGCCACCGCGTCCAGGGCGCCCGCGCCGCCGTACAGCGCCGGGTCCCCGTAGAGGGCCGCCACCTGCTCCGGGTCCGCGACGTCGTAGCGGAGTCGGCCGGTGGAGCGGCCGACGGTCACCACCTCGTGTCCGCGATCGGCCAGCGTCTTCTCCACGGCGGTACCGAGCCTGCCTGCGGCTCCGATCAGAAGGATTCTCATGCGGGGACGGTACGGCGGTGGGGCACCGGGAGGGAAATGCTTGTTGCGCAGGATCCATACGCTGGGCGCATGGATATGACGGGCACGACCGGCGGGAGAACCGCCGTGGAACTGCGCCACCTGCGCGCCCTCGCCGCCATCGGCGACGAGGGGACGGTGACCGGAGCGGCCGAGGCCCTCCGTCTCAGCCAGCCGTCGGTGTCGCGCACCCTGGAGCAGTTGGAGCGGGCGGTCGGCGTCCGCCTGGTCGAGCGCACCACCCGCAGCCTCGCCCTGACCGAGGAGGGCCGACGGCTCTGGGAGCACGCCCACGCCATCCTCAACCGGCTCGACGCCGCCCTGGCCGAGGTGCGGCCGGGGCCGCGGCCGTTCCGGCTCGGCATCGCCTGGGCGGCCTTCGGCCCGCTCACCGTTCCACTGCTCCAGGAGTGGCGCGGCGCCCACCCGGAAACCCCTGTGCGCATCCACCGCCGCAACGACCCGGAGGAGGCCCTGCGCCGGTCGGAGGTCGACGCGGCGCTGCTTCGGACCGCGCCATCGACCGCGCCCGGCGTGCGTGCGCTGCCGCTGCTGCACGAGCGCCGGGTGGCGGCCCTCGCCGAATCCGACCCGCTGGCGGCCTCCGCCCAGGTCCACCTGGCCGACCTGGCCGAACGCGACGTGGCCCTGTGCACGACCGCGGCCACCACGGGCGTGGACCTGTGGCCGGAGGGGCGCCGCCCGCGCGCGGTCACCGTGGCCGACGTGGAGGAGTGGCTGTCCGCGATCGCGACGGGGGAGGCCGTAGGCGTCACCGCCGAGGGGACGGTGCACAGCCACCCTGCCCCGGGCGTCCGGTACGTCCCGATCACCGACGCGCCCCCGGTGCAGGCCTCCATCCTCTGGCCGGAGGAGCCCACCCACCCCGGGACCGAGGCGTTCGTCGCCCACGTCTTCCGCACGGTCCGGTGTCGGAGTTCGTCCACCCTCTGATCCCCCGCTTCACCGACCGCCGCCCTCAGGAATCCGCCAGGCGATACGGGTCTGCTGATCACGAAGACGGGAACATTCCCATCCGACCGCGTGGCCGCGCGCCGCTCCACCGGATGCGATTCCCCGGTTCCCGCGTCCGGTCCGGTTCTGCGCGCAGGAGCGCCCTTGGTCGTTCCCCTTCAAAGCAGTGCTTCGCAGTGAACATCGCAGCGCAGAGCTTGTGCGGTCTCGCTCGGAAAGGCAGGAAGCACACCTGAGCGGCCCCGACCTGCGTTCTTCCTCTCGGATCAGCTCACCGGTCGGTCGGGGCCGCCGGGAAACGCTGCGGTTCCACGTCCTTCAGCAGGTCGTCTGTGAACGCGTTCCATGTGTGCGCCGCGGCCTCGGTCCCCGACCGGCCCTCGGCGGCGACGGTGCCCCCGTCCGGGCGGAAGACGTCCACGGCCACCGAGTACGACGGGGTCGCCCCCACGAACCAGGCCGATCCCTCGCCGGTCCCGTACCCCCCGGACACGGCCGCCACGTCGTGGGCCGCGGCCCGCCCCTCGATGAGGCCGGGGGCACGCGCCGTGGCCTCGGTCATCGCGTGCACCGTCGCCCGCGCGGCGGCCGGGTCCACGGCGGCGGCCCCGTCGGCCACCTCGTCGGCGTCCAAGGGCATGCGCACCTCGCCGTCCCCGGTGGCCACCTCGGTCACCATGTGCGCCGGGCGGTGGACACCGTCCGCGGCCAGCGTCGCGTACCCACGGGCCTGGTCCAGCGCGTTCACCTGGAAGGTGCCGACGGCGATGCTGTTCTCCACCGCGGCGGTCTCGAACTGCTCCGGAGCGATTCCGGCGGCCGCGGCGGTCTCTGTCACCGCCTCCGGACCGATCTCGTCGGTGAGCCCGACGAACAGCGCGTCGTCGGCGTCGGGATCGCGGTGCAGCAGCCCGCCGGTCCCCGTGCCGATGCCGGGGCCCCGATCGGCGAGGGCGTCGGCGGGGACGCCTTCGGAGGAGCCGTCGGCAGCGTGGAGGGCCTCGATGTCGGCCGCTCTCGCCTCCGCCATCAGGCCGAACACGTCCTCTCCCTGCTCGGCTGCGGCCGCGAGCACGTACGGCTTGAACGCTGGGCCCGCCTGTGTGCGGTCGGTCAGCGACGGGTCGGTCTCCTCCACGAAGTTCGCGCCGCCGTTGAACGCCACGATCTCCCCCGTCGCCGAGTCGATCGCGACCAGCCCCGCCCGGGTGCCCTCGGGCGCCCCCGCGATCCCCTCCTCGGCGGCGGCGTCGGCGGCCTCCATCAGCCGCCGGTCCAGCGACGTGCGCACCACGTACCCGCCGCCCGCGATCTCCGCGTCGGACATGCCGTACCGCTCCCGCAGCTCCCGTTGGACCGCCGCCTTGATGTACCCCCGGTAGCCCGTGAGCCGGTCCTCGGGGCGGTAGTCGCGGACCTCTGGGAACTCCAGCCGCTCGGCCTCGGCCGCCGATAGGCCCCGGTCCGGGTCGTCCTCGTGCATCGCCGCCATGCCGTCGACGACGTACCGCCAGCGCTTCTCCAGGACCCGGTCGGCCTCCCGGTCGGCGCCGTAGTTCTCGAAGTTGCCCGGCTGCTGGATGACCGCTCCGATGAACGCGCCCTCGGCCCGGTCCAGCTCCTCGGCGTCCTTGCCGAAGTAGGCCTGCGCCGCCGCCTGCACGCCGTAGGCGTTGCGGCCGAAGTAGATGGTGTTCAGGTAGGTGGTGAGGACCTCGTCGCGCGGCATGCTCCGGGCGACCTTCACCGCGATCAGGATCTCTTTGAACTTGCGGGTGAGGGTGCGCTCCTGGGACAGCACGTCGTAGTAGTTGCGCGCCATCTGCTGGGTGATGGTCGAGCCGCCGCCCGCCGTGCCGCCGGACAGCAGCGCGCGGGCCATCCCGGCCGGGGACACCCCGGGCTCGCTGTAGAAGTCGCGCTGCTCCGCGGCGAGGACGCCGTCGACGACGGTCTCGGGGATCGCCTCGCGCTCGACGGGGATGCGGTGCAGCTCCCCGACGTTCACCGCCTCGCCGCCGTCGGCGTAGGTGATGCTGGTGCCCTTGAGCTCGGCGGCGGCCTGCGGCTTCAGGTCCGCGGGGCCAGGGGTGCGCAGGTAGGCCACGCCGACGGCGACGGCCCCGGCCACCGTGCCGACGCTGAGGAAGACGACCGCCGTGCGCAGCGCGACGGCCAGCGCGGAGCGCGTCCCCCGCCTCGGTCGGCGCCGGTGCCCGACGCGTTCGGCCCCCGTGTGCTCCCGCCGGGCGCCCCCGGGACGGGGACGCCTCCGCCGGGCGCCCCGTCCCGCCCGCTCCTCCCGGACGCGGTGCGCGCCGCGCACGTGGTCGGCCCGCCTCCTGTTCCCCATGCCGTCCCTTCCCCTGGGGCCGTGGATGCCGGGAAGGGACTCTCGCGGGCGAATGTGATGGTCTTGTGAGGGAGCTGTGGTGGTTTCGTGTGCTGTGTATCGTTACGGGGCGTTCGATGCCGCCGACCCCCGAGGGAGGCCGCCCCGTGGGCGCCCGCGTACTCGTCGCCGAGGACGACGTGAACCAGGCCGAGCTGGTCCGGCGATACCTGGTGCACGAAGGCCACACCGTCGCCGTGGTCCACGACGGCCTGTCCGCCCTCGACCGGGCCCGCGGCATGGGTCCGGACCTCCTCGTCCTCGACCTGATGCTGCCGGAGGTGGACGGCCTGCGGGTCTGCCGCACGCTCCGGGCCGAATCCGACCTGGCGGTCCTGATGCTCACCGCCCGCTCCACCGAGGACGACCTGCTGACCGGCCTCGACTCGGGCGCCGACGACTACATCACCAAGCCGTACAGCCCCCGGGAGCTCATGGCACGGGTGCGCACCCTGCTGCGGCGGGTCGAGCGCACCCGTCGGGGCGACCCCGCCGCCACCCCCACCGGCGCGAACGGCGCGGACGGCGAGCGGGTGCTGCGCGTCGGCCCGGTGGCCGTGGACCCCGCCCGGCACGCCGTGCACGTCCGCGGGGCGTCCGTGGAGTGCACGCCCGGGGAGTTCCGGCTGCTCGCCGTGCTGGCCGCACGCCCGGAACAGGTGTTCAGCCGGTCCCGGCTGCTGGAGGCCGTGCACGGGATCGACCGGTACGTCACCGAGCGCACCATCGACACCCACGTGAAGAACCTGCGCCGCAAGCTGGAGCGCGACCCGCGCCGTCCGGTGCTGCTGACCACCGTCTACGGGGTGGGGTACCGGCTGGGGCCGGGGCCGGAGGCCGGACATGCGGCGCGGGGCTGACCGCCGCCGCCCCGGAGGCGCCCCGCGCGCCCGGGTCCCCCGCCTCGCCCGGCTCCGGCACAGCCTGCTGGTGCGGGTCCTGGCGGGCGCGGTGCTGGTGGCGGTCTGCTCGATCACCGCGACCGCGTGGCTGGCGGTCCGCGGGGTGTCCGGGGAGATCCGCAACGCCGAGGGGCGGTCCCTGGCCGCCGACACCCGCATCCACGGCGAACTGGTGGGGTTCGCCGCCACGCACACCACGTGGCAGGGGGTGGGGGCGCGGGTGAGCGGGCTGGCCGAGGAGACGGGCCGCCGCGTCGCGCTGACCACGCAGGATGGGACGGTCATCGCCGACTCCCAGAGCGGTGAGGCGTTGCCCGCCACCGCCGCGTCCGTGGTGGACCCGCTCGCGGTGGACGTCACCCTCGGGGGCGCAGGCGAGGAGCAGGGCGACCGCATCGACCCGCGCGTCATCGGGCCGTACGCCCTCGATGAGGAGGAGCGCGCCGACCTGGAGCGCGGTGCCGTCGATGGGGCATCCTGCCTGCGCTCGGTGTTCGGGCTCGAGGCCGAGGCGGGCGAGGGGGCTTCCGGGCGCCCGACGGTGCTGGTCGACGGCGAGCCCCTTGTCGCCGACACGCACGGCGAGATGTGGTTCGAGTGCGGGCTCGACGCGTCGCTCGGTCCGGTCGCGTCCGAGGAGACCGCCCTGGAGGACCTGAGCGGCCGGATCGACGGCTGTCTCCGGGGCACCGAGTACGCCTCGGCCGGTTACGCGCTGGACCCGATGTGGGCGATGGCGGGGAACGTCCCGGTCCCCGGGCCGCTGCCGTACGGCGCCCCGGTCGGGGCGGACCCGGGCGGCGATACCGGCGGGGGCGAGGCGACACGGTGGCCGCGGGGCGAGACCGGTCGGGACACGGGAGCTCCGGTGCCGGATCCGGTCCCACCGACCGCGGACACGGGCGCGGGCGCGGGGGAAGGCGCGGGCGCAGGGGCACTGCCCGAGGAGCAGGCCGCCGCCTCCGAGGTCGCGGAGTGCATCGACTTCGGTCGCCGCGAGCAGCTCAGCACGTCCGTCGCCCCGGCCGCGGTGCTCTACACGGGCGAGCCGGGCGCGGACGGGGGCGTCGCCGGGCCGATGCTCTCCCGCGACGGGCTGCTGCGCATCTCGGGGGTCGTGCTGCTGATCCTGGTGCTGACGGTGGCGGTGAGCGTCGTGCTGTCGCTGCGCATGGTGCGCCCGCTGCACGCCCTGACCGGCGCGGTGCAGCGGATGCGCGACGGCGAGGAAGGGGTCGCGGTGCGGGTCCGCGACTCCGGGGAGATCGGGCGGCTGGCGGCGGCGTTCAACGAGATGTCGGAGCACCTGCAGCGGGCCGAGGAGCAGCGCAAGGCACTGATCAGCGATGTCTCGCACGAGTTGCGCACACCGCTGAGCAACATCCGCGGCTGGCTGGAGGCGGGGCAGGACGGCATCGCCGAAATGGACGAGGAGCGGCTGTCGGTCCTGGTCGAGGAGGCGGTGCTGCTGCAGCGCATCATCGACGACCTGCGGGACCTGTCGCTGGCCGATGCGGGGCGGCTCCGGCTGGCGGTGGAGCCGGTCGACGTGGGGGCGCTGGCGCGCCGGTGCTCGGCGGGGCACGCGGCACGGGCCGGGGCGGCGGGCGTGGAGCTGGCGGTCGACGCCGCGAAGGGCGCGGTGGTGCTCGGCGACCCGGCCCGCCTGCAGCAGGCCGTGGGGAACCTGCTGGAGAACGCGCTGCGGCACACGCCGCCGTCGGGACGCGTCGGGATCCGCGTCCTCAGGGCCGGTGGCACAGTCCCGGGTGACGTCCTGATCGAGGTCGCCGACACGGGCCACGGCATCCCGGAGGAGGACCTGCCGCACCTGTTCACGCGCTTCTGGAGAGCGGAGAAGTCGCGGAGCAGGCAGGCGGGCGGCAGCGGCCTCGGCCTGGCGATCGTCGACGGCATCACCCGCCTGCACGGCGGCCGCGCGTCGGTACGGAGCACCGTGGGGGAAGGGTCGGTCTTCACGCTCCGGTTCCCCGCGCACACACTTGACCTTGACACCGGCGTCAACGCTTAACGTTCACCTCGGAGGGAGGAGGGCCATGCGGATCGGAGAGCTCGCCGCCCGGGCCGGGGTCAGTACCCGGTCGCTGCGCTACTACGAACAGCAGGGGCTGATCACCGCCGGGCGCGCGGCCAACGGGTACCGCGAGTACGCCGAGTCGGACGTCCGGCTCGTCCGCGAGATCCGGGCGCTGCTGAACGCGGGGTTCTCGCTGGACGACACCCGCCCCTTCGTGGCCTGCCTGCGCGCGGGGCACCCGGCGGGGGACGCCTGCCCGGAGTCCGTCGCCGTCCTCCGCCGGAGGCTCGCCGAGATCGACGAGCGGATCCGGTCCCTGACGCGGCAGCGCTCGGAGTTCGCCGCGCAGCTGGCCCAGGCGCCCGCCTGCGCCATGACCGCCTTCGAGGAGGGCACTGATGATCACCGTGACGACGGAGGACTTCGAGGAGCAGGTCGCGCGCAGCGAGCGCCCGGTGCTGGTGGAGTTCTGGGCTGACTGGTGCCCGCCGTGCAAGATGCTGGCCCCGGTCCTGGACGAGATCGACGCCGAGTACGGAGAGCGCCTGACGGTCGCCAAGATCAACGGCGACGAGGAACCGGAACTGGTGGCCCGGTTCGGGGTGATGGGGTTCCCGACGATGACCCTGCTCAAGAGGGGCGAGGAGGCCCACAGGATCGTCGGAGCCCGCCCCAAGCGCCGCCTCCTGTCCGACCTGGAGGGGCACTTCTAGGAGGTCCCCGCACCCGGCACCCCGCCCCGGGCGGAGCCCCCGCCCGGGGGATGCAGCGGCGGCCCCGCGGCACCCGTCGCAGGCTTCTCCCTGTGCTCCCAGTTCGGGACCAACATCCTGCCGCCCCGAGGACTTCGGTCCGCTCAACCCGTGCGAGCAGGGTAAATGCAGACGGATCGGTTGCCACTGTTACGCATGCGGCGCAGACTGGGAGGACTTCCGCCGACCGCCTCCCGGTCGTTCCCCCCCGGAGAGCACGAGGTACTCCGATGGAGAACACGATTCGGCTCCGCGTCTCCTGCGATGTCTTCAACGAAGACCTCGCCTCGATGGTGGACGGGCTGCGGGAAGAACTCGACCACCTGGACGTCGACGATGTCCGTCCCCTCTCCGCGGGCCCGCCGCCGCCGGGCGCGCGCGGGGACTGGGCTTCGGACGCCTCCGGCCTGGCCGTGATCGCCGCGAAGTCGGCGGGCGTCCTTCCTTCGGTCATTGAGACGGTCCGCGCCTGGCGCCTACGGGCCAGACCGCGCCCCTCCGTCCGCCTGGAGATCGACGGCGATGTCCTGGAGATCTCGGAGGCCACCGACCACCAGGCCGCCCGCGCCGTGGACCTCTTTCTGCAGCGGCACGGTGGCGAGCCCTCCCGGGCAGAGCCGTGACCGGCGTACGCCGGGCGCTGGTCGTGGCCCAAGACGACTACGACAATGCCGATCTCACCCGGCTCCACTCCCCCGCGCAGGATGCCGCCGCGCTGGCGCAGGTCCTTGGCGACCCGGCCATCGGAGGTTTCGAGGTCGCGGTGGTGCACGACGCCCCCTCCCACGAGGTGGCGCGGCGGGTTGAGGCCTTCTTCGCCTCGGGAGGGCGCGAGGACGCCCTGCTCCTGCACTTCTCCTGCCACGGGCTGAAGAACCCCCGGGGCGAACTGTTCTTCGCCGCACGCGACACAGAGCCGGAGCTGCTGAGGTCCACGGCCGTCCCCGCACAGTTCGTCCGCCAGTGCATCCAGGCCTGCCGGGCGCGCAACTCCGTCCTATTCCTCGATTGCTGCTTCGGCGGGGCCTTCCTTGAAGGAATGGGGCTGCGCGCCTCCAACGACGCACATGTGCTCGACACCTTTCCTGAGGAAGCGATGGCCGGCGGCCGGGGTTGGGCGGTGGTGACGGCGTCGAACGCGATCGAGTACGCCTTCGAGGGCGGCCACCTCGCCGAGGACGCCCCGCCGACGCCGTCGGTGTTCACCGGCGCCTTGGTCGACGCCCTCACGACGGGCGAGGCCGACATGAACGAGGACGGGCTGGTCTCACTCGACGAGCTGTACGACTACCTCTTCGAGCGCGTCCGCGCCGAGAACCCGAACCAGACCCCGAGCTGCAGCATGCACGTCCAGGGGGACGTCTATCTCGCCCGGAGCACGCTCAACCACCGCGTGCTCAAGAGGCTCTCCGATGACCTGGTGCAGAAGCTCTTCGACAAGGACCCCGCAGTGCGGCGCCAGGGACTCGGCCGCCTGGAGGCGATGGCGACCGGGGCCGACACCGAGGCTGCCGACCGTGCCCGCGAGGCCCTCATCTGGATGACGGAGCACGATGTGGGGGCACTCAAGGCCGACGCCCGGCATGTGCTGGACGGCCTGTGCATCGCACCGCTGCCGGGCGTCGTGAGGTTCGGGCGCATCGCCCAGGGATCTCCCCCGCCGACGCGGACGGTCCGGCTCCTCGGACCGCCGCTGGCACGAGAGTGCGAACCCCACCCGCACTCCTCCGTGCTGCGCGTCGAGCGGCAGCCCGACGCCCCCGATGACCTGATGGTCACCCTGGACACGAACCGCCTCGGGGCCATCGACACTGCCGTGACGCTCTCCGGGCCGACCGGGGAGGCCGAGGTGATGGTGACCGCCGAGATCGTGCCCGCTGCCAGAGCGGATGCCCCGAGGGCGGTGCCCCCGAGACCGGCGTCGGGCGCCGTTCCGCCAGCGGGGGCGGCACCTCCGACGGCGTCGCGGCCGCGCCCGGTCGGACCGGCCGTGGCCCCGGCCCACGTGCCATCCGGCCCACATCCGCCCGTCGGCGGGGTGGGGCGCCCCGCTGTCGGACCGCACACGACGGCCGCCTCTCCCGGTCCCCCTCGCCGACCTGCCGCAGGGCGGCGCGTAGGAGCGCGCCTGATCGATTTCCTCCTGGTCGGGGCCACCGGATGGTTGTTCGGCACCATCGTGGGCGTGACGATCACCGACCTCGGCACCCCCTCGGGAGCGGAGACCGACCCCAATGCCCCCCTCTCCCAGCCTTTCGACTTCCTGATGACCCTGTGGATCTTGGTGTTGCTCTTCGGTTGGGGGGCGCTGATGTTCCTCTACGACGCCCTGCTGCTCGGAACCCAAGGACGCACGATCGGCATGGCCGCGATGGGGATCTGCGTGGTCGATGCCTCCAACGGGCGCCGCCCGGACCGGCGGCAGGTGGTGATCCGGGCCGCCGTCTTCGGCCTACCGCAGTCCATCCCCGGGCTCGGGCACCTGTTCGTCCTGGTCGAGTCCTTGGCGCTGATTCCCGACCCTCGTAAGCAGGCCTTCCATGACCGCCTCGCCAGGACGCAGGTCGTGTTCCCGACCGAGAGATCCGACCAAGGGCCCGTACGGCACTGAGAACGGCCTTCCAGGGCCAGGGGCGATCCCTCCGCTCGTGACTCTCAGCTCCTCTGACCTTCTACGAGCGAGGCAGGCACGGGCGGGGTTCCCCGTGCATCTACGCCAAGCGGCCGGGGGTGCTCTACGACGCAGCACTCGCGGTATTCGGCACAGTGTGGCGCGGCAGCCCCACGCCGGTGGAAAGCGCTAGATGAGGGGCGCTGCCGCCAGCCCACCGACCCGATCCACGTCCCTGACCTCCGCGCCTGTGACTGGGCCTACGCCTCGATGCCCAGATCCCCCATCAGCTTCCACACGGCGGTGGAGGGGTTGCTGTAAGGCGGGTACCTCTTCGCTCTGGCGCAGGCCTCTGTCAGGCCCGGCGCGAAATGGGCGAACTGGGTGCCGTTGCCCTTTCTCCAGTGAGGAACGGCCTTCTTCAGCTCCTCACCGACGGCCTGGGCCGAGCGGCCGGACACCGTGGTCCGGTGGTGCAGCAGCAACCACACCTCGAACGTCGGATTCGAGACGGCGGGCCCCACCCCGTCCTGCTCCGCCTGCTCGCATAAGCGCCGGACGTCGTGGCCGTCGGCATCGAAGACCGCCCACACCTGTGAGTACTCCGCGCGCGACTTCGCCTTGCGGGCGTGGTCGACGACCTTCTCTCGCTGGGGCCTCTTCGCCCTCTCCGGGAGGAAGGGATGGATCTCCCGCCTGTCGCTCTCCCGCAGTCCGGTGAAGTACGCGTGCTCCGTCTCGCCTTCGCACACCACCAGAATCCGGCGCCGCTGTTCCAAACCGCCGCCTGACCGCCTCAGGGAGGTCCGGCGGGAGAAGCGCGCCGAACCTGTGGGCCTGATGGGCCTATCCGGCCTATTCGAAGAGGCCTTGTCCTGGGCCGTCCTTCTCGGGGCCATCCTGCTCCTCGGGGGGGTGGACCGGCGCGGCCACCGGTCCCCCGGCGACCTCAGGGATTGCACCGTACCTTCCCGTGAGGTAGGCGAGCGCCGGGTTCTCCCCTTCGTCCCGGAAATCGCTCAAGGAGTAGAGGCGTGTGGCTCCCTCCTTGTCCTTCTCCACGAACCAGGCCTCGTCGCGGTCCAGGACCTCCCCGCCCCTGATCCAGCCGAGGAGCGCGGTGTCGTGGCTCGAGAAGACGAGCTGCGCCCCCCGTTCGTTGACCCCGCGGTCCTTGAACATGTCGATGATCTTGGCCGACAGGTGCGGATGCAGGTGGGAATCGAGTTCGTCGACCACCAGCAGGGACCCCTTCCGGAGGACGTCGAGCACCTCCACCCCCAGCGCGAGGAGCACCCAGGTGCCGTCGGACTGCTGGTCGATGGTCAGCGGCTGCGACTCTTCACCGCCCGTTCGGTGGTGGAAGAGCAGGGCGGCCTCCTCCTCGGCGACCTTCTTCTTCCTGCGGCGGGAGGCGCTCTGCTGCTGCATCCTCGGAACGTTGCTGTCCCAGGGATCCCGAGCCGGTCTCTCGGGGACGTCGAAGTCGAATGCCAGCTGCTCGAATTCGAGCTCCACCGATTCGATTCCGGTATCGGCCGCCCGGATGAGCTCCTGCAGGCGGGTCAGGACCCCCGGCTCCGCGATGCGGCGCAGCAGGTCACGCCGGTCCTGTTCGCGCCCGCCCCTGCTCCGCCAGTGGCGGCAGTGCGACGCGAACCAGTTGTAGACCGGGCGGGCGATCTCCAGGCGCGTCCGGGCGGCCACGGTGAGGAACAGGGTGTTCACATCGGTGATCTCCTGAACCTGGCGCACCGTCTCCGGGAGCGAGGGGTGGAAGGTGAAGTGGTCTCCTTCGCGCTCGAAGAGGGCGGTCGGCCTGCCGTCATCCAGAGACCAGTACAGCCATTCCTCAGCGACGCCTTCGTCGTCGATGGTGAAACCGTAGGTGTGGTGGACCCGCTCGATCAGCAGGTCGACCGCGTAGTGGGAGGGCTCCTCCCGGCACCGGGGACTCAGTGCGAAGGGGTCGCGGGCGATCCCGCTCCCCGGCTCGCCCATCTCCATGGAGGAGCGGACCAGGCGGCGCATGAACCCCAGCGCGTCGAGGACATTGCTCTTGCCGGAGGCGTTGGGGCCGAAGAGGCCGGCGACGGGTAGCGGCTCGGGCACTCCCCCCTCGTCCGCGTCTTCACGGTCGGCAGGAACCAGCAGGAGTTGCTGCTCCTCGCGCAGCGAGCGGTGGTTGGCGACTCGAAAACTCAGGAGCATCTGCTCGCCTTCCCCATCGGACACCCGCCCTGTTCAGCACTTACCGTAACCGAGAGCGACTCACAGTGAGTCCTCCTCGATGCGATTCTCCTGCTTTCCCGGCACAGACTACAAAGTCCATCATTCCCATTTTTGTCCGCTTTGGGGAAGAAGGGGGATCCGGAGGGTCTACAGCGTCAACGGGCGGCGGCAGGAACGGAAGTGCCTCGCCAAGGCAGAGCCGGGATCCGGGCGCTGAGGTCGGGGTGGGCGGCCGTTCACACGGCGCTGACTCGCGCCGGACGACCGGCCGACGGGAAGGTAGGCCCCGTGCCCTTCTAAGGCTCCGGCGTCATGGGCGGCACGGGAAGATCGACGATGCGGGCAAGAGCGGCTGTGACGGGAGCGCTGTGGCCGGGCAGGTTCCTGGAGGACCAATCGGCCGCCAGCGCAAGGAAGTCGACCAGGTCGCGCTCGACGCCGGTGAGCAGGTTGGGGAGTTCGGTCACGCGCAGCTCGATCACCGGGCTGTCGCTCAGCTCGGCGTTGACGGTGAGCCGGACCGTGTCGCCGAAGCGCTCCGCGATCGGTGACACCGGGGGGTGGCCGAATCCGAGCACGCTGCCGTCTTCGACCAACCGGTGCCAGTCGCGCCACTCCTCCAGACCGTCACAGCAACCGGGCTCAAAGGTGACGCCTGTCGAACGGTCGGTGACCCGCAGTCCGCCCGCCGCGAGGGGGTCCTCGTAGGTCAGCAGTCCGCGAAGGACCGAGTCGAGTGAGGCGGCCGGTTCAGGCGGCCGTCCGCCGTCGGGGCCGATGCTGTTGTAGTTGGCGATGCACATCACGGCCGTGCCGACTTCGGCGGATGAGAGGTCGCCGCTGAGGGGTAGAAAGCCGAACGGCTCGAACTCGGCGACCGGCCAGAGGTCGAAGCCGTCGGGTGCGAACGTCTCCAAGGCGGGCTGCATCACGATCACACGGCAAAGTGTCCCTCGCCCCGTACCCGTCACGCCTTTCGCACGGCTACAGCGTCAGTGGGCGGCGGTAGGAGGCGTCGAGGTTCACGATGGGGTGGGTGGGGGGAGCGGCGGGGCCGTGGGCGGGCGGGGTCGGGCGCCTGGTGTACCTGTGCGTCCTCCGGTACCACTCGTTGGCGCCGGCCATCCATGTCTTCAAGGCCTCCACATGCCTGTGGACGGACTCGCGCGTGGCGGTGTCCGCGGAGAGGCGGTCGAGCATGCCGGGGAGAGCTGTCTCGGCCTCCTGGAAGTCCTCGATCCCCGCGGTGAACGCCGCGTAGGCCACGTCGACCGCCTCCTGAACCGTGCAGTCCAGGAAGCGTTCGGTCGCCAGCACACCGTTGCACACCTCCCCCTCCTCCTCGGTCTCCATCCGGTAGGAGTGGATGTCGTTCCGGATCCCCGCCGTGTCCGCGAAGGCCTCGCGCATCGTTCGCAGGGGGGCCGAGCGGAGAACGGCGGTGGGAAGGTCGAGGTCGGGGGATCCGGGCATCAGGGCGATGGACAGGTCCGCCCCCGACGTCGTGCGGCGCATCTCCCCGTGCTCGACGGGGTCCGGCGGCCTTCCCCGAACGATGTTGTCCAGCTCCCACAGGTTCGCGCCGGCGAAGTCCGCCACGGCGGATCGAAACCGGTGGCGCAGGGCCTCGGGCATATCGGCGGATGTCTTGTGCCATAGGGACGTGATGGCGTGCTCGATCGAAGAGAGAGAAGAGAGAGGGGAATGGGTCGGTGGGGTTGAGGAAGGGATCGGCATGAGTTCGGGGACGCGCTCTACGAACGCGCGCGCTGCGGGGACGTCCCGCTTGGCCTTATAGGCCGCCACGAAGTGGTCATCGATCGCCGCCAGGCACACGTCCCACAGGGCCGCCCTGCACACCTCCTCCTCGCTCGCGTCCGGCCGCGTCAAGGCCGTGAAGAGCGGCCGGTCGTCGGCGGTGAAGGTCGCGTCGGTCCAGAGGGGCGGGGCCAGGAGACCGGTTTCGCGCGCCCAGTTCCGGGCCTCCCTGCGGGCCGTGTCGACGTGCGGGTTGATGCGGTGCGCCCACGGCTGCTCGAACGGCGGCAGGCGAAAGGGGTGGTCCAGGGAAGGAGGCAGGAAGGTCGGGGAGTGGGCGTGGGGATGGGGGCGGAGCGTCGGGCCGATGAGGACGGGCGGCGGGTGCGGGGCGGGGCCCGTCGGGACGCCGCTTCCCCGTTGAGCGGTCGGACGGTACCGGCCGGTCCGCTCATGCCACTCGACCGTCCCGGCCTGCCAGTCCTGCAGCCCCTTCACGTTCACCGCGATCGCCGCGCACTCCCCCGGCGTCAGCCCGTGGTCGGCCACCCACGCCGGGGCCTCCGTCGCCGACATCTCCTCGAACCTGCGCATACGCGCCGTGCGCACCCGGTTCACGAGCTCGGCCGCCTCCTGGGGGGACCGGTGCAGGAAGCGCTCCACCGACATCACCGCGTTGTCCGGCCTCCCCTCCTCCTCGATCTCCTTCCGGTAGGAGTACAGGTCGTTCGCCAAGTGCGCGGCGTCGGAGAAGCACGCCCTCAGAGAGGCGAACCGCGGCGTCCTGAGGACCCGCTCGGGCGGCGCCCCCGGGGACACGAGCCCCACCAGGTGCGTCGCCCATGTGGCGGCCCCTGAGGTCCGCCGATCGGCGAAGAGTTCGAGCGGGTGCGGGATGTCCCCGCCCGACCGCCCCTCCCGCTCGGCGGCGGACCTGATCAGCGCGCGCGTGGCCGCGGCGAACCCGTCCCGCCAGGCATCGGACGCGATCGCGGCGGTGCGCGGCCAGAGGTCGGACAGCCCGGCTTCGGCGGCAGAGCGTGGGGAGGGGGCGTGGTGGCCGCCGGACCCGGCGCCGCCGATGGGGTCGACGAGGTGGAGGAGGCGGTCCCGCCCTTCCCCGCCCGCGCCGGATCGGCGTTCGCCGCGAAAATGGGCGGCGAGGAAGAACAGCCACGTGTACCACTGGGTGAGCAATTCGAGTTCCGCCGCCGAGGCGTCGGGATGCGCGTAGGCGCCGAGGAGCCCGGCGTCCAGGGCGTCGAATTCGCTCTCCGGCCACTCCCCGCCCGCACGGCCGCCCGGCCCCGCGAGCATGCCCACCCCTTTGGCCCACTCCTTCGCGCGGGTGCGGGCCGCGTGGACATTGACGTTCAAGCGCGCCGGATAGGGGCGGTACAGGTCGGGGACGACATAGGGCTGCGCCATGGGCCCGGCTCCGCTCTCTCCACGGGACTCCCCTCCGCAGTCAACCCTGCTCGGAGCGCATACACCACGTCAACGAGAACGGAGATTAACGGGACGTTGTGCCGATTCTCCCGGTAATGGACGAAACCGGGATGCGGTCGGACCGGATCGCGCCCGACCGCGGGCGGCCGGCGGCGCGGAAATGTCGACAAATCGACGGATCGACAGGGAGACACGCCAACCCGGAACTCTCAGGACGACTTTATCGGTTCCCCCCATTCCGTGGGAAGGTTGACCGAAATCGGAGCCGCGCCCTGCGCCGTCCCACACGCCCCCTATGCCGGGAGCGCCACCGACGCCTCCGCCGTGTACGCCAGGAACGCCAGCGTCTCCCGCAGGTACAGCCGCACCTGGGTCGCGTCGTGGTCCAGGTAGCCGATGGACAGGTCCTCCCCCAGGCGCATCTCGAAGTCGCCGCCGCGCGCCGACACCAGCAGGCCGCCGACGAGCGCCGGGGCCCACACGACGCCCCCGTCGACGATCTCCTTGATGTGGTCCCGGACCGGGTACCCGTGGATGCTCGTGTCGGACACCGCCGTGTACGCGTCCGCGTCCAGCAGGAGCGTGTACGGGCCGCCCACGCCCTGCTCCCGCAGCGCGCGCAGCGCCCGTCCGACCGCGTCGGGGTACTCGCGCACCGATTCGGGCAGCGGGACCGGCTCGTTGGAGGAGCCCGGGACGATCCCGGTGAACCCGGCCGCCTCGTAGCCGCTGAAGACCACCGTGTCCTCGGCGAGCGCCATGCCCGCGACGGCGTCCTTGACCGGCTGCCAGTCCGCGTCCTTCGCCCCGCGCTCCACCGCGTCGACCTCTTCGCGGGCGAGCACGAACGGGATCTCCAGCTCGACGACCGGGACCGACCCGCGCACGCGCGCGAGCACCTCCTCCCCCGGAGGCGCCGCCGGGGAGGAGCGCCCCGTCCCGACGGAGGCCAGCTCCGGCCCGTCGGGCTCGGGCACGTCCACCACCTTGCGGGCGGCCGCGTGGCGCCGGAAGGTCCGCCGGGCCTCCTCCTCGATGTCGGCCCAGGCGGCGCCGGAGACGGGCGCCAGCCACCGGTGGAGGTTGTCTCGCGTGCTCATTCAGCTCTCCTCTCCGCTCATGCCTCTCAGGCCGCCGATGCCCAGGGACGCGCCGCCGGACCGCTCGCGCGGCGGGTCCGGCATGTCGTCCAGGAAGTCGAGCGTGGGGACGTGGAACAGCCCTCCGGTGAGGGCCGTGGAGAAGTCGAGGATCCGGTCGTAGGTGCCCGGCGGGTCACCGAGGAACATGTTCTCCAGCATCCGCTCGGTCACGTCCGGCGCGGACGAGTAGCCGAGGAAGTAGGTACCGAACTCCTCGTCGCCCACGCGCCCGAACGGCATGTTGTGCCGGACGATCTTGCGCTCGGTGCCGTCCGGATCGGTGATGGTGTTCAGCGCGACGTGCGAGTCCGCGGGTTTCACGTCGTCGTCCATCTCGATGTCGGTGAGTTTGGTGCGCCCGATGACCGCCTCCTGCCGCTCGGTCGTCAGCGCCTCCCAGGCCGCCATGTCGTGGACGTACTTCTGCACGACCACGTAGGAGCCCCCGGCGAACGCCGGGTCCTCGTCCCCGATGCGCACCGATTCCTCGGCCTCGGTGTCGGTGGGGTTCTCCGTGCCGTCGACGAACCCGAGCAGATCGCGCTCGTCGAAGTAGCGGAACCCGTGCACCTCGTCGATGACCCGCAGCGACGGCCCCGCCGCCGCCATGAGCTGGTAGGCCAGCTCGAAGCACACGTCCATCTGCATGGCCCGGATGTGGAACAGCAGGTCGCCGGGGGTGGACGGGGCCCGGTGCGCCCCGCCGTCCAGGGCGCGGAAGGGGTGCAGCCCGGCCGGGCGCGGGCCGGTGAACAGGCGGTCCCACACCGCCGAGCCGACCCCGGCCACGCACGCCAGCCCGCTGCCCAGGTTGCGGAAGCCCACGGAGCGCTGCAGGGCCTCCAGCGACCCCAGCACCTCGCGCGCCCCCTCCTCCCCGCCGGGCGGCACCACCGCCGTCAGGAAGATCGCGGAGCGGGTCAGCGGCGCCAGCACCGGCTGCGGCCGGGGGCGCCCGGAGGCGCGGGGCATGGGCTCTCCTCGCGGTCGGCGGCTCCGCCCGCGGCGCGGGCGCGTCGCCCGGCCCGTACCGGGCGCGTCCCCACCGGACCTACCCGCGCCGGGTCAATGCCGGGTCGGCCGCGGCCCGCCCCCAGGTCAAGGCGGTCCCGTGCGCCCCGTTTCGCCTCCGCCCGCCGATGTGCCCCAGGATTGTCCCCGCACGCGTCCCCCACGAACGATCGGAGATCACCCGCATGGCGCGGAAACGGATCCTCGCGGCGGCGGCCCTGGCGGTGTCGGGCGCCCTGCTGCTGAGCGGTTGCAGCGGCGACTGGTCCGACTGGTTCGGGGGCGGCCCGCCCCAGGTGCGGGAGGAGTTCCCCTACACGAAGGAGGGGCGCATCTTCCAGGACACCGGGCAGGACAACGAGATGCGCTTCTCCATCACCGGGTTGGAGCGCACCGGCGAGTACACGGTGATGTACTACGAGGTCTCCTACCCGGAGGGCTTCACCGGCGCGAACCGCAACCTGAGCATGGCGCACACGCTGGTCGACTCGGTCACCGGGCGGGTGTGGCGCGAGTACTTCGACGCCGACGGCCTCAAGTACGGGTCGGTCAGCCCCAACGGGGACGGCCTGTACCCGGTGCACGACGGCGTCACCAACGAGTACCGGCGCTACTTCCCCCGCCTCCCCGACGAGGTGGAGCAGGTGACCTTCGTCGGCAGCGGGCTGGGGGCGATGACCGGCATCCCCGTCCAGGACGTTGAGGAGGAGCGGGCGGACCCGCAGGACCCCAACGGGCCGGACCACCTGACCGTCGACGACCCGCCGGCCGACGGCGAGAACCTCGTCTTCGAGAACCGGCGCCCCGGGGAGGACGCCGTCGCCGAGGAAGGGGCGGTGGAGAGTTTCGTGGACTCCGAGATCGCCTCCACCACCCGCGACGGCGACACCGAGACGATCTCGCTGCACTCGGACGTGATGTTCGAGTTCGACGAGTACGAGCTGACCTCCCAGGCCGAGGGCGTGGTGCGCCAGGCGGCCGCGTCGCTGGCGGCCAACGTCGACCCGGACGACCCGGCCATCACCGTCATCGGGCACACCGACGGCAAGGGCACCGACGCCTACAACCAGACGCTGTCGGAGAAGCGCGCGGAGACCGTCCGCGACCTCCTCGTCGAGGAGATCGGCGACGACTACACCTACGAGGTGGAGGGCCGCGGCAGCAAGGAGCCGATCGCCCGCGAGGGCGGCCCCGACGATGAGCAGGCGCGCGCCCGGAACCGGCGGGTGGAGTTCTCCTACACCGTCACCCGCCCGGGCGAGGACGACGTCGAGGAGGAGGACCAGTCGGTCGACGGCGGCCTGGGCGTGGCCGACCGCCACGTGAACTGGCCCGCCCCCTTCAGCGACGACCCCGGCGGCACCGCGGCGAGCACCGAGCGGGACGGCGTCCGGCTGGACGTGTACCCGCTGGTGCGGGACGGCGCCTACGTCATCGGGACGGTGGAGCTGACCAACACCGGCGACGAGGCGGTGCTCCCGGACATGGGCGGCCTCGAACAGAAGGTCGCGGGCGGCCCCGAGCAGTTCAGCGAGGGCTCGCTGGGCGGCTTCCAGCTCCTGGAGCCCGAGACGGGCCTGGTGCGGTACGTGGCGCAGATGAACTTCGGCGACGGCCGCTACGACGGGTTCGCCGAGGAGGTGTACCGCCTGCAGCCGGGCAACACCTACCAGGTGGTGGCGGTGTTCCCGGCGCCGGGCAAGGACGTCGAGGAGCTGGACATGCGCGCCGGCCCCTTCGGGGTGCTGGAGGACGTGCCCGTGGAGGGCTGAGGCGCTCCTCGTTGATCTCGGGAGAACCGACCCAACGAACGCGGTTTCAGGGGCGCTCCTCCCGAGATCAACGCGGGGTCAGCCCGCCTATCCGCGCGGGCTCCTAGTCGGTGACGATCCGCTGCCCGGCGTCGAGGGCGATCCGCTCCAGCTCCTCCTGCTCCAGGCCGCCGCCGGTCGCGGCGGCGGCCACCCGGACGTCGCCGGGCAGGGTGAGCAGCACGTACCGGGTGGTGTCGCCCGCGGTCGCCAGGTACTCCAGCTCGCCGCCGACGGCGTCGGCGTCCTCCGAGTGGTAGGTGTCGCCGTAGACGTCCACGTCGACCTCCCAGTTGGCCTCGGGCCCGCCCCCGGTGTCCTGCAGCACCTGGGTGAGGTCGGCGGTGTCGGCGTTGAGCGCGTACACCACGGCCACCGAGGCGCCCTCGCCCGACCAGACGCAGCCGAGCCGCTCGGCGCCGTCGGCGCCCTCGATGGCGCCGCTCTCCTCTTCGAGCTGGGCCCCCGCGGGGACGCTGCCCCCGACGGCCTCGGCGGCGCCCGCCTCGGCGCAACTCGCCGGGAGGGCCGCGGGCGCCTCGGCCTCCTCGGACGGCGAGGCCGAGGGGACCATCGCGCCCAGGTCGGGCAGTTCCAGGTCGCCGACCCCGTCGCCGACGTCGCCCCCGCTGCAGCCCGCCAGCAGGACGCCGACGGCGGCGAGGCATCCGGCGGCCGCGGCGGCGCGGGCGGGGCGGGGAATCGGCGTGACGCGCATGGGGGACTCTCCGGCTCGGGACGGCGGCCGCGCGGAGGGCGTCCGGCGGCCGGGGGACGGCACACCGCACGGTAGCAAGAAGCGCCCGGAGGGGCGTTCCCACGCGGGTCCGGGGCCCGGACGCACAGCGGGTGCGCCCGGGGCCCGGACCGCGCCGCTCCGGCCGGTCCACCGGGTGTGGACGGATCGCCGTGCCAGGTGGCGAACACCCGGGACGCGGCCCGGAACGGGTCGGGAAAGGATTCGTCGCGTGGGACGGCCCCCGCCGCGGGCGCGCCCCTGAGCCCCCTCCTCCCCGGTGGCGGCGCCCGTTGACGGCGCCGCCCTTCCGATCACCCCACGTGAGCGGAACCGTCGCCGCACAGCATCGACCTTCCCATGTTCAAATGTCAACATTCTTCCGGCACACGTACCGGATCCGGCCAATTCCCGGACTTCCGGAACCCGCGGGCGGCCCAGGGGCGCACCCGCGGACCACCTCGGCCGCGACGGAGGGTGAGGAGCGGAAGGGAGGGGCGGACGGCCTGCGGGGACCGGTCCGGAAGCGCGTCAGAAGGGGCGCCAGCGGACGGAGGGGTCCCCGTTCCTGAGCGAGGCCACGCGCCGCTCGAACTCGGCCCGGGCCCGGGGGTCGCCCGGAGCGTGCTGCGCCACCCACGCCGCGCTCGCGGTCTCCCTGGCGCCCCGGAGGACCGCCGCGCCCTCCCACTCGGAGACGTCCCACCCGTAGGTGCAGGTGAAGGCGCGGTACTCCTCCTCCGGCATGCCGAAGCGGTCCCGCATCAGCCACATGACGACGAGGTCGTGCTCGCGCATGTCGTCGGCGACGGTCTCCAGATCGACCAGGACCGGCCCGTCGGGGCCGACGTGCACATTGCGCAGCAGGGCGTCGCCGTGCACCGGGCCGGGCGGCAGCAGCGGCGCCAGGCCCTCCGACTTCTCGGCGAACGCGTCGCGCCGCCACGCCAAGTAGTCGGCGTCGGCGGGGTCGATGTGGCCCTCGGCGGCGGCGAGCCAGCGCCCGACACCCGACAGCAGGTCGCGCGGGGGCAGGGGGAAGGGCGGGCGCCCGAGTGCGTGGACGCGGCGCAGCAGCCCGGCCAGGTCCGCGCCGCCCGCCGGGCGCACCGGGTCGGGGAGGCGGCGCCAGAAGGAGACCGGGTGCCCGTCGACCAGTGCGGGCTCCGGCGCCCCGTCCGCAGGGCGGACGGCGGGGACGCCTTCGCGGGCCAGCCAGGAGGCCACGCGCACTTCGCGCCGGGCCCGCTCCAGCAGCCCGGCGTCCCGTCCGACGCGCACGACGACGCCGGGGCCCTCCAGGGCGAACACCGCGTTCTCCCCCAGGGCGATCTGCTGGGCTCCCTGGGAGGGCAGGCCCGCGTCGACGCAGGCCCGTTCCATTACGGAGCGGGCGGTGGCGCTGTCGAAGACCTCGTGCATGTCCCGCGACACTACCGGCGGGGCTCGAAGCGGATGAACGGGAGGCGGCGCCCGGCTTCGCGGAAGTCGGCCTCACTCCCGTCGACGCGGAACCCCATGAAGCCCGCCAGCATTCTGGCGGAGCGCGGGTGGCGGCCCGCGTAGCGGGCCATGGCCTCGGCCCCGGCTTCGGGGTCGAGGGGGTGCGCGGTGACCTTCATCCGCTTGTTGCCGACCTGGATGACGGCCTTGGGCTCGGCGAGCAGGTTGCGGTACCAGTCCGATCCGGGGCCGAACCCGGAGCAGACGGTGTAGGCCCCCTGGGCGGCGTCGCGGTCGACGACCTCCACCACCGTCCGCCGCACGAGCCCCGACCGGCGCCCGACATGGCTCAGCATGAGGAAGCGCCCGCCCATGAGCCACCCGAGGTTCCACCGGTACAGGTGGACGGGCATACGGTACAGCGCCCGCGCCACCCCCGACGGCCGCTTCGGCTTCCCAGTCTCCTCCATGGCTTCCCCCTGCTTCCGTCTTTTGGCGGGAGGCTATACCGCGGGACGTGCCCGCTCCGAGAGGCGGCGGGGCGGGTCCCCCACGTCCTTCCTCGAGCCCCCGACCGGCCCCTCCGTCGTTGATCTCGGGAAATTCGACGCTACAAGCGCGGCTTTAGCGTCGAATTTCCCGAGATCAACGGGGATCCGGACGGTGCCTAGAGGTGGGGGCGTTCCGGGGGGAACTCGGCCCAGGTGACCATGGTGCCCGTCCCGTCGAGGGGGGAGCGGCCCCATTCGCTGCTCAAAGCGGCGGCCAGGAACAGGCCGCGGCCGTCGGGGCGGCTGAGGGTCGGCGCCAGGACGCGGGCGGCGGTCGCCGGGCGGTCCGAACGGCTCCCCTGGTCGACCACGCTGAGGCGGATCGGGCGACCGTCGCCCCCGGACAGCTCCACGGACACCTCACCGCCGGGCTCCCCGGAGGCGGTGTGCCGGACGGCGTTGCCGAAGAACTCGCTGACGACCACCTCGACGGCGTCGGCGGCGTCCGGAAAGGGGCGCATCACCGTGCGCACCCACAGCCGCGCCTCGCGGCACTGCTCGGGGTCGCCGGGGAAGGTCCGGCGCGCGTCCAGCGCCGGGGCGTCACCGACCATGGACGTGGCGTCTCCGGTCTCGTTCATCAGGCCACCGCCGGGGGGCATACCGCCGCGCCAGGGGTGGGCGGACGGCCGGTTCGGATCGGCTCCGCGCCGCGGTGCGCGCCTGGCGGTGCGGGGCCCTGTGCAGCCGGACGATATCGGACTCTTCGCCGCGGGACCACAGCAGGGCCGATAGCGGCCGGGCCCCTTCGCCGGTCGGCGCCCCGGCTACGCCGAGGCGGGGTCCCCGGCGTCCGGCCGGGGCGGCACAGGGCCGCGGTCGAGGAGCGAGGTGACCTTGACCCGGGAGCTGTCGATCCACACGTCGGAGTACTCCACCGCCTGCCCTCCGCGGGTGTAGGTCACCTGCTCCAGGTAGAGCACGGGCGCCCCCGGCTCCAAGCACAGCGCCTCGGCGGCCTCGTCGCGCGCGGGCTCGGCGCTGAAGGAGCGGCGCCCCTCCGTGATGTCCAGACGGTAGCGCTGCTCCAGGGTGCCGAACAGCGACTCCTGGGCGAAGTCGACCCGGTCGATCCCCGGGCACAGGTCGGCGCGCACGTAGTTGACCAGGTAGGCCAGCGGCCCCTCCTCGCCGCGGAAGACGCGCACCAGCCGCAGTCCGGGGGTGTTGGCCTCGGCCCCCAGGAGCGCCTGGACGGTGACCGGCAGGCGCACCAGGCGTGCGTCCACGACCTCGGAGCGGACCTCGATGCCCTGCTCCCGGAAGTCCTCCGACAGCGACCTGAGGCGCTGGGCGATCGCGGGCTCGGCCTTGCCCGACGTCACGAAGGTGCCCCGGCCCCGGGTCTGCACCAGCAGGCCCTCTTCGGTGAGCGACGCCAGCGCCTTGCGCACCGTCCCCCGGTTGACGCCCAGCTCGCGGGCGAGGTCGGGCTCGGCGGGGAGCTTGAAGTGCGGCGGCCACGCCCCCGTGGCGATGCGCTCGCGCACCGCCCGGGAGATCTGCTCGTTCAGCGGCTCGGGCGCGCCGCGGGAGACGGCCCCCGCCAGCCCCGTACCGCTCCCGGCGGCGTCCACGCCGTCCACGTCGCTCCTCCGTGCCCCTCGTGCTCCCCGGGAACCCTACCGACTCCTCGGTCCTCCGATCAGTACGAGCCCGTGCCCTCGCCGCCGCTGACGATCGCCACACCGGAACTCGTTCCCAGCAGCGACGCCCCCGCGTCCAGCAGCGCGCGGGCCTGCTCCAACGTCTTGATGCCCCCGGAGGCCTTCACCTTCACCCCGTCGCGCACCCGCGCGGCCAGGTAACCGATGCTCTCCGGGTTCGCGACCTCCACCGCGCCGCTGCTGGCGTTCTTGAGGTAGGCGGCGCCCGCGTCCATGGCCAGCTCCACGGCGCGCTCGCGCTCGTCAGCGCTGAGCAGCGGGAGCTCCAGCATCACCTTGACCGGGACGCCTGCGGCGACCACCCCGGCGATGTCGTCGCGGAACTCCTTCTCCATTCCGCTGCGCAGCCAGCCGACCTGGACGCCCATGTCGATCTGCTCTCCCCCGGCGGCGACGATGGCGCGCGCTTCCGCGGCCTTGCCCTCGGAGGTCATGACGCCCACGGTCGGGAAGTCCAGGGCGGATGCCACGGCGATGCCGGTGCCCTTCAGGACCTCCGCCGCGAGCCCGGCCCAGGAGGCGGGGATCATCGCGGCGTTGAAGCCGTAGCGCGCGGCCTCCTCGCAGTGGGCGACGATGTCATCGCGGGTCAGGCCGGTGTCGATGGCGGTGTGCTGGATGTAGGGCGCCAGGGAGGCGGCGGTGCGCTGTGCGTCGGTCACGGTGGTTCTCCTCAGGTCGTGGGTCGGCGGGTCGTGGGACGGCGCCCGGTCAGCGGATGAGTGCGTCGAGGTCGGCGGGGCGGCCCAGGCCGGGCAGGACCTCGTGCCGCGAGACGGCGAACGCGCCCGCGGCGGCGGCGCGCCGCACGCACTCGCGCAGGGGCAGCCCGGCGCACACGGCGGCGGCGAATGCGGCGTTGAAGGCGTCCCCCGCGCCGGTGGTGTCGGCGACACGGGGCGGCCGCACAGCCGGGACGTGCGTGCGCTCACGGCCGTCGTCGGCCCACGCCCCATCGGCCCCGCAGGTCAGGACGATGGTGGCGGAGGGGAGGAGGCCGCGCAGCGCGCCCAGGAGCGCCTCGGGACCGGCGTCCTCCCCCCGTCCGGTGAGCAGGCGCGCCTCGCCGAGATTGGGGGTCAGGTGGTCGACGAGGGCGGCGTCGTCCGCGGCCAGGGCGCGGGCGGGGGCGGGGTTGAGCAGCACCGGGGTGCCGACCCGCCGCGCGGTGCGCAGGGCGGCGGAGACGGTCTCCCCGGGGATCTCGTTGCACGTCATCATCAGATCGGCCTGGGCGATGCTCCCGGCGAAGGCCTCAACGTGCGCGGGGCGCAGCTCCTCCAGGGCCCCGGGGGCGATGACGATGCGGTTCTCCCCGCCCTCCTCGACGAGGATCACCCCGACCATGGTGGCCGCCTCGGCGGTGACCACCGCTGAAGCGTCCACGCCCTCGGCGCACCACAGGTCGCGTGCCTCATCTCCGAAGGCGTCGGCGCCGATCGCCGTCAGGAGGGACACGTCCGCGCCCAGGCGTGCGGCGCCGATGGCCTGGTTCGACCCCTTGCCTCCGGGCCCGGAGGCGAACACGCCGCCGCCGAGGGTCTCCCCGGCGGCGGGCACCCGGGGCGTGCGCATGGTCAGGCCCGCGCCGTAGCTGCCGACGACCGCGATCCGCATACTCTCACCAGACTTCCAAGGGGGGGTGGACACCTCTATACATTTGTACCCCATGCCCCACCGGCCCCTCCACTGTCCACATGCCCCGACATGACCGATTGACGCACGTCAGATCCGTGGCATAGCGTGCTCAGGCGACGCGCGGACGGGGACGGCGGCCGGTCGACCCCCGGAGGGCGCAGTCGACAAACGATGGACAAATCGCGCCCGTGGAGGGGTCAATGCCCGTTCCCCTGATCATCGACACTGACACCGCCCAGGACGACTGCGTCGCCCTGCTCGCCGGGCTCCTCGACCCCGGGGCGGACCTGCGGGCGATCACGATGGTCGCCGGAAACGTCGGGTTCGAGCGCCAGGTGCGCAACGCCTTCCTCACGCTCAGCGCCGCCGGGCGGCTCGGCGAGGTCCCCGTCCACCTGGGCTGCCGCCGCCCGATGGTGCGCCCGTGGATCAGCGCCGAGGACGTGCACGGCGACGGCGCCGGCGGCCTGTCCATGGACGACGCCGACCTGTCCACCGAGGACGAGCACGCCGTGGACGCCCTGGTGCGGATGGCCGCCGAGAACCCGGGCGAGCTGTCGGTCGTGGCGATCGGCCCGCTCACCAACATCGCCATGGCCACCGTCAAGGACCCGGACTTCGCCCGGAACGTCAAGGCGCTCTACGTCATGGGCGGGTCAAACAACGGGCGCGGCAACATCACCGCCGCCGCGGAGTTCAACTTCTACGTCGACCCGGA
Organism: Nocardiopsis suaedae; assembly: GCF_027706745.1. Lineage (GTDB taxonomy): Bacteria > Actinomycetota > Actinomycetes > Streptosporangiales > Streptosporangiaceae > Nocardiopsis_A > Nocardiopsis_A suaedae. Next base: position 18,460 of record NZ_JAQFWP010000003.1, on the reverse strand, counting down.
GGCCGCCAAGACGGTGTTCGAGGCCGGGTTCGCCGTCACCGTCGTCCCGTGGGACCCGCTCACCCTGCGCCAGGCCGTGTTCGGCGAGGAGCGGTTGAAGGAGATCGCGGCGCTGGGCACGCCGCTGTCGGACTTCTTCACCCGGGTGTGCGCGGCGACGCTGGAGTTCGACCGCAGCGTCGGCATCGACGGCACCACCCATCCCGACTCGCTCACCGCCGCCGTGCTGCTCCGCCCGGACCTGGTGCGCACCTCGTCCCGCTACAACGTGGACGTGGAGACCGCGGGCGAGCTCACCCGCGGCTACTCCGCGATGTCGTGGGGCGTGCACGGGTTGGAGCCCAACGCCGAGGTGGTCGAAGAGGTCGACGCCGACGGCTTCTTCGCCTACATCAAGGGGCTGCTGTCCACCCCGACCACCCCGTCGCGGGAGATCCGGGCCCCGGAGTAGGGGGCCGGACTCCGTTCAGGACGCTGTTCAGGGCGCGACCGGCAGCGCCCGCTTGTGCGCGGTGGCCCGGTAGCGGGCCACCAGGGCCTCCTCGGCGCGCCCGTCGACGGGGCGCCCCTCCAGGAAGTCGTCGATCTGCTCGTAGGTGAGCCCGAGCGCGTCCTCGTCGGGCTTCTGCGGGCTCAGCGTCTCCAGGTCGGCCGTGGGGGTCTTGTCCACGACGGCCGACGGCGCCCCCAGCTCGGCGGCGACCGCGCGGACGCGCCGCTTGGTCAGTCCGGTGAGCGGAACCAGGTCGGCGGCGCCGTCGCCGAACTTGGTGAAGAAGCCGGTGACCGCCTCGGCCGCGTGGTCGGTGCCGACGACGAGCCCTCCGGCCGCCCCCGCGACGGCGTACTGGGCGGCCATGCGCTCGCGCGCCTTGGCGTTGCCGATGACGAAATCGCGCGCGGAGTCGCCGTCGTACTCCAGGCCCGCCTTGTCCAGGGCGTCGGCCAGGCCGTCAGTGGCGGGCCGCACGTCCACCGTCAGGACGCGGTCCGGGGCGATGAACCCCAGCGCGCGCTGGGCGTCGTCCTCGTCCCGCTGCACGCCGTAGGGCAGCCGCATGGCGATGAACTCGGCCTCCCCGCCGCCCTCGCGCACCCGCTCGGCCGCGAGCTGGCACAGCCGCCCGGCGGTGCTGGAATCGACCCCGCCACTGATGCCGAGTACCAGCGCGCGGGCGCCGGTGGAGGACAGGCGCTCGGCCAGGAAGGCCACGCGGCGCTCGATCTCTCCGCGCACGTCGAACTCCGGGGCGACCTCCAGGTCGCGGATGATCTGCCTGCGGGCGTCGCTCAGGTCGGCTGCGCTCATGTGGGTCCTCCCCGGGGCTGCGTCTGTCCTCCGGGATTATCCCGCGCCGGGGGCGGCGGCCCGACCCCGGGGCCGGGCCGGGGCCTCAGGCGGCGCGCGCGTACAGGCCCTCGATGTCGACGGGGACGCCCTCGCGGTCGACGGTCACCGTGACGGTCCCCAGGGCCTCGTCGCTGATCTCGTAGCATTCGCGGCCGCCGGAGGGCTCCAGGCGGGTGCACCGGCGCAGGACCTTGCGCACGGTGAGGCCGGGCACCTCCACCCACGCCATCGCGACGTCGCGCGCCTCGCCGCGGCGCAGCCCCAGCCTGCGGACGGGCAGGGTCACCGTCAGCGGGGTGCAGGGGGCGCACACGTCCACGCAACCGTCGAGGTCGGGGCGGCGCGTGCCGTCGACGCTCCAGAGCGCCCCGTCGCGGCGCAGGTCGAGCGCGCGCATGCCCTGGTCGGTCACGGTCTCCACCCGTGCCCGGAGCACCGCCCAGGCCAGGTCCGTGCGCACGGTCAGCCGCCCGCCGTAGGGGCGCTCCCCGGCGGCGGCCTCCGCCGCCTCCAGGCGGAACCCGTCGCGCTCGGCGATGACCGTGCCCACCCCCGTGCCCTCGCCGCCCAGGCGGCGCCACGCGGCGGGAAGTTCGCACATGCGTCAGTTCTACCGGTGGCGCCCGTTACGCACCAGAACGCCCCCATCACAATGCATGAACGTCGGGCGATGCGGCGGGACGGCTCCGAAAACGCGGAACGGGCCCCGCGCGGACGGTACGCGGGACCCGTTCCAGTGAGGGGGGTCGGTCAGGGACGGCGTTCGGACAGGGAGGCGTCAGGCGCCGACGGGCTGCTTGGCCTCGCGGTACTCGGCGTCGACGCGGTCGAAGTCCTCGGCCATGGCGTCGGTGGCCTTGCCCAGGCCGTTGAAGATGAAGATGCCCGCGACGCTCACCGCCACCGCCGGGACCATCGCGTACAGCCCGGTCCCCAGCACCTTCTCGTCCAGGATGTCCCAGATGACGGCGGTCGCGCCGCCGCCGACCATCCCGGCGAGCGCGCCGGTCCAGGTCATCCGCTTCCAGTACAGCGACAGCAGGATCACCGGGCCGAACCCGGCGCCGAACCCGGCCCAGGCGTAGCCCACCAGGTCCATCACGGACTGGTTGCCGCTCAGCGCGATCCCGGCGGCGGCCACCGCGACCGCGATCACCGCGCCGCGGCTGACCCACACCAGGGACATGGCCGAGGCGTCGCGCTTCAGGAAGGCGCGGTAGCCGTCCTCGGTCAGCGCCGAGGAGGCGACGAGGAGCTGGGAGTCGGCGGTGCTCATCACCGCGGCCAGGATGGCGGCCAGCAGCAGCCCGGCCACCCACGGGTTCATCAGCGCCTGGATGAGCTCGGTGAAGACCTGCTCCGGGTCGTCCAGGCCGGTGTCGAAGCCGAAGAAGGCGACCCCGGAGAAGCCCATGACCACCGCGAGGGCCATCGCGGACACGGCCCAGGCCACGCTGACCACGCCGGCCCGGGGCACGTCCTTGACCGAGCGGATGCCCATGAAGCGGGCGAGGATGTGCGGCTGGCCGAGGTACCCGAAGCCCCAGGCGAGGCCGGAGATGATCGCCACCGGCGCGAGGAAGGCCCCGAGGTCGAACACGCCGCCGCCTTCGAAGCCGCCCAGCACCGAGCCGAGCCCGTCGACCTCGCTCTCGGTGTCGGAGACCACGGCCACGACGGCCACGATCGGGACGACCAGCAGGGCGATCCACATCATGACCGCCTGCACCACGTCGGTGTAGCTCACCGCGAGGAAGCCGCCGAGGAAGGTGTAGAAGACCACGATGGACACGCCGGCGATGATGGCGATGGCCGGGCTCATACCGAAGACCTGCTCGAACAGCCCGCCCATACCGACGAGCCCGGAGGCCACGTAGAACAGGTAGAAGGCCAGGATCAGCACGGCGGAGACGCCGCGCAGCAGGCCGGTGCGGTCGGAGAAGCGGTTCTCCAGGTAGGAGGAGAGCGTCAGCGAGTCCGACTCGCCGCCGCTCCGGGCGTCGGTGGCGCGCTCGGTGTAGACGCGCAGCCGCCCGGCGATGAGGATCCAGCTCCCGGCGAAGCCGAGCGCCAGGCCGACGGCGATCCACGCCTCGCCGAGCCCCGACAGGTAGATGGCGCCGGGCAGGCCCAGCAGCAGCCACCCGCTGAAGTCGCTGGCGTTCGCGCTCAGACCGGCGACCCAGCTGTTGAGCCGGCGGCCTCCGAGTACGAAGTCAGAGAGCGACACGGTGCGCTTGTAGACCCACAGACCGATTCCCACCATCACCACGAAGTACGCGGCGAAGGTGAGGATGGACGCCAACAGCGACTTGTCCACGCCTGGCCTCCTTCTCTCCTGTTCAGGACGGTGATGACCCCCGCATCCTGTACGCGGTGTGACGTGGGGCGCAATGACCGATATGCACTTCACCACTGCTTTGAGACGGGCCCGTCACATTCGTGCCCCATAGTTGTCTGACCGGCCAGAACACGTCCCGCGAGTTGTCCGATCGCACAGCACGGGACCTGACCGGTTCCGCGCCCGGCCGCCCCCGTAGGCTGGAGGCGCGACGGGAGCCAGGAAGCCGGTGCGAATCCGGCACGGTCCCGCCACTGTGACCGGGGAGCCGACCCCACGCAGGGCCACGGCGCGTGAGCGCTGGAAGGCCGGGCGACGCGCGGATCCGGGAGTCAGGAGACTGTCCCGTCGCACGATGACGCCGACCAGGGGCGCGGACCCCGGAGAGGACGCCTGACGTGCACGGCTCTGCCCTGCCCTCCCCCGGACGCGCCCGGATCCCGCGAGAGGACCGGACGTGCAGCTCCACGACCGCAGCGACCGACGTACGCCCCGTGCCCGCACCCGCCCGGCACGCACCCGCCTGATCGCTTTGGCCGCGGCCGGCACCGCCGCGCTGGCCGGATGCCAGGCGGCCGGACCCGGCGGCTCCGGAGGCTCCGCCGACTCCCCCGAGGGGTACCCCGTCACCGTCGACGAGTGCGGCCGCGAGGTGAGGGTCGACGCTCCGCCCGAGCGCGCGGTCACCCTCAACCAGCACGCGACCGAGGTGATGCTGGCGCTGGGCCTTGAGGAGCGCATGGCGGGCACCGCCTACCTGGACGACGCGGTCCTGCCCGAGTACGAGGACGCGTACGAGGGCGTCCCCGTGCTCGCCGACGAGTACCCCTCCTTCGAGGACCTCTTGGCCGCCGAGCCCGACTTCGTCTACGCCGGCTACCCCGGCAGCGCCTTCGACGAGGCCGAGGGGCGGGGGCGGGACGCGCTGGAGGGCGCCGGGATGGCCACCTACGGCAGCCTGGAACAGTGCGCCGACGAGGTCACCGTCGAGACCGCCTACCAGGAGATCCGCAATATCGGCACGCTGTTCGGCGCCGAGGACCGGGCCGAGGAGCTGGTCGCCGGGATCGAGGACCGCCTGGCCGGGGTGGAGGGCCGCCTCGACGGGACCGAACCGGTGGACGTGCTGGTGGTGGACAGCCTCGGCGACACCGTCTTCACCTCCGGCGGCTCCGGGATCGGCGACGCGATCATCGAGCGCGCGGGCGGCCGGAACGTCTTCACCGACCTGGACGACGTCTTCGCCGACGTGTCCATCGAGGACGCCGCCGACCGGTCGCCCGAGGCGATCGTCTTCTACGACTACGGGGCGATCCCGGTCGAGGAGAAGATCGCGGCGGTCGAGGACGACCCGCTGCTGTCCGGGACCCCGGCCGTGGAAGAGGAGCGGTACGCCGTCCTGCCCCTGTCGTCGGCGGTGGCCGGGGTGCGCGTCGGGGACGCGGTGGCCGACGTCGCCGACCAGCTCCACCCCGGCACGGACGGCTGAGGCGGTGCGCGCCCGGCCCACTTCCCGCCGCGCCGGCCTGCTGCCCCTGCCCGCGGTGCTGTGCGCGCTCGCGGCCGCCCTCCCGGCAGCCGCGACCCTCGGCGTGGTCGCCGGGTCGGTGGACGTGTCGGCCGCCGACACCTGGCGGATCGCCGCGCACCGCCTCTTCCCCGGGCTGGTCGAGCCGGACTGGCCGCGCGCGCACGAGGCGATCGTCGTGTCCGCCCGCGCCCCGCGCGTGCTGCTGGCGGTGCTGAACGGCGCGGGCCTGGCCGCGGTGGGGGCGGTGCTGCAGACGCTCGTGCGCAACCCGCTGGCGGACCCGCTGCTACTGGGCGTGTCCTCAGGGGCGACGTTGGGCGCGGTGACCGTCGTCGTCGGGGGCGTGACCGCGTTCGGCGCCTACTCCACCCCTGCGGCGGCGTTCCTCGGCGCCCTGGGGACGCTCGTCGCCGTGTACCTGCTCTCCCGCACGGGCGGGCGGATGACCGTCACCAGGCTCATCTTGGCGGGCGTGGTCGTGGGCCAGGTGTGCTCGGCGGCCGCCAGCCTGATGATCACCATGTCGGGCGACCCGCACGCAGCGCGCGCCGTGCAGCGCTGGACCCTGGGCGGGCTCGGCGGGACCACATGGGAGGACGTCCCGCTGGCCGCCACCGCGGTGGCCACCGTCCTCGCGGTGACGGCGGTGGCGACGCCCGCGCTCAACGTGATCCAGCTCGGCGAGGAGACGGCGGTCGGGATGGGCCTGCGGGTCCACCGCTTCCGCGCGGCCATGTTCGTGGCCGTGTCCCTGGGCACCGGGGTGCTCGTCGCCCTCTCCGGGCCGATCGGCTTCGTCGGCCTGATGATGCCGCACATCGCCCGGCTCCTGGTGGGCACCGACCACCGGCGGATGCTCCCGGTCGCGGTCCTCCTCGGCGCGCCGTTCATGGTCCTCGCCGACCTGGCCGCGCGGACGCTCGCCGCCCCGGAGGAGATCCCCATCGGCATCCTCACCGCCCTGTGCGGCGCGCCGTTCTTCCTCTGGCTGATGCGCCGCGACGCGCGCGCGGGCAGGACGATGGGGTGAGCACGGGGCGGGGCGGCCGGGCTAGCGGGCGGCGGCCGCCCCGCCGGTGACCGGCCGCTCGTCGGGCAAGGCCAGCAGGACCAGGGTGCCGAGCACGAGGAAGGCGCCCGGGCCGATGACCATGGGGGTGAGGAAGCCGAGTGCGGGAACGCCGCCGGGCACCCCGCCCCCTTCACCCACTGACTCGACGCCGACCCCGGCCATCGCGATGTAGTGCATCGCCGTCACGGCCGCGCCGAGCAGCGCGGCCCCCACCAGCGTCGCCGACAGCGTCCACCGCTTGCCGACGAACCAGAGCGCGCCGACCGAGGCGGCCAGCGCCACCAGCGCCGCGGCGGCCACGAACAGCGGGTGGTGCACCATCTCGGCGTCCATGCGCATCGACCCCATGCCCATGTAGTGCATGGTGAGCATGGCCAGGGCCACCAGTGCCCCGGCGGAGGGAAGCAGCACCAGGCGGCGCCAGAGGCGGGCGATCACCACCGCCAGCGCCCCGGTCATGACGATCACCGGGACGGCGGCGCTGGCCGCGGTCATCAGCGGGTCGTACCGGATCGGAGTGCCGGGCACGCGGAACCCCAGCATGGCGATGAAGTGCATGGACCACACCGCGGCGCCGCCGAGGGAGACCCCGCCCAGCACGGTCCAGGCCGCCCGGGTGCGCCCCGAGGAGGACAATGCCCGCGATGCGTATCTCAGGCCGAGGAACGACCCCAGCACCGATACCGCGCACGCCACTAGCGGGGTCCACGCCCCTTGAGCGAAATGCTCGACCATGTTCGATTTTTCTCCTCAGGGCCCGCGGCGGCGGACCGGTTCCCCCTATCGCACAACGCCGCAGATCATCGCAATCGCCGATGCTCCCCCGCAATCCCTGCGAACCGGCCGTACCCGGACAGTACGCCGGGTCGCGTCCGGGGCCGGTCGCCCCTCCTCAAGCGGCGGAGGCGGCGGCCGGGGCGGCGGTGCGCGGAAGGTGCCGCGTGCAGGTGCTCAGGATGGTGTGGGCCACCGTCCGGGGGTCGTTGTCCATCGGCACATGGCCGCACCCCAGGAGCCGCACCTCGCGCGCGTGCGGGATCGCCCGCAGGACCCGCCGCACCGCGCGGACCGGGAGAACGCGGTCGTTCTCGCCCCAGGCCACCGTGGTCGGGCAGGTCACGACCGGCCCCCCGGTGAAGTTGTAGCGCACCACCTCGGGCGCCAGACGGGTGTAGGGCGACCCGCGCGTCACCACCGACGGGTCCAGGCGGGCCAGCTCCCCGTACGGGTCGCGCGTGCCGCCGTGCACCGCGAGCGTGGTGAGGGTGCGCACCGGCCGGCTGTCGATCACCCGGCGCCACGCCTTGGCGGGCACCCGGGTCGCGACGTGCATGCCGCCGACCATCAGGCGGCTGCCCAGCAGCTCCGTGCCGCGGCTGAACCCGATCGGCGACAGGGCGGTCACCGACGCGGCCACCCCGCGCGCGCCGAGTTCCAGGGCGACGGCGCCGCCGAGGGAGTTCCCCGCCAGGTGCGGCCGGGGCAGGCCGGCCGCGGCGCACCAGGCGGCGACCGTGTCGACCAGGGCGGGGATGCCGTATGGGCCCTCGGGGCCGGGGCCGGGCGACTCGCCGAACCCGGGCAGGTCCAGGGCGAACACCTCGTGCCGCCGGGCCAGCTCGTCCACGACCGGCTCCCAGGCCTGGCGCCGGTGCCCCAGCCCGTGCAGGAGCACGAGCGGCTCGCCCCGGCCGTGCCGCTCGTAAACGATTCCTCGGTGGTCCATAAACGAACGGTCTACCCGAGGTAACGAAACGGCGCCAGTGGAAGCGGGCCCGGCGCGTCGCCGTGCGGCCGGCCCCGCTCCCGTGAACCCCCGCCGTACAGGAGGACCACCCCCTCAGGGTGGCGTCGGTCACATTCACTGCGGGCGGGGCGGGTGAAGAGCGCGGCGGATCCCCACCCGGAACCCGCCGCACACTAGGCTGCCCGGCCGGCGATGGACGAGACCAGGCCGCCGTCGATGACCAGGTCCTGGCCGTTGACGTAGGAGGCCTCGTCGGAGGCGAGGAAGGCGACCGCCCCCGCGACGTCGTCGGCCGTCCCGAAGCGCCCCGCGGACACGTCCGCGACGATGTCGTCGTGGTCCTCGACGGAGACGGCCTCGTGGAACATCGCGGTCGCGATGTAGCCGGGGCTCACCGAGTTGACCCGGATCCTCCTCGGGCCCAGCTCGGCGGCGAGAGTGCGGGTGAGGTTGTGCACCGCCGCCTTGGTGGCCGCATAGAGACTGGCCCCGGCCATGCCCCTGTGCAGGGTCCACGAGGAGTTGATGATGATCGTCCCGCCGTCGGCCAGGAGGGGGAGCGCCTTCTGCACGGTGAAGTAGACGCCCCTGAAGTTGATCCCGGTGACACGGTCGAACTCGGCCCCGGTGACCTCGCCGATCGGCGTGAAGGAGGCGACCCCCGCGTTGGCGAAGACGACGTCCAGCCGTCCGTAGGCCTCCTCGATCCGGGCCGTCAGGGCGTCGAGACCGTCCAGGTCGGCGATGTCGCCGCGCACCGCGAGGACGCGCCCGCCGCCGTCGAGGTCCTTGACCGCCTCGTCGAGCCGCTCCTGGCTCCGTCCGGTGATGACCACCTGGGCGCCCTCGTCCAGGAGCCTGCGGGCCGCGGAGAAGCCCATCCCGCTCGTGCCGCCGGTGATGAGGACCGTCTTGCCGTTGAATCGCGCGTTGCTGTTCGCCATGCCGTTGAGAATCGCAGCGCGCGCCGAAGGCCTACAGGGCTCGTTCATCCTGGGTCCGACACCACCAGGCTGGAAGAGCGGCCCTCCTCAGGGACGGGCCGAGGCCCCCATGAGCCACGCCATCCGCTCCTCGGTGCCGGTGCCCGGCTTCGGGCTGTACAGGTCGAGCCTCCAGTCGGGATGGTCGGCCACCGTGACCGTGCTCTTGTCGAAGACCATGCCGCCGGCCTCGGGGTGCCGGATCGCCTTGAGGACCCGGACGTGCTCACCGACGTCGTGGCGCGCCCACAGTTCGGTGAATTCGGGGCTGACGGCGCCGAGGTCCTCTACCACCCGGTCGAAACCGGGGTCGCCGAGGTACTCGGCGGCGTCGGCCCGGAAGGCCGCGACGACCTCAGGGGCGACCGCGGCCCAGTGGACGTACATGGCCCGGTACATCGCGTTGGTGAAGAAGCTGATGAGGCAGTTGTGGTCGGTGTCGCCGTAACCGAAGACGGTCCGTGCCGCATCGTTGACGGCGAGCAGGTTCCAGTACCGGTCGCGCAGCATCGCGGGCCGCGGCATCCACCCGTCGATCAGGTTGCGCAGTTCCGGGGTGACCGTGGCCGTCCCGGGTTCGTGGCCGCGCGGCGGATTGAGCCCGGAGAGGATGTAGAGGTGGGACCGCTCAGGGCCGTTGAGGCGCAGCGCCCGGCTGATGGAGTCGAGCACCTCCGCCGAGACGTTGATGTCGCGTCCCTGTTCGAGCCAGGTGTACCAGGACACCCCGACCCCGGCGAGGACGGCGACCTCTTCGCGTCGCAGCCCGGGGGTGCGGCGCCGCCCTCCGGGGGCCATGCCGACGTCCTCGGGGGTGAGTCTGGCTCTGCGGGTCCGGAGGTAATCGCGAAGCTGGTGTCGGCGGTCGCCCGCCGCTACAGGGGTCGTGCTGGGCATGGGACATGGTAATCCCTGCCCTCCCGCCCCCTTCCGGGCGCGTCCGGCCCCCTCGCGAAACGACCCTCCGCCCCCGCCGACGGGGAGGAGGGTCGCGTCCCCGCGGGTCAGTCCCAGCTCAGGCCGCCGCCCGACTGGTACTCGATGACCCGGGTCTCGAAGAAGTTCTTCTCCTTGTTGAGGTCCATCATCTCCGACATCCACGGGAACGGGTTCTCCGTGCCGCCGAAGACCGGCTCCAGGCCGATCTGCTCGGCCCGGCGGTCGGTGATGAAGTGCATGTACCGCTCGCACAGGTCGGCGTTGAGGCCCAGGACGCCGCGCGGCATGGTCTCCCTGCCGTAGGCCACCTCCAGCTCGCAGGCCTCGGCGAGCATCGTGCGCACCTCGCGCTGGAACCCCTCGCTCCACAGGTGCGGGTTCTCCAGCTTGATCTGGTTGATCACGTCGATGCCGAAGTTCAGGTGGATCGACTCGTCGCGCAGGATGTACTGGTACTGCTCGGCGACGCCGACCATCTTGTTGCGGCGCCCCAGGGAGAGGATCTGGGCGAAGCCCGTGTAGAACCACATCCCCTCGAAGATCACGTAGAAGGCCACCAGGTCGCGCAGGAACGCCTGGTCCGCCTCGGGGGTGCCGGTGCGGAAGTCCGGGTCCTCCAGGTTCTGCGTGTACTTCAGCGCCCAGGCGTCCTTCTCCGTGATGGAGGGGACCTCCCGGTACATGTTGAACAGCTCGCCCTCGTCCAGGCCCAGGCTCTCGCAGATGTACTGGAAGGTGTGCGTGTGCACCGCCTCCTCGAAGGCCTGGCGCAGCAGGTACTGGCGGCACTCGGGGTTGGTGAGCTGCCGGTAGACCGCCAGCACGATGTTGTTGGCCACCAGCGACTCCGCGGTGGCGAAGAAGCCCAGGTTGCGCTTGACCATGAGCCGCTCGTCGTCGGTGAGCCCGTCGGCCGACTTCCACAGGGCGATGTCGGCCTGCATGGACACCTCGGTGGGCATCCAGTGGTTGTTGCACCCGGCCAGGTACTTGTCCCAGGCCCACCGGTACTTCAGCGGCAGCAGCTGGTTCACGTCGGCGCGCGCGTTGATCATCGCCTTGTCGCCGACGCTCACGCGGGCGCCGCCGCGGTCGATCGCGCCGAGTCCGGTGCCGTGGGTCTCCGGGGCCGTCGTCATGGGTGTTCCGTCGTCCTTCTTCATCGGTGGCTGTGGCGGTGCGGAGTGGGGCGGGCGGCCGGGGTCACGGGCCGCCCGCCCGGCCAGGGGGGCGGCTACTGGCAGGCCTCGCACTCGGGGTCGTCGACGGAGCACACCGCGCCCGCGTCGGGGTCGATCTCCGGCGCGCTCCCGGCGGCGGACCCCGCCGCCGGAGTCGCGGCCGGTGTGGCGGCCGGTGTGGCGGCCGGAGCCGCCGCCGGGGCGGCCCCCGGGGTCGCCGCCACGGCGTTGAGGCGCCCGTCGGTGCCCTTGAGCGTCGACTTCTCCACGTGCGTGGCGCTCTGCGAGCGCAGGTAGTACGTGGTCTTCAGGCCCGTCTTCCACGCGCGCCGGTACAGCGCGTCCAGCTTCCGGCCGCTGGGGGCCGCCATGTAGAGGTTGAGCGACTGCGCCTGGTCGATCCACTTCTGGCGCCGGGAGGCGGCGTCCACCAGCCACTCGGGGTCGACTTCGAAGGCGGTGGCGTACAGCTCCTTGAGGTCCTCGGGCACGCGGTCGATGGGCCCGAGGCTGCCGTCGTGCAGCTTCAGCCGCGCCACCATGTCGTCGTCCCACAGGCCGCGCTCCTTGAGGTCGCGCACCAGGTAGGGGTTGACCACGGTGAAGTCGCCGGACATGTTCGACTTCACGAACAGGTTCCGGTAGATCGGCTCGATCGACTGGCCGACGCCGGTGATGTTGGCGATGGTGGCGGTCGGCGCGATCGCCATGACGTTGGAGTTGCGCATCCCCTGCGCGCGCACCCGTTCGCGCATCCCGTCCCAGTCCAGGCGGGCGGTGCGGTCGGCGTCCAGGTCGCCGCCGCGCTCGGCCGCCAGGTACTCCAGGGAGTCGATGGGCAAAACGCCCTGGCTCCACAGCGACCCGTCGAAGGAGGCGTAGGCGCCGCGCTCGGCCGCCAGATCGCTGGAGGCGGAGATGGCGTGGTAGGAGATCAGCTCCATGCTGGTGTCCGCGAACTCCACCGCCTCCTGGGAGCCCATCGGGATGCGCAGCTGGAACAGCGCGTCCTGGTGGCCCATCAGCCCCAGGCCCACCGGCCGGTGCCGCATGTTCGCCGTCTTGGCCTCAGGGATCGTGTAGAAGTTCACGTCGATGACGTTGTCGAGCATCCGCACGGCCGTGCGCACGGTGCGCTCCAATTTCCCGGAGTCCAGCTCACCGCCGCGCACGTGCCGGGCCAGGTTGACCGACCCGAGGTTGCAGACCGCGACCTCCTCGCCGGCCTCGGTGTTGAGGGTGATCTCGGTGCACAGGTTCGAGGAGTGCACCACCCCGGCGTGCCGCTGCGGCGAGCGCAGGTTGCACGGGTCCTTGAAGGTGATCCAGGGGTGCCCGGTCTCGAACAGCATGGTGAGCATCCGCCGCCACAGGTCGACGGCGCGGACACGGCGCCACACCCGGATCCGCCCCTCGTCGGCGGCGCGCTCGTAGGCCTCGTACCGCTCGGTGAACTCCCGCCCGTAGAGGTCGTGCAGGTCGGGCGTCTCATCGGGGGAGAACAGGGTCCACTCGGCGTCCTGCTCGACCCGGCGCATGAACAGGTCGGGCACCCAGTTGGCGGTGTTCATGTCATGCGTGCGCCGCCGCTCGTCCCCGGTGTTCTTGCGCAGGTCGAGGAACTCCTCGACGTCGATGTGCCACGTCTCCAGATAGGCGCACACGGCGCCCTTGCGTTTTCCTCCCTGATTGACCGCTACCGCCGTGTCGTTGGCGATCTTGAGGAAGGGGACGATGCCCTGGCTCTTGCCGTTGGTGCCGCGGATGTGGGCGCCGATGCCGCGGACCGGGGTCCAGTCGTTGCCCAGGCCACCGGAGTACTTCGACAGCAGGGCGTTGTCCGAGATCCCCTTGAAGATCCCCTCCAGGTCGTCGCCGACCGTGGTCAGGAAGCACGACGAGAGCTGGGCGTGGCGGGTGCCCGCGTTGAACAGGGTGGGGGTGGAGCACATGAAGTCGAACGAGGACAGCAGGTCGTAGAACTCCACGGCCCGCGCGTCGCGGTCGTCCTCCTCCAGGGCCAGCCCCATGGCCACGCGCATGAAGAACGCCTGCGGCAGCTCGTAGCGCACCCCGTCGCTGTGCAGGAAGTAGCGGTCGTACAGGGTCTGCAGGCCCAGGAAGGTGAACTCCAGGTCCCGCTCCGGGCGCAGCGCCGCCCCCAGGCGCTCCAGGTCGAACTTCTCCAGCTCCGGGTCGAGCCGGCCCAGCTCCACCCCGCGGGCCACGTAGTCGGCGAAGTAGGCCGGGTAGCGCCCGGCCATGTCCGCCTGCCCCGCCGCGTCGTCGGCGGAGGCCAGGAAGGTCAGCGCCTCGCGGCGGAGCGAGCCCAGCAGCAGCCGGGCGGCCAGCGGCGAGTAGTCGGGGTCCTCCTCGACGAGGCTGCGCGCCGCCATGACCAGCGCCAGGTCCACCTCGTCGGCGCGGATGCCGGGGTAGAGGCCGCGGCGGGCCTCGGCCTCCACCGCGTCCGGCCGCACTCCGGCCAGGCCGGACGCCGCCTCCCGCACCGCTCGCGCGATCCGTGCCTCCGGCTCCGTGTCGAGGGTCATTCGCTCGCTCCCACCAGGTAGTCGATCAACCGGTCGGGAAGTCGAGGCCGGGAAGCACGAGGCGGGGCCCTGCCTCGGACACGGCGGACCCGGCTCGCGGCGGCCCGCCCTCGAGGCCCCGTCGAACGTGCGCGCGCGGGCGCACACCGGCGGCAGGTCTTCGGACTCGCGGGCGCCGACCCGGCCCATGGCCGGTCGGCCCGGCGTCCACCGCTTCCCGGGCGCTCACGCGCCCAGTGCGTTCCCGCGGACGTCCGGTCGGCGCGGACCCCGGTACCGGATCGCCCCGGTCCCCCGGTCTCTCGGGCCGTCAGGCCGCGCCGTCTCCCACTCACCGCTGCGGGGCAGTCCCGGATTCGCACCGGGTTCCCTCTTGCCTCGCCCGGGTCTGCGCGACCGGGGCGAACCGTCGGCGGGAGCGACTCTACATCTAGTGGCACCCCGGCGCGACCACCTCAAGATAGCCGTGTCTCACACGGGGGGTGGGGGGTGGAGCGCGCGCCGGTGCGGCGGGTTAGGCTTCCCCCCGATGACGAGGCTGCACATCTTCGACATGGACGGCACGCTCCTCGCCGGGAGCACCGCGAGCCTGGAGATCGCCCGCGCCAGCGGCACCGAGGAGGCCATCGCCGACCTGGAACGCCGCTTCGCCACGGGCGAGCTGGACACCCGCGGCTTCTCCACCGCCCTGTACGGGGTGTGGGCGGACCTGACCCCGGCGCACGTCGACACCGCCTTCGCGTCGGGCCCGTTCCTGGAGGGCATCGCCGAGGTCTGCGCCGACATCCGCACCCGCGGCGAGCACTCCCTGGTGATCACCATGTCGCCGTCGTTCTTCGCCGAGCGGCTGGCCGGGTTCGGCTTCGACCGGATCTCCGCCTCGCCGTTCCCCGCACCGCCCTTCGCCGCCCCGCCCGACGCGGAGCGCATCCTCACACCCGAGGACAAGGTGCGCATCACCGAGGAGGTGCGCACGGCGCTGGGCGTGCGCCCCGAGGACTGCGTCGCCTACGGCGACTCCATGTCCGACGCGCCGCTCTTCGGCCACCTGGCCCACACGGTCGCGGTCAACGGCGACGCGCACATCGCCCACCTGGCCGCCGCCGCGTACCGGGGCACCAGCCTGGCGGAGGCCTACCGCACGGGCCGCGCCCTGCTGGAGGGCGGCGGGGGCGCTCCGGACGGCGCCGCCTAGTCGAGCATCCGGTCCAGGGCGTCCTCGTCCAGGCCCAGGTCGACGCGGATCCGGAAACGGACCCGCAGCAGCTCCATCAGCAGGTCGTGCACGTACGGCGAGACGTCCTGGTGCCGGAAGCGCTCCACCCCCAGCGTCGACCAGGTGTGCGCGCCCTTCAGGTCGCCGTGGGCCTGCAGCGTCTCGGCGATGTGGATGAAGGTGGGCAGGTTCCGCGGCCCCTCGGCGCGGAGCTGCTCCAGGCGGGCCCCGGCGCCGTCCATGTCGTCCAGCTCCAGGAGCGCCCCGGCCTGCAGCGCGCGGGCGTCGATGACGGTGGTGCCGCCGTCGTCGATGGCCCGCTGGTAGGAGCGGGCGGCGCGGTCGAACTCCTGGGCCATCTCCCACTGCTCGCCGGCGCGCACGAACAGCTCGGCGCGCGAAACCTCGCTGTCCGCGTCCACACTGTTGGCCAGCCCGAGGAGCTCGGCCGCCACGTCGGCATGGTCGCCGGACTGGACGGCCCGGAACTCCAGGCGGTCCAGATCGGCCGTGGTCACTCGGGTCACTGTCGGCCTCCCTCGCTCATCGCCGCCCCCGCAGCGCCCGGTCATTCCCGGTGGCGCTCCAGCGCCTCCCAGAAGCCCTGCCGCAGCGCCTCGCGGACCTCGTCGCGCAGCAGGAAGTCGATCGGCAGCGCCGACCCCTGCAGCAGCCGCGCCTCCAGGTCGGAGGGCATCCGGGGGCGGCGGACGAGCACCGCCTCCAGCCACAGGACGGGCGCGTCGCGCGCGATGGACTCGGCGAAGTCGTTCCCCTCCTGGCGCGCGACATTCACCGCGTCCTCGATGGTGCGCGCGACCGACGCCCCGGCGCGGGCGAAGTCCGCGCTGGGGGTCGGGTCGGTGTAGGGCCCGTGCTGGACCCTGGGTCGGGGCCGGGGGCCAGTACCGCCTCCCGGGGGTCCGTGCGGTCCCCCCGTGCCGCTCCCCTGCGGGGAGTCAGCCTCCGTACTGGCCCCAAAAATAGGGTTTGGCCCGGTGTTACCTCCGTACCCGGGGTTCTCCCCGGTCGTCGGTCCGTACCGCGGATCCGGAGGTGCGGCGCCGGGCGGCGCCTCCCGTTCGTAGGACGGCTGGGGCGGCGCCGGCCGCTGCTGCGGGGTGCCGTAGCCGTCCGGGGCGAACGAGGGCTGCTGCCCGGTGTGCCCCGCGTGCCCGGCGGGGTCGCCGTGCCCGGCGCGGCCGGGTCCGGCCGCCGGGCCGGGGTGGGCGGGCGGCTGCGGCCCGGTCCCCGGGTGCGCCGGGGCGGAGGGGTGCGGCCCCGTGCCCGGCTGCGCGCCCATCGGGCCCTGGGCGCCCATCCCCGGCTGGGGCCCGGTGCCGTGCTGGTGCCCCATGGCGGGCTGCGGGCCGGTGCCGTGCTGGTAGCCCCCCATGGCGGGCTGGGGCCCCGTGCCGTGCTGGTGGCCCATGGCCGGCTGCGGCCCGGTGGCCGGGGCGGCGGGGGGCGGCGCCGGGGGCTCCTGCCGCGGCGGCGCGGCGTGCGACGCGCGCGGCCCGGTCGGGAACCCGTTGGCGTCGATCGGGCCGGAGGTGTTCTGCCGGGGCGCGTCCGGCCCGGTCTGCGGGGCGAGCTGGTCGCCGCCGCGCTGCCGGTCCAGGGTCTGGCGCATGGCCCGGAGCTGGTCCATGGCGCTGCCGCCCATCGCCTGGTGGGAGCCGGTGGCCGCCAGCACCGCCTCCATGCCGCCGCTCTGCTGGGCGGCCGGCTCCACCCGCGACGAGGCGGGGTGGGCCTCCACCGGGTGCCGCTCGGTCTCGGGGGCCGAGCGGGAGCGCCCGTTGGACAGCGGCGCGGTGGTCTCGGCGGCGGAGGTCTCCCCCGTTCCGGCCCCGGACAGCAGGGTGACGTAGGGCCGCAGGTGCCCGGCGCCGATCTCGATGAGGTCGTCGCACTCGCGGCGCAGCGACCGCGAGATGGTCCAGTTGCCCTCGACGGACACGTGCACCACGGTCACGCGAACGCCCATGTCCTGGACGTCGGCCACCACCTGGGCCATGTCCTCGTCACCGCTGACCAGCACCGCCTCGCACAGGATGCCGGTGCGGGCCAGGGTGGTCAGGTCTCTTTGCACATAGCTCTCGACGCCCTCCCGTCTGCCCGGACGGATGCGCGCGGCTCGGAACTTGATCCCGGGGATGTCCGCGATGCCGTCCTGCTCCTGGGTGCGGCGGCCGTCGGCCGTCGCCTCGTACCAGTAGCACCGCAGCAGGGGCAGCCCCGTACGGTCCCGCGCCACCTCCTCCAGGAGTCGGGCGAGTCCCGCGTAGTCCCAGGACACGGAGTCGCGGTTGCGGGTTCCGTGTACAGCCATCGCGCCGTCGGCGAGGAGGTAGCCGGCGTCAACGAACAGCGCGCAGCGATCCACGCGACACCGCCCCTTCCCAAGGTCCAGCCGCCCGGAGCGGTCATGCGCACCGGGCCGCTCCGCGAAGTACCGGCCTGTGTTCGGCTCCCGGCCGATGGACAGGCCGCCCACAGCCTAGCCAAGTCTGTGTCGGTTTGCGTGCGGGGCGCCACAGCAGGTGCCCGCCGAGCGTCGATCGGCGGGCGTCGCCCCTCGTCACGGGCGGGTCTCCGGGGAGGGGGACGCCCGTCAGGTGCGCATCGGGGCCGTCACCGCCACCACCCCGGCCAGCACCGCGTCGCCTTCGGTCTCCAAGCGGATCTCGGGCTCGCGGGGAAGCCGGGCCGGGAACCGGACCACGTCGGTTCCGAAGGCCAGCGGCGGGCCGACGCCGCCCCGCGCATGGCTCGCGAAGGCGTTGTCCGGGTCGCGGTCGCCCCCGGACGGGGTGAGCGGTGACCCGTTCAGCAGGACCCGGTCGCCGGGCAGGTCGGCGTCGCCTTCCCAGGCGACCACGTCCACGGAGCCCGACACGGCCGCGGGCAGCAGCCCGGCGAGGGGGAAGCGCACCCCGTCGTCGTGGAAGACCGCGGCGGCGTCGTCGAGCACCATGGCCTGGTTGAAGCGTTCGGACGGGTCCTCCAGGACGACGACCAGGCTCCAGCCGGCGTAGGTGCTCACGCCGTCCTTCCCGGGCACGTCGGCGACCCACCACTCGCCGCCCCCGCCCGCCCGCACCTGGGAGGTGACGTCGGCGAACGCCTGGTAGGCGGTGTAGCCGGGCAGCTCGGCGGTGCGGACGTCGGACGCGGCGACCTCGGAGTAGGAGGACGCGCCGGGGCCCATGATGCGCGCGGACGCGGCGCCGGGGTCGCCGACGCCGGAGAAGTACAGCCCGGCCCAGCGCACCTCGCCGCCGGAGGGCAGCGTCCAGCGGGCGGAGCTGGAGGTGCGGGTGCCGGGATCGGAGTCCAGGTCGAGCGGGACCATGTCCCACAGGTCGTTGTCGCGCCGGTCGCCCTGGCGCTGCTGGGCTTCGGAGCAGGGGCCGGGCTCCTCGGGGGGTTCGGGCTCCTCGGAGGGCTCGGGGTGTTCGGGGTATACGGGCGGTTCGGGGGTCTCGGGGCCGGGGCGCCCCCGTCCACGTCGACATCGAGGTACTCGGTGGTGCTCTCCCCG